>NZ_JCADBI010000013.1:0-217385 GCF_059358895.1 Micromonospora sp. BQ32 | reverse complement strand
CCCGACGCCTACGCCCAGTGGGAGCAGCAGGCCACCGACCTCGTCACCCAGCACTGGAACAGCTGACCCCCGCACCACCGCAGAACCACGCACGACCGCACGACCGCACGACCGCACGACCGCACGACACCGACCGCTGGCCGGCACCCCCAACCCGGGGTGCCGGCCAGCGGCCTCTTGCCGCCGTTGACCGCTGACCCTTGACCGCTGACCCTTGACCCTCGGCCGCTGACCCTTGGCCGCTGCCCCTTGGCTGCTGGCCACTGGGACGCTGGCCCTTGGCCGCTGGCCCCTGGCCGCTGCCGCTGGGGACGCCGCGCTGCGCGGGTCCGTGCGGGAGGCGGATCGCGCCATCTGGTCGGCGGCTGCCCGCAGATCTTGGACAGTTACCGTTCCGCGCGAACGGAAACTGTCCAAGATCTCGCGGCGCATGGCCGAAACGCCACCCGATGCGGAGTAGATGTCATGGTCGAGAGGCTACCCACGGCGCAACGACGGGACCCGGCGGCGCAACGGCCCGGCGCAACGGCCCGGCGGAGGCGGAATGGCGCCGACCGACCGCCCCCGCGAATCTTGGACACCTGTCCGGCGCGAACGGAAACTGTCCAAGATCTGCATGCACTGTCCGAGGCATCAGCGGTCAGCCAGGGGTCCGCCGGCCCGGCGGGACAGTCATGGGAACCCGCAGGCCAAGTCCAGGACACCGCCACCGACGCTCACGGCACGTCGCGGACCCAGCCCCCGCCAACCCACAGAAGGATCGCGGGGTACAGCCACCTACCCGCAGGGCACGTTGCGGACACAGCCCACCACCCCACTAAAGGGTCCAGGACACAGCCACGACCCGGAGGGCACATAGCGGACCCGTATCGCCAACGACCCGGGTGGCGATGCTGTGCCGTGGGTCAGCGGACGGTGACGGTGACCGTGTGCCAGCCGGTGGCGCCATCCGGGACGACGTCCTGCGTACGCTCGGTTTGGGTTTCACCGGTCGCGTCCGTCGCTCGGACCTGGAGCCGGTGTTCGCCTGGCGTGGCGTCCCAGCGCCAGGACCACTGCACCCAGGTGTCCACCGACACGGCCGGGGCCAGCTCGGCCTGCTGCCACTGGCCGTCGTCGACGCGTACCTCGACTCGGCGGATGCCACGGTGCTGCGCCCAGGCCACGCCGGCGATGGTCACCGGCCCGGCGGTCAGCTTGTTACGTCGTCGGGGCGTGTCGATCCGGGACTGGGTCTTGATCGGGCCCTGGGCGGACCAGCCGCGCGGCACCCAGTACGCGTCGAAGTCGGCGAACCGGGTCAGCTCCAGCTCGGTGACCCACTTGCAGGCCGACACGTAGCCGTAGAGGCCCGGCACCACCACCCGGGCCGGGAAGCCGTGCTCGACCGGCAGCGGCTCGCCGTTCATTCCGACGGCCAGCAGCGCGTCCCGTCCGTCGCGCAGCGCGGCGGTGGGGGTACCGCAGGTCCAGCCGTCGACCGATCGGCCGACGACCTGGTCGGCGTCGTCGTCCGGCTCGACCTCGTCGAGCAGTTCCCGCAGGGGTACGCCGAGCCAGCGGGCGTTGCCGATCAGGTCCCCACCCACCTCGTTGGAGACGCAGGCGAGCGTGATGTACCGCTCGACCAGCGGTCGGGCCAACAGATCCGCGTAGCTGTAGGTGCGCTCCTTGCCGACCCGCCCGTGGATCCGCAGCCGCCAGGTGTCCGGGTCTACCTGGGGCACCACCAGCGCGGTGTCGATCCGGTAGAACCCGAAGTTCGGGGTTACGTACGGCGCGAGTTGGGTCAGAGAGAGGTCCGCGCCTGCCGGCACGGCCGGTGCGGGGGCGACCGGCGCGGGCAGGCGGATCGCCTCGCGGGCTGCGGACACACCGCGCCGACCCGCCAGCCAGCGCCCGCCGAGACCGGCCACCACGGCCGTGCCGAGCAGCACTCCGCTCCCGGTGAGGAACCGTCGCCGCGAGTCCGGGTCCACTTCGGCAGGCCCGGCCGGTTCGACCGCCGCCGTCGGCCCGGCAGGAGTCACCGGAACCGGCCCCGCCGGCGACACCGGCACCGGCCCGCCGGGCGACACCGGGCCGGCCGGCGACACCGGCCTGCCGGAGGAAGGCACCGAGCCGCCGGGCGGAGACATCGAGCCGCCAGGCGAAGAAACCGGGCCGCCGGGCGAAGGCACCGGGCCGCCGGGCGACGGCACCGGGCCGCCGGGCGACGGCACCGGGCCGCCGGACGACGCTGAACCAGCGGTCGGCGTGGGTGGTGACCAGGGCCAGGGGTTCAGCTCGAACGGTCCGGCGATGAACAGCCAGAGCACCAGGGCGCCGAGACCGGCACCGATCAGGGATGGCAGCGCGTCGGCGAGGTCCGCGCCGGAACGGGTCAACGCGGAGGCCACGCCGATGACGCCGAACGCGGCGATGCCGGCCAGGCCGAGTGCCAGCCGGCGAACCGCCAGTACGCCGAAGAGCGCGGCGAAGCCGCCCAGCAACACGGCCGTGCCGACCAGCAGCGCGATCTTGTCGGCGGTCCCGAAGAGATCGATGGCGAGTTGCTTCAACGACTCGGGGACGGCGTCGACGATGACCCCGCCGACCGCGACCAGGGGCGCCGACCGGGGGCCGGTCAACACCGCGACCGGTTCGGCGATCCCGATCGCGACGGCGGCGGCGGTGATTCCGGCCAGCGCGGCGTACCGCCGTGACGTGGTGCTCATCGGCCCAGTGTGCGCGATCATCTCGCCCGGTCGCCAACAACGTCAGCGTTCGGTAATGACCTACCAGCCGACAAGACGAGCCGGGGCACACCGCCGTACGGCGGTGTGCCCCGGAACGGGTGTCGCTACCGGATCAGAAGCCCGGGCCGTGCTGGTGGCCGTGACCGTGGCCGTGCCCGCCGGCGGCGGCCGGCTCGGCCTGCTCCGGCTTCTCCACCACGAGGCTCTCCGTGGTGAGCAGCAGACCGGCGATCGAGGCGGCGTTGGTGACCGCGTTGCGGGTCACCTTCACCGGGTCGATGATGCCGGCCTTGACCAGGTCGACGTACTCGCCCTTGGCGGCGTCGAGGCCGTTGCCCCACTCGAGGTCGGCGACCTTCTGCGTCACGACGTAGCCGTCGTGACCGGCGTTCTGGGCGATCCAGCGCAGCGGCTCGACGAGCGCCTTGCGCACGACCGAGACGCCGACCTTCTCGTCACCGGTGAAGCCCAGGTCGTCGTCGAGCACCGACAGGATCTGCACCAGGGCGGCGCCGCCGCCGGGCACAGTGCCCTCCTCGACCGCAGCCTTGGTCGCCGCGATGGCGTCCTCGATGCGGTGCTTGCGCTCCTTCATCTCGACCTCGGTAGCCGCGCCAGCCTTGATGACGGCGATGCCACCGGAGAGCTTCGCCAGCCGCTCGGCCAGCTTCTCCCGGTCCCAGTCGGAGTCGGATGCCTCGATCTCCTTGCGGATCTGGGAGACCCGGTCGGCGACGTCGGCCTTCTGGCCGCCGCCGTCGACGATCGTGGTGTTCTCCTTGTCGACCACGACGCGCCGGGCGGTGCCGAGCACCTCCAGGCCGACCTGGTCGAGCTTGTAGCCCAGCTCCGGGGCGACCAGCTCGGCGCCCGTGGAGATCGCGATGTCCTGGAGCATCGCCTTGCGCCGGTCACCGAAGCCCGGGGCCTTGACCGCGCAGACCTTGAGGGTCTTGCGCAGCGAGTTGACCACCAGGGTGGAGAGCGCCTGGCCGTCCACGTCCTCGGCGATGATCAGCAGGGGCTTGCTGTTCTGCAGGACCTTCTCCAGCAGCGGCAGCAGCTCCTCGATCGCCGAGATCTTCTGGGTGGTGACCAGGACGTACGCGTCCTCAAGGACGGACTCCTGACCCTCCAGGTCGGTGACGAAGTTCGGCGAGATGAAGCCCTTGTCGAACTGGAGACCCTCGGTCACGTCCAGTTCGGTGGTGAGCATCGAGCCTTCCTCGACGGTGATGACACCGTCGCGGCCGACGCGCTCCATCGCCTCGGCGATCAGGTCGCCGATCGTGGAGTCCTGCGCGGAGATCGTCGCCACGTTCGCGATCGACTCCTTACTGGTGACCTCGGCGGCACGGCCGAGCAGCGCCTCGGAGACCTTGACGGCCGCCGCGTCGATGCCCCGCTTGAGGCCGGCCGGGTTGGTCCCGGCGGTCACGTTGCGCAGACCCTCGCGAACCATCGCCTGGGCCAGCACGGTCGCGGTGGTGGTCCCGTCGCCGGCGACGTCGTTGGTCTTGGTCGCCACCTCCTTGACCAGCTGCGCGCCAAGGTTCTCGTACGGGTTGGTGAGCTCGATCTCCTTGGCGATGGTCACACCATCGTTGGTGATCGTCGGCGCACCGAATTTCTTGTCCAGGACGACGTTGCGCCCGCGCGGGCCGAGGGTGACCTTGACCGCGTCCGCGAGGGCGTTGACACCGTGCTCCAGCAGGTGCCGGGCGTCGTCCGAGAAGCTCAGGATCTTCGCCATTAATGTCCCTTCGAAGCGCCATTGCCCCGGCCCGGCGAGCCGGACCGGGGCAGTGGCACTGATCGGTTGCTTACTTCTCGATGACCGCGAGGACGTCGCGGGCGGAGAGCACCAGGTACTCCTCGCCGGCGTACTTGACCTCGGTGCCGCCGTACTTCGAGTAGAGGACGGTGTCGCCGACCTGCACGTCAACCGGAACCCGGTTGCCGTTGTCGTCGACGCGCCCCGGGCCCACAGCGAGGACGGTGCCCTCCTGCGGCTTCTCCTTGGCGGTGTCGGGGATCACGATGCCCGACGCCGTGGTGGTCTCAGCCTCGTTCGCCTGGACCACGATGCGGTCCTCGAGCGGCTTGATCGCAACCTTGGTCGCGGTAGTCACGGGCATACCCTCCTGGGGTACTGGTTTCGTTGCTGGCCAGCGGGGCTGACCAGCGTCAATCTGCCTCATGCCACCGGGCGGTGCCGTCGTCGCGGGTGCCGGTCCGCCTGGCGTGCGCACCCGGGTCGCGAGACCCGGAAGCTGGCACCCTCAGGGTGAGAGTGCTAATCGCAGGTTATTCCGTGGCTAGCACTCCGTCAAGGAGAGTGCCAGCGCGTCGCGCCCCGCCAGCCAGGATTTTCGGGTCGGCCGGGACAATGGCCGGGTGGATCTCGATCAGCTGGCGGCGCTGCGTACCCCTGAGGGGTCGGCCGCCCTCACGGCGGCGGCCGGGCTGGCCGGCGGTGATCCACTGGCCGCGGCGTCGGCGCTGCGCGCGGCCGGGGTGCCGCCGACGTTGGCCGCGGCGGCACTCACCCAGGCCGAGCTGCGCCACCGTGCGGTCGGCAAGTTCGGCCCGGCCGCCGCTGGGATGTTCCTCACCCGTCCCGGCCTGGAGCAGGCCACCCGCCGGGTGGTCGCCGACCGTCGGGCCGCCCGGTTGTACGCGGCCGGCGTGCGCACCCTGGCCGACCTCGGGTGCGGGCTCGGGGCCGACGCGTTGGCCGCCGCCCGGGCCGGCATCCGGGTGTACGGGGTGGAGGCCGACCCGGTGACCGCCGCGATGGCCGCCGCCAACGCCACGGCGGCCGGGCTGGCCGAGCTGTTCACGGTCGAGTGCGGCGACGCGACCGGGTTCGACGTGTCCCGGGTCGACGGGGTCTTCTGCGATCCGGCCCGCCGCACCAGCGGCACCGGGCGGCGGATCTTCGACCCGCGCGCGTACTCGCCACCGTGGGACTTCGTCACCGGGCTGGCCGAGCGGGTGCCGCGCACCGTGGTGAAGGTGGCGCCGGGCCTGGACCACGCGCTCATTCCGGCCGGCGCGGAGGCCGAGTGGGTCGGCGTGGACGGCGACCTGGTCGAGGCCGCGCTCTGGTGCGGCGAACTGGCGGAGGTGCCCCGCCGAGCCACCCTCTACCGCCAGCGGGGTGCCGAGGCCCACCGCCACCAGCTCACCGGCTCGGGTGCCGCCGAGGCGCCGGTCGGGCCGCCGCGCCGATACCTGTACGACCCGGACCCGGCGGTGGTCCGCGCGCACCTCGTCGCCGAACTGGCCACCGAACTGGACGCCACCCTGGGCGATCCGAGCATCGCCTACCTCTACGCCGACCAGCCGATCCGCACCCCGTACGCGCGCTGTCTGGAGATCACCGACGTGCTGCCGTTCTCGCTCAAGCGGCTGCGGGCGCTGCTGCGCGACCGTCGGGTGGGCCGCGTGGAGATTCTCAAGCGGGGTTCGGCGCTCACCCCGGAGCAGCTCCGGCGGGACCTGCGGCTGGCCGGGGACGAGGCGGCGAGTCTGGTGCTCACCCGGGTCGACGGCGCACCGACGGTGCTGATCGGCCGGCCTGTCGACTAGCCCCGTCTCGACTAGCCTCGTCGCTGTGGCGGGACAGGGCACGCCGGCAACGGCACTGGTGGTCAAGCGCGGGATCGCGCATCGCACCCATCCGTACCGGGTGTCGCCGGACGCCCCGAACTACGGCGCATTGGTGGCGGTGGCGCTCGGTGTGGCACCGGAGCGCGTGTTCAAGTCGCTGGTGACCGAGGTCGACGGCGCGCTCACCGTGGCGGTCGTCCCGGTCACCGGCGAGTTGGATCTCAAGGCGCTCGCGGCGGCGGTCGGCGGCAAGCGGGCGGCGTTGGCCGACCGGGCGGTCGCCGAGCGGGCCACCGGCTACGTGCGCGGTGGGATCAGCCCGCTCGGGCAGCGTCGACGGTTGCCCACCGTGCTGGACGAATCCGCGCTGGATCTCCCGACGATCTACGTCTCGGCTGGTCGGCGCGGTCTGCAACTCGAACTGGCCGCAGCGGATCTGGTGGCGCTGACCGACGCCCGCACCGCGCCGTTGCAGACCCACTGACGACCTTCGTTACGTCGACTCCCCCGTGGGATACCCGGGGAGTAACAGTCGCGTTGCTGAATTGTTATCGCTCCCAACAAACTATGCACCTGCGCGGTCTTGTGGAGCCGGTGTGACGCGAAATACGTTGCCGGACACAACAAAACAACACCTCCCCCACCTCCGAAAGGACCCTGCACATGCGTAAGGGGATCCTCACCATCGCCGCCGTGGGCCTGCTCACGACCGGCGGCTTGACCGCCTGTGGCGACGACTCCGGCGACAAGGCCGGCTCCGACAAGACCCCCAAGATCGGCGTGATCCTGCCGGACAGCAAGTCCTCGGCCCGCTGGGAGACCGCGGACCGTCGGTTCCTGGAGGAGGCGTTCAAGGCCGCCGGCGTCCAGTACGACATCCAGAACGCGCAGAACGACAAGACCGCCTTCCAGACCATCGCCGACCAGATGATCACCGGTGGCGTCACCGCCCTGATGATCGTCAACCTGGACTCCGGCACCGGCAAGGCAGTGCTCGACAAGGCCAAGTCGCAGGGTGTGGCCACCATCGACTACGACCGGCTCACCCTGGGCGGTTCCGCCCAGTACTACGTCAGCTTCGACAACGAGACCGTCGGCAAGCTCCAGGGCGAGGGTCTGTCGAAGTGCCTGACCGAGAAGGGCGCCAAGAACCCCGTCGTGGCGTACCTGAACGGCTCCCCCACCGACAACAACGCCACCCTCTTCAAGGCCGGCTACGACTCGGTGCTCAAGCCGAAGTTCGACGCCAAGGAATACGTCAAGGGCCCCGAGGACGCGGTGCCGGCGTGGGACAACGCGCAGGCCGCGACGATCTTCGAACAGCAGCTCACCAAGGCCAACGGCAAGATCGACGGCGTGCTGGCAGCCAACGACGGCCTCGGCAACGCGGCGATCTCGATCCTGAAGAAGAACAAGCTCAACGGCAAGGTGCCGGTGACCGGGCAGGACGCCAGCACCGAGGGCCTGCAGAACATCCTCGCCGGTGACCAGTGCATGACCGTCTACAAGGCGGTCCGGGAAGAGGCCAAGGCCGCCTCCGACCTGGCCATCGCGCTCGCCAAGGGTGAGCAGAAGGACACCGGCCAGACGGTGAAGGACGGTGACCGCGAGGTCCCCTCGGTGCTGCTCACCCCGAAGGCCATCTACAAGGAGAACGTCAAGGACGTCATCGCCGACGGCTACGTGACCAAGGAAGAGGTCTGCACCGCGGCGTACACCAAGTTCTGCGCCGAAGCCGGCATCAGCTGACCGACGCCGCAGTACCCGCCGGGACGACCATCGCCGCCCGGCACGGGAGAGCCCTCCCGTGCCGGGCGGCGCCTGCCGGACGGGCCCCGACCCTCCCTTAAGAAGGAGACCCCCGTGTCCGCGACCCCCCTGCTGGAACTCCGCGGGATCGACAAGAGCTTCGGTCCCGTCCAGGTGCTCCGCGACGTCGCCCTGACCGTCCACCCGGGCGAAGTGACCGCACTGGTCGGCGACAACGGCGCCGGCAAGTCGACCCTGGTGAAGTGCATCAGCGGTATCCACCCCACCGACGCCGGAGAGTTCCTGTTCAACGGTGAACCGGTGCACATCGGCAGCCCCCGCGACGCCGCCACGCTCGGCATCGAGGTCGTCTACCAGGACCTCGCGCTCTGCGACAACCTGGACATCGTGCAGAACATGTTCCTCGGCCGGGAGAAGCGCAGCGGCATCGTCCTGGACGAGCCGACCATGGAACAGCTCGCCGCCGAAACCCTGGCGGGGCTCTCCATCCGCACCGTCACCTCACTACGCCAGCACGTGTCCAGCCTCTCCGGCGGGCAGCGCCAGACCGTGGCCATCGCCAAGGCGGTGCTCTGGAACAGCAAGCTGGTCATCCTGGACGAGCCGACCGCGGCGCTCGGCGTGGCACAGACCGCCCAGGTGCTCGAACTGGTCCGCCGCCTCGCCGACAACGGCCTGGCCGTGGTGCTCATCTCGCACAACATGAACGACGTCTTCGCCGTCTCCGACCGGATCGCCGCGCTGTACCTCGGCCAGATGGTCGCCCAGGTGAAGACCACCGACATCACCCACGCCCAGGTGGTCGAGCTGATCACCGCCGGGCGCTCGGGCGGGCTCGGCCTCGCCACCGACCCGGGCAGCAACGGCGACGGCCCGCAGCCGGCCGACTCGATCTCAGGAGGCGTCCGATGACCACCACCGCCGTGCGGAAGGACGGCCCCGCGGCCGTCACACCCCCGCCGACCGTCGGAGGCCACGTCCGCAACTACCTGAGTCGGGTACGCGGTGGCGACGTCGGCGCGCTACCAGCCGTGCTCGGCCTGATCGTGCTCTGCACCGTCTTCGCGATCATGCGGCCGTCGTCGTTCCTGTCGGCCGGCAACTTCGCCAACCTCTTCACCCAGGGCGCGGCGGTCACGCTGATCGCGATGGGCCTGGTCTTCGTGCTGCTGCTCGGCGAGATCGACCTCTCCGCCGGCTTCGCCAGCGGCGTCTGCGCGGCCGTGCTGGCCAATGTGGTCACCGTGCTCGGCTACCCCTGGTGGGTCGCCGTGCTCGCCGCGGTCGCCACCGGTGTGGTCATCGGCACCACGCTCGGCATGCTCGTCGCGAAGATCGGCATCCCGTCCTTTGTGGTCACCCTCGCCGGTTTCCTCGCCTTCCAGGGCGTCGTGTTGCTGCTCGTCAAGGAGGGCACCAACATCTCCGTCCGCGACGACGTGCTGGTCGCCATCGCCAACCGCAACCTCGCCCCCACGCTGGGCTGGGCACTGACCGCCATCGCGGTCGTCAGCTACGCGGCGGTGCAACTGCTGCGCCACCGCACCCGGGTGGCTCGCGGTCTGATCACCGACCCGCTCGCGGTGGTGGCGCTGCGGATCGGCGGGCTCGCCGTCATCCTCGGCACCGCCGTGTACGTGCTCAACCTGGAGCGCAGCCGCAACGTCCTGATCAGCTCACTCAAGGGTGTGCCGATCGTTGTCCCGATCATCGCGGTGCTGCTGATCATCTGGACCTTCGTGCTCCAACGCACCAGCTACGGCCGGCACATCTACGCCGTGGGCGGCAACCGGGAAGCGGCCCGCCGAGCCGGCATCGAGGTCGACCGAATCCGCATCTCGGTCTTCGTGATCTGCTCCTCGATGGCCGCCATCGGTGGCATCGTGGCGGCCAGCCGGGCCAACTCGGTCGACCCGAACACCGGGGGCAGTAACGTACTGCTCTACGCGGTCGGCGCAGCGGTGATCGGCGGCACCAGCCTCTTCGGTGGCAAGGGCCGCGTCCTCGACGCCGTACTCGGCGGCGCGGTGGTCGCGGTCATCGAAAACGGAATGGGCCTGATGGGGTACAGCGCGGGAGTCAAGTACGTGGTCACCGGCGTCGTGCTGCTGCTCGCCGCCAGCGTCGACGCGCTCTCCCGCCGCCGCGCGGCAGCCACCGGCACCCGCTGACCGCGCGGGAGGTAGCACCAGCATGCGCCCAGGACCAAGCCAGGATGACGTCCGACGGCAGAACCTCGGGGCCCTGCTGCGGCACGTGCACGTCCACGGAGCGACCACGCGTGCCGAACTGACCACCACGTTGGGTCTCAACCGCAGCACCATCGGCGCGCTCACCGCCGACCTGTCCGCAGTGGGGCTGGTCAGCGAAGGGGCACCGAAGGAGACCGGCCGGGCCGGACGACCGTCACTGGTCGTCCGGCCCGAGTCGGCCCGGGTCTACGCGTACGCGTACTCAGTGGAGGTGGACCGGCTACGCGCGGCCCGGATCGGGCTGGGTGGCGCGGTCCTGGACCGTCGGGATCTGGACCGGCCGCGCGGCCTGCTGGCCGCGGAGGCCGCGCCGCTGCTGGCCGGCGCGGTCAAGGAGATGCAGCAGCTGGTGCCGGCGGACGCGATCTGCGTCGGTGCCGGCGTCGCGGTCTGCGGCATGGTCCGCCGGGACGACGGCCTGGTCCGGCTCGGCCCCACCACCGGTTGGGTGGATGAGCCGATCGGCGCGGCCCTCGCCGACGAGTTGGGCATCGACGTACCGATCACGGTGGGCAACGTGGCCGACGTCGCCGCGTTCGCCGAACACGCACGAGGTGTGGCGGCGGGTTGCGACAACGTCCTCTACCTGTACGGCGACGTCGGCGTGGGTGCCGGCATCATCGCCGGCGGGCGCCGGTTGACCGGGCACGGTGGGTACGGCGGCGAGGTCGGCCACATGAAGGTGGTCCGCGACGGCAGGCCCTGTGAGTGCGGCTCCCGGGGCTGTTGGGAGACCGAGATCGGCGAGCACGGTCTCCTGCGCGCCGCCGGACGCTCCGACGCCCGGGGCCGCGACGCGCTGTTGGAGGTCTTCGACGCGGCCGACCGGGGGGACGCCCGGGCCCAGACGGCGGTCCGCCAGGCCGGCGACTGGCTCGGCTTCGGGGTGGCCAACCTGGTGAACGTCTTCAACCCGGAGATGGTCATCTTCGGCGGGACCATGCGTGACCTCTACCTCGCGGCGGCGGCCCAGATCCGCAGCCGGCTCAACTCCAACGCGCTCGGCGCCTGCCTGGAGCACGTGCGACTGCGCACGCCGAAACTGGGTGCGGACGCGCCCCTGATCGGTGCCGCCGAGCTGGCCTTCGAACGGCTCCTCGCCGACCCCCTCGACGTGGGCTGATCCGCGTACGCTGTCCGGCGTGGATGTCGAGCTGCGCGCCTCCGACGACGACCGCAACCGGGTGGTCGCCGCGCTGCACCAGCACACCGCGGCGGGCCGGTTGACGCTCGACGAGTTCTCCGATCGGGCCGGTGCGGTGTGGACGGCGCGCACCCTCGGTGACCTGGCCGCGCTGACCCGCGACTTACCGGCCCTGCCCAATCCGGCCGTCGACGCCGGCCCGGTCGGGCGCGGGCGTCAGGAGTTGCTGATGGTCTTCGCCGCCGCGGCGCTCACCCTGCTGCTGCTCGGCGGCCTGCTCGCCGTCACCCGCTGATCCGGGTCGCTCCGCGATGAACTGATCGCGCGATCAGTCCGTACCAGTGGGCGGACGGGCAACCGGCACGGTACGGCTGCCCGGTCCAGACGCGTTCCGGTCCGGACCGAGGAGGCACCACAGACATGGCACCGCTCAGATCCGCCCATCGCCGACTGGGCACCCGGACCCACCGAGCGGCGATGCTGCTCATCGCGGTCATCGCGGGGGTCGGTGTCCTGCCCGGCGTGGCCGTCGCCGCGCCCGCCGGTGGCCAGCAGCTCAACGCCGCCGACATGACACTGCTCAACGGGGTGCGGTTGGCCGGGCTGTGGGAGATGCCAGCCGGCCAGATGGCCGCCGAGAAGGGACAGTCGGCGAAGGTCCGGGAGATCGGCGCCGGCATCGCCAGCGAGCACCAGAAGCTCGACCAGCTCGTGGTCGACGCGGCCAACAAGTTGGGCGCGACGATCCCCAGCGAGCCGACCGCCGAGCAGAAGGGCTGGCTGGCCGAGATGCAGAAGGCCTCCGGCGCTCGGTTCGACCAGATCTTCGTCACCCGGCTCCGGGTCGCCCACGGCAAGATCTTCCCGGTGATCGGCGCGGTCCGCGCCAGCACCCGGGACGCCACCGTCCGCAAGCTCTGCGACGACTCCAACGGCTTCGTGATGCACCACATGCAGATGCTGGAGAGCACCGGCCTGGTTCGCTGGCCGGAGCTGCCGCCGGCCGCGCTGCCCGCCCCGGGTGAGGACGGGCTCTTGGCCGCCGCCTCCGCCAACTCCGGCCCGCAGGTCGGAGTCAGCAGCACCGTCGTCTGGCTGGTCTTCCTCGCCGCGCTGGGCACCGGCGGAATCGCCACCTACCGGATGTTGCGCCGCAGCTGACCAGTCAGCTCATGGCCTGGATGGTGGCTCGCGTCAGCGGTCTACCTGGGTGAAGTCCCAGGAGTGCGGGGCGCGGGCCACCAGCAGGGCTGGCGGGTCCGGCAGCGGGCGGGGGTTGCTGCGCCACTTGGAGATGACCACCACGCGGTGGTCGGTGGAGGAGAAGACCTCGCTGGAGACGTGCAGCGGGTCGTGCTCCAACTCGGGCAGGGCGGTGTCGCACACCCAGGTGATCAGATCGGCGACTCCGTACGCCTCGGCGCGCGCCTCCCACATCCGCACGATCATGTCCGCCGCTCCCGTCACACGCTGACCGTGGTCAACGGCAGAGCCGAATCGGCTGGCAGGTCCAGTCGGCTCGGAGCGACCCCGGCGGCGACCAGGTGCGAACCGAGCGCGGCCACCATCGCGCCGTTGTCGGTGCAGAGCTTCGGCCGGGGCACCCGGACCTGGATGCCGTACTTCTCGGCCCGCTGCTCGGCCATCGCCCGCAGCCGCGAGTTCGCCGCCACTCCGCCGCCGATGACCAGGGTCTCGATGCCCTGCGCGCGACAGGCGGCGAGGGCCTTGCTGGTCAGGACGTCACAGACCGCCTCCTGGAAGGACGCGGCCACGTCGGCCACCGGCACCGGCTCGCCGGCACGCTGACGGGCCTCGACCCACCGGGCCACCGCCGTCTTCAGGCCCGAGAACGAGAAGTCGTACCGGTGGGCGGCGAGATCCTTCGCGGCGGTCAGACCGCGGGGGAAGGCGATCGAGGCGGCATCGCCGGCCCGCGCCTCCCGGTCGATGGGCGGACCGCCCGGGAACGGCAACCCGAGCAGCCGGGCGACCTTGTCGAACGCCTCCCCGGCCGCGTCGTCGATGGTGGCGCCCAGCGGGGTGACACCCCGGGCCAGGTCGTCCACGAGCAGCAGGGACGAGTGGCCGCCGGACACCAGGAGCGCGATGGCGGGTTCGGGCAGCGGGCCGTGCTCAAGGGTGTCCACCGCGACGTGGGCGGCGAGGTGGTTGACGCCGTAGACGGGTTTCTCGGCGGCGAGCGCGTACCCCTTGGCGGCAGCGACGCCGACCAGCAGCGCGCCGGCCAGCCCGGGCCCGGAGGTGACCGCGATCGCGTCGATGTCGGCCAGCGTGACGCCGGCCTCGGTCAGTGCCCGGTCCATGGTCGGCACGATGGCCTCCAGGTGTGCCCGGCTGGCCACCTCCGGCACCACACCCCCGAACCGGGCGTGTTCCTCGACGCTTGAGGCGAGCGCGTCGGCCAGCAGGGTGTGCCCCCGCACGATGCCGACGCCGGTCTCGTCGCAGGAGGTCTCGATGCCCAGGATCAGTGGTTCGTCAGCCATGGTCGTGTGGTCCGTTCCCGGTCGGCTCGGCGTCGCGCCGCATGACCAGCGCGTCGGTGTTGCTCGGTTGGTAGTAGCCGCGCCGCACCCCGATCGGCTCGAACCCGTACGTCGCGTAGAGGCGCTGGGCTGCGGCGTTGTCCACGGCGACCTCCAGCAGGGTGCTGCGGGCGTCGCGCCGGACCGCCTCGGCGAGCAACTCCTCCAGCAGGGCGCGGCCGACGCCGCGCCGCTGGGCGTCCCGGCGAACGGCGATGTTCTGCACCCACACCTCGTCCGGCGGTACGCCGGCGAGCCCGGCGTAGCCGAGCACCGAACCGTCCGCGTCGACGGCGACCCGGTAGTGGTGCCCGTTGGCGAGTTCGCTCCAGAACATGGCGGACGACCATTTTTCAGCGCCGAAGAGGTCCGCCTCGATCGGCAGCACGTCGTCGATGTGCCACCAGCGGAACGGTTCGAGTCGTACCGCCGTCATGGCAGGACCGGTTTGCGGCCGGTCGCCGCGACCGCGTCGGGACGGCGCAGGTAGAGCGGGGTGAGCCGCTCGCTGGGCGCGCCTGCCCGGATCCGTTCGGCGGCGAGCAGCGCCAGCACGGTCGCGTCCGGGTAGCGCGGCTCGACCCGAACGGGCAGGTCCAGGACCTCGGCGTAGCGGTGCGCCCCGTCACCGACCGCGATCGTGGCGCCCAGTTCGCGGGCACGCGCGGCGGCGACCGCCGGCGCGGACACCTCGGGCCCGACGATCCGCTGGCCGGCATCGTCGTAGACGGCCCAGTAGAGCTCCTTGCGCCGGGCATCGCTGGCGGCCAGGACCGGCGCGCCGGACGCCGCCGGGTAGCCGATGGCGTCCAGCGAACAGACGCCGTACGTGGGGATGCCGAGCACCTGACCCATGGTCGCGGCGGTGACCAGACCGACCCGCAGCCCGGTGAACGGCCCCGGGCCGAGCCCGGCGACGATGGCGGCCAGGTCACGCGGGCGCGCGTCAGCGTCGGCGAGGACCGCATCCACCTGGGGGGCGAGCAGCTCACCGTGCGCGCGGGCGTCGACCGTGCACCGGTGCGCCCGCGACGCCACGCCGTCTGCCGAGACCTCCACCAGCGCCGCGGTGACCGCGGGGGTCGAGCTGTCCACCACGAGTACGAGCACGGTAAGCCAGCCTAGCCGCCCCGCCCCGCGCCCCGGTCACGCCCCGCCCCCGCCGCCACCCACGGTCACGCCCGAGCCAGCGGGCGGGCCGAGCCGGCGGGCGGCCCGAGCCAGCGGGCGGGCGGGCGGGCGGGCCAAGCGGGAGCGACGGGCCACATCCCCCAGTGAGCGGTATACCTGTGAGTCATAAATATGACTCACAGGTATACCGCTCATCAGGGAACGGCCCTGGTCGCCGGTGGCACGTCAGCCGCCGGCCTGTGGAGCGGGGCGACGGCCATCCAGTCGTGAATCCGCCTCAGCGGTTTCGGTCACGGCCGGCGTGATCCACCATCCCGGGATGCCAACTACGCGTCTTGCCGGCCTACTCGGCACTGCCATCCGTGAGCAACGGCAGTCGCGCGAGCTGAGCCAATCTGAGCTGGCCGAGTTGGCCGAAGTCAGCCAGGCGACGGTCGCCCGGATCGAAGGCGGCGACCGAGCGCCCAGCATCGACGTACTGGAGCGGTTGCTTGCCGCGATGGACGTGCAGTTGGTCATCGGGGTTGAGCCGTTGGACGCGCACCTCGACGCCCGGATCGACGACCTGGCCGCCCGGCCGATCGCCGAGCGGATCGACGAGCTTGGCCTGGATGAGCTGCTGAACCGGCTCAGCGACTTCCCGCAGGTGATCACCGGAAGCACCGCAGCGCTGTTGCAGGGAGCGCCGGTGCCGGTCGACGCGCTGGAGATCGCCCTGCGCTGGCAGGACTCCAAACCGTTGACCCGCTGGCTGGAGACGAACTACGGCCAGCGGTGGAACGCCCGCTGGGGTGAGTTCGGCGGGGTGTGGTTGGAGCCCGAGGAGCCGGGCGAACACCGGTGGTCGACCCGGTACGGGGAGATCAGAGCCACCATGTGCGACGAACTGCCCGAGACAATCGAGGTGCGCCACGGTGAGCGGAGTTACCAGGTGGTGCCGCTTGTCGAACTGGAGCTGAGCGAGCCACGCGCCGCCGAACTGTTACGCCGCTACCGGGACCGGCACCTGGCAAGCGACAGCTGAGCCAACTGCCGACTGAACCAGCCGCCGGCAGTGGTCAGCCCAGTGCCAGCTCAGCCGGCACTGGGCTCCCAAGTGTTAGCTCAGCCGGCGGTGCGCTCCCAGTCGATGGTCGGCAGGCCGGCGTCGGCCAGTGCCTTGTTGGCCGCGCTGAACGGGCGGCTGCCGAGGAAGCCGCGCGGGTTCATCGGGCTGGGGTGACCGGCCTCCAGCACCACGTGCTGCGGGTTGGTGACCAGCGCGGCCTTCTTACGGGCGTAGCCACCCCAGAGCAGGAAAACCACCCGGTCCGGTGCCGCGTCCAGTGCCCGGATGGTCGCGTCGGTGAACTCTTCCCAGCCGGCGTTGGCGTGCGAACCCGGAGTGGCCTGCCGGACGGTCAGCACCGCGTTGAGCAGCAGCACCCCCTGGGCGGCCCAACCGTCGAGGTTGCCGCTGCGCGGCTTGGGGACGCCCACGTCCTCGCCCAGCTCCTTGAAGACGTTGCGCAACGACGGCGGCACCGTCACACCATCACGAACGCTGAAACTCAACCCGTGCGCCTGCCCGGCCCGGTGGTAAGGATCCTGGCCGAGGATGAGCACCCGGGTGCCCTGCGGCGGGCAGAGCCGGTATGCCGAGAACAGATCCGCCAGCGGCGGGAAGACGGTCTGCGTCGCGTACTCCCGGGCGACGAACTCGCCCAACGCGGCGGTGCGGGCCGGGTCGAGGTGCGGGGTGAGCACGGCACGCCACTGCTCCGGCAGCAGGGCCAGCAGATCCAGGGCGGGAGCGTCGTCGGGCATCAGGAACCTCTCACAGCGCGGGTCGGTCCCCCGCACTCTAGGCATCGGGTACGACACCCGCCGACCTAGCCCAGGTCGGCGAGCCGCCGGGCCCAGTCGCCGCCGATCGGGTCCAACTCGACGATGCGGGTGTCGTCGTCGCGGCGGTCGATGCGAACCCGCAGGTGCGCGTCCACCAACTGCTCCACCAGGCCCTCGCCCCACTCCACCACGGTCACCGAGTCGTCCACCGACGCATCGAGGTCCAGGTCGTCGATCTCGGCGCGCGGGTCGGTGGCGTCACCCAACCGGTACGCGTCGGCGTGCACCAGTGCCACCCGGCCCCCCCGGGCCGGATCGGGACGGTGCACCCGGGCGATCACGAAGGTCGGCGAGGTGATGTCGCCGAGGACACCGAGCCCGGCGCCGATGCCCTGGGTGAGCGCGGTCTTGCCCGCGCCCAACGGGCCGGTCAACAGCACCAGGTCGCCAGCGTGCAGCAGCCCGGCCAGCCGCCGGCCGAAGTCCCGAGTGTCCTCGACGGTCGGCAGCTTGACGACGTGACTCACCGTTCCTCCACGTTCTGCAATGACTCCAGGAACCGCGCCAGCGCGGCGTTGACCTCGTCCGCGTGCTCCAACATCACCACATGACCGCTGTCCTTGATTTTCACGAACTCGGCGTGCGGCAACCGGCGGACGATCTCCTCGGAGTGGGTCACCGGAGTGATCATGTCCTTGTCACCGACCACCACCAGCACCGGAGTCGCCGCCAGCGCCGCCAGCGCCGGGAAGCGCGAGTGGGTGGCCAGGGTCCGCAGGTAGCGGGTCACCGTGTCGGCCGAGGTCCGGGAGTTCATCGTCTCCACGTAGGACACCAGCGACGGGCTGGGCTTGCGGGTGCCGAAGCCGTACTTGCGGGTCAACAGCCAGGCCACGTTCGACGTGGACTTGCGGGCCTTGTCGATCACCGGCCCGCCGTACCGGGTGGCGTTGCTGACCATGTATAGCACCGGGCCACCGACCCGGCCGAGCAGCGCGGGCGCGACCAGCTTGGTCTCCGCGATGAGCCCGCCCGACGTGGCCATCAGAACGGTGCCCACCACCCGGTCACCGAACAGCTCCGGGAACAGCTCGGCGAACGCCATGATGGTCATGCCGCCCATCGAGTGGCCGACCAGCACCAGCGGCCCTTCCGGGGCGGTTCGGTCGATCACCTGGCGCAACGTCCGGCCGAGCACCGCGAGGTCGTACTCCCCGGTCTCCAGCCGGCCGGACCGGCCGTGACCGGGCTGGTCGTACGCCACGATCCGGTAGTCACCGCGGGCGGCGAGCATCTGACGTTGGAAGTGGAACGTCCCCATGTCCAGGCAGAAGCCGTGCACCAGCACCACCGTCGGACGCCCCGGGACCGGCCGGGTCGGCTCGACCACCTCGACGTGGATGTCCGTGCCGTCCGGCAACTCCAGGCGGAACGCCTCGTCGTACCGCTGCTGGTCGAACGTCTCGTGCGCGTAGCGGTCGGCCGGGTCGGCCTTGAGCCGGCGGACCAGGGTGCGTTCGGTCGCGACCCCAGCCGCCAGACCCGCCGCGGCCACCCCCACCGCCGCGCCGACGATCCCCGCGACCCGGCCCGCGGCCGTCCGTGGGCGCGGAATCCGGTAGTTCATGGCCGCTCGCCGTCATAGACCCGGGGCACCCGCGTGCCGCCGAACCGGGTGACGATCTCGTAGTTGATCGTGCCGACCGCCTCGGCCCAGTCGTCCGCGGTCGGCTCGCCGTCGACGCCGCTGCCGAAGAGCGTCGCCACGTCGCCGTCGGCCACCGGATCGTCGCCGCAGTCGAGCACGAACTGGTCCATGCAGACCCGTCCCGAGATCGTCCGGCGTACGCCGCCGAGCTGCACCGGCCCGGTGTTGGACGCGTGCCGGGGGACCCCGTCGGCGTACCCGAGCGGCACCACGGCCAGGTTCGCGTCGGCTTCCGTCGTGTAGGCGTGCCCGTAGGAGATACCGGTGCCGGCCGGCACCCGCTTGGTGAGCATCACCCGGGCGCGGGCGGTCATCGCCGGCCGCAACCCGTACGTCTCGCCGGCCACCGGGGAGAGCCCGTAGATGGCCAGGCCGGGGCGGACCAGGTCGAAGTGGGTGTCCGGGCGGGTGAGGGTGGCGGCCGAGTTGGCGAGGTGCCGCCAGCGCGGTCGCAGCCCGGCCCGCTCGACCATGGCCAGCCCCTCGTGGAAGACGGCCAGTTGACGGTCGGTGGTGGGGTGGCCGGGCGAGTCCGCGTACACGAAGTGGCTCCACACGCCGACCACCTCGACCAGGCCGTCGGCCTGCGCCTTCGCGGCGGCGTCCAGCAGCGCGGGCCAGTCGGCGACGGTCGCGCCGCCCCGGGACAGCCCCGTATCGATCTTGAGGTGCAGGCGGGCGGGACGCTCGGCGAGGCGACTCGCCTCGATCATCTCGTCCAGTTGCGCCAGGCTGGCCGCGCCCAGGTCCACCCCGGCGGTGACCCCCTCGTGCAGCGGCAACCCGGGTGCGAGCAGCCAGGCCAGCACCGGCACGGTCACCCCGGCCCGCCGCAGGGTGAGCGCCTCGTCGAGGGTGCACACGCCGAGCCAGTCGGCGCCGGCGTCGAGCGCCGCGCGGGCGGCCGGGAGCATGCCGTGGCCGTACCCGTCGGCCTTCACCACCGCCATCAACTCGGCGGTGGTGCCAGAGCGGAGCCTGCTCACGTTCTCGCGGATGGCGTCAAGATCGACGCGTACCTCGGCCTGCCACATGTGCCCAGCCTACTTTCCGCCGTGATCACCGCGGGCGGCGACGCACGCGCCGACGCGCCGATCCGGTCACCGCACCCGGAACCGACCCGTTCAGCCCAGCCGGGCCAGCACCGGACGCAACGCGGTCGCCACGTCGGGCGCGGTCACCGGCCCGCTCCGGGCCGCCTCCCGCCCGGCCAGCCCGTGCAGGTACGCGGCCGAGGCCGCCGCCCGATCGGCGGGCACCCCGGCCGCCAGCAGCGAGCCGAGCAGCCCGGCCAACACGTCGCCGGTGCCACCGGTGGCCAGCGCCGGGGTGCCGGTCGGGTTGACGTACGCCCGACCGTCCGGCGTGCCGATCACCGTGCGGTCGCCCTTGAGCAGCACCACCGCGTTCATCCAGGCGGCCAGCCGCAGCGCGGCGCCGACCCGGTCCGCACCCGGCTCCTCCCCGCAGAGACGGGTGAACTCCCGGTCGTGCGGGGTGACCACGATGGGCGCGTCCCGACCCCGCAGCCGGTCGGCGAGCGAGCCGTCCACCAGCAGGGTCAGGGCGTCGGCGTCGAGCACCACCGGCACCGGGGCGGCCAGTACGGCACGCAGCTCGGCCGCCGCGTCGGCACCGGTACCCAGCCCGGAGCCGCAGACCCACGCCTGCACCCGGCCCGCGTCGGCGACCCGTCCACTGGCGATCACCGAGGGGTGCTGGTGCAGCACCTCGGCGCGGGCGCTGCCGGCGTAGCGGACCAGCCCGGTCGGCCCGGCCAGGGCCCCGCCCACGGAGAGCACCGCCGCGCCGGGGTAGGTCGCCGAGCCGGTCGCCACCCCCACCACACCCCGGGTGTACTTCTCCGACGCCGGGCCCAGCTCGGGCCACCAGTCGACCAGGTCGGACCACTCGGTGACCCGCAGCGCCGGGGTGCCGCGCAGCCACGGCCGTAGCCCGATGTCGACCAGTTCGACCTGCCCGGCCAGCGCGGCGGCCGGCCCCACCACCAGGGCGGGCTTCAGCGCGCCGAAGGCCACCGTCACGTCGGCGCGAACCGCGGTGGGCCGGCCGGACGCGGACAACGGCACGTGGCCGGTGTCGACCGCGACTCCGCTGGGCACGTCGACCGCCAGCACGGTGGCCCGTTCCCCGTCGCGTCCGCGCAGTTCGCCGAGGCGCTGGACCACCTCGTCGGCGTTCGCCCGTAGCCCGCCGGTGCCGCCGATCCCGACGATGCCGTCGAGGACCAGATCGACCGGGCCGGCCGGATCCGGCACCAGCCGGCCACCGGCGGCCCGCAGCGCGGCCAGGCCGGCGGCGTGCGCCCGCCCGGGGGTGAGCAGCAGGGCGGACACCTGGACACCCCGGCGAGCCAACCGCTCCCCCGCGTACAGCGCGTCGCCGCCGTTGTCACCGGAGCCGACCAGCAGCAGCACCCGGCCCCCGTAGACCCCGCCCCGCTCGGCGAGCAGGAGCGCGGCGCGGCGGGCCAGGCCGGCGGCGGCCCGCTGCATCAGCGTCCCCTCCGGCAGCGTGCCCATCAACCCCGCCTCGGCCGCCCGTACGTCGGCCACCCGCCACACCGCTCTCATGCCACCGTGTCCCATCCCGTTCGCGGGCGGGCCTGATCGGCCCTCCCGGCCGACGTCATCGTTCCGCGACCACCATTGCCGACGCGATCCCGCCGTCGTGCGACAACGAGAGATGCCAGTGGTTGACCCCACGGGCGTCGGCCACCGCCGCGACCGTGCCGGAGACGGCCAGCCAGGGGCGGCCATCCGGGTCGGGCACGATCTCGCAGTCGTGCCAGCTCAGCCCGGCCGGAGCGCCGAGCGCCTTGGCCACCGCCTCCTTGGCGGCGAACCGGGCGGCGAGCGACTCGGGCGAGCGCGGGTTGCCGGAGCGGGTGTGCCGCTCGGCCTCGGTGAAGAGCCGGTCGGCGAGCAGCGGCGTCCGGGCCAGGGCCCGGGCGAACCGGTCGACCAGCACGACGTCGATGCCGACAGCGACGATCACCACATCACCCTACCGGCGGCCGAGGCCGCAGATTAGCCGTCGGGCTCGCGCTGGGCAACGCCTGTGGACACCCCGGGGTACGCCGCGACGCCGGCTGTCCACAGGGCACCGCGCGACCTCCGGTACGCGCCTACCGTCAGCGCGTCGATGCCGATCGTCCACGGGGGTGTGGTCATGACCGACGAGCCGTTCGCCGTCCGGCCGGAGGAGTTACGGGCGGTGGCCGTCCTGCTCGACGACGAGGCGCGCCGGTTGGCGTTGGGCCTCGCGGGGATGCCCGGGCTGGTGGTGGCGGCGCCCGAGTGGCGAGCTGGCGCGGCGCTGGCCGGGTTGGAGGCGGCCGGGCACGCCTGGTTCGGCCGACTGGGTGCCCGGGTCGCGGCGGCCTCCGGCGCGGTCCGGGCGGCTGCGGAGGCGTACGAGACGGTGGACGACCGGGCCGCCAACCGGTTCGCCGCCCTGCCCCGGTGAGTGGCGTCGGCTACCGCCAGTTGTGGGCTGTCGATCCGGACGGGTGGCGGGCCGCCGGGGCGGCGTGGGCGGGCTTGACCGGGCCGGTCGACCGGCGCGGCGGCGGGCTGCGCGCGGCCGGTGGGCGGTTGCGCGGTGGCTGGTCGGGTGCGGCCGCCACGGCGGCGGACACTCGGCTCGCCGTTCTTCGCGACGAACTGGCCTCGATCGCACCCGCGCTGATCGAGGTCGACCAGGTGCTGGCCGAGTTGGCCGGTCGGCTGACGGTGGCGAAGGCGCGGCTCTCCCAGGCGGTCGCCCAGGCCGAGGCGGCCGGCCTGCTGGTGGACCGCTCGGGCAGAGTGCGGGTCGACCCCGCCCGGGTTCGGCCCACCGACCGGGCCGGCGTGGCAGCGGCCGGGTTGGCTGCGGCCGCGGTGGCCGCGACTCTGCGGGCCGCGCTCGACGGGGCGGCCGCCGCGGACCGGGTCGCCGCCGATCGGTTGGATGAGCTGGCGAGGGCCGCCGGGGCCGGCTGGGCGTCCCCGCCGCCGCCGGGCCGACCAACCCTCGGTGCCGCGCCCGCGCTGGTCAACGCCTGGTGGTGCGGGTTGACCCCGGCGCAGCGACGGTGGCTGATCGGGCGCGAGCCAACCCTGGTCGGCCGGTTGGACGGGGTGCCGGTGGCCGCCCGCGACCAGGCCAACCGGTTACTGCTCGACGTCTGGCGTGCGGAGTTGCTGGCCGAGCGGCGACGGTTGCTGTCCCGGGTGCCGCCGGGGCCGCTCGCGTCGATCCGGCTGCGCGGGGTGGCCGGACGGTTGGCCGGCCTGGACGCGCTGGCCGGGCGGCTGACGGCCGACGGGGCGCCCCGGGCGTACCTGCTCGGGTTGGATCCGGCCGGTGAGGGCCGGGCGGTGGTGGCGCTCGGCGACCCGGACCACGCCGACCGGGTGCTGACCTACGTGCCGGGAATGACCGCCGGCCTGGACGACGCCTCCAGCGAGTTGGGCAGAGCGGCCCGGGTGCTGGACCGGTGCGCCGCGCTCGCCCCGGGTGAGCGCAGCGCGGCGGTGCTCTGGTTGGACTACGACGCTCCGGATCTGCTGACCGAGGCCGCCTCGGCGGGCCAGGCCCGGGACGCCGGCCCGGCGTTGCACCGCTTCCAGGAGGGGCTGCGCGCCAGCCACGACGGGCCGCCGGCCCGGCAGACGGTGCTCGGGCACAGCTACGGGTCGCTGGTGGTGGGGGTGGCCGCCCGGGAGCACGGGCTCGCCGCGGACGCGCTGGTCTTCGTCGGTTCGCCCGGTGTCGGCGCGTCGCACGCCGCCGAGTTGGGCGTGCCGCCCGGGGAGGTCTGGGCGAGCAGCGCCCCCGACGACGTGATCCGGGCGGCCCAGCCACCGGACGAGCTGGCCCGGCGGGCCCTGCTGCGTACGGCTCCGCTGGCCGCCGTGCTGGGCTGGCCCGGTCAGACCGGGCACGAGCTGTGGTTCGGGCACGACCCGTCAGATCCCGGGTTCGGCGGTCGGGTCTTCGGCAGTGGGCGAGGCGGGCACACCGGTTACTGGGACCCGGGCAATCCTGCGCTGGACGGGATGGCCCGGGTCGTGCTGGGCCGCTGAGGCTTGGGGCGTGCCCTACTCGACGGTGACCGACTTGGCCAGGTTGCGGGGCTGGTCCACGTCGTGCCCCCGGGCGGCGGCGATCTCGGCGGCGAGCACCTGCAACGGCACCGTGGTGACGAGCGGGGCCAGCAGGGTGGGCGTACGCGGCACGTAGATCAGGTGGTCGGCGTACCGGACGACCGCCTCGTCACCCTCCTCGGCGATGACGATGGTCCGCGCGCCACGAGCCCGGACCTCCTGGATGTTGGAGACGACCTTGTCGTGCAGCATGCCCCGGCCCACCGGTGAGGGCACCACGCAGATCACCGGGGTGCCCTTGTCGATCAGGGCGATCGGGCCGTGCTTCAGCTCACCGGCGGCGAAGCCCTCGGCGTGCATGTACGCCAGCTCCTTGAGCTTCAGCGCGCCCTCCAGGGCCACCGGGTAGCCGACATGCCGGCCGATGAACAGCACGGTCGGCTCGGACTTCAGCTCGCGGGCCAGCTCGCGGACGGGCTCGATCCGGGACAGCAGCTCACGCAGCTTGCCCGGAATCTCCTGCAACTGCGCCACCACCGCGCCCACCTCGTCGGCGAACTTGATCCCGCGCACCTGGGCCAGGTGCAGGCCGATCAGGTAGCAGGCGACGACCTGGGTGAGGAACGCCTTGGTGGAGGCGACGGCGATCTCCGGCCCGCCGTGGGTGTAGAGCACGGCGTCGGACTCGCGGGGGATGGTCGAGCCGTTGGTGTTGCAGATCGCCAGCACCCGGGCCTTCTGCTCCTTGGCGTGGCGCAGCGCCATCAGGGTGTCCATCGTCTCGCCGGACTGCGAGATGACCACGATCAGCGTGGACCGGTCGAGCACCGGGTCGCGGTAGCGGAACTCGCTGGCCAGCTCCACCTCGCACGGGATCCGGGTCCAGTGCTCGATGGCGTACTTGGCGACCATGCCGGCGTGGTACGCGGTGCCGCAGGCCACGATGAAGATCTTGTCGACGTCGCGCAGATCCTGGTCGCTGAGGCGGACCTCGTCGAGGGCGATCTCACCGCTCTCGGTGAGCCGGCCCAGCAGCGTGTCGGCGATGGCCTGCGGCTGCTCCTCGATCTCCTTGAGCATGAACCAGTCGTAGCCGCCCTTTTCCGCGGCCGAGGAGTCCCAGTCGATGTGGAAGTCCTTGCCGGCGGCGGGCTGGCCCTCGAAGTCGGTGATCTCGATGCTGTCACCGGTGATCAGCACGATCTGGTCCTGGCCCAGCTCGACCGCTTCCCGGGTGTGCTCGATGAACGCGGCCACGTCGCTGGCCAGGTAGTTTTCCCCGTCGCCCCGGCCGACCACCAGCGGCGAGTTGCGCCGGGCCCCGACGACCGCACCGGGCACGGCGGCGTCCACCGCGAGCAGGGTGAACGCGCCCTCCAGTCGCTGGCAGACCACGCGCATGCCGGCGGCGAGCAGTTGCGGGCTGTCCGGTTGGCCGGCCGCGCGCAGGTCGGCCAGCGCGGCGGCGAGCAGGTGCGCGGCGCACTCGGTGTCGGTGTCGCTGGTGAACTGGACGCCGTCGGCCTCCAGCTCGGCGCGGAGCTTGGCGAAGTTCTCGATGATGCCGTTGTGGATCACGGCGACCCGCCCGTCGGGGGCGACGTGTGGGTGGGCGTTGCGGTCGGTCGGGCCGCCGTGGGTGGCCCACCGGGTGTGCCCGATGCCGGTGGTGCCGTCACCGATGCCGATCGGGCTGGCCGCGCAGGAGGCCGGGTCGTCGGCAGCCCGCTCGGACAGCACCTTCTCCAGGTTGGCCAGCTTGCCGGCCTTCTTCTCGGTCAGCAGCTGGTCGTCGCAGACGATCGCGACGCCCGCCGAGTCGTAGCCGCGGTATTCCAGCCGCCGCAGCCCGTCGAGGACGATGCCGAGTGCGGGGCGCGCGCCCGCGTATCCCACGATTCCACACATGACCCGAAGCCTAACCCAGTTTCACTCATGATGGGTGCTCGAAAGTCGGGTTATCAATCACGGTATCTGAGCGATCGGTGACTGAGGGGTCACAACCGGGACGATCGACACGGGATCGCTGACATCGCGGAATCGCAGCGCCGTCGATACCGCGATGTCAACGAGACCGAGTCGACCAAGCGCGGCCGAGCCAGGCCGAGCAGGGCTGGGTCCGAGCCGGGTGTGGCCGTAGGCTGGCGCAGGTGACGACGAGCACCGATGTCGACCCGCTGGTGGCCCGGATGCGGCCGTTCGGCACGACGATCTTCGCCGAGATGTCCGCTCTCGCCGTACGCACCGGCGCGGTCAACCTCGGGCAGGGTTTTCCCGACACCGACGGCCCGCCGGAGATGCTGGCCGCCGCCGCCGAGGCGCTGCGCGGCGGGCAGAACCAGTACCCACCCGGCCCGGGGATCCCCGCCCTGCGCGCGGCCGTCGCGGCGCATCAGCGGCGGTTCCACGACCTGGCGTACGACCCGGATGGCGAGATCGTGATCACGGCGGGCGCGACCGAGGCGGTGGCGGCGAGCATCCTCGCTCTCTGCGAACCGGGTGACGAGGTGGTCTGCTTCGAGCCGTACTACGACTCGTACGCCGCTTCGATCGCGTTGGCCGGCGCGGTCCGCCGGCCGGTGACGTTGCGTCCCGCGGCCAACGGCCGGTACGCCTTCGACCCGGCGGCGCTGCGCGCGGCGTTCGGCCCGCGCACCCGGCTGGTGCTGCTGAACTCACCGCACAATCCAACCGGGAAGGTCTTCACCCCGGCCGAGTTGGCGCAGGTCGCCGAGCTGTGTCAGGAGTTCGGCGCGTACGCGGTCACCGACGAGGTGTACGAGCACCTGGTCTTCACGGACGCGGCGAGCCCGCACGTGCCGCTGGCGGCCCTGCCGGGGATGCGGGAGCGGACGCTGCGCATCTCGTCGGCCGGCAAGACGTTCTCCTGCACGGGGTGGAAGGTCGGCTGGGCGAGCGGCCCGGCGGCCCTGGTCTCGGCGGTGCTCCGGGTGAAGCAGTTCCTCACCTTCGTCAACGCCGCGCCGCTGCAACCGGCGGTCGCCGTGGCGCTGGCCCTGCCGGACGACTACTACACCGGCTTCCGGGACAGTCTCCAGCAGCGGCGTGACCAGCTCGTCGGTGGTCTCACCGACGCCGGGTTCGAGGTGCTCGACTCGGAGGGGACGTACTTCGTCACCGCCGACATCACCGCCCTCGGCGGCCGGGACGGGGTGGAGTTCTGCCGCTCGCTGCCGGAGCGGTGCGGCGTGGTGGCGGTGCCCACCCAGGTCTTCTACGACAACACCGACGCGGGCCGGCGGCTGGTCCGGTTCGCCTTCTGCAAGCGCCCCGAGGTGCTGACCGAGGCGGTCACCCGGCTACGCGCTCTCCACCCGAGCGGCTGACTTCGACCCGGCACTCCCGGGGGCTGTGGAGCTGATGCCGTAAACGGTTCAGCTCCACAGCGTCCAATGTCCTATCCGACCGGGCTGGCGGTGCGGACCAGCTCGGCGATCCGCTCGGCGACCTCGCGGGCGGTCGCCTCGGTGGCCGCCTCGACCATCACCCGGACCAGCGGCTCGGTGCCCGACGGGCGCAGCAGCACCCGGCCGGTCTCCCCCAGCTCCGCCTCGGCCCGCTCGACCTCGGCGCGTACGGCTGGCGCGGCGGCGCCGACGGTCCGGTCGCCGACCGGCACGTTGATCAGCACCTGGGGCAGCTTGGTGACCACCGAGGCCAGCTCGGCGAGGGACTGGCCGGTGGCCGCCATCCGGGCCATCAGGTGCAGGCCGGTGAGCACCCCGTCGCCGGTGGTGGCGTGCGCGGGCATGACGATGTGGCCGCTCTGCTCACCGCCGAGCGCCAGCCCGGAGGCGCGCAGCTCCTCCAGCACGTACCGGTCGCCGACCTTGGTCTCGATCAGGCGGATGCCCTGCGCGGACATCGCGAGCCGCAGCCCGAGGTTGCTCATCACGGTGGCCACCAGGGTGTCCTGGGTGAGCGTGCCGGCGTCCCGCATGGCCAGCGCGAGGATCGCCATGACCTGGTCGCCGTCCACCTCGTCGCCGTCGGCGGTGACCGCCAGGCAGCGGTCGGCGTCGCCGTCGTGGGCGATGCCCAGGTGGGCGCCGTGCTCGACCACGGCGGCGCGCAGCGCCTCGATGTGGTTGGAGCCACAGTCGTCGTTGATGTTCAGCCCGTCGGGCTCCGCGTGGATGGCGATGACCTCCGCGCCGGCCTCCCGGTAGGCGACGGGGGCGACCTCGGCGGCGGCGCCGTTGGCGCAGTCGACCACGACCTTGATCCCCTCGAGCCGGTGCGGAACGGTGCCCACCAGGTGCTGGACGTAGTGGTCGGCGCCGTCGAGCAGGTCGTGCACGCGGCCGACGCCGGCGCCGATCGGCCGGTCCCAGGCGGTGGTGGCGTTCGTCTCGACGGCCGCTTCGATCTGCATCTCGATCTCGTCGGGCAACTTGTGCCCGCCGGCGGCGAAGAGCTTGATGCCGTTGTCCGGCATCGGGTTGTGTGACGCGGAGAGCATCACACCCAGGTCGGCCTTGGCCTCGGCGGTGAGGAACGCCACCGCGGGGGTGGGCAGCACGCCGACCCGCACCACGTTGGCGCCGGCGCTGGTCAGCCCGGCGACCACGGCGGCCTCCAGCATCTCGCCGCTGGCGCGGGTGTCCCGGCCGACGACGGCCAGCGGCGGATGGCTGCGGTCCGTCTCGGCGAGTGTGTGCGCGGCGGCCACGGCGAGCGCCAGCGCCAACTCCGGGGTGAGATCGGCGTTTGCCCGCCCGCGTACGCCGTCCGTGCCGAACAACCGACCCATACCCGCCAACCTCCGAATGAGCACTGCCTGTGAGGAGAAAGCGGAACGGCCGACCCGCCTCCCCAGCGAGGGGAGGCGGACCGGCCGTCCGTCAGAAGTACAACGCGCTGGAAAAGATCAGCGCTTCGAGTACTGGGGAGCCTTACGGGCCTTCTTGAGGCCGTACTTCTTGCTCTCCTTGACCCGGGCGTCACGGGTGAGGAAGCCGGCCTTCTTCAGGGCCGGGCGGTCGTCCGGCTCGTTGATGATCAGCGCACGGGCGATGCCCAGCCGGAGCGCACCGGCCTGGCCGGTGGTGCCGCCGCCACGCAGGTTGGCGATGACGTCGAACTGCTCGAGCTTCTCGGCGGTGACCAGCGGGTCCTTGATGAGCTGCTGGTGCACCTTGCTCGGGAAGTACGCCTCGAGGTCCTGGCCGTTGCAGGTGATCTTGCCGGTGCCCGGGACGATACGGACCCGGACGATGGCCTCCTTGCGGCGGCCCACGGTCTGGATCGGCCGGTCACCACGAGGCGCGCGGGCGACAGGCGCCGGCGCCTCGGTGGCCTCAGGGGCTTCCGGGGCGACCTCGGTCTCGATGATGTCGGTCATGCTGCTTCCTTCGCCCGCGCTCACTGCGCGATCTGCTTGATCTCGAACGGCACCGGCTGCTGCGCGAGGTGCGGGTGCTCGGCACCGGCGTAGACCTTCAGCTTCTTGATCAGCTGACGGCCGAGCTTGTTGTGCGGGAGCATCCCCTTCACGGCCAGCTCGATGGCCCGCTCGGGACGCTTGGTCAGCAGCTCGTCGTAGCCGATCTGCTTCAGACCACCCGGGTAACCGGAGTGGCGGTAAGCGACCTTGGTCTGGCGCTTGTTGCCGGTCAGCGCAACCTTGCCCGCGTTCACGATGACGACAAAGTCGCCCGTGTCGACGTGCGGCGCGAAAGTCGGCTTGTGCTTACCACGCAGCAACGTGGCGGCGTGGGTGGCCAGGCGGCCCAGCACGACATCAGAGGCGTCGATGACGTGCCACTGACGCTCGATCTCACCCGGCTTCGGGCTGTACGTACGCACAGGTCTACCTTGTCTCGTCGTCGGTCTGGGGTCGCGCGCCGAGGTGACCAGATCTAGCAGGCCGGACCAGCGCGCACGAACGACCAAGCGTACCTGATGGGGCACGCCTCTGGATGTCGTACAACAGCAGGCAACGATACCCGGCGCCCCGTCCGCAGGTCAAAACGGGGGTGCGATCCCGCGCGGCGACGCGCCGAGGGTGGCTCAGCTCACACGTTGGCGAGTCGACCGGCCCGCGCACGGCGGTAGACGACCCAGGTGACCGCGAAACACAACGCGTACCAGCCGATGAAGGCCAGGTAGGCGGCGTCGGCGTTGCCCGAGCTGAGGAACGACTGGCGGAACGCGATGTTGACCAGCACCCCACCGAAGGCGCCGATCGCACCCGCGATGCCGATCAACGCGCCGGTCATCCGCCGCGCCCACCGGGCGGCGGCCTCCGGATCACGCTGACCCGTGGCCACCGCGTCCGCCGCCCGGGCCCGGAAGATCGCCGGGATCATCTTGTAGGTGGAGCCGTTGCCGATGCCGGAGAAGACGAAGAGGGCGAGGAACCCGGCCAGGTAGAGCCCGAACGAGCGCTCCCGGGCCGCGTACAGCACGGTGCTCGCACCGGCCGCCATCGCCACGAAGTTCCAGAAGGTCACCCGGGCGCCGCCCAACCGGTCGGCGAGGTGCCCGCCCAGCGGCCGGATCAACGAGCCGACCAGCGGGCCCAGGAAGGTCAGCCAGGCGGCGTCGACGGGGGTGGGGAACCGCTCGGCGAACTGGAGCTGGAGCACCTGCCCGAAGGCGAAGCCGAAGCCGATGAACGAGCCGAAGGTGCCGATGTAGAGCAGCGACATCACCCAGGTGTGCGGGTCGCGGGCCGCCTCCCGCAACGCGCCCGGCTCGTTGCGCGCCCCGGGCACGGTGTCCAACCACCGGGCCGCCGCCAGCGCGGCCAGCACGATCAGCGGCAGGTAGACCGCCGGCACCAACCGGGGGTACGCGGCGCCCGCGGTGGCGAGGACCGCGAGGCCGACCAGCTGCACAGCGGGTACGCCCAGGTTGCCGCCACCGGCGTTGAGCCCGAGCGCCCGCCCCTTGAGCCGCTGGGGGTAGAACAGGTTGATGTTCGCCATCGAGGAGGCGAAGTTGCCGCCACCGACCCCGGTGAGGCAGGCGAGCACCATCAGGGTGGAGTAGGACACCCCGGGTTCCAGCAGCACCGTCATCGGGACCGCGGGCACCAGCAACAGCAGTGCGCTGATGATCGTCCAGCGTCGTCCGCCGAAGCGGGCCACCGCCAGCGTGTACGGCAGCCGCAGCACCGCGCCCAGCGCGGCCGGCACGGCGGTGAGCAGGAACTTCCCGGCCGGATCGATGCCGTACGCGGGGCCGAGGAAGAGCACGGTGACCGACCAGAGACTCCACACCGAGAAGCCGACGTGCTCCGCGAAGATCGAGACCCAGAGGTTGCGCCGGGCGATCGGCGCGCCGGTGGCCTGCCAGAAGTCCGGGTCCTCGGGGCGCCAGTCGTGCAGCGGTTGCCGGCGACCGGTGACGGCAGGCGGCTCGGTGGTGACTGCGGTGCTGGTGAGCGTGCTCACGGCGGCTCCTCTTCGTCGATGCGACGAGGAGAGACGCTAGGAACGCCCGGTTACCTGGCAGTGCCCGTCCCGGGTCGGGCCGGAAACGGGAATCGCACCACGGGCCGGCGGCGATGGTGAGCACGCCACCCGGGCTGCGCGGTCAGGGCCGCCTTCGCGGTCAGAGCTGCTGGAGGATGCGCAGCGCGCGACCGACCCGGAGCATCGTGTCGGTGTCGGCGACGTCCACGCACTCGGTGAACCACTTCTTCATGGGCGAGGAGATCCGGTCGGGCATCACCACGTACCGGCCCATCGACACGGCGAGTGGCGAATCCCGCAGGAGCGACTCCTCGACCACCTCGACCACGATCACGATGGGCACGCCGGTGGAGTTGTAGACGTCCGAGCTGATGACGAGGCCGAGGCGTTCCCGGGCGCCCTCGATGCGCCAGATCTCACCCCTACGCAGCACGCGGCCGTCCGCCGGAGAACAGGTCGTTGACCATGCCCACCTCGCGGGCGTCGGCGAGGGCGGCGGACTCCAGATCAAGGCTGGCGCGGCCCACGGCGGCGGCGTGCGCGGTGAAGACCTCGCGCAACGCCTTCTCCCGGGCGGCCTGGTCCATCCACGCGGAGAGCGACAGCCCCTCGCGCTTGGCGAAACGCCGCGCCTCCTCGATCGTCTCGTCCGTGAACGAGAGAGTCACCTTGGCAGTCATGCCGAGCAGATTACCCAGCGGTGTGACCAACAGTCATCCCCGCCGCTCACGGCTCGCCCCCGGGCGGCGAAACGCACATTCCGCCGGGGCTTACCCGGCCCGACCGCCGAACACCGCGAAGCGCCACTCCTTGAAGTAGCAGTCGACGTCGACCAGGCCCGCCTCGGCGAGCCACCGGCACTGGTCGGCCACGGTCGCCGGCCGGTCGTGGCGCATCCGCTCCCGGGACGCCGCGATCTCGTCGGGGGACGCGCCCAGCTCGGTGATCCGCGCCAGCCACACCTCGTCGTAGCGCCGGTCCAGCTCCGGGGTCGGGCCGGCGACCTGCTCGGCGTTGACGAACACCCCGCCCGGCGCCAGCGCGGTGGCGGCCCGGTGGTAGAGCGCGCGCTTGCCGGCGTCGTCCAGGTGGTGGATCGCCAGCGCACTGACCACCGCGTCGTACCGGCCGGGCGGCAGGTCGTCGGCCAGGTCGGCGTGGACCGTTCGGTGTGGCACGGACCGCGCGTCCAACTGGTCGGTGGCGCGGGCGAGCATCGCCGGCGCTCCGTCCACCAGGGTCAGCCGGACTCCGGGCACCGCCGCGGCCAGCAGCAGCGAGAGCAGGCCGGTGCCCGCGCCCAGATCCAACACCTCCGGGGTACGCCCGGCGGCCAGCGCGGCGCGCAACGGCGGCGCGGCCACCTGGACGGCGGTGCCGTAGAAGGCGTCGAAGCACGGCACCAGCCGCCTGCGCGCCTCGTCGTAGGTGCCGGCCACCGCGTCGAAGACGTCCGTCACGCTCATCGCGGGCTCCCAAACTTTGAGACGTTTTTCCCACATTATAAGCCGATGAACGGCGCTGATGGCGTCAGCGATTCAGCTCCAAAGGGTCCGGCTCGCACCTGCCATCGCACGCGAACAGCGAATTCCGCTCGGCGGCCGTCGCGAACGGTCCGTGCGGTCAACCTGGCCACGCTTGCGCTGCCCGGCGAGTGGTTGATCCCGGACACACGAAAGGCCCCCGGCGCTCTCCTTGGGTCTTAGGAGCCGGGGGCCTGCTGCGCCATGCTGGTCAGGCCGGGTCGTGCGCCTTCGCCATACCGACGAACGCCCGCCAGGCCGCTGATCCGAAGACCAACGCTGCCCCTGCCGGGTCCTTCGAGTCCCGCACGCCAACGATGCCAGGCAGGTTGTCCGCAACCTCGACGCAATCGCCGCCATTACCGCTGCTGCGGGTGCTCTTACGCCAGTGCGCGCCGGTCAGTTCCATGTCTTCGCCATCTCCGTAAGTAGATCGACGGATTGCCAGTGGGACAGCGCTTCGCCGCGCACGTTCTCCCACGCGGCCAGTATCGCCGCTATGTCCTCGGCACCGGTAACGACTTGTCCCTGAAGCTGATTGTCGAGGTAGCCGGCAATTCGATGCTCGGGCCCCACTGCGATCACGAAGGGACCGTTCAGGCCAGCGTACGCGCCGACGGTTGAGGGGACGATGTGCACGCGGACGTGCGGAGCCCCGCACGCGGTGATGAGCGCCTGCACCTGCTCACGCATGGTGGCTCGTCCGCCGACTGGCCGCCGCAGCACGGCTTCGTCAACAACGGCGATGAAGTGTGGCGGGTCGTCACGGGTCAGGATGCTTTGCCGGGCCAGCCGTGAGGCTAGGTGCCGCTCGACGTCGCTGCGGGCGATGACGTCGGCTCCGGCGAGCACGGCGCGAGCGTATGCCTCGGTCTGAAGCAGGCCGGGGAGGACGGTCGACTGAAACGACCGCAGCGAGATCGCCTCGCGCTCGATCTCTTGCCAAGGTCGGAACCAAATTGGCTCACGGCGTCTCGAAGTGTCCGGCCAGATGTCCCCTATGGGCCGTCGGAGCGCGCTCGCCGCCGCCTCCCGGTGTCGGGGGTGGGGAATGTGGTCGTGATTCAGCCACCGCGCGACCGTCTTGCGATCGACGCCGACCATCCCTGCCAGGGATTCGATCGAGTGCCCCGTCTCGGCTAGCGCGGCGCGTAGCGCATCGTTCACGATCTCCCCCATTGGATGCGCGGAATGTCTTGCGACCATATCGCTACGGGCTGTTCTTGTCCCATCACCATCCGCAAGGTGGGATCAGACGGCGCGGCCGGTAGGTACCACACGGAACCTGGCGGACGCGCTCGTGCCGGGGCCACCTTCGACCCGCCCAGATCTTGGACAGTTTCCGTTACGTCAGAACGGAAACTGTCCAAGATCTCCCGGGCGAGCCTTGACGGGCCGGCCCCTTCCCAAAGTGACGACGAGGGGAGAGCACCGTGCCGGACAAGCCGCCCGATCGGAAGCCCAAGCCGGAGCCCAAACCGCAGGAGCCGCGCACCGGTGACGTCTTGCACCTGACCCGCGCCACGAGTGTGCAGTTCCTGCGCCCGATCTTCGTTCGCGTGATTCGCGTTCTGGACTGGCCGACGTACGACGGGTGGCTGTGGATTGACGGTTACGAGTTGGCCACGAGTGGCGATGCGGTCGCGCGCCGGTCCCTGTTCGTTATGCCCGCCGGCCTGATCTGGCCGAACCCTCCCGCTCCGGCGGCCCGGCGCCCAACCACCCGCACGCCCGTCAAGCGCGGTGCGGTGAGGGTCGGATGACCCGCCGCCCTCGCCCGCACCAGCCGATGCGCCCGGCGTGGCGGTGCCGTAACTGCGCCGCGCCGTGGCCGTGTACGCCGGCTCAGCTTCACCTCGCGACCGAGTTCTACGGCCATTCGATAGCCCTGGCGTTCTACCTGGCAGCGAACATGCAAGACGCCGTTGACGACCTGTACGCCCTGGGCGTTCGCCCTGACCCGCAGGCACTCCACGCCCGGTTCCTGGGCTGGTTGTCCCTCACCCGCCGACCACACCGCGCCGACCTGCGCTGACCGGCTCGGCGAGGTGAAGTGCCGCTTCGGAGCTGATGTCACCAACGAATCAACCGCCGATGTCGTCAGCGATTCAGCTCCACAGGCTCCGACTCGCACCCTCCAACACGCTCGCTGCCCCGGTGCGGTGTGAGCCCCACTTGACAGGACCGAAACAGAAGGGACCCGGACCGGAAACCGCCCGGCGGCACGCTTTCCCGACATGACAGACGGTGCGCGGTCGGCAACTCCCCCGGGGCAGACGCCTCGGGAGGTAGCGACGCACTGCCCGTACTGCGCCCTGCAGTGCGGGATGACGCTGCGCGCGGACGACGCCGGGGTGACGGTCCACCCGCGCCAGTTCCCCACCAACCGGGGCGGGCTCTGCCAGAAGGGTTGGACCGCCGCCGAACTGCTCGACCACCCGGAGCGGCTGACCACCCCGCTGGTACGCGACCCGGCCACCGGCGCGCTGCAACCGGCAAGCTGGGACACCGCGCTGGACCGGGTGGTCGCCGGCATCCGCGCCGTGCAGGACGACGCCGGCCGGGACGCGGTCGCCGTCTTCGGCGGTGGTGGCCTGACCAACGAGAAGGCGTACGCGTTGGGGAAGTTCGCCCGGATCGGGCTGCGCACCCGGCACATCGACTACAACGGACGGTTCTGCATGTCCTCGGCGGCAGCCGCCGGGATGCGCGCCTTCGGCATCGACCGCGGGCTACCGTTCCCTCTGGCCGACCTGGGTCGGGCCGACACCCTGCTGCTGGTCGGGGCGAACCCGGCGGAGACCATGCCGCCGCTGGTGCGCTGGCTCACCGAGCAGCGCCACAACGGTGGTCAACTGATCGTCGTCGACCCCCGGGTCACCGCCACCGCCCGCCAGGCCGACCTGCACCTGCAACCGCTGCCCGGCACCGACCTCGCGGTGGCCAACGCGCTGCTGCACATCGCCCTCACCGAGGGTTGGGTCGACCGGGCCTACGTGGCTGACCGCACCACCGGGTTCGACGCGGTCCGCCGCGGCGTCGCCGCCTGGTGGCCGGCCCGCGCGGAACAGCTCTCCGGGGTGCCGGTGGCCGACCTGGAGGCGACCGCCCGCGCGCTCGGCACCGGCGGTCGCGTGATCATCCTGACGGCGCGCGGCGCCGAGCAGCACGCCAAGGGGGTGGACACCGTCACCGCGTACGTCAATCTCGCCCTCGCCCTCGGCCTGCCCGGCCGTGATGGTTCGGGGTACGGCTGCCTCACCGGCCAGGGCAACGGCCAGGGCGGCCGGGAGCACGGGCAGAAGGCCGACCAGCTCCCCGGCTACCGGCGGATCGACGACCCGGCGGCGCGGGAGCACGTGGCCGGGGTCTGGGGCGTGCCGGCCGACGAGCTGCCCGGCCCGGGAGTGCCCGCCTACCAACTGCTCGACTCGCTCGGCACTGCGGGTGGCCCGCGCGCGTTGTTGGTGTTCGGGTCGAACCCGGTGGTCTCGGCACCCCGGGCGGCCCGGATCGAGGGCCGGCTGCGCGACCTCGACCTGCTGGTCGTCGCCGACCTCCTGCTCTCCGAGACGGCCGCGCTGGCGGACGTGGTGCTGCCCACCGCGCAGTGGGCCGAGGAGGACGGCACCATGACCAACCTGGAGGGTCGGGTGCTGCGTCGACGCGCGCTACGCCCGCCCCCGCCGGGCGTCCGGACCGACCTCGCCATCATCTCCGACCTGGCGGCGCGGCTGGCCGACGCCGAATCGGCGAACGCCGACCCAGCCGACGTCAACCCGGCCAGCGTGCGACCGGCCGCCGTCGCGGCGGCCCGGTTCCCGGCCGATCCGGCTGCCGTCTTCGCCGAGCTGCGCCGCGCCTCCGCCGGTGGGGCCGCCGACTACGCCGGCATCAGCTGGGGCCGGATCGACGCCGACGACGGGGTCTACTGGCCCTGCCCGACCGAGGACGGGCCGGACACGCCGCGACTCTTCGCGGACCGGTTCGCCACCCCGGACGGCCGGGCCCGCTTCCACCCCGTCGACCATCGGCCGGCCGCCGAGGAGGTCTGCGCCACGTACCCGCTGCACTTCACCACCGGCCGGGTGCTGGCCCAGTACCAGTCGGGCACCCAGACCCGACGGGTGGCCGCGCTGCGGCGCGCCGCCCCGGAGTCGTTCGTCGAACTGCACCCCGACCTGGCCACCCGGCTGGGCATCGACGACGGCGATCCGGTGAAGGTCACCTCGCGCCGAGGCGAGTTCCGCGCCCCGGCCCGGCTCAGCGCCGGGATCCGACCCGACACCGTGTTCGCCCCGTTCCACTACGCGGGGGCGGGACGCGCCAACTCGGTGACCAACGACGCGGTGGACCCGATCTCCGGGATGCCCGAGTTCAAGATCTGCGCGGTCCGGGTGGAGAAGGCATGACCGCCCGGGTGGTCATCGTCGGCAACGGGATGGCGGGCGCGCGCCTCGCCGGTGAGCTGCACGCCCGGGAGGGAGACCGCAAGGTCACCGTGCTCGGGGCCGAACCGCACCGCGCGTACAACCGGATCATGCTCTCCACCCTGCTCGCCGGCCGGATCGACGAACCGGACGTGGAGCTGACCGAGGCCGCCGGGCACGGCGTCGACCTGCGCAGCGGCGTACCGGTGACCGCCGTCGACCGGTCCGCCCGGGAGGTCCGCACCGACGACGGCGAACGAATCGGATACGACCACCTGGTGCTGGCCACCGGCGCCCGTGCGGTGGTGCCGCCACTGCCCGGCCTCGACCCGGCGAACCTGCCGGAGCGGGTGGTCCCCTTCCGGACCCTGGACGACTGCCGACGGATCCTCGCCGCCGCGGACGGCGCCCGCAGCGCGCTGGTGCTCGGCGGCGGGCTGCTCGGCCTGGAGGCCGCCCGAGGGCTGGCCGCCCGAGGACTGGCCACCACCGTGGTGCACCCGAGAGAGCACCTGATGGAACGGCAACTGGACCCGGCGGCCGGCGCCGTGCTCGCGGGCACGCTCGCCGACTTCGGCGTCACCGTCCAACTGGGGGTGTCGGCGACCGGCGTGGCGGCGGACGACAGCGGTGTCCGCCTCGACCTGGCCGACGGCCGGTCGCTCCGCGCCGACCTGCTGGTGCTCTCCTGCGGCGTACGCCCCGACACCGCCCTCGCCCAGGCCGCCGGCCTGACCGTGCGGCGCGGCGTGGTGGTGGACGACCGGCTCCGCACCAACGACCGGTCCATCTCGGCGATCGGCGACTGCGCCGAGCACGACGGCGCGCTCACCGGGCTGGTCGCGCCCGCCTGGGCCCAGGCGCAGGTGCTCGCGGACGTGCTGACCGGGACGGACCCACTGGCCCGGTACCGGCCCCGGCCGGTGGTGACCCGGTTGAAGGCCGCCGGGATCGACCTCGCCTCGATGGGTGACGCGGCCGGTGGCGGGCCGGACGAGGAGCTGACCTTCGCCGACCCGACCCGGGGCACGTACGCCCGGTTGCGGATCCGGGACGAGCGGCTGGTCGGCGCGATCCTGCTCGGCGACAACCCGGCGGTCGGCACGGTGATCCAACTCTTCGACCGTGGTCAGCCGGTGCCGAGTGACCGGCGGGCGCTGCTGCTCGGCCGGGCACTCGGCGCGGTCGGTGCGACCCCGGCCGCCTCACCGGCGCTGATGCCGGACGCGGCCACGGTCTGCCAGTGCAACACGGTGAGCAAGGGCGCACTCGTCAGAAGCTGGCGCTCCGGCGCCCGGACGGTCGATGCGGTGGTGGCCGCGACCCGGGCCGGCACCGGATGCGGCGGATGCCGGGACGCGGTGAGCGGCATCGTCGACTGGCTGAGCCAGGCGGAATCGGTGGAGGTGACGCGATGAGCGGCGGCGAACTGGTCGTCATCGGCAACGGCATGGTCGGGCAGCGTTTCGTGGACGCGCTGCGCGCCCGTGACCCACAGGGCAGCTGGCGGGTGACCGTGCTGGCCGAGGAGGGGCGCCCGGCGTACGACCGGGTGCGGCTCTCGGCGTACTTCGACGGGGTGAGTGAGAGCGAACTCAACCTGCACACCCCGCACGACGGGGTGCGGCTGCGACTCGGCGAGCCGGCCACCGGCGTCGACCGGGACCGACAGGTGGTGACCACCGCCGTCGGCGAATACCGCTACGACGCGTTGGTGCTGGCCACCGGGTCGTACGCGTTCGTGCCGCCGGTGGCCGGCACGGAACTGCCCGGGGTCTTCGTCTACCGGACCCTGGACGACCTGGCGGCGATCCGGGCGTACGCGCAGGGCCGACGGGCCGGCGCGGTGATCGGTGGCGGGCTGCTCGGCCTGGAGGCCGCGAACGCCCTACGGCTGCTCGGCCTGAGCACCGACGTGGTCGAGTTCGCGCCGCGGTTGATGCCGGTGCAGGTGGACCAGGCCGGCGGCGCGATGCTCCGCCGCTACGTCGACGAGTTGGGCGTACGGACGCATCTCGGGCTGGCGACCACCGCGATCCGTCCCGGCCCGGACGGCGGCGTCGCGGCCCTGGAACTCTCCGACGGCACCGCCATCGACGCCGATCTGGTGGTGGTGGCCGCCGGCATCCGGCCCCGGGACCAGTTGGCCCGGGACGCCGGGCTGCCGCTGGGCCCGCGCGGCGGGGTGCTGGTCGACGCGACCTGTCGTACCGCCGACGAGCGGATCTGGGCCGTCGGAGAGTGCGCGGCGGTCGACGGCACCTGCCACGGTCTGGTCGCGCCGGGGTACGCGACGGCCGAGGTGGTGGCCGATCGGCTGGTCGGCGGCGCGGCGACCTTCCCGGGCGCGGACACCGCCACCAAACTCAAGCTGCTCGGCGTTGACGTGGCCTCGTTCGGTGACGCCCACGGCGCGACCGAGGGCTGCCTGGACGTCACGTTCACCGACCCGGCCACCCGGGTCTACGCGAAGCTGGTCCTCTCCGACGACGCGCACACCCTGCTCGGCGGGGTGCTGGTCGGTGACGCCAGCGCGTACCCGACGCTGCGCGCCAGTGTGGGCGGCCCGCTGCCGGCCGCGCCGCTGGCGCTGCTCGCCCCCGACGGCGGCGGCGCGGACGCCGGGGCGCTGCCCGCCACCGCGCAGGTCTGCTCCTGCAACGCGGTGACCCGGGGCGACGTGGACGCCGCCATCGCCGACGGCTGCGCGGACGTGCCGGCGTTGAAGGCGTGCACCCGGGCCGGCACCAGCTGCGGTTCCTGCGTGCCGATGCTGAAGCAGCTCTTGGACGCGGCCGGGGTGGCGCAGTCCAGTGCGCTCTGCGAACACTTCGACGTCAGCCGGCGGGAACTGTTCGAGATCGTCCGCGTCCGCGGCATCCGCACCTTCTCCCGGCTGGTCGCCGAACACGGTCAGGGTCGCGGCTGTGACATCTGCAAGCCGGTGGTGGCGTCGATCCTCGCCTCGCTGGGCACCGGGCACGTGCTCGACGGCGAGCAGGCGTCGTTGCAGGACACCAACGACCACTTCCTGGCCAACCTGCAACGCGACGGCAGCTACTCGGTGGTGCCCCGGATCCCCGGCGGCGAGATCACCCCGGAGAAGCTGATCGTGATCGGCGAGGTCGCCCGGGACTTCCAGCTCTACACGAAGATCACCGGTGGGCAGCGGATCGACCTGTTCGGAGCCCGGGTGGAGCAGCTGCCACAGATCTGGCGGCGGCTGGTGGACGCCGGCTTCGAGTCCGGGCACGCGTACGGCAAGGCGCTGCGCACGGTGAAGTCGTGCGTGGGCGAAACCTGGTGCCGGTACGGGGTGCAGGACTCGGTGGGGCTGGCCGTCGCACTGGAGCTGCGCTATCGCGGGCTGCGTGCGCCGCACAAGCTCAAGTCGGCGGTCTCCGGTTGCGCCCGGGAATGCGCGGAGGCGCGCAGCAAGGACTTCGGCATCATCGCCACCGAGACCGGCTGGAACCTCTACGTCGGCGGCAACGGCGGCTTCCGGCCCCGGCACGCCGACCTGTTCGCCACCGACCTGTCCACGGACGCGCTGATCACGCTGATCGACAGGTTCCTGATCTACTACATCCGCACCGCCGACCGGCTGCAACGCACCGCCGGCTGGATCGAGGCGATGGACGGCGGCCTGGACCACCTGCGCTCGGTGATCGTGGACGACTCGCTCGGGCTCTGCGCCGACCTCGACGCGGCGATGGCCCAGCACGTGTCGTCGTACTCCGACGAGTGGCGCGACGTCCTGGACGACCCGGATCGGCTGCGCCGCTACACCTCCTTCGTCAACGCCCCCGACGTACCGGACCCGTCGATCACCTTCACCCGGGAACGCGGCCAGCCGGTGCCCGTACGCGACCAGTCCCCGACCGGATCCGAGCCGACCAACGGTCACCGTCGGCAACCGGTCACCCTCGGCCTACCGGAGGTACGGCGATGACTCAGACCCTCACCCTGACCTGGACCACCGTCTGCCTCCTCGACCGGTTGGAACCGGACCGGGGCGTCGCCGCCCTGGTTGACGGGGTGCAGATCGCCCTCTTCCGGACCGCCGACGGGCTGTTCGCGATCGACAACCGCGATCCGATCTCCGGGGCGTACGTGCTGTCCCGGGGCATCGTCGGCAGCCGGGGCGGAGTGCCGACGGTCGCCTCACCGCTGCACAAGCAGGTGTACGACCTGCGCAGCGGGCACTGCCTCGACCTGCCCGGGGTGGCCGTGGCCCGACACGACGCGCGTTGCCGCAACGGGCTGGTCGAGGTGCGGCTGCGACAGGAGGGTTGATGCGGGAAGAACTGGCGGGCTTCACCATCGGGGTGACCGCCGACCGGCGGCGCGACGAGTTGGCCGCGCTGCTCGAACGCCGCGGCGCCCGGGTGGTGCTCGCCCCGGCCTTGCGGATCGTGCCGTTGTCCGACGACACCGAGCTGCGCGAGGCGACCCGTGCCTGCCTCGACCAGCCGCCGGACATCCTGATGGCCAACACCGGCATCGGCATGCGCGGCTGGCTGGAGGCGGCCGAGGGCTGGGGGCTGGCCGAGCCGCTGCGCTCCGTGCTGGCCAGCTCGTACGTGGTGGCGCGCGGCCCGAAGGCACGCGGCGCGATCCGGGCGGCCGGGCTGCACGACCAGTGGTCGCCCGCCTCGGAGAGCTGTGACGAGGTGGTCGACCACCTGCGCCGCCGTGGCGTGGCCGGCCAGGTCATCGCCATGCAGCTGCACGGCGAGCGGCAGCCCGAGTGCACGCTCGCGCTGGAGGCGGCGGGCGCCACCGTCATCGAGGTGCCGGTCTACCGCTGGGCACCGCCGACCGACCCGGCGCCGTTGCACCGGTTGATTGACCTGATCACCGGTCGGCTGGTGGACGCGGTGACGTTCACCTCGGCGCCGGCGGCCGAGGCGTTGCTGCGGGCCGCCGGGGACCGCACCGACGCAGTGCTTTCCGCGATGCGCAGTGATGTGCTGGCCAGCTGCGTCGGCGCGGTGACCGCCGAGCCGCTGCTGCGGCGCGGGGTGCCGGTGAGCGCGCCGGGTCGGGCCCGGTTGGGCGCGCTGGTACGGACCATCGTCGACGAACTGCCCCGCCGGACCGTGACGTTCAAGGCCGGTGGGCACCTGCTCACGCTGCGCGGGCACGCCGCGGTGATCGACGGCGAGCTGCGGCCGCTGGCGCCCGCACCGATGGCGGTGCTGCGGGCGCTGGCCCAGTCACCGGGCCGGGTGCTGTCCCGCACGGCGTTGCTGCGGACGCTTCCCCGGGGCGCCGACGAGCACGCCGTGGAGATGGCCGTGGCCCGCCTACGGGCCGGCTTACGCGCGCCCCGCGTGGTGCAGACCGTGGTGAAGCGCGGTTACCGGCTGCGGGTCGACTAGGGCGTGTGTCGAAGTCCTCGGTCGAGCCGAGGGCTTCGACACACGCCCTGAACGCGTCACGGCCGGCCGTCGCGTGCCGGCCGTGACGCGAGGAGTTCAGCCGACCGGCGTGGGGAAGCCCCGCCCGTGCTCCGACTGGAGCCGGAGCATGGCGTGCTCGACCACCGTCACCAGCACCTGCTTGACCGAGTCCCGCTGCCGGGCGTCGGTCATCACCAGCGGCACCTGCGGCGAGATGGCCAGCGCCTCGCGGACCTCTTCCGCCTCGTACTGCGGTGCGCCGTCGAACTTGTTCAGCGCCACCACGTACGGCAGGTTGCGGTTCTCGAAGTAGTCCAGCGGGGCGAACGCGTCGGTGATCCGGCGGGTGTCCACCAGCACGGCGGCACCCACCGCCCCCCGGATGATCTCGTCCCACATGAACCAGAACCGGGTCTGACCCGGTGTACCGAAGAGGTACAGGATCAGGTCCTGGGCCATGGTGATCCGGCCGAAGTCCATGGCGACCGTGGTGGTCTCCTTGCCCGGCACCTTGGACGGGTCGTCGATGCCGACACCCGCCGCGGTCATCAACGCCTCGGTGGTCAGCGGTGTGATCTCGGAGATCGCCCCGACCAGTGTCGTCTTACCGACGCCGAAGCCGCCCGCGACGACGATCTTCGCGGATACGATTCCCCGGCCCGGCCGCCCCCCTGCGGGGTCATAGCCTGCGAAGTCCACTTAGCACCCTTCCAAGCAGTTCCATCCGCTCCTCGAACCCCTCGGCGGGAGCAGCAGTGTGTAACGTCAGCAGGCTCTCGGCCACCATGTCGGCGACCAACACCCGGGCGACGCCCAGCGGCATCCGGGTGTACGCGGCGATCTCCGCCAGCGATTGTGCTCGGCCCTCACAGACCGTGGCGATGCGGTGCTTGTCATGCCCGGCGAAGCGGGACTCGGCGACCTGGGTGGGAGAGGCGGTGAGGACGGCCTCAAGGGCGATGTCCTGCCGGGGTTCGGTACGACCACGGGTGACCGCGTACGGACGCACCAGCGCGCCGCGCGGGTCAGCGCGTCGTTGGTCCATCCCCGATCACCTCCTCGTCCCCTGCGGAGCCGGACTGTGCCGCCTCCCGTCCCTGGTCCGGCGCTCGGAATGAGCGCCGCCTTCCGGTGCTAAGAGCGCACCGCGTCACGCGGCAGCGGCACCAGCGCGGCACCCACCCGCTCGACCAGCAGCGCCATCTCGTAACCCACCTGGCCCACGTCGCAGCTGCGCGCGGCCAGCACGGCCATCGAAGAGCCGTCGCTGATCGACATCAGGAAGAGGTACCCGCTGTCCATCTCGATGACTGTCTGCAACACCCCGCCCGCACTGAACATCCGGGCCGCGCCCTCGGTCAGGCTCACCACACCGGAGGTGATCGCGGCGAGCTGGTCCGCCCGGTCCCCCGGCAGATCCCGGGAGGACGCGAGCAACAGCCCGTCGGCGGACACCGCCACCACGTGGGCGATGCCCGCCACGCTGTCGGCGAAGTTGGTGAGCAGCCAACCCATGTCCTGCATGGCAGCTGGCCTGTTCATCGGCTCTCCTTGGTCGAGGTGCTGTTCAGGTCCGTTCCGGCCGTCCGACCGCGCTGCACACCACGGTGGTAGGCCGACAGCAGACCACGTACTTCGTCCGGGGTCCGCCGGCTGCGGTCCCGGCCGCTCTTCGGTTCGATGCCACCGGGCACGAGCTGTGCCTGCGGCACCCGCTTGGGCAACCCGGAGCGGGTGGTCCCGGCGGGGGCTGGCTCGGCGGCCCGGCTGGCCCGGGACCAGCCCTCGTCCGCCGCCGTACGCCAGGCATTCGGGTCGGCGGCGGGCGCGGCCGGAACCGTCCGGCCAGCCGGCGGCGGGTTGTACGACGGTGGCGCCGGCGGCCGTGTTCCGAACCCGTCCATGGTGGTGCCGAGGCCCTCGGCGCCCGGGGTGCTCGTCCCGTCGGTGCCGGAGCTGCCCGGGGTGCGGGTCGGCAGTTTCGGTCGGGCCGCCGGCGCGGGGGGCACGGGCGCGGCGCTCGTGCCCGCACGCAGGCCGGCCTCGGCCGGAGCGGCGGTGGTGGGCGCGGGCGGCTCGTCGAAGTTGGGCCGGGTGAAGATCGCGGTGGCGTCGTCGCCGTGCGACCGGAACCAGACCGCCTCCATCTCCCGGAAGATCGGAGCCTCGGCGGGGAAGTCGGGCCGGGTGCTGACCGGTGCGGCGGGCACCGACGGCGCGGCCGGCGGTGCCACCGCGCCCGGCCCGGCGACCGGCCCGACCGGGAGGCCCGGGACGCCGCGTCCATCGGCGGCCTCCGTGGCATCCGCGGTGGAGCCACGCCGAGGCAGCGGGTCGACGGTCGGGTAGGCCACGGTCGGGCTGCCCAGCGAGGCGCCCGCGCCGTTGCTGTAGGCCGGCCGGGCCGGCGGGAGCGGGGCGGCGTGGGCCGGAGCGGCGGGGGCGGCGGGTGCGGGTGGCATGGTCGAGCGCGGACCGGTGTAGCCACCCGCCTGTACGGCCGGGGTGGTGTCCCGCGAGTCCAGCGGCGACTGCCACTGGGCGGGAGCCGGCGTGCTGGTCCGCCACTGGTCGGGCAGCGTCGCCGCCGACGTGGCGGCACCGGCGAACTGCTCGGCGTGACCGACCGGGCTGAGCGGGTTCTGCTCCACGGCCATCGGCTGACGCGGCCGGGTGAGCACCTGCTCGCGGCCCCGGTTGGCGGGCAGCATCACGGTAGCGGCGGGCAGCGTCACCTGGGCGACGGTGCCGCCCTCGACGTTGCGGCGCAGCTCGACCCGGATGCCGTAGCGGGAGGCGAGCCGACTCACCACAGCCAGACCCATCAGCCGGAACGCGGCGACGTCAACGCTTGGCGGGGCGGCCAACCGCCGGTTGAGCGAGTCGAGTTGCTCGTCGGTGAGGCCGAGCCCACGGTCCTCGATCTGGATCAGGACGTAGTCGCGGATCCGGCGACCGTCGGCGACCACAGTGGTGTTCGGCGGCGAGAACCGGGTGGCGTTGTCGAGGAGTTCGGCGACGAGGCGTACCACGTCGTTGACCGCGTGCGCGGCCACCGAGATGTCGGTGTCCACCGTGCCGAACTCGATGCGGTTGTACAGCTCCACCTCGGACTGGGCGGCGCGCAGGACATCCACCACCAACGCGTTGTCGTGACGCGGTGCGGCGGAGTCGGCGCCGGCCAGGACGAGCAGGTTCTCGTCGTTGCGGCGCATTCGGGTGGCCAGGTGGTCCAGTTCGAAGAGCTGCGCGAGCCGCTTCGGGTCCTCCTCGCCGCGCTCGATCGCGTCCAGCTCGCCGATCATCCGGTCGACCAGGGTCTGACTGCGGCGGGCCAGGTTGAGGAACATCGCCGAGACGCTGGTACGCAGTGCCGCCTGCTCGGCGGCGACCCGTACCGCCTCCCGGTGGACGACGTTGAAGGCCAGCGCCACCTGACCGACCTCGTCGCGGGTGTTGAGCTGGATGGGGTCGCGGACCTGGCGGACGATCTCGTCCACCCCGCCATCACCCACGCTGCCCATGTTCTGCAGCCGCTGCACCGCGTCGGGCAGGTCGTGGTTGGCCACCGAGAGGGCGCCCTCACGCAGCCGGCGCAGCGAGTGGTTGAGCGAGCGGGCCAGCACCACGGCCAGCGACACGGCGATGATCAGGGTCAGCAGCACCAGGATCGACTCGACCACGGCCTGCCGGATGACGTCCGAGCGCGCCTGGTCGGCCTGCTGGAGCAGTCGGTCCTGCAGTTGGATCTCGGCCCAGCGCATCAGGTCGTTCACGGCGCCGATGGCCGCGGTGGCGTCCTGCGCGGTCACCAGCGGGCGCTGCCCAACCGAGCGGGTGATGTCGGTGGCCACCCGGTCGGCCAGGCCGACCGCGTCGCCGGAGACGGTGCTGTCGACCAGTGCGCGCTGCACCGGGTCGGCGGCCAGCGAGAAGGCGACCAGGGCCTCCTGCTGACCGGTCAACGTTGCCACGAAGGAGGAGAACTGCTCCGAGTCGAGCTGGCCGGCCGTCAGCGCGGTGAAGGCGACGGCCTCTTCCTCGGCGACGGAAGCCTTGGCGCGGGCGAAGGCGGAGACCGCGCGGCGGCTGTCCGCCAGGCTCTCGTCGCCAGGCAGCTGGGCCAGGCCGTCGCCGTACGAGACCAGGTCGGTGAGGATGACTCCGTAGCGGAGCACCGCCTCGGCGACCGCCATCTGCCGGCGGTCCAGCACCTCCTGACGGGTGCCGTCCAGGGTGGCCAGGTGGTCGTCGATGGCGGCCAGCCGGTCCCGCAGGGCGGCTGGCACGTCGCCGATCCGGCCCCGCTCGGCGCGGTACTCGTCCACCCGCTGCTGCGTCTGGCGGACCCGCAGGTTGTACGCGTCGGCCGGCTGCTGCGGAGCGGCGAGGTAGGCGGCCGCGGCCATCCGTTCGGCGTGGAGGTCCTGGGTGAGGGCGCTGACGTCGACGGAGAGGGCCGTCAGTGACCGGGCCCGGGTGGCGTCGAACGCGCCCTCACCGACGGAGATCAGGCGGACCGTGGCCAACGCGATCACCGCCGCCACCGGGACGACCAGAATCAGCGCCAGCTTGGACCGGATCCGGGCGTCACGCAGTCTCGGCATCCGTCGGCGCTCACGCCGACCGCTATCGCCGAGCGCGGGCAGGGTCGTCGGTCCGGTGCTCACGACATCGCCTCCGTCGTTTCTTCCCCGCCTGAGCCGCCGAGCCATGCCGTAAGCGGAGGGGACCACGCGCGGCACGGCCGCGATTTCATCAGAGATGATCGTGTTTGGGAAGCCGCAGTGAGGTAGGAAACGGTCGGACGGAGCGCATCCCGTGATCCGGGCAACTGATACCTTCATTTCCGCAAGCCCCTGAACAGGGCATGTAACTCCAGAGTGGTCACGCGTGTATGCAAAGTGAGCTTTTGCAAACATTGCGTTACCCCAGCATGTGGGATGGCCGTCCCGAAAATGCTGCCGGGGTCCGCGCTTGACCACAGCGCCGGCCATTGGCAAGGTTTTGCAGGCTTCGCGCACACCGTACGGCAGAGGAGATCCCGTCCTCCACTGAGGACGGATTAGCGGCGGTGACCGGGCAGCGCCCGCGCCCGCACCTGGAGGACTGAGTTGAGCCCCATCCGCTCCGCGACCATCGCGGCGCTCGCATCGGCCGTAGTGGCCACCACGCTCACCGGCTGCCAGTTTGGCGAGGCGGAGCAGGACACGAGTCCGATCGTGATCGCTGCCGATCTCGAACTCTCCGGCGCCGCAGCCACGGTTGGCCGGACATACCAGCGAGCCCTCAAACTCAAGGTCGATCAGTTGAACGCCTCCGGAGCACTGAACGGCCGGAAGATCGACCTGAGGGTGAAGGACAACCGTTCCGACTCGGCCGAGTCACTTCGCAACATCGTCGACTTCAGCAGCGATTCGAAGGTCAGCGCCATCATCATGGGCGGCTGCAACGAATGCGCGGTCGGAGCGGTCGGGACCATCAACGAGAAGCAGATTCCCACCATTGCGCTAGCCGCTTCCGGCGCGATCGCCGCGCCGGCCGCGGAACGGCGGTACGTGTTCAAGCTGGGCCCCAACGCCCCGGACAGCGCCGCCGCACTGACCACCGAACTGCGCCGCAACAACATCCGCAAGGTGGGGATGCTGGTCAGCGACGACGACTACGGCCAGGAAGGCGCGGCGGCGCTCAAGAACGAGCTGGACAAGGCCAAGATCACGCTCCGACAGCAGCGGATCAAGACCACCGACACCGACGTCAGCCAGCAGGTCCAGCAGCTCGCGTCGGGCAAGCCCGACGCGATGGTCTTCTGGACCCCGCCGGAGCAGGCGACACTTGCCGCCACCAGCGTCCAGCAGACCATCTTCCGTGGGTCGATCTACTTCGACGCGGGAGCGGCCGGGGACCTCTTCCTGGGCGCGGCGGCCAAGGCCACCGAGAAGGCCACGCTGATCTTCACGCAGACCATGGTGATCGACGACGTGATCGCGACCACGCCGGCCAAGGCGGCGCGGCGGCAGTGGTTCCAGGACTACACGGCGCGCTTTGGCGGCTACAACGGGTCCTCGTCCTTCGCCGCAGACGCCGTCCAGCTGATCGCCGACGCCGAACTGCGCGCCGGTGGCGAGATCGGGAAGGTGGACCGCAACGGCATCCGGGACGTGCTGGAGACGTCCCAGATGGACGGCCTGTCCGGCCCGATCCGCATGACACCGGACAACCACAGCGGCCTGATGCCGCAGGCGCTCACCACGCTGGTCGCCCGCAATGGCCGCTGGCGGTTGGCGGGGTAAACGCTCGGGCCTGCTGTGTTCTTTCGTCCGGCGCTCTTCGTCGTGTGCCGGGTGGGGGGGTGTGGCCTACCGTGCCCGGCTCCGGGCGGTCAGGCTTGATCCCTGCGCCGGGCACGGTAGGCCACACCCTTTGCGCCAGCAGCGCCGATGGAAAGGGCCGGCCTCCTGAGAGGGAGGCCGGCCCTGCGCGTTTCTTGGTGTTGATCTTTATCTGTGTCTTCGGTGCTGCTCTGTGATCTCTTCTGTTGGGTTAGCGGCTGCTGGTGGTTTCTCGCACCCAGGGCAGGGCGAACCGCTCGATCAGCAGCAGCGCCGAGTAGAGCAGGATGCTCACCAGCGCCACCAGCATGATCGCCGCCCAGGCGGTGGCGGTGTCGCCGATCCCGGCGTACTGCGTGATGACGTAGCCGAGGCCGCTCTCGCCGGCCTGGAACTCACCGATCACCGCGCCGATGGCGGCCAGTGGCATGGCCACCTTGAGCCCGACGAAGATCTGCGGCAGCGCGGCCGGGAAGCGCACCTTGCGGAACGCCTGCCAACGGGAGGCGTTCCAGGAACGCACCAGTTCGGCCAGGTCGGCCGGCGTGGTGGTCAGCCCGGTCGCGGTGGAGAGCACGATCGGGAAGAAGCAGAGCAGAAACACCATGGTCAGGATCGGCTTCTGGCCCCAGCCGAGCGCCACCACCAGCAGCGGTCCCAGCGTGATCTTCGGCACCGCGTTCACCGCGACCAGCAGCGGCGTGAACATCCGCTCCACCGTGCGGGAGCTGGCCAGGGAGAGTCCGATCAGGACGCCGGCGACCACCGAGAGGGCGAACCCGGTCAGGATCTCCAGCATGGTGTCCCAGGTGTGCTCCAGCAGCTGGGCCGGCTTGTCGACGAACGCGGTGAGCACGTCACCGGGTGGGGGCAGGGCTGCGGGGTGGACCAGCTCCAGCCGGGCGGTCAGCCACCACGCCGCCAGCGCGACCACGAGGCCGACTGCGGGCAGCACCGCCTCGGCCCCGGCCCGAAGACCGGCACCTCGACCCGTGCGCCCCGGCTCGGGGCCCGCGCTCGGGGGCGGGGGCTCCGCCACCGCCGGGTCCGCTGACCGGACGTCGGTCATCTCTGTCCTCCTCGAAATCCCACGGCCCGCCGGGGGCCGACGAGCGACGGGGGTACGCCCCACCGGGATCGGCGGGACGTACCCCCTGATGACGACCGGACGATCAGGCCTTCGGCGCGAGGCTGAAGTCGATGATCTGCTCGGGGGTGATGTTCTGCTTCAGCGCGCCGGCGCCCTGCAGGATGGCGATGCTCTTGGCGACCCGACCGCTGTCCAGGGTGCCGATCGCGGTGCCGGTGTTGCCGGAGCGGACGTACGCGGCCATCAGCTCCAGCTCGGCGGCGGCGGAGACCGGGTTGGTGGCGTCGACGTTCTTCTTCAGGATGTCGGCGGCCTCCTTGGAGTTCGCCAGGCTGTACTCGAGGCCCTTGAGCAGCGCCGCGGTGAACTTCTTCACCATCTCGGGCTTCTCCTTGGCGATCTTCGAGGAGGTGATCAGCACGTTGCCGTAGAGGTCCTGCATCACGTTGCTGTACGGCAGCATGACGGCCTTCTTCTTGGCCACCGCCTCGATGGTCGGCTGACCGACGACGAACTGACCGATGCCGTCCACCGTGCCCGCGGCCAGCGTGCCGATCAGGTTCTGCGCCTCACCGTTGACCCAGGTCACCTTGCTCGCGTCCACCCCGGCGAGCCGGGCGTACGTCGGGAAGAGGTTGCGGACCACGGAGCCGGGGGTGTCGGCGAGCTTCTTGCCCTCCAGGTCCTTCGGCGAGCTGATGTTCTTGCCCTCGACGGTGGCGATGCCCGCCATGGTGCGCTGCTGGATCGCGGCCACCGCGGTGAAGTCCTTCGCCTGGCCGTTGCCGAGCTGGAGCAGACCGCCGGTGAGGTCGATCGGGCCGAAGTCGGCCTGGCCACCGACGACGGTCTGGATCACGCCACCGGTGCCCTGACCGGCCTTGATCTCGACGTCGAAGCCGGCTTCCTTGAAGAAGCCCTTGTCCTTGGCCACCCAGGCGTAGGAGTCACGGCCGAAGTTGCCGAACGAGGTCAGGTAGGTCACCTTCTCCAGCTTCGCGCTGCCGCCGCCCTTGGCGTCGTCGGCCGAATCCGACCCGCTGCTGCAGGCGGAGACAAGGGCGAGGGCGGTGGCCAGCGCGGCCGTAGCGACCGTACGGGTCAGCCTTCTCATCGATGCACCATGTCCTTTCCGACCGGGGCCGGCAGGCCACCGGAGGGGGTTGTTATGACGGGCCGGCGGGAGGGGTCGAAGCCGGGCGTCGTCGTCGTGGGGGACTCTTCGCGGGCACAGCGTACGAGAAACCCACAGTTGCGACGCCAGGCGTATCGGGTTGCGGAACGGAGACAACCTGACGACCACCCCAGCCGGTGTCATACCTCGACAGAGCAGTTAGCCTTTGTCGGATTCCTGATCGTCCACTCAGCGGAGGTACGCCGGAGATGATCCGACTGTCCGGGGTGTCCCGCACCTTCGAGGGCCGATCCGGCCGGGTGGAAGCGCTGCGCGGCATCAACCTCGACGTCGCCGAGGGTGAGTTCGTCGCCGTGCTCGGCCGCTCGGGTTGCGGCAAGTCCACCCTGCTGCGGCTGATCGCCGGGCTGCTCCCGCTGAGCGCCGGTGAGATCACCGTCGCCGGTACGCCGATCACCCGCCCCCGCCAGGACATCGCCATGCTGTTCCAGAAGCCGGCGCTGCTGCCCTGGCGCACCGTGCTGGACAACGTCCTGCTGCCGGTGGAGATCTTCGGCTGGAGCCGCGCCAAGCACCGGGAGCGGGCCCGGCAACTGCTCGACGTGGCCGGGCTGGCCGGCTTCGAGAAGCGGCTGCCGCACGAACTCTCCGGCGGCATGCAGCAGCGGGTGTCGCTGTGCCGGTCGTTGATCGGTGAGCCCCGGGTGATGCTGATGGACGAGCCGTTCTCCGCGCTGGACGCGCTCACCCGCGAGGAACTCTCCGGCGAACTCCAGCGGGTGCACATGGAGAACAAGCCGACCATCGTCTTCGTCACCCACTCGATCGACGAGGCGGTGCTGCTCGCCGACCGGGTGGTCGTGCTGAGCCCACGCCCCGGCCGGATCCGCAAGGTCGTCGACGTGACCATCCCCCGGCCCCGCACCCTGGGCCGCAACGCCCACCTGGCCGACGTCGCCCAGGTCAGTGCCGACCTGCACGAACTGCTGATGGAACGCGAGCAGCCGGCCACCGCCGGCGCGGAAGGACACTGACCATGCGGGTGTCGGTCTTCACCGAGCCGAACCGTGGCGCCAGCTACGACACCCAGCTCCGGTTCGCCCGCCTGGTCGAGGCCTGCGGCTACGAGGGCTTCCTCCGCGCTGACCACTACCAGTCGATGGGGGCCGACCCGGGCCTGCCCGGCCCGACGGACGCCTGGCTGACCCTCGCCGCGCTGGCCCGGGAAACCGAGCGGATCCGGCTCGGCACCCTGGTGACGTCGGCCACGTTCCGGCTGCCCGGTCCCCTCGCGGTGATGGTCGCGCAGGTCGACCAGATGAGCGGCGGCCGGGTCGACCTGGGCATCGGCGCCGGCTGGTACGAGCGCGAGCACACCTCGTACGGCATCCCGTTCCCGGCGGTCGGCGAGCGCTTCGACCGGCTGGCCGAGCAGCTTGAGGTGATCACCGGGTTGTGGGGAACCCCGGCCGGCCAAACCTACAGCTTCACCGGCGACCACTACCGGCTGGTGGACGCTCCCGCCCTGCCCAAGCCGGTGCAGATGCCCGGGCCGCCGATCATCGTGGGCGGGCGCGGCCCGAAGCGCACACCCGAGCTGGCCGCCCGGTACGCCGACGAGTTCAACATGCCGTTCAAGTCCGTGGCGGCCACCGCCGAGGCGTACGACCGGGTGCGCGAGACGTGTGAGCGCACCGGACGGACGGAGTCCGGACGCGACCCGTTGGTGCTCTCCGCCGGGATCGTGGTGGCCATCGGCCGGACCGACGCGGAGGCGCAGCGTCGGGCCGCACCCCTGCACGAGAAGAGCGCGCTGCCCCCGGAGGACCCGGTGGTCGGCTCCCCCGCGCAGCTCGCGCAGCGGATCGGCGAGTTCGCCGCGATCGGCACCACGCGGGTCCACCTGCGCCTGATCGACTTCGATGATCTCGACCACCTTGAGCTGATCGCCGCCGAGGTGCTGCCCCAACTGGACGGAGCACGATGACCGACGTGATCGACGGAGCCGAACTCGGACCGGTGGGTCAGGAGATCGTGTACGAGAACGACCGGGTCCGGGTCTGGCACATCCGCCTCGAACCGGGCGAGCGGCAGCCGCTGCACCGGCACGACCACGCCTACCTGGTGGTGGCGATCGAGGGCGCCAAGAACGTCGTACAGACCGTCGACGGCACCCGGATCGACGCCGACGAGCCCACCGGCGGGGTGGTCTACCGGGACCCGGGCGCGGTGCACATGCTCACCAATGTCGGGGACACGACTTACCTGGCCCGGCTGGTCGAACTCAAGTAGACCCGCCGGTGGCCACCGGCGTGCCGCGCGGCGCGCCGTTGGCGATCGGGTGTACCAGGTGCGTAACGTGCCGGACATGGCCTTTCGGACCTGGGGCAGACTGCTGCTCACGGCGCTCGGGGTGAGCGTGCTGGCCGGAGCCGGCCAGCTCGGCGTCGCGTACGGTTTCGGCATCGTCCGCCTGACCGGCGCATTCACCGGTACGACCGTCAACCAGTGGCCGGCCCAGCTCGTCTGGGTGGGCTGGTTCGCCGCGAACGCCGCCGTCGCCGGCGCCGTGCTGACCGGACGCCTCGCTCGCCGGGACGCCCCGACGGCCAGCACCGGCCGGCAGTTGGCGGTCGGTGCCGCGGCAGCGCTCGGTGCCACCGTCATCGCCCCGCTCTGCATGCAGCCCGCCCGCGCCGCGGAGCTGATCTCCGTCGACCCGGTCTGGGCGGTGGCCATCTGCGCCGTGGTTGGTGCGCTGATCGGAGCGGGCGCGGCGATCGCCGTCCTGTTCCGGCCCGAGCTCGGCTGGAACGTGGCGGCGGTGGCCGGCGCGGTCTGGCTGCTGGCGCTGATCTCCGTCCTGCCGTCGCTCGGTACGACCGGCCCGCTGCCGACCGTCCGGCTCGGCGTACTGGAGCCGAGCTGGCTCGACGACGCCGCCGCCCAGCGACTGGCGCTGCTCCTGCTGCCCACCGTGGCGCTGCTGGCCGGCGCGGCGACCGCCGGGCTGGCGCGCTGGCGGGGCCAGGCCCCATTGGTCAGCGGGGCCACCGGGGTGGCCGGTCCGGTGCTGGTGGCGTTCGCCTACCTGACCGCCGGTCCGGGCGACGCGGTGGACCGCTACCAGGCCGCCCCCTACTACGGCTCGTTGATCGCGATCCTCGCCGGCGCACTCGGCGCGGCCGCCGCCGCACTGCTGCGCTGGCCGACGGGCACCCGTACCACCGATGACCCGCAGGCGATCGAACCCACCTCCATCCTGCGCCCGCTGCCCGCCGGCCCGGCACTGCCCGGCGCCGCGCCGGCGAACGACCGGGACACCGCCGAACGCAGCGGCACCGAGTCGGCCAACGCCGAGCTGGCCACCACGCAGCCTCGCGGGGTCGTCCCCGGTCCGTGGGCAGCGGGCGACCCCGATGCGGTACGCACCGTCCCGGCCCACTGGGACTGGCCGGAGACCACCGCGAGCGGCCAGCATGGTCCGAGTCCCGCCACTGCGGCTCCCGCTGCTCCGACTCCGCCCGCATCCTGGCTGACCGCGCCGACCGGTGAGTTCAATGCCGCAGGGCCGACGTCCCCGACCCGCGGGGATGATGTTCCCGCCACGACCGAGCCCTCGGCCAGCACCGACACCAGCAAGGTCACCGACACCTCCCCGGCCAGCAGCACGGCCGGCCGCGCCGACGCCGCGACCCCGACGGGTGGCCAAGCGGTGGACGAGCCGACCGGCGGCGCGGTGACGGGCACCAGCGGCCGTCCGACCGGTGGGCGCACCACCCGCAAGGCCGCCGCCGTCCCGAGCAACACGGGCGCATCCGGCGTAGGCACTACCGGCTCGGCCGGGCCCAGCGCGCCGACCAGCTCAGCCGCGCCCAGCGCCCCGACCAGCTCAGCCGCGCCCAGCGCCCCGACCAGCTCGGACACGCCCATTCCCGCCAGCGGCAGTGCGGCCCGGACCAGCGCGGCGGCGACCGGCACGGGCAGCGGCACGGAGGCGACCAGCTCAGCCCCGGCTGGCACGGACGCTCCCAGTTCCGTCACCGCCGCCACGGGCACGGCAGGCACGGACACAGCAGGCACGGACACAGCAGGCACGGGCACGCCCGAGGCGCCGCTGACGATCAAGCCGCGACGGGCCCGCAAGTCGAAGGCCAACCCGGACGCCACCGCCTCCGACGCGGCTGACGGCACTTCCCCTGTCGGCCCGGCAACCACCGACGCGACGACCACCGACGAGACGGTCACCGGCGAGACGACCACCGGCCGCGCCCCGAAGGGCACCCGGCCGGGCAGGTTCGCCGACAGCGCCGGGTCCGACGCGGGCACCGACACTCCGGTGCCCGGCCAGGGGAGCTCGGGCGGGCGGGCCAGCTCGACCTCCGAGGCCGCCTCGGCTGGTGCCTCCGGCACGGCAGCGGCCCGCACCACCGCTACCGGCGCGAAGCGAGCACCGGCCACCCCTGCCACCGGTTCGAAGCGAGCGTCGGCCACCTCGGCGACCGCCGGGACCGGCGCGACGCAAACACCGGCCACCTCGGCAGCCGGCGCGACGCAGGCGCCGGCCGACCCGGAGCCCTCGACCACGACAACCGACGCCGCGCAGACACCGAGCACCACAACGGGCGCGACGCCAGCACCGGCCACCGCGACCGACCACGCTGGTACGGAGGCCACCGCACCGCCGCGCGTCCGGAAGGCCGGCACGGGCAGCAAGGCAGCACCGACCGACCCGGCCTTCCCGACCAGCGATTCCGCCAGCGCCGGGGCTCGTGGCACCGACAGCGCACGGCCCGCCGCCGAGGACGTTCCCATCGCCGGTTTGTTCGGAACCACCGCCGCCAGTGACGCGGACGCGGACCGGTGGACGCCCGCGCCGACAGCCTGGCCGGTCACCTCGACGTGGACGGTGCCACCGCAGGGCTCCGAGCCGAGGGCCACGGGGGCAACGGGAGCGGATGGGTCGAGCGGGCCGGACGAGCCGACCGGGCCGACGCCCAAGCCCCGGCATCGGGCACCGTTGCCGGACCTCAGCCGGGCCGGCACCTGGAACGCGTTCGACACCTCTCGGCGCGCCCGGTCGGCGGAATCGCCGGACAGCTCGACGGCGCGGACAGCGCCGACCGAAGCCAGCGAGCAGACCGCTCGGGCCGAACAGTCAGGGCCGGCGGAGTCTCCGGGCACGGTGGCCGCCCCCTCCGGCACCGCCACCAGCGCAACGACCGACAGCGCCACCGCCACCGGCACCGGCGATTTGGCGCCTGCCGATGCGTCGGCAGCGCCGACGCCGCCGAAGGTGGCAGAGCAGCCCTCCCGGCGAGGGCGGCTCGGTGGGCTGTTCCGCCGCAACCGGTCCCGCGCCGACGAGGAGAGCCCGAAGTCGTCGGACGAGGCGGAGCCGCTGCCGACCCAGGACGAGGAATTCGTCGACTGGGTCGCCGGTCTGAGCAAGCCAGTATCGGACAACGAGCCCGAGCAGGAGAACGGCCGCCGGTCGTTGCGCTCCACCGGTCGGCACCACCGCGAATGACCCACCGCGACTGACTCCACCACGAAGCGCACAGTCACACCGACCGGTCGCCGCTGATCGACTCGGGTTCCCTGATACCGGGCTATCCCACTCACCCGGACACCCCGACATCAAGGAACCCGAGTCGATCACCACGCGACACCCGCGCAGCCGGCCCTGCCGGCAGGTCAGGCGAGCGGTAGGTAGACCCGGCCGCCGCCGGAGACGAACTCCTCCGACTTGTCCTTCATGCCGCGCGCCGCGTACTCCTTGAGCTCCTGGGTGATCTTCATGGAGCAGAACTTCGGGCCGCACATCGAGCAGAAGTGCGCCGTCTTCGCCGGCTCCGCGGGCAGGGTCGCGTCGTGGTACGAGCGCGCCGTCTCCGGGTCCAGCGAGAGGTTGAACTGATCCTCCCAGCGGAACTCGAACCGCGCCTTCGACAGCGCGTCGTCCCATGCCTGCGCGCCGGGGTGCCCCTTGGCCAGGTCCGCCGCGTGAGCCGCGATCTTGTACGCGATCACGCCCGCCTTCACGTCGTCCCGGTCCGGCAGGCCAAGGTGCTCCTTCGGCGTGACGTAGCAGAGCATCGCGGTGCCGAACATGCCGATCATCGCGGCACCGATCGCCGAGGTGATGTGGTCGTACGCGGGCGCGATGTCGGTGGTCAGCGGACCGAGAGTGTAGAAGGGCGCCTCGTGGCACCACTCCTGCTGAAGGTCCACGTTCTCCTTGATCTTGTGCATCGGCACGTGACCGGGGCCCTCGATCATCACCTGGACGTCGTACGCCCAGGCGACTTTCGTCAGCTCGCCGAGGGTGCGCAGCTCGGCGAACTGCGCCTCGTCGTTGGCGTCGGCGATCGAGCCGGGGCGCAGCCCGTCACCGAGGGAGAACGTCACGTCGTAGCGCGCGAGCAGCGCGCACAGCTCCTCGAAGTTGGTATAGAGGAAGTTCTCCTCGTGATGCGCCAGGCACCACGCCGCCATGATCGAACCGCCCCGGGACACGATCCCGGTCACCCGGTCCACGGCCAGCGGCACGTACGGCAGCAGCACCCCGGCGTGCACCGTCATGTAGTCCACACCCTGCTCGGCCTGCTCGATCACGGTCTCCCGGAACACCTCCCAGCTCAACTTCACCGGGTCACCGCCGACCTTCTCCAGTGCCTGGTAGATCGGCACCGTCCCGATCGGCACCGGCGAGTTCCGCACGATCGCCTCCCGGGTCTCGTGGATCCGCTTGCCGGTGGACAGGTCCATCACGGTGTCCGCGCCCCAGCGGGTGGCCCAGGTCAGCTTCTCCACCTCCTCGGCGACCGACGAGCTGACCGCCGAGGTGCCGATGTTGGCGTTGACCTTGACCAGGAACGCCTTACCGATGATCGCCGGCTCGCACTCCGGGTGGTTGACGTTGAGCGGGAGCACCGCCCGACCGGCGGCGATCTCGGCCCGCACAAGTTCCGGATCGACGTTCTCCCGGATCGCCACGAACTCCATCTCCGGCGTCACCACACCGGCCCGCGCGTACGCGAGCTGGGTGGGCCGGCGACCGTCCACCCCGGCCAGCGGCGTGCCCGCACCCCGCACCGGCGCCACGTCACCCCGCTCGGCGATCCACGGCCCGCGCAGCGGCGGCAACCCCACCTCCGGGTCCGAACCGGGACCGGACGTGTCGTAGAGCCGCACCGGGGGCAGGTCCCCGGTCAGTCCCACCTCCGCGAACGGCACCCGGACGTCCGGCCGCGAACCCTCGACGTACACCTTGCCTCGTGCGTGCATGACAGCCTCCCTGGTGATCAAGCGGACCAGCCGAAGTGGTTCAGCGGCCCGCGCCCCGCGCCCAGCTCCCAGCCCCGCGCGCCGGTCAGCGCACGGAGCACGTACTCCTTGGCGGCCCCCACGGCGGCCGGCACCGGATCGCCCAGACCGAGCCGCACCGCGATCGCCGCCGAGAACGAGCACCCGGTGCCGTGGGTGTGCCGGGTGCTCACCCGAGGTGCGCGCAACAGGGTGGTGACGCCGCCGCCGTGCAGCACGTCGACCGCCTCGCCCCCGTCGAGGTCACCGCCGGTGACCACCACGTACTCCGGGCCGCCGGCCACCAGGGCCTCGGCGGCCACGACCATCGCGGCCACGTCGTCCACCGGGCGTCCGGTGATCGCCGCGGCCTCCGCGCAGTTCGGGGTCGCCACCCTGGCGTACGGCAGTAGCCGCTCCACCGCGCCCACCACGCCGAGCCGGTGACCGCTCGTGGCGACCAGCACCGGGTCGACGACGAGCTGAGGCAGCCGGCCGTCCCGGGCCGCCTCGGCCACCACGTCCGCGATCGCCGGAGTGCCGAGCATTCCCGTCTTCACCGCGCAGACGGTGAAATCGGTGAGCACGCTGTCCAACTGCTCGGTGACCGTGCGCGGGGGCAGCGGCAGCACCGCGTCGACGCCCCGGGTGTTCTGCGCGGTGACCGCCGTGAGGACGCTGGTGCCGTACGCGCCCAGCGCGGCGAAGACCTTGAGGTCGGCCTGGATGCCGGCACCGCCGCCGGAGTCCGAGCCGGCGATGGTCAGCAGTGTGCGCGGGGTCATTTTCCCTCGCTTTTGGTTGCGGTTTGGGTCAGCGCAGGGGTGACTGCCTCGACGTAGGCGCTGGTCAGAATCGCGGCTGTCTCGGTCGGGTCTTTCGCTCGCATGATTGCGCCCAGCACCGCTACTCCGGTGGCTCCTGCTGCGACGCAGGCGGTTACCTGTTCTGGTGTCTCGACTCCGCCCAGCGCCAGCAGCGGTACAGGGGTGGAGTCGACCAGCTTTCGCAGGCCGTCCGGTCCCAGGGGCGGGCCGTAACCCGGCTTTGTTCTTGTGGGCCAGACCGGGGAGATGGTGGCGTAGTGCTCGGCGGTCAGGCGGTTCAGCTCCGGTTGGTGGTGGCAGGAGCGGCCGACCAGGCCGTGGGTTGGCGGCGGGTACGGGCCGGCGGCGGGCAGGTGCACGGCGTCGCCGCCGAGCGGGTCGGGGCCGGCCACGATGAGAGTCCCGCCGGCCTCGGCGAGGATCGCGCGCAGGTCGGCGGCGAGGGCGGCGCGTTCGGCGCGGGGCAGGTCCTTCTCCCGCAGCACCGCCCAGCGCACTCCCCCGGCCACGGCTCCGGCCACGACCCGGTCGAGCCCGGCCCGCGCGACCAGCCGGTCGGTCAACAGGACAACCCCGGACGGCGGGGTCACAGCTCGGGCCTTCCCTCGTCGGGGGTGGAGGCGAGCGCGTGGAAGCGACGCTCGATCCGGCCGGCCCCGGCCGCCAGACGACCGGCCTCGACCGCGTACCGCATCGCGGTGGCCATCGCCACCGGGTCGGCCGCCCGGGTGACCGCGCTCGCCAGCAGCACCCCGTCACAACCCAGCTCCATGGCCAGCGCCGCGTCGGACGCGGTGCCGATGCCGGCGTCGAGGATCACCGGCACGTCCACACCCTGCCGGATGAGTCGAATGTGGTGCGGGTTGCCGATGCCGAGCCCCGAACCGATGGGCGAGCCGGCCGGCATCACCGCGGCACAGCCCACATCGGCGAGGCGGCGGGCGAGCACCGGGTCGTCGCTGGTGTACGGCAGCACGGTGAAGCCGTCGGAGACCAACTCCTCGGCGGCGCGGAGCAGCTCCACCCCGTCGGGCAGGAGTGTCCGCTCGTCGCCGATCACCTCCAGCTTGACCCAGTCGGTGTCGAACGCGTCCCGGGCCAGCCGGGCCACCTTCACCGCCTCGATCGCGGTGTGGCAGCCGGCGGTGTTCGGCAGCAGGCGTACGCCGCACCGGTCGAGCAGCTCCAGTAACCCGCCGGTGGAGCCCGGCGCCGTGCCCACCCGGCGCAGCGCCAGGGTGACCAGCTCGGTGCCGGACGCCCGGATCGCCTGTTCCAACATGTGCAGGTTCGCGGCACCGCCGGTGCCGAGGATCAGCCGTGAGGTGAAGGTCTGCCCACCCAGCTCGAACGGCACGCCGCTCACCCGCCCTGCGCCGCGGTGAGCACCTCGACCCGGTCACCGTCGCGCAGCGCCCGGGCCGGCCAGCCGGTCCGGGGCACCACCTCGCCGTTGACCGCGACCGCCACCCCACGCGGCTGCGCCACGAGGTCGCGGACCAGGTCCGCCACGGACGCGCCAGCGGGGACGCTGCGCCCGGCCCCGTTCACCGTCAAGTCCACGGGTCCCCCTCCATCGTCGGTTCAGGTCCGCCCAACGCGGCAGCGCCGAAACGGTCGGCCCGGAAGGGCGCGAGCAGCGGGTCGGGTACGCCGCCGAACACCAGATCGGCGATCAGGTCGGCGGTGATCGGGGTGAGCACGATGCCGTGCCGGTGATGCCCGGTGGCGGCCAGGACATCCGGCCGGTCGGGCAGCGGCCCGAGGATCGGCGCGTTGTCCGGGGTGCCCGGGCGGAGCCCGGCGACCGCCTCGACCAGGTCGTACTCGGCCAGTTCGGGCAGCAGGTCGACCCCGGCGCGCAGCAGCCGCTGCACGGCGCCGGCGGTGACCGTCGTGTCGGCGCGCTCCTCGACCGTCGCGCCGAGCACGACCTCACCGTCGGCGCGGGGCACCAGGTAGACGTGCTCGCCGTCGGCGTACCCCCGGATCACGTGCCGGAAGCCCGGCGCGACGCCGTCGGGCGCGCGGAGCCGGAGGATCTGGCCCTTCACCGGCCGCACGGGCAGGCCGGTGAGCGCGGCGGCCCCGCAGCCGGCGGCGACCACGGTGACCGCGGCGTCCACATCGGACAACTGACGGACCGGCTGCGACACGAGCACCGCGCCGGCCCGCTGCACGGCCGTGCGCAGCGCCGGCACCAGCAGCCGGGGGTCGACCTGGTGGTCGGTGGGCGCGAGCGCGCCGCCGCGCACCCGTGGGGCCAGCGCCGGTTCGCGGTCGCGCAGCTCGCTGGGGCGCAGCGGCGTCACGGGCAAACCCAACCCCTGCTGGTACGCCCAGAGCCGGCGCGCCTCGGCCAGGTCGTCGCCGGTGAGCCCGACCATCAGCGTGCCCTCGGTCCGGTACCCGATCTCGACCCCGGTCGTCTCGGTCAGCTCGGCGGCGAACGCCGGCCAGCGCGCGGCGGACGCCAGCAGTAGCCCGGTCAGCTGCCGCTCACCGAAGTACGCCTCGGCCACCGGGGAGAGCATGCCGGCGGCCACCGCCGACGCCCCCGAACCGGGTGCCGGATCGTGCACCGCCACCCGCAGCCCTCGCGCGGTGCAGCGCCAGGCGATCGCCAGGCCGATCGGCCCCGCCCCCACCACTGCCACGTCCGGCCGGACCCGGTCGCTCGACGGCGCTGATGGGGACCGGCCGGTCAGCACGTCAGCGCCTCGATCAGCTCGGCGGTCGCCCGGGCCGGGTCGGCGGCGGCGGAGACGGCACCGACCACCGCCACCCCGTACGCCCCGGCGGCCCGCAGCGCCGGCACCCGGGCGGCGGTCACTCCGCCGATCGCGATGACCGGGACGTCGACGGCGTCGACGACGGCGCGTACCCCGGCGGGCCCGATGGGGTCGGGCAGGCCGGTCTTGGTGTTGGTGGTGTGGCACGGCCCGACGCCGAGGTAGCTGGCGCCCGCCGCGACGGCCTCGCGCGCCGGGCCCGGCGCGCGAGCGGTGGCGCCCAGTACGCCGGTGGGGCCGAGCACCCGGCGGGCGGCGGCGACCGGTAGGTCGTCGGCGCCGACGTGTCCACCGGCGGCGCCCACCGCGAGCGCCACGTGCAACCGGTCGTTGACCAGGCAGGTCGCCCGGTACGAGGCGCAGAGCGCCAGCACCCGCCGGGTCAGGTCGTACGCCTCGCGGTCGGTGGCGGAATCCTCGACCCGGACCTGCACCACCAGGTCGGCGTGGGCCACGGTGAGGGCGGCGCGGACCACGGCGAGTGGGTCGCGACCGGGTCGGGTGTCGGTGATGAGATGCAATCGCCCCAGGGACGGCACGGCAACGCTCCTCCCTGCGCCGGCATTACCCGGATCAGGTTCGACGGTCGGGGGCTGTCAGCCCCCCTCTCAGCCCGGTACACCGGGCTCCCGTGGGTTACTTGCGTGTCACGGTACGACAGATCCGCCGGCCTGCCAAGGCGCGGGGTCGGCGGTGGCCGGCGGGGCCGGGCCTCGCCAGAACGAGCGAGATCGGTGGGGCACTTCATACGGTCCTGTTCGGAATGTCGCCCCCCGTTGCAGAACCGTTACCCGTCCGCATCTTGCCCGACATCGAGCCAGCCGAATTAATTTGTTCAGCGATTCGACAAAATGTTCGGTGGGGACACCCTGGCAGGTGTGACCACCGGCTCCATCAGGGACGGCCTTCGGCGAGCCGACTCCCGCGAGCTCTGTCACTACGACACAGGAGGCGGCGTGTCCCGTTCTCGTCGTGCCCGCGTACCCATCACCGCAACCCTGATCTCCCTGGCCATGGCCTCGACCACCCTGTTCGGCGCGCCCGCCCAGGCGGCCGCCCAGGTTCCCCCACGGGATGCGAAAGCCGCAGCCCCGGTCAGCCAGGTGGCGCCGAAGGCGCCAAAGGCCGCGGCCGATCCCTTCTCCGTCCTCGTCTTCTCCAAGACCGCCGGCTTCCGGCACGACTCCATCCCCACCGGCATCGCCGCCATCCAACAACTCGGCGTCGACAACGGATTCACCGTGGACAACTCCGAGGACGGCGCCGCATTCAACGACGCCAACCTGGCGAAGTACAAGGCGGTGATCTGGCTCTCCACCACCGGCGACGTGCTCAACGCCGACCAGCAGGCGGCGTTCGAGCGCTACGTCAAGGCGGGCGGCGGTTACGTCGGCATCCACGCCGCGTCGGACACCGAGTACAGCTGGGCCTGGTACGGCGACCTGGTCGGCGCGTACTTCGCCAACCACCCGCAGAACCAGCAGGCCACGGTCAAGGTGGAGGACCACGCCCACCCGTCCACGGCCGGGTTGCCGGACCGTTGGTCCCGGTTCGACGAGTGGTACAACTACCAGACCAACCCCCGGCCGGACGTGCACGTGCTGGCCAGCCTGGACGAGAAGAGCTACACCGCCGGTGCCGGCGCGATGGGCGCGGACCACCCGATCGCCTGGTGCCAGGACTACGACGGTGGCCGCTCCTGGTACACCGGAGGCGGGCACACCCGGGAGTCGTACGCGGAGCCCGAGTTCCTCTCCCACCTGCTCGGCGGCATCCGCACCGCGGCCGGTGTCGAGAACGCCGACTGCGGCGCCTCGAAGACCTCGAACTTCGAGAAGGTCGCGCTGGACAGCAACACCAGCAACCCGATGGAGCTGGACATCGCCCCCGACGGGCGGGTCTTCTACATCGAGCGCGACGGTCGCGTGCAGATCGTGAAGCCGGACACCGGCAACACCGTCACCGCCGTCGACCTGGACGTCTTCACCGGTAACGAGGACGGTCTCATCGGCATCCGGCTCGACCCGGACTTCGCCACCAACAACTGGGTGTACCTGTACTACGCCCCGAACGACGGGGTCACCCGCAACCTGCTGTCCCGTTTCACCGTGACCGGCGACACCATCAACCCGGCCAGCGAGAAGCAGGTGCTGCGGGTCGACACCCAGCGCAACACCTGCTGCCACGCCGGCGGCAGCATGACCTTCGACGGCGACGGCAACCTCTACCTGGCCACCGGTGACAACACCAACCCGTTCGAGTCGAACTCGTACTCGCCGCTCGACGAGCGGCCGGGTCGCCAGGACTACGACGCGCAGCGCACCTCGGCCAACACGAACGACCTGCGCGGCAAGGTGATCCGGATCCACCCGGAGGACGACGGGACGTACACCGTTCCGGCCGGCAACCTCTTCGCGCCGGGCACGGAGAAGACCCGTCCCGAGATCTACGCGATGGGCTTCCGCAACCCGTTCCGGATCGGCACCGACCCGAAGACCAACACGCTGTACGTCGCGGACTACGGGCCGGACGCCAACGCGGACAACCCGAACCGGGGCCCCCGCGGTCTGGTCGAGTGGAACATCGTCACCCCGGGCAACTACGGCTGGCCGTACTGCACGGGCACGAACGAGGCGTACAACGACTACACGTTCCCGTCCGGCCCGAGCGGCGCGAAGTTCGACTGCGCCGCGCCGGTGAACAACTCGCCCAACAACACCGGCCTGACCAACCTCCCGCCGGTGGTCCCGGCGACCGTCGACTACGGGTACGCCGGTGACGCGCGTTACCCGGAGATCGGTGGCGGCGGCGCCCCGATGGGCGGCCCGGTCTACCGGTACGACGCCGACCTCAACTCCAACCGCAAGTGGCCGGCGTACTACGACGGCAAGGCTCTGCTCGGCGAGTGGAACCAGAACAAGATGTACACCATGCAGGTGACCCCCGACGGCAAGTCGTTGGTGGACATCAACCAGCTGCTCACCGGCATGAGCATGGTCCGGCCGATGGACTTCGAGTTCGGCCCGGACGGCGCGCTGTACCTGATCGAGTGGGGCAGCGGATTCGGCGGCAACAACGACAACTCCGGCGTCTACCGGATCGACTACACCGCCGGTGACCGCGCACCGATCGCGGCCGCGTCCGCGACCCCGACGTCGGGCGCCGCGCCGTTGACTGTCGAGTTCTCCAGCGCCGGCTCCCGGGACCCGGACGGTGGCACGCTCACCTACGCCTGGGCCTTCGGCGACGGGCAGACCTCCACCGAGGCGAACCCGACCCACACGTACGCCACGGCGGGCAACTACACCGCCCAGCTGACCGTCACCAACCCCAAGGGTCGTACCGCGGTGGCCAACGTGCCGGTCACGGTGGGCAACACGTCCCCGACGGTGACCATCGAGTTCCCACCGGACGGTGGGTTCTTCGAGTGGGGCGACCAGGTCCGCTACTCGATCAAGGTGACCGACCCGGAGGACGGGCAGATCGACTGTGCCAAGGTGAACCTCCAGGTGCTGCTCGGCCACGACGAGCACGCCCACCCGCTGGAGCAGCACACCGGCTGCACCGGCACCGTGCAGACGTCGCTCGCCTCCGGGCACGGCGCCGAGGCGAACGTCTTCGCGGTCTTCGAGGCCACCTACACCGACGGTGGCGGGACCGGCGGGGCCAGCCCGCTCACCGGCCGCGCGATCGAGGTGCTCCAGCCCAAGCGCAAGCAGGCCGAGTTCTTCACCGCCACCGGGCGCGCACCGGTGAGCACCGGCGGCGGAGACGCCGGCGTGCAGCGGGAGACCGCCGCCGACACCGCCGGCGGCGGCCAGAGCGTCGCGTTCATCGAGGACGGCGACTGGTGGTCGCTCGCCCCGGCGAACCTGACCAACATCACCGAGATCCGGTTCCGGGCCGCCTCCGCCGCCGCCGGCGGTCGGATCGAGGTCCGCGCGGGTGCGGTGGACGGACCGGTGGTCGCCACGGCCGTCGTACCGTCGACCGGCGCGTGGCAGACGTACACGGACGTGAGCGCACCGGTCACCGGCGCCGCGAGCGGCTCGCTGTACTTCCTGGCCCGCGACCCGAACGGCGGAACGGGTTCGCTGTTCAACGTCAACTGGATGGACTTCGTCGGCCGCGGTGTCACCGAGAACGGGCCGCCGACGGTCAGCGCCACGGCCACCCCGGCCACCGGCACCGCACCGGTCACCGTCGCCTTCGACGGCACGGCCACCGACGCCGAGGGCGACACCCCGCTGACGTACGCCTGGGACTTTGGTGACGGAGGCACGGCAGCCACCCTGGACGCCAGCCACACCTACACCAGCCCGGGCACCTTCACGGCCACCCTCACGGTGACCGACAGCAAGGGCGCCAAGTCGTACGCCACCGTGCCGGTGCGGGTCGACGCGCCGGACACGTCCTGCTTCGGGGCGCGTTCGGACGACTTCAACGGCAACAGCCTCGACAAGGAGCGCTGGACCAGCGTCGTCCGGGAGAACCAGCTCTACTCGCTCAGTGGCGGCGCGCTGCGGCTGCCCACCGGCGTGGGTGACCTCTACGGCGCTCGCAACGACGCCACCAACCTGGTGCTCCAGGCGGCCCCGACCGGCGCGTGGGAGATGACCACCAAGGTCACCCTGCCGGTGACTGCCAACTACCAGCAGGCCGGCCTGCTGGTGTACGGCGACGACGACAACTACGCCAAGGTGGACCTGCTGTACAACGGCAGCCGGCGGGTGGAGTTCATCCGGGAGACGGCGGCCACGCCTCGCAACGAGGCCGCCGACGCCACCAACGCACCTGCGGGTGACACCGTGTACCTGCGGATCACCAGCGACGGGACGAACCTGACGGCGTCCGCCTCGGGCGACGGCCAGACCTTCACCCCGGTCGGCCGTTCGGCCGCGCTCGCCGGCATCACCAACCCGCGGATCGGGGTCTTCGCACTCAACGGAGGCACCGAGGCGCCGGTCGTCGACGCCGCGTTCGACTCGTTCCAGGTCACGCCGGACGCTCCGGCCGGCCCGGTCGACCCGTCGGACGAGTTCACCGGCAGCACGTTGGACAAGTGCCGGTGGGACGCCGTGACGCGAGAGGACCCGAGCGGTTACCGGGTCACCGGTGGCGCGCTGCGGATCGACGTGCCCAACGGTGACATCTACGGCACCGACAACACCGGGCCGAAGAACTTCATCCTCCAGACCGCGCCGTCGGGCGACTGGACCCTGGAGACGAAGGTCGACGGCAGCCTGCTGAACGAGCAGTACCAGCAGGCCGGTCTGCTCGTGCAGGCCGACGACGACAACTACCTGAAGTTCGACTTCATCGCGGACAACCAGGCCGGCCAGGCGGTGACGCGGCGGATCGAGTTCCGCAGCGAGATCGCCGGGGCGGTCCAGAACCCGCAGCCGGAGGTGACCAACCTGACCGATGCGGTCTGGCACCTGCGACTGGCTCGCACCGGCGACACGTTCACCGCGTCGTACTCGGCCGACGGGACGACCTGGACCGCGTTGACGGCGCTGACCAACAGCGCGGTCGGGGCCACCCCGAAGGTCGGGCTGTTCACCCTCGGCGCCAACCAGACGGCGTCGAAGACCGCCTCGTTCGACTACTTCCGGCTCAGCACGGAGGTGGCCGACGAGACCGCGCCGGTGACCACGGCGGCGGTTTCCGGCACCCCGACCGAGGGGTGGCACACCGGGCCGGCGACGATCACGCTCACCGGCGCCGACGAGGCCGGCGGTAGCGGGCTCGCCGGTACGGAGTACCAGCTGGACGGGGCCACCACCTGGACGGCGTACACCGCTCCGGTGGCGGTCAGCGGGGACGGCGAGCACGAGCTCCGGTTCCGCTCGACGGACAAGGCCGGCAACGTGGAGGCGACCAAGACCGTCTCGGTCAAGATCGACGCCACCGCGCCGGTGACCTCGGCGACGTTCGCTCCGGCGAACGACGCCGGTTGGCACAACGGGACCATCCCGGTCGTGCTGGCCGCTACCGACGCCGGTTCCGGCGTCAAGACGGTGGAGTGGTCGCTGGACGGTGGTGCCTGGGCGCCGTACTCGACGCCGATCGAGGTGACCGGGGACGGGCAGCACGAGCTGCTGTTCCGCTCGGCGGACAAGGCGGGCAACGTCGAGACGCTGAAGTCGGCGGTGCTGCGCATCGACGGCGCCAAGCCGACGCTGCTGGTGTCCGGGCTGGCCGACGGCCAGCTCTACGGCGACAGCCAGGACGTTCGGGTGTCCTGGCAGGCCGTCGACCCGACCTCGGGCATCGCGAGCGTGGTCGGTCAGCTCGACGGCCAGGCGTACACCAGCGGCACGTTGCAGGCCATGTACGACCTGTCGCTCGGCCTGCACGAGCTGACCGTGACCGCGACCGACAAGGCGGGCAACAAGACCACCTCGACGGTCCGGTTCTTCGTCACCACCTCGTTCCGGGACATGCAGAGTCTGCTGGACCGGTTCAAGGCGACGGGGCGGCTCTCGGCCAAGGCGCACAAGCAGCTGTCGAACAAGCTCGACGCTGTTCGCGCGTCCGAGGCGGCCGGCGACGACAAGGCGGCCGTCCGGCAGCTGACCGCGTTCCGGACGCTCGCCTCCGACGCCACGTTGGTGCCCGAGGCGGAGGTCCGGGACGTCCTGATCCGGGACGCCGACGCCATGATCGTTCGACTCGGCGGCGCGGCCAGCAAGGCCGGGGTCAAGGCGAACGACGGTGACCCGGTCAAGGGCACCGGCCGGCTCGGTGGCGATGCCACCCGGTTGGCACCCGGTCGCCAGCTCTGATCCGACGAGGCCCCTCCCCGACGCTGCGGCGTCGGGGAGGGGCCTCCCTCATCGGTAGGGAGGAGATGTCCGTGACGGGTATCCGCAAGGTGTTGGCCGCCGTGTTCGTCGGACTGGCCCTGACCCTGTCCGCCGCCGCCCCGGCGGCGGCTCAGGCCACCCAGGCCGCCCAGGCCGACAAGCTCACACTCACGGTGGCCGGCGACGGGGCCGAGGGCGTCACCATCCAGGCCACCCACACCGACGGCCGCCGGCTGGAGCAGGTGGTGCGGCTGGTCCTCACCGCCACCGGCCCGGACGGCCAGCGGATCGGACCGGTGCAGCTGGAGCCGCAGCCTGAGGGGCACGGCTTCTACAGCAGCGGCCCGGTGCTCTCTGCCGGCACGTGGAAGGTGACCGTGAAGTCCCCCGCTCCGCTGCAGAGCGAGGCCACCGCCACGGTGCAGGCCAAGCCCCAGGCGCAGGCACCGAGGCAATCGTCCTCGACCTCACCGACGGCCAACCGTGCCAGTGGGGAGGGGCTCACCTGGTGGTGGCCGGTCGGGGCGGCCGGTCTCGTGCTCGTCGCGGCGGCGATGGGGGTGGCCATGCTGTTCGGCCGCCGCCGCACCACCTGATTGACCGGCGCTTCCGCACAGTGACAACGACCGGGCCGGGCCGCGACGAGCGGCCCGGCCCGGTGTCGTTCAGCTGGTGATCGACTCGGCATCCTTGAAGTCGGGGCTTCCCGGACCGCAGGTCACCGCGACTTCAAGGAACGCGAGTGGATCACGGCGCGGCGGGGCGCCCGCCGCCCTCAGAGGACGGCGCGCAACGCCGCCAGATCCTCGTCGCTGGGCTCCCAGGTGCCGGCGGCGGCGTTGGCACGCACCTGCTCGGGTGTGGTGGCACCGGCGATCACCGAGGTCACCGCCGGCTGGGCGGCCAGCCCGCCGATCGCCACCTGGAGCATCGTCAGACCCCGCTCGGCCGCGTACGCCTCGATCGCCTCGATGGTGTCCCAGTCGGCCGCGGCGAGCCGCTCCGCGTACCGGCCGCCACCGGAGAGCCGGCTGCCGGCCGGCGGCTGAGCCTCGCGCTTGTACTTGCCGGTGAGCAGACCGTTGGCGAGTGGGAAGAACGGCAGCATGCCAAGGCCGAACCGCTCACACGCCGGGATCACCTCGGCCTCCACCGAGCGCTCCACCAGGCTGTAGTGGTTCTGCGCGCTGATGAAGCGGGACCGGCCGTTGGACGAGGCGACCCAGTCCGCGTCGGCGATCTGCCAGCCGGCGAAGTTGGAGTTACCCAGGTAGCGCACCTTCCCGTCGCGGACCAGGTCGTCCAGGGCGGCGAGGGTCTCGTCGATCGGGGTGCCCGGGTCGGGCTCGTGCATCTGGTACAGGTCGATGTGGTCGGTGCCGAGCCGGCGCAGCGACGCCTCCACCGCCCGGGCGATGTAGCGCCGCGCACCCCGCGCGCCGTAGTCCGGCCCGTTGAGGCCATTCATGTCCATCCCGAACTTGGTGGCCACCACCACGTCGTCCCGGCGACCCTTGAGCGCCTGCCCCAGCAGCTCCTCGGAGCTGCCCTGCGGCTCGCCGTAGATGTCGGCGGTGTCGAAGAGGGTGATCCCGGCGTCCAGGGCGGCATCCACCACCGCTCGGGTGCCGTCGAGGTCGAGCTTGCGGCCGAAGTTGTTGCAGCCGATGCCGACCACGGACACCACGAGCCCGGAGTCGCCCAGCCGGCGATAGGTCATCTCTGTCACGAGATCCACCCTATGCCGGCCGGACGCACCGTCGCCGGGGACCGCTCACCCGACGTCCCAGATCGGTTCCGGGGTCTCCACCACCTCGCTGTCGCCTCGGAACAGCACGAACCGGTCGAAGGAGCGGGTGAACCAACGGTCGTGGGTGACCGCGATCACCGTCCCCTCGAAGGCGTTCAGGCCCGCTTCGAGGGCTTCCGCGCTGGCCAGGTCGAGGTTGTCGGTCGGCTCGTCGAGCAGCAGCAGGGTCGCTCCGGACAGCTCCAGCAACAGCACCAGGAACCGGGCCTGCTGCCCGCCGGAGAGCGTGCCGAAGCGCTGGTCACCCTGCGCGGCCAGCTCGTAGCGACTGAGCACCCCCATCGCCGCGTGTCGGTCCATCCCGGTGCGGTGCTCGTCACCCCGCCAGAGGATCTCGACGAGCGTCTTCGACATCAGCTCCGGCCGGTCGTGGGTCTGGGAGAAGTGCCCGGGTCGGACCCGGGCACCGAGGCGGGCCGTGCCGTCGTGCGCCACCGGGGCGAGCGCGCCCGCGCCGTCGACCGGCCCGTTCGCCGGGTCCGGGTCGGTGCCGCCACGGGCCAGCAGCCGCAGGAAGTGCGACTTGCCGGTGCCGTTGGCACCGAGCACCGCCACCCGGTCGCCGTACCAGATCTCCAGGTCGAAGGGGAAGGTCAGGCCGTCGAGCTCCAGCTGCTCGCAGACGACCGCGCGCTTGCCGGTCCGCCCGCCGCTGAGCCGCATCCGGATGTCCTGGTCCTTCGGGGGTACGGGCGGCGGCCCGGCCTCCTCGAACTTGCGCAACCGGGTCTGCGCGGCCTGGTAGCGCGAGGCCAACCCGTCGTTGTACGCGGCCTTCTGCTTGTACATCAGCATCAGCTCGCGCAGCTTCTGGTGCTCCTCGTCCCAGCGCCGGCGCAGCTCGTCGAGGCGGGCGTGCCGAGCCACCCGAGCCTCGTGCCAACTGGCGAAGCCGCCCGGGTGCACCCAGGCGCTACCGCCCTCGACGGCGACCACCCGGTCGGCGCTCTGGGCCAGCAGCTCACGGTCGTGCGAGACGTAGAGCACCGACTTCGTCGACTCGGCCAGTCGCGCCTCCAGCCAGCGTTTGCCGGGCACGTCGAGGAAGTTGTCCGGCTCGTCGAGCAGCAGCACCTCGTCCGGGCCGCGCAGCAGCAACTCCAGGGCGAAGCGCTTCTGCTGGCCGCCGGAGAGGGTACGCACCGGCCGGTCCCGTACGGCGTCCCAGGGCTGGCCGAGCACGATGGTCGCGACGGTGTCGAAGAGCACCTCGGCGTCGTACCCGCCGGCCTCGCCCCAGGCGCCGAGCGCATCGGCGTACGCCAGCTGGGCCTTGCCCGCGGCGTTGCTGAACTTGCCGTGGGCCTCGGCCGCCCGCATGGCCGCCTCGGTCTCGCCGAGCCGCCGACCGGCGTCGCGCAGCGTCGGCGGGGCCAGTGACAACGCCAGGTCGGCGAGGGTCGACTCGTCGCCGATCATGCCGATGAACTGGCGCATCACGCCCAGCCCGCCGGCCCGTGCGACGACGCCGCTGCGCACCGGCAGGTCGCCGGCGACCATCCTCAGCAGCGTCGTCTTTCCCGCGCCGTTCGGCCCGACCAGGGCGACCTTACTGCCCTCACCGACCCGGAACGACACGTCGGCGAAGAGTTCCCGACCGTCGGGCAGGATGTGCCCGACCGCTGCCACGTCCACGTATCCCACGCCGGGATCCTGCCCCAGTGAGGGTCGGGGGTACATCCAATTACCGGGTGACGCGCAGCACCCGGAAGCCCTTTTGACTGGCGTGCCGCTCGACCTGCCAGCTCTGCTCGGTGAGCCAGTGTTGCAGCGAGTCGCCGCCGAGGTGCCGGGCGACGACCAACCAGCCGACGCCGTCCGGGGCGAGTCGGGGCAGCCAGCGCAGCAGCAGGTCGTGCAGCCCTTCCTTGCCGATCCGGATGGGTGGGTTCGACCAGAGCTGGGCGAAGCGGACGTCATCCGGGACGTCGTCCGGCGCGCTGACGCGGACCCGGTCGGCGGCACCGATCCGGGCCGCGTTGGCGGCGGTCAACTCGCGGGCCCGCGCGTTGACGTCGACGGCCCAGATGGTGCTCGTGGGCGCGAGGTCGGCCAGTACGCAGCTGATCGGCCCGAAACCGCAGCCGAGGTCGAGCAGATCGCCGGTGGTGTCGGTGGCGGGCAGCTCGGCCTTGCGCAGGAGCACCGCGGTGCCCGGGTCGAGCCGACTGGCGGAGAAGACTCCGCCGGCCGAGGCGAGCCGGTAGTCGCGGTCGGCGACGGAGAACTCGACCTCGCGCGCCGGAGCGTCGCTGGTGGGCTGAGCGGTGAAGTAGTGGTCGCCGGTCACTCGGCAATTCTCGCACCGGTCCGGGGCGGACCTGACACGACCCACATGCACATTTCCTCGAAATTACCCCCTAAAGGGACAATGACTCCTACTCTGGGCGACATGGTGTATCGGTACCAGTCCGATGAGGACGCTTTCGAGGAGTACCCGGAGCCCGGGTCCGATCTGTCGGTGCTCGGCGCCGGTCCGCCCCCGCCGGCCGGGCCCTCTCCGTCGCGCTTCCCCACGCCGTCGCTGCCCCGGCCGAACCAGCTCTCGCTGCCCTCGTCGCAGCCCGTGCCGACCCGTGGCGATGTGCCGCAGCACGTGCCGACCCGTGGCGATGTGCCGCAGCACGTGCCGACCCGTGGCGATGTGCCGCAGTCACTGCCGACTCGTGCCGACATCCCGCCCGCCCCGCCTCGCAGCCAGATCTACACCTCGGCGACGCCGGTGGAGCCGCCCGCCCGGCGCGGCGGCGGTCGACTGTGGCAGGTACTGATCGGCGGCGCGGCCGTTCTGGTGCTGCTCGCCCTCTGCGGTCTCGGTGCCGCCGCGCTGCTCATGGACCGCAACGAGCAGCCGCAGAGCAATCCGACGTACCAGCCGAACGCCGCCCCGACGTCCGCCGCGGCGGAACGGCTGACCCTCGACTCCCGGGACACCGACCAGGCCCCGCTCACCGCCAAGGAGCTCTTCCCCGGCAAGGAACTGAAGCTCACCGACGGCCAGCCGAGCTACCAGGTGCTCAAGACGCAGTCCAGCGGCAGTTGCGCCGTCGCCGCCACCGACGAGGTCGCCGACCTGCTGGTCCGGCTCGGTTGCAACCAGATCGTCCGGGCCACGCTGGGTACGCCCGACGGCGACCACCTGGTCACCGCCGGCCTGTTCAACCTCACCGACAAGGTCAGCGCGGAACGAGCCCGAGACCGGCTCCGGCAACTTCTCGACGAGCGGCAGGGCCGTTTCCGGGGCCTCACCGCCGACGACGGCGACGGCACCGATGTCCTGGCCAGCGCTCCGGCACGGGTCGGCTGGCAGGTCCGTGGTCACTACCTGGCGTACGCCCTGGTGGTCCGCAAGGACGGAGCGGCGATCAAGGCGGGTGATGCCAAGGTCCGCGAGATCCTCTTCGACATGATCGAGCTGCACCTCAGCCGGGGCGTGCTGCAGAGCCGGGCGGACGGTGGCACCGCCGCACAGCCGACAGCGGGCCCGACCGGTAGCAACGCGAACCAGGACGGCCTGCCGGGCGACTGACCCTGCGGGCGGTCAACCCTCGATCGGGACCCGCAACCGGCGGGTGAGAGTGGCGCGCTGGGCGTACTCGGCCGGATCGGCCGGGTAACCGACGGCGACCAGGGTCAGCCCGCGCGCCGGGGCCACGGTCACCTCGCTGGACCGCTCCCGCTGAGTGAGCAGAGTGCCCGGCCACTCGACCGGGCGGCGGCCGTCCCCGGCCACCAGCATGGCCCCCACCAGGCTGCGCACCATGGCCTGGCAGAACGCGTCCGCCTGCACGGTGGCGACCAGGATGCCGTCCGGGTCGCGACGCCAGTCCAGCCGGGTCACCTCGCGCAGCGTGGTCGCGTGCTCCTTGCGCCGGCAGTACGCGGCGAAGTCGTGCTCCCCCACCAGCCCGGTCGCGGCGGCGTTCAGCGCGGCCAGGTCCAACGGCTTCGGCCAGGCCAGCACCTCGTGCCGGCGCAGCGGCTCCGCACCGAACGGCGCATCGGTGACCCGGTACTCGTAGCGTCGGAAGGTGGCCGAGAACCGGGCGTCGAAATCGGCCGGCACCTCGGTCATCGCCCGTACCCGCACGTCGGTGGGGAGCAGCCGGGCCAGCCGACGCAGCAGCCGTCCCTCGTGCTGTCGCCACACCTCCACCGGCAGGTCCAGGTGGCACACCTGCCCCGTGGCGTGCACCCCCGCGTCGGTCCGTCCGGCCACCGTCAGTCCGGTGGCCGTACCGACGCCGAGGACCAGGTCGAGGGTCTCGACGAGCACCCCCGCGACGGTGCGCCGGGTCGGCTGGGCTGCCCAGCCGGAAAAGTCGGTGCCGTCGTACGAGACGTCCAGCCGCAGCCGGATCCGCTCGTCCACCTCGTACCTCCTGTTACGGGTCGGGCCCGACACCCCGATGGGGTGCCGGGCCCGACAATGCCCTTTGATCAGGCCTTGTTCTCGGTGGCCTCGTCGCTGTCCTCGCGGGCGGCGTCGGTGTCACCGGACGCCGACACCGGCGCCTCGGAGTCCTGGTCGGCCGGAGCCGACTGCGGGGCATCCTCGGCCGGGGCGAGCGCCTCGACCTTGTCCTGCTGCGCGGCCTTGCGGGCGGCGGTCTTCTTGTTCGCCTTCGGCTCGGCGACCTGAAGCTCTTCCACCAGCTCGATGATCGCCATCGGCGCGTTGTCACCCTTGCGCGGACCGGTCTTCACGATCCGGGTGTAACCGCCGGGGCGGTTGGAGTACCGGGGCGCGATCTGGTCGAACAGGGCGTAGACGACGTCCTTGTCCTTGACGACACCCAGCACCCGCCGCCGCGAGGCGAGGTCACCGCGCTTGGCCTTGGTGATGAGCTGCTCGGCCAGCGGGCGCAGCCGCCGGGCCTTCGTCTCGGTGGTCTGGATCTTGCCGTGCTGGAACAGCGCGGTCGCCAGGTTGGCGAGCATCAGCCGCTCGTGCGAGGGGCTGCCGCCGAGGCGGGGGCCCTTGGTGGGCGTGGGCATTTTTGGTGCTCCTCAGTTGTGGCGGCAGCGCGGACTAGAGCTGCTCGGTCTCGCGGTAGTCGTCGGTGTCGTAGTCGGCCTCGCCGAAGGTGTCCACGACGTGCGCCGGGTCGAAGTTCGGAGCCGAGTCCTTCAGCCCGAGACCCATCCCGGCGAGCTTCATCTTGACCTCGTCGATCGACTTCTGACCGAAGTTGCGAATGTCGAGGAGGTCGGCCTCGGTACGCCCGATGAGCTCACCAACGGAGTTGATGCCCTCGCGCTTGAGGCAGTTGTAGGAGCGGACGGTGAGGTCCAGCTCCTCGATCGGCAGAGCGAGGTCCGCCGCCAGCTGGGCGTCCTGCGGGGACGGCCCGATGTCGATGCCCTCGGCGGTCTCGTCCAGCTCCCGGGCGAGCCCGAACAGCTCCACCAGCGTCGAACCGGCGGAGGCCAGCGCGGTACGCGGACCCATCGACGGCTTGGTCTCGACGTCGATGATCAGCCGGTCGAAGTCGGTGCGCTGCTCGACACGGGTCGCCTCGACGCGGTAGGTCACCTTCAGCACCGGCGAGTAGATCGAGTCGACCGGGATCCGGCCGATCTCCGCGCCGGACTGCTTGTTCTGCGCCGCCGTCACGTAGCCCCGGCCCCGCTCGACGGTCAGCTCCATGTCGAGCCGGCCCTTGCCGTTCAGGGTGGCGAGCTTGAGATCCGGGTTGTGCACCGAGACGCCGGCCGGCGGCTGGATGTCGCCCGCGGTCACGTCGCCCGGGCCCTGCTTACGCAGGTACATGCTGACCGGCTCGTCGTGCTCGGAGCTGACGCACAGCTCCTTGATGTTCATGACGAGCTCGACCACGTCCTCCTTGACACCGGGGATCGTGGTGAACTCGTGCAGCACACCGTCGATCTTGATCGAGGTGACGGCCGCGCCCGGGATCGACGACAGCAGCGTGCGCCGCAGCGAGTTACCCAGGGTGTAGCCGAAGCCCGGCTCCAGCGGCTCGATGGCGAACCGCGACCGGGTCTCGTTGATCGACTCCTCGGAGAGGGAGGGTCGCTGGCTGATGAGCATCTTTTCTCTTCTCTTCCGGGGCGCCCGCTATTTGACGCCCACGACACAAACCGTTCCGGTGGCCCGCCCCGAAGGGCGGACCACCGAACGAGCTCGGACTACTTGGAGTAGAGCTCGACGATCAACTGCTCCTGGACCTGCGTGTCGATGACCTGCCGGGCCGGGAGGGAGTGCACGAGCACCTTCATCTGGCTCGGGATGGCCTCAAGCCACGCCGGAACCGTCTTCGAGCCGGCCTGAGCCTGCGCGACGATGAACGGGGTGAGCTCCTTGCTCTTGCCCCGAACCTCGATGATGTCGTGCTCCTTGACGCGGTACGACGGGATGTCGACCTTCTTGCCGTTCACCGTGAAGTGACCGTGCTTGACCAGCTGGCGGGCCATGTCCCGCGAGTGGGCGTAGCCGGCCCGGTAAACGACGTTGTCCAGCCGCGACTCGAGGATCTGCAGGAGGACCTCACCGGTCTTGGCCTGCTTGCCAACGGCTTCCTCGTAGTAACCGCGGAACTGCTTCTCCAGCACGCCGTAAACCCGGCGGGCCTTCTGCTTCTCACGGAGCTGGAGCAGGTACTCCGTCTCCTTGGTGCGGCCGCGGCCGTGCTGCCCGGGCGGGAACGGCCGGGACTCGAACGGGCACTTCGGACCATCGCACTTGCTGCCCTTGAGGAACAGCTTCATCTTCTCCCGCCGGCAACGGCGGCAGTCTGCACCGGTGTAACGAGCCATCTCTCTCTACCTCTCAGACCCGGCGACGCTTCGGCGGACGGCATCCGTTGTGCGGCTGCGGGGTGACGTCGGCGATCTGCCCGACCTCGAGGCCCACGGCCTGCAGCGAACGGATGGCGGTTTCCCGGCCGGAGCCGGGGCCCTTGACGAACACGTCGACCTTGCGCATGCCGTGCTCCATGGCGCGACGCGCGGCAGCCTCGGCGGCCAGCTGCGCGGCGAACGGAGTCGACTTGCGGGAGCCCTTGAAGCCGACCTGGCCGGCGGAGGCCCAGGAGATGACCGCACCGGTCGGGTCCGTGATGGACACGATGGTGTTGTTGAACGTGCTCTTGATGTGCGCCTGCCCGTGGGCGACGTTCTTGCGTTCCTTGCGCCGGACCTTCTTTACAGCGGCTCCGGCACGAGCCTTCGGTGGCATAAGTCTGTGCGCTCCTAGTTGACTTTCCGGATTGGGTTGCGGCCTGACCCACCTCAGCGGCGGCCGACCCCGTCATCCGGTTAAGAACTACTTCTTGCCGGGCTTCTTCTTGCCGGCGACGGTCCGCTTCGGGCCCTTGCGGGTCCGGGCGTTGGTCTTGGTCCGCTGGCCACGCACGGGCAGGCCCCGGCGGTGCCGGATGCCGGCGTAGCAGCCGATCTCGACCTTGCGGCGGATGTCAGCGGCGACCTCGCGGCGCAGGTCGCCTTCAACCTTGTAGTTGCCCTCGATGTGGTCGCGGAGCTGCACGAGCTCCTCGTCCGTGAGGTCCCGAGCGCGCTTGTCCGGCGAGATGCCGGTGGCGGCGAGTGTCTCCAGGGCGCGGGTGCGACCGACCCCGAAGATGTAGGTGAGCGCGATCTCCAACCGCTTTTCGCGGGGGAGATCCACGCCGACTAGACGTGCCATGTGCGGGCGTACTCCTCGTGATGTGTGGCGGAGGTGTGGACCCGTCCCACCCCGCTACCGGCCGTCCCGTCTTTCCGACGCGGTGAGCGCCGGCGACCGGGATCGGTCGCTGCCCGAGCGGGCCCCGGCCTCCGACCGGGGGTCAGCCACGCAGAGGTACGTCTGGCGTACCGCTCGCGGCTGGGACGAGCATGTGTGATGTGTGTGTCGCTGGGGATCTGCCTGGACCAACGCCACCCGGCCGTGCTCCGGCCGGACGGGCTGAGTCAGCCCTGGCGCTGCTTGTGGCGCGGGTCGCTGCAGATGACCATGACCCGGCCGTGCCGGCGGATAACCCGGCACTTGTTGCAGATCCTCTTGACGCTCGGCTTGACCTTCACGGTTGCCTTACTTCCCATCTGGCCCGGGGACGCGCTCTGCGCGACACCGGACGTCGAAGACGGACACGGGACTTCCCGGCCGTCGTCAGGACTACTTGTAGCGGTAGACGATGCGCCCGCGGGTCAGGTCGTACGGCGAAAGTTCGACGACGACCCGGTCCTCCGGAAGGATGCGGATGTAGTGCTGCCGCATCTTGCCGCTGATGTGAGCCAACACCTTGTGGCCGTTCGCGAGCTCCACCCGGAACATGGCGTTCGGCAGGGGCTCGATGACCCGACCCTCGATCTCAATGGCTCCGTCTTTTTTCGGCATGTCCTCCGCTGTCCTGACGTCGATTGCTCCGGGCGGCCCACAACGTCTTACACGGAAATCTGATCAAAATCAGAAGACCGCGCCAGCCGCGGCTCCAGCTCCCACCGAAGCGCAGGGTGGGCATGCCGGAGTGGACGCTGTGCGCCGATCTGAAAGTGTACGCCCGCCCGCGGCCCGCCGCCAAACCGACCACCCCCACCCCCTCCAGCGCCTCCATTCCACCCCGCCGCAGCACCGTTGATCATGAAGTTATTGTCACGACACGCCGAGGGCGGCGGCAATAACTTCATGATCGACTGCGGGGTGGGCCGGGGGGTGGGGCCGGGTGTGGGGCCGGGCGGGTGGGTGGGGTGGGGTTAGGGGGTTGGTGGGGGGTTGCCTGATTCGGCAGCGCGCTTGGCCTGCTTGCGCTCTCGGCGGCGTTGGCGCTTGACGGCCTGACGCTGGGGCTCTCCCCCGGCCAGCCCGGTGACCGTGCGGACCATCAACACCGCGCCCCACGGCCCCGCCACCCAGGCCGGCCAGAAGTAGAGCAGATCCTGGCTGAGCAGCGACGTCACCGCCCAGATGGTCACCACGATGGCGATCACCCACAGGTACGGGAACCACACCTCGGCCAACCAGCGGGCCGTGACGCCCCTGGTAGGGGCCTTACCGAGCAGGCTCACCGTCGGCCCGGCGGCCGGCGCCAGGCCCGACCGCTGCGCCGGCGTCACCGGCGGCAGGTCGGTGAGCAGGGCCTCAAGGTCGGCGTACGTGCGTGCCGCGTAGGCCCGCTGCAACCGCTCGTCGTACTCGTGCAGATCGAGTCGGCCCTCGTCGAGGGCGACCCGCAACCGGTCGGCCACCGCCGCACGGTCCGAGTCCGCGGCTCGCATCCCGTCGCGCCCGTCCATGCCGGCAAGCATGCCACCGTCGCGCCAGTCCGACCGACCCCCGACCTCGGTCGATCATGAAGTTATCGTCGGCCGCACCGGCGTGTCAGGGCAATAACTTCATGATCAACCGGTGGGGTGCGGGCCGGGGGTGGGGGTGGGGGTCAGGGGGTTTTGGTGGCTGCGGGTTGGCGGGCGGTCACCAGGTCGCCCAGGCGGGCCCGGCCTCCGTCGAACGCGGTGAGCACCCAGACGCCGTCCGGCAACAGCGCCATCGAGTGCTCGACGTGCGCGGCCACCGAGCCGTCCCGGGTGACGACCGTCCACCCGTCGGCCAACTCCGCCGTACGCGGGGACGCCATGGTGATCATCGGTTCGATGGCCAGCGCCATTCCGGGGACCAGCCGCGGGCCCTTGCCCGGCCGACCGTGGTTGAGCACGTGCGGGTCCTGGTGCATCTCGGTGCCGATGCCGTGCCCGCCGTAGCCGTCGACGATGCCGTACCGGCCGCCCTTGCGGACAGCGGTCTCCACCGCGTGCGAGATGTCGGTGAGGCGGCCCTTGCCGCTGGCCGCGCCACGGGCGGCGGCGGCGATGCCGGCCCACATCGCGTCCTCGGCGACCTCGGCCATCTTCAGCAGCGCCGGGTCGACGTCGCCGACCCCGACCGTGATCGCGGAGTCGCCGTGCCAACCGTCCAGCACCGCCCCGCAGTCGATCGAGATCAGGTCACCCGCCTGGAGCACCTGCTTCGGCGACGGGATGGCGTGCACGATCTGCTCGTTGACCGAGGAGCAGATCGAGGCCGGAAAACCGTGGTAGCCCTTGAACGACGGAACGCCCCCCGCTTCGCGGATGGTCGCCTCCGCGATGGCGTCCAGATCGGCGGTGCTCACGCCGGGGGCAACAGCTTCCCGCATCCGGCGCAGCGCCTCGGCCACCACCAGCCCGGCGGCCCGCATCTTCTCGATCTGGTCAGGGGTCTTCAGCTGGATGTCCAGCTGGGGACGACGCATGGAGCGGTTACCTTTCGTTGCCGAACAGCGGGGCACATAACGCGTACCCCGCTGTTCGCACTCTATCCGCCGTGGCCCGGCCGGACCTCAGCCGCCGTACGACCGCAACGCGTCGATGGCCCGGGTGGTGACGTCCTCCACCGGGCCGGTGGCGTCGATCCCGACCAGCTTGCCCTGAGCGCCGTAGTAGTCGACCAGGGGTGCGGTCTTCTCGCTGTACTCACGAAGCCGGGTGGCGATCGTCTCCGGCTTGTCGTCGTCGCGCTGGAACAGCTCGGCGCCGCACCGGTCACAGATGCCGGGCCGGGTGGTGGCGTCGAACTCGACGTGCCAGATCTTGCCGCAGCCCCGGCAGGTACGCCGACCGGAGAGCCGCCGGATCACCTCGTCGTCGTCGACGACCAGCTCCAGGACCAGATCCAGGGCGGTACCCAGATCGGCGAGGAGCTTGTCCAGAGCGGCCGCCTGCGGAGTCGTCCGCGGGAAGCCGTCGAGCAGGAAACCCTCGCTGGCGTCGGGCTCGGCCAGCCGGTCCCGGACCATGTTGATGGTGACCTCGTCCGGGACCAGCTCGCCCGCGTCCATGTACCGCTTCGCCTCGACACCGAGCGGGGTGCCCTGGGTGACGTTCGACCGGAAGATGTCTCCGGTCGAAATCTTCGGCACCGAGAGGTGCGCGGCGATGAACTCGGCCTGTGTGCCCTTGCCCGCGCCCGGCGGGCCAACCAGAACGAGTCTCATCTACCGCAGGAACCCTTCGTAGTTCCGCTGCATGAGTTGGCTCTCGATCTGCTTCACGGTCTCCAGACCGACGCCGACCATGATGAGCACAGCGGTGCCGCCGAACGGGAAGTTCTGGTACTGCTGGTTGTCCAGCCAGATGAAGAAGAAGTTCGGCAGGATCGAGATGACGCCGAGGTAGAGCGCGCCCGGCAGGGTGATCCGGCTGAGGATGAAGTCGAGGTAGTCGGCGGTCGGCTTGCCCGGGCGGATACCCGGCACGAACCCGCCGTACTTCTTCATGTTGTCCGCGACCTCGGTCGGGTTGAACGTGATCGAGACGTAGAAGTACGTGAAGAAGATGATCAGCAGGAAGTAGACCGCGATGTAGATCGGGCTGCTCGGGTTGACCAGGTTGTTCTGGATCCACGACTGGGTCTTGCCCGGGTCGGTCTGGTCGAAGAACTGCAGCGCCAGCTGCGGCAGGTAGAGCAGCGACGAGCCGAAGATGACCGGGATCACACCCGCCTGGTTGACCTTGAGCGGGATGTAGGTCGAGGTGCCGCCGTACATCCGCCGGCCGATCATCCGCTTGGCGTACTGCACCGGGATCCGGCGCTGCGCCTGCTCGATGAAGGTGACCGCAGTGATGACCACCAGGACCAGCGCGATGACCAGGGCGAACATGTCCCAGCCCTTGCTGGTCTTGATCTGCCAGCCCTCGCTGGGCAGCCGCGCCGCGATCGAGGTGAAGATCAGGACGGACATGCCGTTGCCAACGCCGCGGTCGGTGATCAGCTCACCGAGCCACATGACCATGCCGGTGCCGGCGGTCATCGTCATCACCAGGATGGTCAGGGTCAACCAGTCCGGGATGCCGGTGCCGGTGGGGATGATCGGGAACTGGTCGCACTTGTTCTGGAACAGCTGGCCCGAGCGGGCCAGAGCCACGAACGCCGAGGCCTGCAGCACACCGAGACCGAGGGTCAGGTAGCGGGTGTACTGGGTGATCTTCGCCTGACCGGCCTGGCCCTCCTTGCGGAGCTGCTCCAGGCGGGGGATCACGACGGTCAGCAGCTGCAGGATGATCGACGCGGTGATGTAGGGCATGATGCCCAGCGCGAAGACCGAGAGCTGTAGCAGCGCTCCGCCGGAGAAGAGGTTGAGCAGGTTCACCACCCCGGTGGTGTCACCCTGGATGGTGTCGAGGCACTTCTGCACGTTGCCGTACGAGACGCCCGGGCTGGGGAGCGTTGCACCCAGCCGGTAGACCGCGATGATGCCTACTGTGAACAGCAGCTTCTTGCGCAGGTCAGGCGTACGGAACGCACTGAGAAAGGCGGACAGCAACTTCTTCCTCCTGCGCGAGGCGGGCCGCCGGTGATCCCTGGCGGGTCGGGGTGGATCACGGGCGAGTGCCCGCAATCCATGGCTGGGATGGGACTCTAACAGCCTCACCCCGGTCCGGGCAGATGCGCCCGACTACATAAATCGATTCCGATGTTACCGGGCGCTCAAGCCCCAGGCAGACCATGGCGCCCGCCAGTTGCTCTCAACTGGACGGGCGCCATGGTCGTACGCCTTACAGCTCGGTGACGGAGCCACCGGCGGCAGCGATCTTCTCCTTGGCCGACGCACTGAACGCGTGCGCAGACACCTGGAGCGCCACACCGCCGAGATCCCCGGTGCCGAGGACCTTGACCGGGTGACCCTTGCGGACCGCGCCGGACTCAACCAGCTCCAGCGGGCCGACCTGACCACCATTCGGGAACAGCTCAGCGAGTCGGTCCAGGTTGACCACCTGGAAGACCACCTTGAACTTGTTCTTGAAGCCCTTCATCTTCGGCAGGCGCATGTGGATGGGCATCTGCCCACCCTCGAACGCCGCCGAGATGTTCTTGCGGGCCTTGGAACCCTTGGTACCGCGACCAGCGGTCTTGCCCTTGGAACCCTCACCGCGACCCACACGGGTCTTCGCGGTCTTGGAACCGGGCGCCGGGCGCAGGTGATGCACCTTGATCGTCATTACTCGACCTCCTCGACCTTCACGAGGTGGCTCACAGTGAAGATCATGCCGCGGATCTCGGGCCGGTCCTCCTTGACCACCACGTCGTTGATCCGCTTGAGACCGAGCGAACGCAGCGACTCACGCTGGTTGTGCTTGGTCCCGATACCGGACCGGAGCTGGGTGACCTTCAGGCGTGCCATCAGTGCGCCACCCCCGCACGCGACGCCAGCATGGCGGCCGGCGCGACGTCCTCCACCGGCAGACCACGACGCGCCGCGACCTGCTCGGGGGACTCAAGCCCCTTCAGGGCCGCCACGGTGGCGTGCACGATGTTGATCGGGTTCGACGAACCGAGGCTCTTGGAGAGCACGTCGTGGATCCCAGCGCACTCCAGCACGGCACGCACCGGTCCACCGGCGATGACACCCGTACCGGCCGAGGCCGGCTTGAGCAGCACCACACCAGCGGCGTCCTCACCCGTCACCGGGTGCGGGATCGACTGACCGATCCGCGGGACCTTGAAGAAGTGCTTCTTGGCCTCCTCGACACCCTTGGCGATGGCCGCGGGCACCTCCTTGGCCTTTCCGTAGCCCACGCCGACCGTGCCGTCGCCGTCGCCCACGATCACCAGGGCGGTGAAGCTGAAGCGACGACCACCCTTCACGACCTTGGCGACGCGGTTGATCGCGACGACCCGCTCAAGGTGCGGGGTCTTCTCGACGGGCGCGTTTCCGCGGCCGCCCTCACGGCGGTTGTCGCGGCGACCACCCTCGTTGCCACCGGACCCGCCGCCACGGCGCTGTTGACCTGGCATCAGCAGCCTTCCTTCTCTCTCGTGACGGGGTTGTTAGAACTCGAGCCCGGCTTCGCGGGCGGCGTCGGCAAGCGCGGCGACTCGCCCCGCGTACCGGTTGCCGCCGCGGTCGAAGACGACCTTGGAGACGCCGGCGGCCTTGGCCCGCTCGGCGAGCAGCGCGCCCACCTTGCCGGCCAGGGCGCTCTTGTCGCCCTCCGCACCGCGCAGCGAGGCGTCCAGGGTCGACGCCGACGCCAGGGTGTGACCCTTGGTGTCGTCGACGACCTGGGCGACCATGTGCCGCAGCGAGCGGGTGACGACCAGGCGCGGACGCTCGGCCGTACCGCTGACGTTCTTGCGGACGCGGAAGTGTCGACGCGCACGCCCAACGGCGCGCTTGGCGGCGACACCGCGGCGGCGCTTGAGCAGCGTGGCGCTCACTTCTTACCTGCCTTTCCAGCCTTGCGGCGGATGACCTCGCCCTGGTACTTGACGCCCTTGCCCTTGTAGGGCTCCGGCGGGCGGATCTTCCGGATGTTGGCGGCGACCTCACCGACCTGCTGCTTGTCGATGCCAGCCACGTGGAACAGAGTCGGCCGCTCCACCGTGAAGGTGATGCCCGCCGGGGCGGGGACGACCACCGGGTGCGAGAACCCGAGCGCGAACTCGAGGTCCGAACCCTTGGCGGTGACCCGGTAACCGGTGCCGGCGATCTCCAGGCTCTTGCGGTAGCCCTCGGTGACCCCGACGATCATGTTGGCAACCAGCGTACGGCTCAGGCCGTGGAGTTCCTTGGCCTTGCGCTCGTCGTTCGGCCGGTTGACGCTCAGCTGCCCATCCTCGGCCCGCTCGATCGTGATCGGCTCGGCGAGGGTGTGCTGGAGCTGGCCCTTGGGGCCTTTGACCTTGACGGTCTGCCCGTCGATCGTGATGTCGACGCCGGCTGGTACCGGGATCGACTTACGTCCAATTCGCGACATTTCTACCTGTCTCCCGTTACCAGACGAAGGCGAGGACTTCCCCGCCAACACTCCGCTTGCGGGCCTGCCGGTCGGTCAGCAGCCCCTGGGACGTCGAAATGATCGCCACGCCCAGCCCACCGAGCACCCGTGGGAGCCCGTCCGACTTGGCGTACACCCGGAGACCGGGCTTGGACACGCGCTTGATGCCGGCCAGGCTCCGCTCGCGGTTCTGGCCGTACTTCAGCTCGACGACCAGTCGCTTGCCGACGGCGCCCTCCTCGGGCTCCTCGACCGACCAGGTGGCGATGTAACCCTCGGCCTTCAGGACCTCGGCGATGTTCGCCTTGATCTTGGAGTAGGGCATCTTCACCTGATCGTGGTACGCCTGGTTGGCGTTACGCAGACGCGTGAGCATGTCTGCGATCGGGTCGGTCATCGTCATGGATTTCGTCAGCCTTTCTCGCCGGGGTTCCCGGGGCATCAGCCCCGGGCCTACGGCGAAGAGCAATACCTAATCGGTGCAGGAGTTCCCGGCCGACGGCCGGGACGCGGTCGCCCTTACCAGGAAGCCTTGGACACGCCCGGCAGCTCACCGCGGTGAGCCATCTCCCGGATGCAGACCCGGCAGAGCCCGAACTTGCGGTAGACCGCCTTCGGACGCCCGCACCGCTGGCAGCGGGTGTACGCGCGAACCGAGAACTTCGGCTTCGCGGCCGCCTTGATGATCAGCGCCTTCTTGGCCATCTCAGTTCTCCTTGAACGGGAAGCCCAGGAGCTTGAGCAGCGCCCGGCCCTCGTCGTCGGTCGTGGCGGTCGTGACCACCGTGATGTCCATGCCCCGCTGGCGATCGATCCGGTCCTGGTCGATCTCGTGGAACACCGACTGCTCGGTCAGACCGAACGTGTAGTTGCCGTGCCCGTCCAGCTTGCGCCCGTCCAGGCCGCGGAAGTCGCGGATACGCGGCAGCGAGATGGAGAGCAGCCGGTCCAGGAACTCCCACATCCGGTCGCCGCGAAGGGTGACCTTCGCGCCGATCGGCATGCCCTCGCGGAGCTTGAACTGCGCGATGGACTTGGTCGCCCGCCGCACCTGCGGCTTCTGGCCGGTGATCGTGGCGAGGTCGCGGACCGCACCGTCGATCAGCTTGGCGTCGCGAGCAGCCTCGCCGACACCCATGTTGACGACGATCTTGACCAGCCGCGGCACCTGCATGGGGTTGCCGTAGCTGTGCTGCTCACGCAGCTGGGCCACGATCTCGTTGCGGTACCGCTCCTTGAGTCGCGGCAGGGTCTTTTCGGTAGCCGTGGTCATCACAGGTCCTTACCGGTGCTACGCGCGATGCGGACCTTCTGGCCGTTGTCGTCGATCCGGTAACCGACGCGGGTCGGCTTGCCGTCGGAGTCCAGGACCTGCACGTTCGAGACGTGGATCGGGGCCTCCTGAGTGACGATGCCGCCGGTCTTGGCGCCACGCTGGGTGGTGCTGATGCGGGTGTGCTTCTTGACCCGGTTCACGCCCTCGACCAGGACCTTGTCCTGCCGCGGGTAGGCCGCAATGACCTTGCCCTTGGCACCCTTGTCCTTGCCGGCGATGATGACGACCGTGTCGCCCTTCTTGACCTTCACGGTCACAACACCTCCGGCGCGAGGGAAATAATCTTCATGAACCGCTTGTCCCGCAGCTCCCGGCCCACCGGGCCGAAGATGCGAGTTCCACGCGGATCCCCGCCGTCCTTGATGATGACGGCGGCGTTCTCGTCGAAGCGGATGTACGAGCCGTCCGGCCGACGCTTCTCCTTGGCGGTGCGAACGATGACCGCCTTGACGACATCGCCCTTCTTCACACCGGCACCCGGGATCGCGTCCTTGACCGTGGCCACGATGACGTCGCCGATGCTCGCGTAGCGCCGACCCGAGCCACCGAGAACCCGGATGCACAGGATCTCCCGAGCACCCGTGTTGTCGGCGACACGCAGTCGCGACTCCTGCTGAATCACGTCTATCTCCTATGTCTGCCGGTTCTCCGGCCGCCGTAGCGGCCGGAGCCTGGCGGAACCTACGCCCGACGCAACGCCGGGCTCGAGCCTTCGCTACTTGGCCTTTTCCAGGATCTCCACGATCCGCCAACGCTTGGTGGCGCTCAGCGGCCGGGTCTCCATGATGAGAACCCGGTCACCGGTGCCAGCGGCGTTCTGCTCGTCGTGCACCTTCAGCTTGCTCGTACGGCGCATGATCTTGCCGTACAGCGCGTGCCGAACCCGGTCCTCGACCTCGACCACGACGGTCTTGTCCATCTTGTCGCTGATCACCAGGCCCTCGCGGACCTTGCGGCGCGACCGCGCGGCGGCGGTGGCGGTCTCTTCGGTCATGATGCAGTCACCTCAGTCGGCGCGGCCGAGAGCCCCAGCTCGCGCTCACGCATGATCGTGTAGATCCGGGCGATCTCCCGACGGATGACCTGCAACCGCCGGTTGTTGTCCAGCTGCCCGGTTGCGGCCTGCACGCGGAGGTTGAACAGCTCCGCCTTGGCCTCCCGCAGCTTCGTGACCAGCTCCTCTTCGGAGAGCTCACGCAGCTCGGTCGCCTTAACGCCCGCTGCCATCAGGATTCACCCACTTCGCGCGTAACAATGCGGCACTTCATCGGGAGCTTGTGGATCGCGCGACGCATGGCCTCTCGCGCGGTCTGCTCGTTGGGGAAGGACATCTCGAAGAGAACCCGCCCCGGCTTGACGTTGGCGACCCACCACTCGGGCGAACCCTTACCGGAACCCATCCGGGTCTCGGCAGGCTTCTTGGTGAGGGCCTGGTCCGGGAAGATCGTGATCCAGACCTTGCCACCACGCTTGATGTGGCGAGTCATCGCGATACGTGCCGACTCGATCTGTCGGTTCGTCACGTACGCCGGCTCGAGAGCCTGGATCCCGAACTCGCCGAACACCACCCGGTTACCACCCTTGGACGCGCCACTGCGGTCCGGGTGGTGCGGCTTGCGGAAGCCCTTCGGGGGCTTGCGCGGCATCAGCATCTGTCAGCCCTCCTGCTGCGTTTCTGCCGGAGCAGCAGTGGCGGCGACAGCTGCGCTGTCCACCGGCTCGCCGCTCGGCGTCTCGGCCTGCTGCGCGATGGTGGTCGCAGCAGCCCGACCGGCCTCGGTGCCACCAGCCGTGGTGCCGGACGAACCCGACCGGCCACGGCGCGGACGCTCGGGACGGTCGCCGCGCTCACCACGACGCGGGCGGGACGGACCGGCCTCGGCCGGAGCCTCCCGGCCCGGGACGGCGTCGCCCTTGTAGATCCAGACCTTCACACCGATCCGACCGAACGTGGTACGGGCCTCAAAGAAGCCGTACTCGATGTTGGCCCGCAGCGTGTGCAGCGGAACCCGGCCCTCACGGTAGAACTCGGTCCGGCTCATCTCGGCGCCGCCGAGGCGACCCGAAACCTGAACCCGGATGCCCTTGCAGACCGGGTTCTTCATCGCCGACTGCATGGCCTTGCGCATCGCCCGACGGAAGCTGACCCGGCTGGACAGCTGCTCGGCCACGCCCTGCGCGACCAGCTGAGCGTCCGACTCGGGGTTCTTCACCTCGATGATGTTCAGCTGAACCTGCTTGCCGGTGAGCTTCTCAAGCTCGCCGCGGATCCGGTCGGCCTCCGCACCCTTACGGCCGATGACAATGCCCGGCCGGGCGGTGTGGATGTCGACCCGGACCCGGTCGCGGGTGCGCTCGATGTCGACCTTGGAAATCCCGGCACGCTCGAGGCCCTTGGACATCATGCGGCGGATCTTGACATCCTCGCCGATGTAGTCCTTGTAGAGCTTGTCCGCGAACCAGCGGGACTTCCAGTCGGTCGAGATGCCGAGCCGGAACCCAGTGGGGTGAACCTTCTGACCCATTACTCGGCGTCCTCCGTCTTGCTCTGCGCTTCGGCCGGTGCGGCCTCCGTGGCCGGGGCGGCCTTCTTCGCCGCGGCCTTCCTCGGCGCTGCCGGCGCGACCGCTTCGACCGCCACGGTGATGTGGCAGGTGCGCTTGCGGATTCGGTACGCCCGACCCTGCGCCCGCGGCTGGAACCGCTTCATCGTCGGGCCCTCGTCCACGAAGGCCTCGCTGACGAGCAGCGCGTCGGGGTCCAGCCGCTCGTTGTTCTCCGCGTTGGCGATCGCGCTAGCGAGCACCTTGTACACCTGCTCGCTCGCAGCCTGCGGCGCGAACTGCAGCACCGTGAGCGCCTCCTTCGCGGGCAGGCCGCGGACGAGGTTGACCACCCGGCGCGCCTTCATCGGCGAGATGCGCACGTGCCGCGCAACCGCCCGCGCGCCCGGAAGCACCGGAGCGTCGCCCTTTCCTGGCATCGCTGTAACCCCTTGTTCCCTCTATCCGTATGCCCGCGGCGTCAGCGCCGACGGCTCTTCCGGTCGTCCTTCTCGTGACCCTTGAACGTGCGGGTCAGCGCGAACTCGCCGAGCTTGTGCCCGACCATCGCCTCGGTCACGAACACCGGGACGTGCTTGCGTCCGTCATGCACGGCGATCGTGTGCCCCAGCATCTCGGGGATGATCGTCGAGCGCCGCGACCAGGTCTTGATCACGTTCTTGGAGCCCTTGTCGTTCTGAACTTCCACCTTCTTGAGCAGGTGGTCGTCTACGAACGGGCCCTTCTTCAGGCTGCGAGGCATGTCTTATCTCCCTCAGCCGCGCTTACGCGTGGCGTAGCGGCGGCGGACGATCAGCCGGTCACTCGGCTGGCCCTTACGGCGGGTGCGGCCCTCGGGCTTACCCTGCGGGTTGACCGGGTGGCGACCACCGGAGGTCTTACCCTCACCACCACCGTGCGGGTGGTCGACCGGGTTCATGGCGACACCACGGACGGTCGGGCGCTTGCCCTTCCATCGCATCCGGCCGGCCTTACCCCAGTTGATGTTCGACTGGTCGGCGTTGCCGATCTCGCCGACGCTGGCGCGGCAGCGCACGTCCACCCGCCGGATCTCACCGGACGGCATACGAAGGGTCGCGTACGCGCCCTCGCGGCCGAGCAGCTGGATGCCGACGCCGGCGGAACGGGCCAGCTTGGCCCCGCCACCCGGACGCAGCTCCACGTTGTGGATCGTCGTACCGACCGGGATGTTGCGCAGCGGCAGGTTGTTACCCGGCTTGATGTCGGCGCCCGGGCCGGACTCGACGCGGTCGCCCTGCTTCATGTCCTTCGGCGCGAGGATGTACCGCTTCTCGCCGTCGGCGTAGTGCAGCAGCGCGATACGCGCCGTGCGGTTCGGGTCGTACTCGATGTGAGCGACCTTCGCCGGCACGCCGTCCTTGTCGACCCGCTTGAAGTCGATCAGACGGTACTGGCGCTTGTGACCGCCACCGTGGTGCCGCGTGGTGATCCGGCCGTGGGCGTTACGCCCGCCCTTCTTCGGCAACGGAGCCAGCAGCGACTTTTCCGGCGTGGACCGGGTGATCTCGGCGAAGTCAGCGACACTCGAGCCACGTCGGCCCGGCGTCGTCGGCTTGTACTTACGGATAGCCATTGTCTACACCCCTCAGCTGACCGGGCCGCCGAAGGCCTCGATGCGGTCACCGTCAGCCAGCTTCACGATCGCCCGCTTGGTCGCCTTGCGCTGACCGAAGCCGGTCTTGGTGCGCTTGCGCTTACCCTGGCGGTTGAGCGTGTTGACCGTCAGGACGCGGACGTTGAAGATCTGCTGGATAGCGATCTTGATCTCGGTCTTGTTCGCGTCCGGGTGCACCAGGAAGGTGTACCAGTTCCGGTTCAGCTCGCTGTAGCTCTTCTCCGAGACGACCGGCGCCACGATGATGTCGCGCGGGTCGGCGATCGTGCTCACTTGCCACCCTCCTCGGTGGTCTCGGCGGGCACGCCCAGGAACTCGTCCAGGGCGTCCTTGGTGAAGACCACGTCGTCGGCCACGAGCACGTCGTACGTGTTCAGCTGGCCGGACTCGATCAGGTGCACCCGCGGCTCGTTGCGCAGCGACACCCAGTTCAGTTCGTCGGTGCTGCTCAGCACGACCAGGACCCGACGGGCCTCGGTGAGCTTGGTCAGCGTGGCCAGGGCCGCCTTGGTGGACGGCTTCTCGCCCGAGACGAACGCCTCGACGACGTGCACCTGCCCGGCGCGGGCCCGGTCCGAGAGGGCACCGCGCAGAGCGGCGGCCTTCATCTTCTTCGGGGTCCGCTGGCTGTAGTCGCGCGGCACGGGACCGTGCACGACGCCACCGCCGGCGAACTGCGGCGCGCGGATCGAGCCCTGCCGGGCGCGACCGGTGCCCTTCTGCTTGTACGGCTTCTTGCCGCCACCGGCGACCTCGCCGCGGGTCTTGGCCTTGTGCGTGCCCTGTCGGGCCGCCGCGAGCTGGGCCACCACGACCTGGTGCATCAGCGCGACGTTGGCCTGCACGTCGAAGATGTCCTCCGGCAGCTCTACCGAGCCGCTGGTGGTGCCTTCGACGGTGCGCACGTCAACGGTGGTCACTTGGCCGCACCGCCCTTCTTCACCTTGCTCTTGGCCGCGGTCCGGACCAGAACCAGCGCGCCCTTGGGGCCAGGAATGGCACCCCGGACGAGCAGCAGGTTGTTCTCGGTGTCGACCGCCTGGACGGTGAGGTTCTGCACGGTATACCGCACGCCACCCATGCGGCCGGCCATCCGGGTGCCCTTGAAGACACGACCCGGAGTGGCGCAGGCGCCGATGGAACCGGGCGAGCGGTGCTTGCGCTCGACACCGTGGCCGGCGCCCAGGCCGTGGAAGCCGTGCCGCTTCATCGGGCCGGCGTAGCCCTTGCCCTTGGTCTTGCCGGTGACGTCGATGGTGACGCCGACCGGGAACTCCTCGACAGTGACTTCCTGGCCGAGCGAGTACTCCCCAGCGTCAGTGGTGCGCAGCTCGACGATGTGCCGGCGCGGCGCCACGTCCGCCTTGGCGTAGTGCCCGCTGATCGGCTTCTTGACCTTGCGCGGGTCGATGGTGCCGTACGCCAGCTGGACCGCTGAGTAACCGTCCTTCTCGGCGCTACGAACCTGGCTGATGACGCACGGGCCGGCCTCGACCACGGTCACGGGAACAACACGGTTGTTGTCCCAGACCTGGGTCATGCCGAGCTTGGCGCCCAGGATCCCCTTGACTTGCCTGTCCATTTGTCCGGTCCCTACAGCTTGATCTCGATGTCGACGCCAGCCGGCAGGTCGAGGCGCATGAGCGAGTCGACCGTCTTCGGGGTCGGGTCGATGATGTCGATCAGCCGCTTGTGCGTGCGCATCTCGAAGTGCTCGCGCGAGTCCTTGTACTTGTGCGGCGAGCGGATAACGCAGAAACGGTTGATCTCCGTGGGCAGCGGCACCGGGCCCGCGACCTGCGCCCCGGTGCGCGTCACCGTCTCGACGATCTTCCGAGCCGAGGAGTCGACGACCTCGTGGTCATAGGCCTTGAGCCGGATGCGGATCTTCTGTCCCGCCATGGTGGCTTCTGTTCCTTCTCTCGATGCCGCTGTGTTGCGGGCGCCTGTACCGGCTGGCACAGGCCCACTTCGCCGACCCCCGCGGTCGGGCGTGTCGCGCCCTCGGGCCGGGCTCCGCCCCGTGGTTCCGGAGTGGTGCTGACCGCGCGGTGGGTCAAGGCGCCGATCGCATTACCGCGACCTGAACGCCGTGCGAGGGTGGTTGGCGACTGGGCCGCCAACCACCCTACGCTCGACTGCCTCGCCACCCGGAGGTTCAGCGAAAGCCGAACACAGGCGACGAACTGTCGTTACGCAACCTGACTAGTATGCCGCACGACCGGCGGCGGGTCTAATCGGGGTTACCTAGCTCACTTGTTGATCTTGGTGACGAACCCGGCGCCGACGGTGCGGCCACCCTCGCGGATCGCGAACTTGAGGTTCTCCTCCATGGCGATGGGCTGGATCAGCTTCACCGACATGGACGTGTTGTCACCCGGCATGACCATCTCGGTGCCCTCGGGGAGGGTGACGACACCGGTGACGTCCGTGGTCCGGAAGTAGAACTGCGGACGGTAGTTCTGGAAGAACGGGGTGTGCCGGCCGCCCTCCTCCTTGGAGAGGATGTAGACCGTCGCCTCGAACTCCGTGTGCGGGGTGTTCGAGCCCGGCTTCACGACGACCATGCCGCGCTCGACCTCGTCGCGCTTGGTACCACGCAGCAGCAGGCCGACGTTCTCGCCTGCGCGGGCGTCGTCCAGGGTCTTCCGGAACATCTCGATCGCGGTGACCTTGGTCTTGAAGCTCTTCTCCTTGATACCGACGAGCTCAACATCCTCGTTCGGCAGGAGAACGCCGCGCTCCACGCGACCGGTGACGACGGTGCCACGACCGGTGATCGTGAAGACGTCCTCAACCGGCATCAGGAACGGCTTGTCAACCTCGCGCTCCGGCTGCGGGATCGAGGTGTCGACCGCGGTCATCAGGTCCAGCAGCTTGCCGGTCCACTCGGGGTCACCCTCGAGGGCCTTCAGCGCCGAAACCCGAACGACCGGCAGGTCGTCACCCGGGTACTCCTGCGAGGAGAGCAGCTCACGGACCTCGAGCTCGACGAGCTCCAGGAGCTCCTCGTCATCGACCATGTCGCTCTTGTTGAGCGCCACGACGATGTACGGCACACCGACCTGACGGGCCAGCAGCACGTGCTCGCGGGTCTGCGGCATCGGGCCGTCGGTCGCCGCGACCACCAGGATCGCGCCGTCCATCTGCGCGGCACCGGTGATCATGTTCTTGATGTAGTCGGCGTGCCCAGGGCAGTCGACGTGCGCGTAGTGCCGCGACTCGGTCTGGTACTCGACGTGCGCGATCGAGATCGTGATGCCGCGGGCCTTCTCCTCCGGCGCCTTGTCGATCTCGTCGAACGGCGTGTAAGGGTTCAGGTCCGGGTACTGGTCGTGCAGGACCTTGGTGATGGCCGCCGTCAGCGTCGTCTTACCGTGGTCGATGTGACCAATGGTGCCGATGTTGACGTGCGGCTTAGTCCGCTCGAACTTAGCCTTCGCCACTGGTGTCCTCCTGTGGACTTCTTGGTTCGTACGCCCGGCGCGCCGGTCGGCGCTTAGGACTCTGTCGACAGCCTTTCCGGCCTGACGGCCGGAGAGCCTTTGTGGGTTCTGCGGCGATGAAGCCTACAGGCCCGGTCTCACGCGATCCGATCGTGGTGGCCGCGGGCGGGTGAACCTCCCGCGACCAACCACGAATCACCAGCTCAGGGCTTTACTCGCCCGTTGCCTTGGCGATGATCTCCTTCGCGACGCTCTGCGGAACCTCGGCGTAGGAGTCGAACTGCATGCTGTAGCTAGCCCGGCCCTGGGTCTTCGACCGCAGGTCGCCGACGTAGCCGAACATCTCCGACAACGGCACCAGGGCCCGGACGATGCGGGCGCCGCTGCGCTCCTCCATCGCCTGGATGATGCCGCGGCGGGAGTTGAGGTCACCGATGACGTCACCCATGTTCTCCTCAGGAGTGGTGACTTCAACGGCCATCATCGGCTCGAGCAACGCCGGGTCGGCCTTGCGGGCCGCGTCCTTCATCACCATCGAGCCGGCGATCTTGAATGCCATTTCCGACGAGTCGACCTCGTGGTACTGGCCGTCCAGCAGGGTCAGCTTCACGCCGACCAGCGGGAAGCCCGCCAGGATGCCGTACTGCAGCGCGTCCTGCGCACCGGCGTCCACCGAGGGGATGAACTCCCGGGGGATGCGGCCGCCGCTGACGGCGTTGGCGAACTCGTAGGTCGGCGAGTCGTTGTCCAGCGGAAGCGGCTCGACGCTCACGATCACGCGGGCGTACTGGCCGGAACCACCGGTCTGCTTCTTGTGGGTGTACTCGACCTTGTCCACCTTGCGGCGGATGGTCTCGCGGTACGCCACCTGCGGCTTGCCGACGTTCGCCTCGACGTTGAACTCGCGGCGCATCCGGTCCACCAGGATGTCCAGGTGCAGCTCGCCCATGCCGGAGATGACCGTCTGACCGGTCTCCTCGTCCAACTGGACGCGGAAGGTCGGGTCCTCCTCGGCCAGGCGCTGGATGGCCGTGCCCAGCTTCTCCTGGTCGGACTTGGTCTTCGGCTCGATAGCCACCGAGATGACCGGCTCCGGGAAGGTCATCGACTCCAGGATCACCGGGTTCGCCGGGTCGGAGAGAGTGTCGCCGGTGGTGGTCTGCTTGAGACCCTGCACGGCGATGATGTCGCCGGCCTGCGCCGACGGACGCTCTTCCCGCTTGTTGGCGTGCATCTGGTAGATCTTGCCGATCCGCTCCTTGCGGTCCTTGGTGGAGTTGACCACCTGAGAACCGGAATCGAGCGTGCCGGAGTAGACCCGCACGTAGGTGAGCTTGCCCAGGTGCTTGTCCGTCTGGATCTTGAAGGCCAGGCCGGAGAAGGGCTCCGAGTTGGACGGCTTACGCAGCAGCGGGGTCTCGCCGTCGGTCGCCGTACCCTCGATCGCCGGAACGTCCAGCGGCGACGGCAGGAAGTCGACCACGGCGTCGAGCATGGGCTGGACGCCCTTGTTCTTGAACGCCGAGCCGCAGAGCACCGGGTTGGCCTTGCCGGCGATGGTGGCACGCCGGATGGCGGCCTTGATCTCCTCGACGGAGACCTCTTCGCCCTCCAGGTACTTCTCCATCACCGAGTCGTCGACGTCGGCGAGGGTCTCCATCAGCTTCTCGCGCCACTCGGCAGCGGAGTCGGCCAGCTCGGCCGGGATCTCCTCAACCGCGTAGTCCTCACCCTTCTGGGTCTCCCCGCGCCAGGTGAGGGCGCGCATGCCGATCAGGTCGACGACACCGATGTGGTCACCCTCGAGCCCGATCGGGATCTGGAGCACCAGCGGGGTGGCGTTCAGCCGGTCGATCATCATCTGCACGCAGCGGAAGAAGTCGGCACCGGTCCGGTCGAGCTTGTTGACGAAGCACATACGCGGGACGTTGTACTTGTCGGCCTGCCGCCAGACGTTCTCCGTCTGCGGTTCCACGCCGGCGACACCGTCGTAAACCGCGACCGCACCATCCAGGACCCGCAACGACCGCTCGACCTCGACCGTGAAGTCGACGTGACCAGGCGTGTCGATGATCTGGATCGTGTGGTCTTTCCACTCACACTTGGTAGCAGCGGAGGTGATGGTGATACCACGCTCCTGCTCCTGCTCCATCCAGTCCATGACGGCAGCGCCCTCGTGGACCTCACCGATCTTGTACGTGATGCCGGTGTAGAACAGGATTCGCTCGGTGGTCGTGGTCTTACCGGCATCGATGTGCGCCATGATGCCGATGTTGCGTACCTTGGCGAGCGCGTCTGCGGCGGCCACTTCAATCCCTACTTATCGTCGTCTCGACTCAACTGGTGGCGGTTCCGGCGCCCGGAGGCGCCGGAACCAGGGTGTTACCAGCGGTAGTGCGCGAAGGCCTTGTTCGACTCGGCCATCTTGTGCGTGTCCTCGCGCCGCTTGACGGCGGCACCGAGGCCGTTGCTCGCGTCCAGCAGCTCGTTCATCAGCCGCTCGACCATGGTCTTCTCGCGCCGGGCGCGGGAGTACGTGACCAGCCAGCGCAGGCCCAGGGTGGTCGCCCGGGTCGGGCGGACCTCGACCGGAACCTGGTAGGTGGCGCCACCGACACGACGGCTACGCACCTCGAGGGTCGGCTTGACGTTGTCCATCGCCCGCTTGAGGGTGACGACCGGGTCGGTGCCGGACTTCTCGCGGCAGCCCTCGAGGGCCGCGTACACGATGGATTCGGCGAGCTGACGCTTGCCGCGCAGCAGGATCTTGTTCACCAGCTGGGTGACCAGCGGCGAGTTGTACACCGGGTCAGCGACCAGTGGCCGCCGCGGAGCGGGTCCCTTACGCGGCATGTCAGCTCTTCTCCTTCTTCGCGCCGTAACGGCTGCGCGCCTGCTTGCGGTTGCGGACACCCTGGGTGTCCAGCGAGCCGCGAACGATCTTGTAACGCACGCCGGGGAGGTCCTTCACCCGGCCACCGCGGACGAGCACGATCGAGTGCTCCTGCAGGTTGTGACCGACGCCGGGGATGTAGGCGGTCACCTCGATCTGGCTGCTGAGCTTCACGCGAGCGACCTTGCGCAGCGCCGAGTTCGGCTTCTTCGGGGTGGTGGTGTACACGCGGGTGCACACGCCGCGCCGCTGAGGGGAACCCTTCAGCGCCGGGGTCTTGGTCTTGGTCGTCTTCGCCTGGCGGCCCTTTCGGACCAGCTGCTGGATCGTGGGCACCGGGTTTCTCCGCTCCCTTCGGCCGCGTTCGCGGCCGCGCCGTCTGCTCGTTAGCCGGCCTGATGACCGGCTCTCCTACATTCCGACCAGGGTCACCTCGCGGAGACCCCGGCACCCGCGGTCGGGCGTGTCGCCCTCGTCACGGCCCCGTTGCGACGCTCTCGCGTGCGTACCGGGTTTGTTCACCGGCGCGCGGGTCGCCCCGCCCCGGATCTTTGGCTTGTCGTGCCGCCGCCCGTAGGCCGGAAACAGCGCACGCACGAGTTGCCCGGGCATGCCCGGGCACAAGGGGAAAGAGTACCTACCACAACCGCCCAGGTCAAAACGGAATGGCCCGGCGACCGTCTCACACCCGCCGACCGGATCTCGTCCTGCCCCGTCGCCCGCGATGGGCACCTACGAATACAAGTGTACCGGCTTCCCCGCAGCAGCACCCATCGCCCCCGGGGGACCGGAAGCCTTCCGCGGCTAACCCCCCTTCGGGCGCCGGAGCTGTCGGTGATCACCCTCACGTCAGGGCGAGCAGCAGGGCCAGACCCAGGCCCAGGAGGCTGAGCAGTGCCCCCACCGCGCCGCAGCTGATCCCGGCCATCGCCAGCCCGCGGCCGGTGAACTGGACCGCGGAGGGCGCCGCCGGCCGGCGGATCTGCCGCTGGCCGAGCAGCCCGATGACCACCGCCGCGCCACCGGCCAGCACACCCAGCGCGGCGAACGCCCCGGAGGCCCAGGCCCCGCCGTCGTTCATGAAGGCCACCCCGAAGCAGATCACCAACAGCGAGACCAGGACCGACGCGATGCCCGCCACCAGCGCCCCGATGGCCAGCCCGGAGGTGACCGGTGCCACGTCCAGGTGCACGACGCCGAATGGCGTACCCGAGACCGTCTCCACCCGCTTCGGCGGCCGGCGCTGGTCGTCGGTGGGCGGCGGCACCGAACGCCCCAGCGTGCCACCTGACCCGGGGCCGTGCACCGGCGACGGCGGACCCCACCCGGGCGGCACCCCGGGCCCGGACGAGGGCGGACCCCACCCGGGCGGCGCTCCCGGCCCAGACGAGGGCGGACCCCAGCCGTAGGGCACACCCGGTCCAGCTGCCGGCGGACCCCAGCCGGGCGGCGTTCCGGGCCCGGACGAGGGCGGACCCCAGCCCTGCGGCGTCGAGGTCGGTGCGCTGGAGACCGGGTACGGCTGCGCGGAGCCGGGCGGCGACGTCGTTCCCCAGCTGGCCGGGCCCCAGCCGGGGTGCGGCCCCGGAGGCGGCGGAGGCGGCGGCGCGGCCGGGGTGGACACCGGTGGGTGTGGCTCGCCGCTCGGGCCGGGTCGGGCCCAGTCACTCGACTCGGACGAAGGAGCCGGCGGGTCCGGAGGGCCGGCCGGTTCGTCCGCAGGGGGCCGCGCCGGATCCGTCACGAGGTCCTCCTGTCGAAAGGCCGCCACCGCCAGACGGCGGACACCGGCCAGGCTACCGCCGCGAGCGCCGTCGCCCGCGCCGGGCGCGGCCACCGTCGGCTCAGTCCATGTTCGCCGGGTAGTCGTGGCCGAACGGGGCGCCGGCCAACCGGACCACCCCGATGACCACCGCGGCCACCACACTGACCGCGACCAGCACCAGGCCGGTCCAGGCCATCCGCTCCCCCCGTCGCAGCCAGACGCTGCCGGTGAGGAAACCCCCCGAGGCGTACGCCTCGCGGCGCGCCTGCCGGGCCAGTTGCAGGGCCACCGTGGCCGGCACCACGCCACCGATGAACAGCCCGGTCAGCATGCCGAGCAGGCCCAGCGCGAAGACCGCCCGTGCCTTCGTGGCGCGGGCCGGGTCCGGGTCCAGCGGGTGGCGCAGGCCCTGCTGGGCGACGGACACCTGCCCGGGTGCGGTCGTCATCCCCCCATCATGCCGAACCCGGCCCGGGGGTGGGTGGGCACGGACACGACGAGGCCCCCGGCTTTCACCGGGGGCCTCGTCGTGTGACTGGTGCTTAGCGGTACGACCCGAAGTCGAAGTCGTCCAGCGGCACGGCCTGCCCGCTGGCCGGCCCGAACCCGTAGTCGGTCTCCGGGTAACCGGTCATCGAGTAGACCTTGGCCTTGGCCTCCTCGGTCGGCTCCACCCGGACGTTGCGGTACTTGCTGATGCCGGTACCGGCCGGGATGAGCTTTCCGATGATCACGTTCTCCTTGAGGCCGACCAGCGAGTCGCTGCGCGAGTTGATCGCAGCGTCGGTCAGCACCCGGGTGGTCTCCTGGAAGGAGGCCGCCGAGAGCCAGGAGTCCGTGGCCAGCGAGGCCTTGGTGATACCCATCAGCACCGGACGACCGGCGGCGGGCTCGCCGCCCTCCGAGACGAGCCGGCGGTTCTCCGACTCGAACAGCGCCCGGTCGACGAGCACGCCCGGCAGGAACTCGGTCGAGCCGGAGTCGATGACCGTCACCCGCTTGAGCATCTGGCGGATGATGATCTCGATGTGCTTGTCGTGGATGAGCACACCCTGCGAGCGGTAGACCTCCTGGACCTCACTGGTCAGGTGGACCTGGACCGCCCGCGGACCCATGATCCGCAGCAGCTCGTGCGGGTCGATGGTGCCCTCGGTCAGCTTCTCGCCGACCGCGACGTGACCGCCGTCGTGGGTACGGAGCTTGACCCGCTTCGAGATCTTGTCGTAGACGATCTCTTCGCTGCCGTCGTCCGGCACCACGATGATCTTGCGCGAGCGCTCGCCGTCCTCGATCCGGATCCGACCGGGGGTGTCGGCGATGGGCGCCTTACCCTTCGGGACCCGGGCCTCGAAGATTTCCTGAACACGCGGCAGACCCTGGGTGATGTCCTCACCCGCGACACCACCGGTGTGGAAGGTACGCATCGTCAGCTGCGTACCGGGCTCACCGATGGACTGGGCGGCGATGATGCCGACCGCCTCGCCGATGTCGACCGACTTACCGGTCGGCAGCGACCGGCCGTAGCAGGCCGCGCAGACGCCCAGCTTCGACTCGCAGGTGAGCACGCTGCGCACGCGGACCGTCTCCACACCAGCGGCGACGATCTTGTCGACCCCGATGGAGTTGATGTCCTGACCGCGCTCGGCCACCACGGTGCCGTCCGGCCCCTTGATGTCGTCGGCGAGGGTCCGGGCGTGCACGCTGGTCTCGGCGTGGGTGTGGACGACGAGTTTGCCGTCCAGCTTCTCGCCGATCTGCATCGGGATCGCCCGGTCGGTGCCGCAGTCCTCTTCGCGGATGATGACGTCCTGCGAGACGTCCACCAGACGACGGGTCAGGTAACCCGAGTCGGCGGTCCGCAGCGCGGTGTCGGCGAGACCCTTACGGGCACCGTGCGTGGAGATGAAGTACTCCAGCACGGACAGACCCTCCCGGTAGCTGGCCTTGATCGGCCGCGGGATGATCTCGCCCTTGGGGTTGGCCACCAGACCACGGATCGCCGCGATCTGCCGGAGCTGGAGCAGGTTACCGCGAGCACCCGAGTTGATCATCTTCCACAGTGGGTTCTCCTGCGGCAGCGCGGTGTCCATCTCCTTGGCGACCTCGTTGGTCGCCTTGGTCCAGATCTCGATGAGCTCGCCGCGACGCTCCTCGGCGGTCATCAGACCACGCTGGTACTGCTTGTCGATCTGGTCGGCGTCCTTCTCGTACCGCGCCAGGATCTCCGCCTTGCGCGGCGGAGCGATGACGTCCTCCATGCCGATCGTCACGCCGGACCAGGTGGCCCAGTGGAAGCCGGCCTCCTTGAGCCCGTCCAGGGTGGCGGCAAGCGCCACCTTGGGGAAGCGCTCGGCGAGGTCGTTGACGATCGCGGAGAGCTGACCCTTGCGGATCTCGTAGTTCACGAAGCGGTAGCCCTGCGGCAGCGTCTCGTTGAACAGCACCCGGCCCAGGGTGGTCTCCACGGTCAGCGGGTCACCCTCGACCCAGCCCTCCGGGGCGGTCCACGTCTCGGAGCCGTTGCCGTTGTCGACACCGACCACGCCACGCAGACGGATCTTCACCGGCGCCTGCAGGTGCAGCTCACCGTTGTCGAAGGCCATCCGCGCCTCGGCGTCCGAGCTGAACGCCCGGCCCTCGCCCTTCTCACCGGCGGTGAGGTGGGTGAGGTGGTACAGACCGATGACCATGTCCTGGGTGGGCATGGTGACCGGCTTGCCGTCGGCCGGCTTGAGGATGTTGTTCGACGACAGCATCAGGATCCGCGCCTCGGCCTGAGCCTCGGCGGACAGCGGCACGTGCACCGCCATCTGGTCACCGTCGAAGTCGGCGTTGAACGCGGTGCAGACCAACGGGTGGATCTGGATGGCCTTGCCCTCGACCAGCTGCGGCTCGAAGGCCTGGATGCCCAGGCGGTGCAGGGTCGGTGCCCGGTTGAGCAGCACCGGGTGCTCGCCGATGACCTCTTCCAGCACGTCCCACACGACCGGGCGCTGACGCTCGACCATCCGCTTGGCGGACTTGATGTTCTGGGCGTGGTTGAGGTCGACCAGCCGCTTCATCACGAACGGCTTGAACAGCTCCAGCGCCATCTGCTTGGGCAGACCGCACTGGTGCAGCTTGAGCTTCGGGCCGACCACGATGACCGAACGGCCGGAGTAGTCGACGCGCTTGCCCAGCAGGTTCTGGCGGAAGCGGCCCTGCTTGCCCTTGAGCATGTCGGACAGCGACTTGAGCGGGCGGTTACCCGGGCCGGTGACCGGCCGGCCGCGACGGCCGTTGTCGAACAGCGCGTCGACGGCCTCCTGGAGCATCCGCTTCTCGTTGTTGACGATGATCTCGGGCGCGCCGAGGTCGATCAGCCGCTTGAGGCGGTTGTTCCGGTTGATCACGCGGCGGTACAGGTCGTTCAGGTCCGAGGTCGCGAAGCGGCCACCGTCGAGCTGCACCATCGGGCGCAGGTCCGGCGGGATGACCGGGACGCAGTCCAGCACCATGCCGAGCGGCGAGTTGCGGGTGTTCAGGAACGCCGCGACGACCTTGAGTCGCTTGAGCGCCCGGATCTTCCGCTGGCCCTTGCCGGACCGGATGGTCTCCCGCAGGCTCTCGGCCTCGGCGTCGAGGTCCATGTTCTGGACCAGCGCCTTGATCGCCTCGGCGCCCATGGAACCGGTGAAGTACTCACCGAACCGGTCGCGCAGCTCGCGGTAGAGCAGCTCGTCGGTGACCAGCTGCTTCGGCTCCAGCTTGCGGAAGGTGTCCAGCACCTCGTCCAGGCGGTCGATCTCGCGCTGGGCCCGGTCGCGGATCTGGCGCATCTCGCGCTCTCCGCCCTCCTTGACCTTGCGCCGGACGTCCGCCTTGGCACCCTCGGCCTCCAGCTCGGCCAGGTCGGCCTCGAGCTTGGCGGCCCGCTTCTCGATCTCCGAGTCGCGGCTGTTCTCGGACTGCCGCTTCTCGGCCAGGATCTCGTTCTCGATCGTCGAGAGGTCACGGTGACGCGACTCCGCGTCCACGCTCGTCACGACGTACGAGGCGAAGTAAATGATCTTCTCGAGGTCCTTGGGGGCGAGGTCCAGCAGGTAGCCCAGCCGGCTCGGAACGCCCTTGAAGTACCAGATGTGGGTCACCGGAGCGGCGAGCTCGATGTGCCCCATCCGCTCACGACGGACCTTGGAGCGGGTCACCTCGACGCCGCAGCGCTCACAGATGATGCCCTTGAACCGGACGCGCTTGTACTTACCGCAGTAGCACTCCCAGTCCCGCTGCGGACCAAAGATCTTCTCGCAGAAGAGCCCGTCCTTTTCCGGCTTCAGGGTGCGGTAGTTGATCGTCTCAGGCTTCTTGACCTCGCCGTGCGACCACTGACGGATGTCGTCGGCGGTGGCGAGACCAATGCGCAGCTCGTCGAAGAAGTTGACGTCGAGCACTATGTCCCCTATGTCGTCGTCTGTACTGCTAATTCTCGGGTGGGGTCGGGGGCCGGCGAGCCGGCCCCCGACCGCTCACCTCAGACCTCTTCGACCGAGCTCGGCTCGCGCCGGGACAGGTCGATGCCCAGCTCCTCAGCGGCCCGGAACACCTCGTCGTCGGTCTCGCGCATTTCCAGGGCCACACCGTCGCTGGAGAGCACCTCAACGTTGAGGCACAGCGACTGCAGCTCCTTGAGCAGCACCTTGAACGACTCCGGGATGCCCGGCTCCGGGATGTTCTCGCCCTTGACGATGGCCTCGTAGACCTTCACCCGGCCGAGCACGTCGTCGGACTTGATCGTGAGCAGCTCCTGCAGGGCGTAGGCAGCGCCGTACGCCTGCATCGCCCAGCACTCCATCTCACCGAAACGCTGACCACCGAACTGCGCCTTACCACCCAGCGGCTGCTGCGTGATCATCGAGTACGGGCCGGTCGAACGAGCGTGGATCTTGTCGTCGACCAGGTGGTTGAGCTTCAGGATGTAGACGTAGCCGACCGCGATCGGGTCCGGCAGCGGCTCGCCGGAACGACCGTCGAACAGCTGCGCCTTGCCGGTACGACCGATCAGCTGCTTGCCGTCCCGGTTGGGCAGGGTCGACTCGAGCAGACCGGAGATCTCCTCCTCGCGAGCACCGTCGAAGACCGGGGTGGCCACGTTGGTGTCGCCCTCGGACTCGTGCGCGTCGATCGAGCGCAGCTGACGCTTCCAGTCGGCGTCGTCACCCTCGACCTTCCAACCGGTCTTGGCGACCCAACCGAGGTGGGTCTCCAGCACCTGGCCGATGTTCATCCGGCTCGGCACACCGAGCGGGTTGAGCACGATGTCGACCGGGGTGCCGTCCTCAAGGAACGGCATGTCCTCGATCGGCAGGATCTTCGAGATGACGCCCTTGTTGCCGTGCCGGCCGGCGAGCTTGTCGCCATCCTGGATCTTGCGCTTCTGGGCGACGTAGACCCGGACCAGCTCGTTGACACCCGGCGGCAACTCGTCGCCGTCCTCGCGGGAGAACGTGCGCACACCGATGACCGTGCCGGTCTCGCCGTGCGGCACCTTCAGCGAGGTGTCCCGAACCTCACGCGCCTTCTCACCGAAGATCGCGCGGAGCAGCCGCTCCTCCGGGGTCAGCTCGGTCTCACCCTTGGGCGTGACCTTGCCGACCAGGATGTCACCGGGGACGACCTCGGCGCCGATCCGGATGATGCCGCGCTCGTCGAGGTCAGCGAGCATTTCCTCGCTGACGTTCGGGATGTCGCGGGTGATCTCCTCCGGACCGAGCTTGGTGTCCCGGGCGTCGACCTCGTGCTCCTCGATGTGGATCGAGGTGAGCACGTCCTGCTGCACGAGGCGCTGCGACAGGATGATCGCGTCCTCGTAGTTGTGACCCTCCCAGCACATGAACGCCACCAGCAGGTTGCGTCCGAGTGCCATCTCGCCCTCGTCGGTGCACGGACCGTCGGCGATGACCTGACCGGCCTCGACGCGGTCGCCCTCGAAGACGACCGGCTTCTGGTTGACGCAGGAGCCGGCGTTGGAGCGGCGGAACTTGTGCAGCAGGTACGTCCGGCGGTGGCCGTCATCCTGGTGGATGGTGACGTAGTCGGCGCAGAGATCCTCGATCACACCGCCGACCTCGGCGACCACCACGTCGCCAGCGTCGACCGCGGCCCGGTACTCCATGCCCGTACCCACGAGCGGCGCCTCGGCCTTGACCAGCGGCACCGCCTGGCGCTGCATGTTCGCGCCCATCAGTGCCCGGTTGGCGTCGTCGTGCTCGAGGAACGGGATCATGGCGGTCGCGACCGAGGTCATCTGCCGGGGCGAGACGTCCATGTAGTCGACGGCACCGGGGACGACGTCCTCGGTCTCGCCGCCCTTACGACGGCAGAGCACCCGGTCCTCGGCGAACGTGCCGTCAGCCTTCAGGCGCGCGTTGGCCTGGGCCTTGACGAACCGGTCCTCCTCGTCCGCGGTCAGGTAGTCGATCTGGTCGGTGACCCGACCCTCGACGACCTTCCGGTACGGCGTCTCGATGAAGCCGAACGGATTGACCCGGGCGAAGGTGGACAGCGCGCCGATCAGGCCGATGTTCGGGCCTTCCGGCGTCTCGATCGGGCACATCCGGCCGTAGTGGGACGGGTGCACGTCACGGACCTCGAAGCCGGCCCGCTCCCGGGACAGACCACCCGGGCCGAGCGCGCTCAGCCGACGCCGGTGGGTCAGGCCCGCCAGCGGGTTGGTCTGGTCCATGAACTGGGACAGCTGGGACGTCCCGAAGAACTCCTTGATCGCCGCCACCACCGGGCGGATGTTGATCAGGGTCTGCGGGGTGATCGCCTCGACGTCCTGCGTGGTCATCCGCTCGCGGACGACCCGCTCCATCCGGGACAGGCCGACCCGAACCTGGTTCTGGATCAGCTCGCCCACGGTACGGAGACGCCGGTTGCCGAAGTGGTCGATGTCGTCGGCCTCGTAGCCGTCCTCACCGGCGTGCAGCCGGCACAGGTACTCCACGGTGGCGACGATGTCGTCCTCGGTCAGCGTGCCGGTGGTGATCGGCACGCCGACTTCGAGCTTCTTGTTGAACTTGTAGCGCCCGACCTTGGCGACGTCGTACCTCTTCGGGTTGAAGAAGAGGTTGTCGAGCAGGGTCTGGGCGTTCTCGCGCGTCGGCGGCTCGCCAGGGCGCAGCTTGCGGTAGATGTCGAGCAGAGCCTCGTCGGCGCCGGCGATGTGGTCCTTCTCGAGCGTGGTCATCATCAGCTCGGACCAGCCGAACTTCTCACGGATCCGCTCGGCCGACCATCCGATGGCCTTGAGCAGGACGGTGACGGCCTGCCGACGCTTACGGTCGATGCGTACGCCGACCGTGTCGCGCTTATCGATGTCGAACTCCAGCCAGGCACCCCGACTCGGGATGACCTTGACGCTGGAGAGGTCGCGGTCGGAGGTCTTGTCCGGCTGCTTGTCGAAATACACGCCCGGAGACCGGACGAGCTGGCTGACCACGACACGCTCGGTGCCGTTGATGACGAAGGTGCCCTTGGGCGTCATCATCGGGAAGTCACCCATGAACACCGTCTGGCTCTTGATCTCGCCAGTGGTGTTGTTGGTGAACTCCGCGGTCACGAAGAGCGGAGCGCAGTAGGTCAGGTCCTTCTCCTTGCACTCCTCGATCGAGGCCTTGACCTCGTCGAAGCGCGGCGCTGAGAAGGAGAGCGACATGGTGCCGGAGAAGTCCTCAATGGGACTGATCTCTTCAAGGATCTCCGCGAGACCCGAGCGTGCGTGCGGGTCGTCCGCCGACCGGCCCTGCCAAGCCTCGTTGCCGACGAGCCAGTCGAAGGACTCGTTCTGAATGGCAAGGAGGTTGGGGACCTCGAGGTGTTCGGTGATCCTGCCGAATGAAACTCGGCGGGGAGCGAATGCGCTCGACGTACGACTGGTCTTCGCAGGGCGGGAAGCTGCCAAGATGCGTCCTTCCGAGGACCGGTGCTGCAGAACGGCTGGTACGCGTGCACTCCAATGACCCCACCAGAAATATCCGTAAACGGACATTTCCGAGCAGGGGTCAAGTCGGAAGGCAGCGCAAACTAGCAGTGTAGCCGAGAGGCTAACCGCTGTCCAGCCCACCCCGCAGGTTGTTTGCGGAGCGCGCCTCGGCCCCCGTCAACCGGGGTCTGCCGGGCCGCTCAGAACGCAACTCCCCACTGGGCCGTTCGGGTTACCGCGGCCGATGGTGCCGCCGCTGTCATACCCACGTCGTGGCCGTCGCAAGCGCGGTGTCTTGCTGGTGTCAGCGTGCCTGGCAGCCCCGGGCCGCGTCAAGGGCCGGTGTTCCCCTTGCTGCGTGTTTCCCCCTGGAGAGCGACCCGGCCGCCCTCGAACCGGTCGACGGAGCCGCTGGTCGGAGCCCAGCTCAGGGCCGATCGGGGGCGACACCACCAATACGGCGGGCGGTGATCCGTGTCGGATCACCGCCCGCCGCGACGCGATGGTGTCCCGGCTCACGAGCCGGGTACGCGTAGGTGGAACGTCAGGTCACTTGAGGGTGACCTTGGCGCCTTCACCCTCGAGCTTGGCCTTCGCCTTGTCGGCGGTCTCCTTGTTGACCTTCTCCAGGATGGCCTTCGGCGCGGACTCGACCGCGTCCTTGGCCTCCTTGAGGCCCAGGCCGGTCAGCTCACGCACGACCTTGATGACCTGGATCTTCTTGCCGCCGTCGGCCTCGAGGATGACGTCGAACTCGTCCTTCTCCTCCTCGACCGGAGCAGCGGTGCCGCCGCCGCCACCCGGGCCCGCGATCGCGACCGGAGCCGCGGCGGTGACCTCGAAGGTCTCCTCGAACTGCTTCACGAACTCAGAGAGCTCGATCAGCGTCATCTCCTTGAACGCGTCGAGCAGCTCGTCGGTGCTGAGCTTCGCCATATCTGGCGTCCTTTCCTGATTCTGTTAAGTAAGAACTGGTGCGCCGTGGGGGGCCTCAGGCCGCCTCGGCGCCCTCCTTCTCGCGCTTGTCCTGCAGTGCAGCCGCCAGACGGGCGGTCTTCGACAGCGGGGCCTGGAACAGGGCCGCGGCCTTGCTCAGGTTGCCCTTCATCGCGCCGGCCAGCTTGGCCAGCAGCACCTCGCGGGACTCCAGGTCGGCGAGCTTCGTGACCTCGGCCGCGGAAATGGCCTTGCCCTCGAAGACACCGCCCTTGATGACGAGCTTCGGGTTGGCCTTCGCGAAGTCGCGAAGCCCCTTCGCCGCCTCGACGACGTCGCCCGAAACGAAAGTCAGCGCGGTAGGACCGGTGAACAGCTCGTCGAGGCCGGTGATGCCCGCGTCCGTCGCAGCACGCTTAGCCAGCGTGTTCTTCGCGACCGTGTAGCTGGTCTCGGCGCCGAGCGAGCGCCGAAGCTGGGTGAGCTGGGAAACCGTCAGACCGCGGTACTCGGTCAGCACGGTGGCGCCCGAGCTGCGGAAGCTCTCGGTCAGCTCAGCGACGGCCGTGGCCTTGTCGGCCCGGATCGGCTTGTCCGCCATGTCCCTCCTCTCTCGTTACTCGAGGCTGGTCCCCGTCACGGCCGAAGCCGGAACGGGGGCGGAGGCAGCACGACAACGAAAAAGCCCCGGCGCAGGGCGCACGGGGCGAGGGCCGGCGGATCATCGTGGTCGGCGGACCACGTTCACTGCCGAGTTACGCTTGCCGCCCTACGCGGGTCGCCCGTTGTCGCGGGACCTTCGACCGTGCCGGAGCACGGTGACCAGCGGTCTCTGGGTGGTTCCTCATCCATGAGAACACGGATGACGGTTGAAGAGTACGCGCCCGGGTCACCAGCACCAAATCGCACCCGGTGAGGCTCGTCACCCGTACCGGTGCCGGTCAGCCCTGGGCCCGCCGTCGCCACAGGTAGCCGCCGACGACCGCTGCGCTCCAGGCCAGCGCCCACCCGCTCAGCCCCAGCAGGGTCAGCGCGGCGGCCTCGCCGGCGGTGGTGCGGGCGGCGGCCATGATCGGCGGTGCCAGCCAGGGGGCCACCGAGCCGGTCAGGCCGAACACCACCGCGCCGACCCCGCCGAGGGCCAACACCGCGACGCCGTACCCGGCGCCGCCCACCGAAGCCCGGCTGGCCAACGCCCCAAGAGCAACCGCAGCGGGTACGACCAACAGATGCGCCCACGCTCCCAGCGCGAGCCCGACCGGAATCGACCGGTCCCCCGGGTCGACCGGCCCGGACACCCCGCCGACCAGCCACGGAAAGAGCAGTGCGACGGCCACCGTCACCAGCGCCGCCACCCCGGCGGCGAGCAACCCGGCCAACCGCTCCCGCGCCACCCCGACCGTCACCTGCGCCAGCCGACGCTGCACGTCCGGCTCGACGTCCAACAGGATCTTGGTCTGCCAGGCGAGCACCGGGAAGAGCACCACGGCGGAGACGCCGTACGCCTCAGCCGGCTGGGCGCGGCCACCGCCGTAGAGCGTGCCGAGCGTGATGAGGCCGGCGAGCAACGGTGCCACCGCCCGGCCGGTGCGCAGGAAACCAGCCAGCCGCATCCGGACCAGGGCGCTCACCGGGCCTCCCCCGCTGCCGGCTCGACCGCGGCGCCGGTGGCCTCCGGCTGCTCCGCTGCCAGCTCCCCGCTCGGCCCGAGCAGCGGCCCGGCGGGTCGGGCGGCACCGGCCGAACGGGACGGCTCGGCGGGTCGGGCCTGGGGTGCGGCGGTGGAGGCGTCGGAGCGTACCCGCAGCACCTGGTGGCCCTCGGCGCGCAACCGGGCGACGGTGCTGGCGACCCGCGCGGCCGGCACCGCGACCTCGACCACCGCGATCGTCTCGTCCGTCGACGACGTCTCTTCGTTGAGCGAGCCGTCGGCCACCAACCAGCGGCGCGCGGCCGGCAGCCGGACCGTTTCGCCGCGGTGGTCGCTGACCAGGACGGACCCGTCGGCGGCGAGCACCTCGGCGATCAGCTCGGGCACCAGCTCGCGGGTGGCGGCGTCCAGCCCCTCCCACGGCTCGTCGAGGACCAGCAGGCCCGGCGGGCGCAGCATCGCCTGGGCCAGGCCGACCTTCTGCGCGGTGCCCTTGGACAACTCCGGCAGCCGGACCGAGCGGAAGGCGGACAGCCCGAGCCGGTCGGTCCAGGAGGCCACCGCCTCGTCGGCCGCGGCCCTGCCCAGCCCCGCCACCCGGGCCATCCCGGTCAGATAGCGGGTCACCGTGAACGGTTGGTCGGCGGGGAAACGCTCCGGCACCCAGCCCACCCGCGCCGGCCGGTCGGTGACCCGGCCCCGGCTCGGCCGGAGAACCCCCGCGGCCACCTGGAGCAGCGTCGACTTGCCCACCCCGTTGCGGCCCAGCACGATCGCGGCCTCGCCGGGACCGATCCGCACATCAATGCCCCGCAGCACCCACGGCCCCCGCCGGTGATACCGCAACCAGACGTCCTCCAGCCGCATGACGTCGAGCCTGCCACACCCGGAACGCGCTGGGGCGCCGCCACGGTCGTGGCGGCGCCCCAGCGGAGCGAACTGTCGACTCAGGCGTCGGCCTGGTCCTCCCGAAGGTTCTTCACCAGGTTCGGGTCGACCGGGACGCCCGGGCCCATCGTGGTGGTCAGGATGACCTTGCGGAGGTACTTGCCCTTGGCCGCCGACGGCTTGGCACGCAGCACCTCATCGAGCACCGCGGCGTAGTTGTCCACCAGCTGGGTCTCCGTGAAGGATGCCTTGCCGATGATCAGGTGCAGGTTGGAGTGCTTGTCCACCCGGAAGGTGATCTTGCCGCCCTTGATGTCCTGCACCGCCTTGGTGACGTCCATGGTCACCGTGCCGGTCTTCGGGTTCGGCATGAGACCGCGCGGGCCCAGGATCCGCGCGATCCGGCCGATCTTGGCCATCTGGTCCGGCGTGGCGATCGCCGCGTCGAAGTCGAGCCAACCACCCTGAATGCGGGCGACCAGCTCGTCGGTGCCCACCTCGTCCGCACCCGCGGCGGCGGCCTCTTCGGCCTTCGCGCCGCTGGCGAACACGATCACGCGGGCGGTCTTACCGGTGCCGTGCGGCAGGTTGACCGTGCCGCGGACCATCTGGTCCGCCTTGCGGGGGTCGACGCCGAGGCGCATGGCGACCTCGACCGTGGCGTCGAACTTGACGTTGGTGGTCTCCTTGGCCAGCTTCACGGCCTCGGTGGGGGTGTAGAGCTTCGACCGGTCGATGACATCGGCGGCCTTGCGGTAGCTCTTGCTGCGCTGCATTGCTGATTACTCCTGTGGTCTCTGGCGGGCCGCTCGGCGCGAGCCCTCCCACGGTCGGATCGAAGGCCGGGGCCGACGTCAGTCGTTGACGGTGATGCCCATCGACCGGGCGGTGCCGGCGATGATCTTCTCGGCCTGGGCGATGTCGTTGGCGTTGAGGTCGGCCATCTTCTTCTCGGCGATCTCACGCAGCTGGGCGCGGCTGACCGAGCCGACCTTCTCGGACTGCGGAACACCCGAACCCTTCTGCACACCAGCGGCCTTGATCAGCAGCCGGGCAGCGGGCGGGGTCTTCAGCACGAACGTGAAGGACCGGTCCTCGTACACGCTGATCTCGGCGGGGACGATGTCGCCCCGCTGAGACTCGGTCTGCGCGTTGTAGGACTTGCAGAACTCCATGATGTTCACGCCGTGCTGGCCGAGCGCGGGACCGACCGGCGGCGCCGGCGTGGCCTGGCCCGCCGGCAGCTGAAGCGTGAACGTCTTGACGAGCTTCTTCTTCGGAGGCATGTCACTTCCTGGGGCTTGGAGCTGGGAAAATGCGGCTGTCGCCGCCCTCGGGCGCGCACGGTCAGCGCGGTGCGACAGCGGCGACATTCAAGAGTAGCGCAGGCCGCAGCCCACTCGTCCGCCGAGGTCGAGCGAGAGCGCGTACGCCGACGTCGGCGGCGGGCCCGGCCCGCCGCCGACGACCAATCAGATCTTGGCGACCTGGTTGAAGTTGAGCTCCACCGGAGTCTCACGACCGAAGATCGACACCAGCACCTTGAGCTTCTGCTGGTCGGCGTTGATCTCGCTGATCGTGGCCGGCAGCGACGCGAACGCGCCGTCGGTGACGGTGACGGAGTCGCCCACCTCGAAGTCGAGGACCTTGATCTCCGGCTTCGCCTTCTTCTGCTCGGTCTCGACAGCCGGCGCCAGCCACTTCAGCACCTCGTCGAGCGAGAGCGGAGCGGGCCGGTCGGCCCGGTCGGTCGCGCCGACGAAGCCGGTCACGCCCGGGGTGTTCCGGACACAGGAGTAGGACTCGGCGGTCAACTCCATCCGGACCAGGATGTAGCCCGGGAAGACCTTCGCCTGGATCTGCGAACGCTTACCGTTCTTGACCTCGACCTCTTCCCGGGTCGGCACCTCGACCTGGTAGATGAAGTCCTCCATGTCGAGGCTCGTGATCCGGGTCTCGAGGTTGGTCTTGACCTTGTTCTCGTAGCCGGCGTACGAGTGCACCACGTACCAGTCACCCGGCGCGTAGCGCAGCTTCTGCCTCAGCTCCGCGACGGGGTCGTAGTCCTCGTCCGGTGCGGGCTCGGTCGTTGGGAACTCCGGCTCGCTGGCGGCCTCAACCGACTCGTCACCAGCCGCCGTCGCGACCGTGGACTGCTCGTCCACCGGTCCGGCGGTCTCGTCGTACTCAGGCACGCTCGCTCACTTCCGTCACTATGGCTGGAGGCAGCCGGTCAGTCCGAGTTGCCAAAGACAAACAACACGACCTTGGCGAAGCCGAAGTCCAGCACACCCACGATCGTCAGCATCACCGCGACGAACGCCACCACCACGGCGGTGTAGGTCAGCAACTCCTTGCGGGTCGGCCAGATGACCTTACGCAGTTCGGCTACGACCTCGCGGAAGAACCGGGCGATGCGGCCGAAGACGCCCACCCGACCCGTTTCCGACCGGGTGGTCGGCCGGCTGTCCGCCGACTCCGCCCGGGCACGGGACCGCGTGGCGGTGCCTCCCCGGGAAACCGGCTCGTCCGCGCCGGAGGCGTCGTCGTCGGCCACGTCGTCGACGATCTCGTCGTCCAGACGATCGTCGCCGTCGTCGTCGCGCCGCTTGTTGTCGGCCACTTCGCCCTCCGTCGCGGAATCTGGGGTCGCACGCCGAGCGGCGTACGCGGCGCTGGTCACGCCGGCCGGACCCAACCGTCCCGCGACGGGCCGCGGCCGGTGGATCACCCGGAGGGCCCGATTGCCTCGGACCACCCCGCCGATGCCACCACCACGGGCCGGACGCCGCCAAGCTGGCGGCGCGACCCACGGGAACGGTCAGGCCTGAGGCGCAGGGGTGACAGGACTTGAACCTGCAGCCTGCGGTTTTGGAGACCGCTGCTCTGCCAATTGAGCTACACCCCTATGCGGCAACACTCGCCCCACGCGGCCACAGACGACCGAGCAGGGGTCACTTGCCCCACGGCGGACCAGTGTACGGGTAGCCGCCCGACTTTCCCAACCGGTCTCTCCACCACGCGTGGCGGGCACGTTTCAGCGTGTCGTCCGGATGGTTGCCCGCGCCTGCGACAGCACCTTCTCACCCAGGCAAGTGGCGGTCACCTCGAGTCGGGTGAGACCGTCCTCGGTCACCTCGCGGACCCGCGCGGTGACCTCGATCTCGGTCCCCTGGTCGTCGTCCGGGACCACCACCGGCCGGGTGAAACGCACGCCGTACTCGACCACCGCGTCCGGCGACCCGGCCCACTCGGTGACCGCCCGGCCGACCAGGGCCATGGTGAACATGCCGTGCGCGATCACCCCGGGCAGACCCACCTTGGTGGCGACCCGGTCGCTCCAGTGGATCGGGTTGAAGTCGCCCGAGGCGCCGGCGTAGCGGACCAGGTCCGCGCGGGTCACCCGAAACGTCTGTGCTGGCAACTCCATCTCACGCCTCCCCGCGTACGACATACCTGGCCCAGACGGCGACCACGGGTTCCCCGCCGACGGTGCTCACGTCGGTGCGCGTGGTCAGGAAGCCGTGCCCACCCCGGGTGCTGACGTCCTCGATGGTGTTGGTGCAGACCAGCTCGTCGCCGGCGAACACCGGCCGGGTGTACGCGAACCGCTGGTCGCCGTGCACCAGGCGGCTGTAGTCGACACCCAGGGCCGGATCCTCGATGATCTGGCTGCTCGCGGCCATCGTCACGATTACCGGAAAGGTCGGCGGAGCCACCACGTCGGGATGGCCCAGCGCCCGCGCGGCCTCCGGGTCATGGTGAGCCGGGTCGGTGGCGCCGATGGCGCTGGCGAACTCGCGGATCTTTTCTCGGCCCACCTGATAGGGGGCGGTCGGCGGATAGGTCCGGCCGACAAAGGAAGGGTCCAGAGGCATGCCGCGAACCTACACGGAAAGCCCAATCGCCGACCTGATCGGTAGGCGGCGGCGGAGCCGCGCCAAACCGGTCAGATCGGCGATCGGAAAGCTTCGACAACGGCCGGCACTGAGGCCGGCCAGCGGTCAGCGGGTCTCGCGGTGGACCGTGTGCCGACCGTCGCGCGGGCAGAACTTCTTCAGCTCGATGCGGTCGGGGTCGTTACGGCGGTTCTTGCGCGTGATGTAGTTGCGCTCCTTGCACTCCACACACGCCAAAGTGATCTTCGGCCGGACATCGGTAGCCTTCGCCACGGCGGAGTGCCTTCCTCGCTAACGGAAACAACTACGACGCGCCAGCCTAGACGCTGACAGCGCGGACATGCAAAGTGGGCGCCAGAAGCGCCCATTCTTACGACCACCGGCAACTAGCCCGGAAGACGAGAGTAGCGGTGGCCGGACTTGAACCGGCGACACAGCGATTATGAGCCGCTTGCTCTACCATCTGAGCTACACCGCTGCGATGGGTCCAGCTGAACCCTCGAGCCCCCTTACGGAATCGAACCGTAGACCTTCTCCTTACCATGGAGACGCTCTGCCGACTGAGCTAAGGGGGCCTGCGCGATCTCCCCGTGGGGCGCGCAGGAGTAAGAGTACACGGCCCGGCTCGACAGGTGAAATCGGATCCCCAGTGATCGTCCGCGCCCTGTTCAGGGCACGACACGCAGGCGCGGCAGCTCCCCGTTGGCGACCGTCTCCGGCTCGACCTGGGCACCGAACCAGGCAGCCAACCGCTCGTACGGCAGCGGCCGGCTGAACAGGAAGCCCTGCCCGATCTCGCAGCCGATGTCCTGGAGAAGCTCCAGGGTCAGCTCGCTCTCCACCCCCTCGGCCACCACCGCCAGGCCGAACTGCTGGGAGAGGGTGACCACCGCGTTGACGATCGCCAGGTCCCCCGGATCGGTCGCCATGCCCTGCACGAACGAGCGGTCCACCTTCACCTCGTGCACCGGCAGCCGCCGCAGGTGCGCCAGGGACGAGTCACCGGTGCCGAAGTCGTCCACCGACAGCCGTACGCCGAGATCCCGCAGCCGTTGCAGCGTGGGGATGGGCCGGTCCGTGCCGTCCAGCACCCCCGACTCGGTGATCTCCAGGGTGAGGCGCTGCGCCGGCACCTTGTACTCGGTCAGCAGCTCCTGGACCCGGTCCGGGAAGTGCTGGTCGATGAGCGTACGAGCCGACAGGTTGACCGCGATGGGCAGCGGCTGGTCGGCCAGCGCCCAGTCCCGACTGCGGCGAAGACCCTCACGGAGCACCACCTCGGTGAGCCGGCTCAACTGGCCGGTGTGCTCGGCCACCGCCACGAAGTCCTCCGGTGCGACAGTGCCGTGCGTCGGATGCTCCCAGCGGGCCAGACACTCGACACCGACCAGGCGGCGATCGCGCAACGTCACCTTGGGCTGGAAGTAGACCTCCAACTCGTCCTTGTCCAGTGCCTGGCGCAGGTCGCCGGCGAGACCCAGCCGGCGCAGCGACCGGGATTCCAGGCCGGGATTGAACAGCTGCACGCTGCCCGGCACCGACTTGGCGGCCGTGGTGGCCAGGTCGACCCGCAGCAGCAGGGTCGCCGCGTCGCTGCCGTGATCCGGGTGTACGGCGACCCCGACAGCGGTGTCCACGTCCAGGGTGAGCGCGTCGAAGACCATCTCGTCGCGGATCTGGTCACGCAGCTGACTGGCCAGTTCCAACGCCGCGTCAGCGCTCTCCGCGCGCAACGTCACCAGGAACTCGTCGCCGCTCGCCCGGCCCACGAGAGCCGACGACGGCGCGCTGGCCCGCAACCGGTTGGCGACCTCGGCGAGGACCTTGTCCCCCGCCGCGTGCCCGAGCGACTCGTTGACCTGCCGCAACCCGTCCACGTCGAAGAGCAGCAGCGCCACCACCTCGCCGGGCGCACGGATCTTGACCGACTCGTTCAGCGCGTCGGTGATCCGCCGCCGGTTGGGCAGCTTGGTCAGGGCGTCGTGGTAGGCGTCGTGCCGCAGTTGGTCGACCAGCCGATTGTTCTCCAGAGCCACCGCGGCGTGCGCGGCCACCGTCTCGAAGACGGCGATGTCCGCGGGCGTGAAGTGGTTGCCGTCGCCGAGTCGGTTGGCCACCTCAAGGGTCCCGATGACGACCTGGCCGGACCGCAGCGGCACCACCACGGCGTCCTTGATCCGCCGCTCGGCCAGCTCGGCGCGGAACTCCCCGTCGGTGGTCACCCGTCGACCCACGGCGACAGTTCGGCGGGTGTCGCGCACCCGCTCCCGGATCGTCGACGGAGTGTGCGCCAGGTCGAGCAGACCGGGATCGTCCACCCGAGCGGTCAACAATGTCTCCGGGTGCCGGCCCTGAGCCGGAAGCCAGAGCGTCGCGTACTCCGCCTGCATCAATGCCCGAACCCGGCCGAGCAGGGCATCCGCCAGCGTGCCGTTCTGACCACTCTCGACCACCGCGCCGGTCAGGTCGTACAGATCCTTCAGGGTGCGGTGCTGGCGGAAGAACTGGGCGTACGACCGGTAGACCAGCACGAGGCCGGCGCCGAGCGCGGCGAGCAGGAGCAGGGACCACCACGTGTTTCGCACCAGGATCAACACGATCAGGCCGACCGCCACGTTGATAGCCGCAGTGAGCATCGCCGGCTTCGTGGTCCGCAACGCTCCCCGCCCGGTCTGCCAACCGTGCAGCAGCGTGTGCACCGCCGCCACGCTCGTGATGCTGACCAGGAGCACGATGGCGACGGCAGCGAAGATGCTGATCCAGGTGAGCGGGCCCACCCCCTTGATCGGCGGCAGAGCCTGGAGGACCAACGCGGCCAGCGACGTCCCTGCGGCGGCCCGCGCGACGTTGAACCAGACCTTCGGCGCCGACAGCCGCTGCCGGGTATGGGTGATCAGCGACGTCAGCGTGTAGATGACCGCCACCGTCAGCGGCGGCAGGAAGTAGAGCGCGAGGACCAGCGGTAGCTCGGTGAGCGTGACGCCGATCGTCTGCCGCCGGACGACCAGGCTGAGCAGGGGCAGCCCAGCCACGATCATGAGAACGAGGAAGAGCGCCGCCTCGGGCCAGCGACCGAACGGCTTCTCCGCAACCAAGCCGGTGACGGTGGCGCACGCGACCGCAAGCAGGGCGAGAGGCGCGGTGATGATCCACGCATCCTCGGAGGATCTGCGCCGGGGTTGACCGTTACCGATCATGGCGCTCCTTCGACTCGACACCTCGCCGCCGACGCACCGTCGCGCGACGGCCCGCCATGTGCGCGCAGCAACCCCGGGCATGTTCGGCAACAGCCCGGAGCGCCGAGTTTACTGCCAGATGACGTCCACGGTCTGCGCGTCGCCCTGCGGATTGTTGCTGAGGTCGACACCGCCGAGGCCGCCCCAGAGTGCGGCTAGAACGAGAAGTGAGCCAAACAGCCGGCCCAACCTACGACCAGACATGATTGCTCCTGTCGGAAAGTGTCGTGGGGGTAGTGGAGATTCCACGATCGTGCCACAGTGCGGGCAGCCAGAGAAGTGGGGACAGCCTGACTGACCCCACCGTCTGTGACTTCCCGCCGTTCGGCCCACTGCCCCCATCAGACCGGGCCAGATCACAAGCCTGCGGGGCAGATCACCGCTTCAGACAGCGTCGATTACGACCTTCAACACAATTCGGCTCAGCCGCGATGCAGCCAGCAAATCTGACATGTCGGTCACTCTGAGTGATGCCCCGGGGCGGTGCGTCCACGCTTACACCTGCGCCCAGCCATCGACCACCATACCGGGTCTTGGCCAACACGCCAGCCCTTCGACGGGTTCAAATAGACGGAGGGCGCTCAGTGCGGTCGCGGGCGTGTGAGCAGCGCCAGCGCAACTCGCATCGCGCGCCGAGCCTGCCTCAGGACCCCCGCAGCGGTCGGAACGCGGCCCGCACCTCGGCAGCGAAGAGCTCAGGCTCCTCCCAGGCCGCGAAGTGGCCGCCGCGGTCAGCCTCGTTGAAGTACGAGAGGCCGGGGTAGACCGCCTCGGCCCAGCTGCGCGGAGCGGCCCAGATCTCGCCGGGGAACGTGGTGAAGCCAACCGGAACCGAGACCGGCGGCGGGGTCTGGCCCGCCGCCTGGGCTGCGGCCAGGAACCGCCCGAACTCCCAGTACCACCGGGCCGAAGAGGCGCCGGTGCCGGTCAGCCAGTACAACGTCACGTTGTCGGCAATGGACTCGCGCGTGAGACCACCCGTCGGCGTGCCGTCGACGAACGCCCGGGCGATCTTGTAGTAGCTGTCGGTGTCGTGGTCGAACATCCAGGCAGCCAGCCCGACCGGCGAATCGAGCAGGGAGTACCCGATCGTCTGCGGGCGAGTGGACTGCTCCAGGAAGTAGCCGAAGCCGTCCGTCGTGAACATGTTCAGCGCGTCGTGCGCCGCGCGCTCCTGCGCGGACTTCGCCGGCAGTTGGTCCTTGATGCCGATCGCCCCGGCGAGCAGGTTGACATGGATGCCAACTAGTCCCTCGGGCCCTTGACGGCCCATCGCGTCCGTGACGGCGGCGCCCACGTCGCCCCCCTGGGCGACGTAGCGCGGGTAGCCGAGGCGCTGCATCAGCACCGCCCAGGCACTCGCCATGCGGTTGGAGTCCCAGCCGGGCTCGGTCGGCTCGCCGGAGAAGCCGTAGCCAGGTAGGGACGGCAGCACCAGGTGGAACGCGTCCTCGGCAGAACCACCGTGCGCGGTCGGGTCGGTCAGCGGGCCGACCACCCCGAGCAGCTCGACGACCGAACCCGGCCAGCCGTGCGTCATGATCAGCGGGAGGGCGTCCTCGTGCTGCGACCGCACGTGGATGAAGTGGATGTCCACCCCGTCGATGTTGGTCGTGTACTGCGGCAACGCGTTCAGCTTCGTCTCGAACGCCCGCCAGTCGTAATCAGTCGTCCAGTAGCGGGCCAACTCCTGGATCGTCGCCAACTGCACCCCCTGGGAGCGGTCGGCGACCAACTCGCGAGCGGGCCAACGCGTGGCCGCAACCCGGCGACGCAGGTCGGCAATCGCGTCTTCCGGTGTGTCGAGCCGGAAGGGACGAATTTCGTTGTCGTTCGACATCTTCCCCACCCACCGGGTCCAGTCGCCAACGCCTGAGCACCGACGGTGCTGGCGCTCACCCAGTCTCACAGCGGGCCGGCCCCTCCCGGGCCGAAACGCGAATCGCCGATCACCGCCTATGCCGGCGATCCTGTCCACCGGCGGCGCCACCGGGTGCCGGCCACTGACCAGCACCGGGTGTTGGTCCCGGCGACCGGCTCTCCGGCCGGCGGGGAGACCGCGCAGTCGGGAAGACGAGCAGGACGACACGCACCGAGCTTGCGAACGCCCTCAGCGGCAAGATCGACCTGCCCACCATCTCTCCACAACCAGTCGTCGACGGCTGGACCTTGCCGGACTTGGCCAGACAAACGACAACGGCCCCTGATCAGCATCTCTGCTGGTCAGGGGCCGTGTCCGCACCTGGTGGCGGGTAGAGGATTCGAACCTCTGAAGCTTTCGCGACGGATTTACAGTCGGCCACGGACAGCACCCCTGAGCAGGCCAAATGGCAGGCTAGCTGTCCACTCACGACACGGATGTGACACAGGCGGCTCCCGCCGCTGTAGGTAATTCGAGGTGATCGCCGTGCATGCGTGAGATGCTGTCGGACCCAGAGACGACACCCCGAACAGGCAGGACCATGACTTCCTTTATCGGGCCGCCCCAGAGCGACGAGCCGAGAGCGAACTGCCCCCGATGCGGCACTGTCGCGGCAGCCTTCAAGAGGTCCCAGAAGATCATCGTGGATGACGGCACGTGGGTGCTGGTCGCGACCTGCGAGGTATGCCACGAGGGGACGGTAGTCATCGAGCGTGGCCAACGAAAGCCGATCACCGGCGGGGTGCGCTACACGCTTGAGCAACCGATCTTCTGGTGGCCCACACCTAACGCGGCAGAACGTATCGATCCTGACGCCGGTCTTCCCGAGAAGGCACGCGACGCGTACGCGGAAGGGCTTCGCTGTCTGGCCGTCCAAGCGCCGAACGCAGCGGCCGGCCGCTTTCGGTCTGCCCTAGCTGTCATCGCCGATGACAAGGGCGGCCAAGAAATCAAGTCGGAACGGACCCTCACAGGCAAGCTCAAGCGACTGTACGAGGGCAATCCACTCCTAATCGCGCTCGGCGAGCACACGGATACGATCAAGATAATCGGCGACGCTGGTACCCACCAGGAGGAATGGCCTTCACTGACACTGGAGCAAGCTGAGCTTGCGGGACAGCTTGTCCGGCATTTGATCGAAGCCCTCTACGAGTTTCCTGCCCGCATGGTCCGGTCCCGCCCCGTCCGTCCATCTCGCCTGCCAAGGCAGTAGCGCTGCCGCCCGCTAGCTTCCCGTCCGGCGCGCCACGGCGATGCTGATCGACACGGCAGCGCAGCGAAACAAACTGCCACCTACTCTGCCGACGTAGGCCCTTCGAGGTCTTCCCACCATGCGGGTTGCTCAGCGTTATCTGAGGCGGAAGCGGGAACCATCGGTTCCGTAACAGAGCCGTGCGTGGTTTGGATGTGAGCACCGTACAACCAGTTCAGATTGCCTTCGCGCTCGAGGTCACCGATAACCTCAATCATGAGATCTTCCTCGTGGGCACGGACCGCCAAGTGATAGTCGGCCGCATCAACAAGGTGCGCTCGGACTTTACGCGGTTTCGCAGGCCCCGCCGAGACGACCCCAATCACGCCAGGTTGGCCCGCCTCTTTCTTGGTAAGCAGGTGAACCCTGCCGACCACAGTCGTTCTAGGCTGCGGCTCAGTGAACACGAGTCGAGTAGCCGCCTTCTGAAAGGCTTCCGAATCCTCGCGTGTGTAGTCGAATCGCTCCGACACAGCACGTTCCTGTTCGCCCGACGGGTGCCACTCGATGAAAACCTCAGCTTCGTCTGCATCTTCCGTTAAAGCAGCTAGAGCGCTTGTCAGCTCATAAGAAATGCCGTGTTCTACGCCGGCGTCGAAGCCGGAAAGAGACTGACTGCTACGGAAGTATGCAAGTGCCTCAGAAGCGGCACCCAGCGCGTTCGTAACCGATCTCGCAATCTCGCGGCTTTCGACAAAGTCCACACCGGGTATACCAAGGGTGTCGGCGAAAGTTTGATGCAGCGTGATCGGTTCTTCAGATATAGCGTATGCGGTGACTACGTAACTTCCCGGTGCCGTCTGCCCCATAAGGATGTTGTCAAGGTAGCGGTTAGCAAATTGCCCGTGACGGTTGCCGAAGTGCCGAGCCTTACTGACAGCTGCCTTCGCTCCAGCGGTAAGGGTGGCACGCGCGGCTTGGATCAACCCCTCCCCATCGCGCCATTTTATGAGACCAGAAGGCAAGGACGTTTCCTTGCGGAACCTATACTCGTCAGTCTCGCGCGCGATGAGCCGAGGCAGTAGCCTCACGTTCCATTCTTGCCCGTCGCGGGCGTGAATTTTTCGAATCGCCGCCGACATCAGCTCGGCGAACTCTGGCGCTTCCCTGTCGATTGGAATAACCAGCGAGAAGTCTCGACCGGACGGATCGGTGGGTGGAGCGAGCCGATTGTATGCATTGCGGCGGCCCCCGATAAGGCGCCACCCAGTCTCTTCCAATAAAACCGTCAGCTTCGCCGGGTCAACCGTCCGCAGATCCGCCTCTAGCTCTCGCATAAGCTCTCACCTCGATCGATTTTATCGAGGATGGTCGACAGGGCGGACGCATCGAAGATGTTTGAGGTTGGAATCTGAATGTAGGGCCTGTCGACCGAAGGGACATCCCGGCCCTCTAGGCAAATCCAATAGCAACAGTGACGGAGGCGCAGGAAGTCGTGCGACGAGTCAGTCCAAAGCATCTGCGAACGATTGACGGACATGACTATTAGAATGTACTTATCGAAGCGCCTCTTGACCGCTAGACGCTCCATGTATTCGCGCTTCGTAAATTGGTAACTAAAATGCTCTCGACCAGGATTAGGGCTGATCTGGGTGGTGCTTTTCAGTTGAGCCTTGACCGAGATTTCCTCCCGAGGCGCAGGAAATGATCGGACAATCTCAAGATCTACGCCATATGTATCCCGCTCAACGTTCGTCACACCGCAGCCGGCAGTGGAGGCGACGCTCATCACATACGCCTGCTGCAATTGCTCCATACAGCTCGTGAGCGTTCGCCCATCTACTGCCTCGATACGCGATAGGGAATCTCCGGTTTTAGTCGCAGATGCCATTCGCCCCCCACCTCTGACGCTCAGTCTTCAGATGGTAACGGAAATGGCACCCACATTGCTAGATCGACATCCAGCAACGTGATCTATACGGCACACAGCGCTGCGGTGAAAGAGTTTGTCACAAATCCGACAATGCTGGTGAGCAAACAACGCGATATCCGAAGAATCCCTCAGTCTTCCGGCTGACGTGTTCTCACCGATGGGCAAGGCTGTACACCTTAACCGCCGTGGGAAATGAACAGGTTCGGCCGTGCACTAGCTGATGGTCCATGTGCAGCTCAGCATGAAGTAGCCGGTCTAACCTGCCCTAGCTGATCGGAACGCCCCGCTGGTTGGTCGGTTGGCATAATCGATCACCACCCGGCGGCCATTGCTCCCCGAATCTCGGATGGGGAGTCGGTGATAAGGACGCAGCCAGCCCAGCTCTTCACCCGTGCTCGGTAGACAAACCACCACCGGGCCACGCCTCCCAGGCATCCGCAAGGATCTCGCTCAGCTTGGACCTTGCTGGGGTCCAATCCAGAACAGTCTGGGCGCGGCCGACGTCGGCGATCAGCTCCGGCGGTTCAGGCTTGGTCGGTTGACGATGGACGGTTACTGGACGGCCAGTCACCTGTTCGGCAGTGGCTACCACGGTGGCCATGCTCGTCCCGACGCCTGAGCCAAGGTTGATGGTCTGGCTGGCACCTGGCGCGCAGATGGTCAGGGCAAGCCGGACTGCGATGGCGACGTCGGCCACGTGCACGAAGTCCCGCACCGCCGCCCCGTCGCCATTGAGGGGGACGTGGTCAAGTTCTCCGGTGATCGCGCGGAAGACGTTCGGAATGATCCGCGCGCGGTCGGTGTCGGTAACGCCGTCGACGGCCCCGGCGATGTTGAAGGGCCGGAGGATGACCGCGCCGATTGCTCCGGTCGCCGCATACGCCGCGACCATGTGCTCAGCCGCGACCTTGGACGCCGCGTATGGGCTCTCGGGGTGCGGGGCGAGGTCTTCGGACAGTGCGCCGTGGTGCTGCGACCCGTAGACGATGTTGGTGGAAGCGAAGACCAGAGAAGCCGGCGCGGTGTTCGTCCGTGCGGCGTCTAGGGCCATGAGCAGGTTCAGGGTGCCGGTCGTGTTGACATCGAAGTAGCCCAGCGGGTCAGCGAACGAGTCCCGCCCGCTGGTCAACGCCGCAAGGTGTACGACTCCGTCGTACCCGCCCTCCTGGACGATCTCGGAGACCCGAGCACGGTCACGGATGTCCCCCGTCACCAGCTCGACGCCGGACGGTGCGGTTCGGTCACCGCGACGACCCCGGGTCATGACGGTGACCCGGTGCCCGGCGGCAAGCAGGTCGCGGGCTACGGCGCGGCCGAGAAATCCCAGGCCACCAGTTACCAGTACGTGCACGTCAGCTTCTCCCCAGGATCGTGCGGCGGTGTTCCCACGCGAGTTCAAGGCATCCGGCCGCCGCCGGTGCCAGCCGCCCGCTGGCGGTCAGTTCGTCGATGGTGTGCCGGGTGAACGGCAACGCCGAGGTCGGCCGTACCCGCCCGGTCTTGACCACGGTTCCCTCATCGTTGGAGTCGACCATGTTGGCGAACAGGTGGTCATAGGTGGGGCCGTCGTACACGGCGACGGCCAGAATCTCGCCCCACAGGGTGAGTGCGTCGAGCGCGACTCCGAGGCAGAAGACCCGCACCCCACCGGACGCATATGCCCGGCCGAAGGCCGCCAGCGGTTCCGCGCTGTAGTCCGCCGGTTCGCCGTCGCCGCCGTGCTCGGCGCTGCCGAGGAATTCCTCGCTGTACTCCCGCATCATGTTGCGCCACAGGTCGAAGTCGGCCACTTGAGCGGCAGGCAGGACGCTCGATGGCTGGAACACCCCCGCCGGCATGATGTGCAGCATTCCCCCGGCTACGGCCACGTTGCCGGCTGCGCGGTTGTGCAGCACGAAGGACGCTCCGTCGTCGTCTACCCGCAGGGTGAGCGTGTCGGTTGACGGCGCTGTCGGTCGGCGGCTGGGCGTGAACGGGTCGCCCACGAGCCGCCGGAAGGCCAGGTTTCGCCAGGACGCCGGCAGGATCCCGCTCCCGTCGCCCGCGACGTGGTACATGGCCATTTCGTGCGCGAGCGCCTCCGAGACATCGACACCACCGAAGTACGTACCGGTGGTGAACGTGAGTGCATGGGCGGGCTGGCTCCAGTCGACCCCCGCAAGGTGCCACGCGAGCCGGTTCTCAAAGAGCCGGGGCTGTTCAACATCACGCAAGGCGAGGCTGTAGCGCTGGTGCCGCCGCCCGTCCGACGCCAACGGCCGTACGCCGGCCGCAGCGTCCTCGGCCCCGGTGACGAGGGGCGCGGTTCCCTCCGGGGCGAGCCCGATTCCGAACTGCGCCAACTCGATCGGAGTCGGTGGCAACCATTGCGGCGCTGCAATCAGGCCGCTGTCACCTACGCGGTGCTCCACGTCGTAGAGGCGTGCCGCCTCACGGGCGAGCTGCACCCGATGAATGTTCAGCTTCCGCCGGACCGCGCGCCATTCCTCCTGGCTGTCCTCGGCCTGCGGATGAGACACCGGATCTTGGTAGATCGCGAAACCTCCGTTCTCGGGACTGTCACGCTGCTGGGGCGTCACACGCTGCCTGGTGAGTCCGAGATCCTGCACAGAGACGCCGAAGTGCTCGGCAAGGAGTTGCCGGTAGAGCGCGGACGGATACGTGATCCCCCGCTCCCACCTGCTGACCTGATTGGCGGTTACGGCCAGTCTCTTTCCGCGCGCCACCCCAAGGCGGTTCAAGCCATCCGCCACGTCCTGCTGAGTCTCGCCCGCCGCGTCGCGGAGGTTGTACAGCGCGAGATTCGGGGTGGCATCCCTGGCGTAAGCAGGCACAACGGCCCTCCTTCGCTGGCGTAGGCACCCGCCGATGCGCAACCGCGCCTAGTCGATGCCTAGTGGACGGCGGTTACCCGGCTGGTGAACGGCGTTCGGATGCGCGCTCGGAACTGGTGTCCTTATCGCCATGACCGACATCGACCGCCATCCGCTCTACGGCATCCGCGAGCCGCCGCACCTCGGCGTGCAGCTGGTCCAGCCGCGCGAGTACCAGCGACGAACTGTCCGCCCGCCCCACTCCCCCGCCACTGTCCGGCGGTGTGGCCCCGGTCAGCACGGCACGAAGGTAGTCGTCCGGCCAGCCGAGAGCCTGCGAGATCGCGGCGAGCGTACGCGCCGACCGCTTGCGGGTCGCGGCTGCCTTTTGCAGCTCACGCAGGGTGGCAACCGACACCTTGGACCGCTCGGCCAACTCCTGCTGTGACAGCGGCAAATCGGCCATCCGGCCGTTGATTGCGCTGGCCACAGCCTGCCAATCCTCCACCCGACGCCTCCCTGTCTGACTGCTTGATCCGCTGATCCTAGTCTTCCCACCTCGTTGACATCGCACAACTTCAGCGCTAATTTTAGCGCTGAAATTAGCTACACCGGCCGGATGGCCCCAGGGAAGGCGGCAACCACTGCGCACGCCCATGGACCGCCGGAGCGGGTGTCGATCTTTCTCAAGTGCATAGCGACCTTTGGAAACAAGCGCGGACAGCTGTCCTCGGTAGACCCCTGCCTTGAGTCATCTCCGGATGGCCGACCCCCAGTGCAGAGCTGGGGCGAGCGGGGTGTCGGGAAAGGGCAGCGTTCGCGTGTATCACCGGCTCGGCTGCTGCCGCGTCGTGCATTACCTGGGGGCGCGGCCGCTGTGGCCGCGCCCCCGGCTGTTCGTCCGACTTCATTCGAGCTGGGAAGAGGTGAGCCCTTCATGTCCGTGAGCATCGCCGCCGCCGTGCGGATTACGACCAAGAGCAACGCCGTCTGGCGCAATTGCCGCGTATGCGGCTCCCTCGCCCCGCTGGCCCCTGACCAGGACTGTTGCCGCTCGTGCGGTCAGTCCGCCACCGCCCGCCGCCGTCCGGTGGCGGGTAAGCGTCGTTCCGGAAGGAACTCGAAGTGAGCTACGACCTTCACCCGGACCTGGAGGGTCCGAGCCTCGCCGACTTGGCCGCGATCGAGTCGGAGTGGCCGCTGATCGCGGCCGAGCTGGACGTCTTGGACGCCGAGATCACGATGCTCTACGCCGAGGACCACGGCGGCCCTTCGCCGCTGGACTGGCGGCGGTTGCGCCGGGCCGAGGCCCGCGTTACCCGCGCCGCCACCGACGCCGCTACCCGTACCGACCCGCGCCGCGCGGCCTGATGTCGCGCATCCGCGCCGCCTACTTCGATCCGGACGGGGCGCGGTACGGAATCCCCACCTTCTGGTGGCGGGGTGCCCCAACCGGCTACGCCACCCGCCGCCAACTGACCGCCGCCGGCCTGCGCCCCGGTGGTCAACCCGTCGCCGCTCAGGTGCTCTGGCGCGGCGTGGGCGGCACCCGAACCGCGTACCTCTACCGGGTGGACCTGGCCGCGCCGAAGCGCACCGCGACCCCCGCCCAGCTCCGGGCGGTCCGCGCCGCTTTGTTGGCCCGCCGAACCTGCCCGACCTGCGGCGCGGTCCGGCCCTACTACATCCCGCGCTCACTCGGTGAGTGCTTGACCTGCGCCTATCCCATGGAGGCCGCCGCATGACGTGCACCTACACCGCCCCGTCCGTCCTGGCCGGCATCGCCGCCGGGGCGAGCTGGGCCGACCCGGAGATGGACCCGACCCGCATCGACTGGGCAGCCCGCCGGGCCGCCGCCGCGATCCCGTTCCCCCTCGTGGACGGCCGACCGGTCAACCCGTACGCGCCGACCGGCATCCGCTACGGGCGCAACGAACTCGGCCACTGGGGCGAGGCCCTGGCCGCCGACGCGGTGGTCATGGCCACCATCAACGGCCGACGCCGAATTCTGATGGTGGAGCGCGACGACGACCACGGTTGGGCGCTGCCCGGCGGACACGTCGACCCCGGCGAGGACCCCACCGCCGCCGCGTTCCGGGAGCTGGCCGAGGAAACCGGCCTGATCGCCGACCCCACCGACCCGTGGGTGAAGACACTGCCGGCCCGGTACGTGCCCGACCCGCGCGCCTCGGATGAGGCGTGGATGGTCACCGTCCCCGTCCTGATCGACCTCGGCCCGGTGCCGATCCTGCCCGAGGTTGTCGGCGCGGACGACGCCCGACTGGCCGCCTGGCTGCACGCCGAGTCCTACCAACACCTCATCGAGTACCTGCGCCACTACCTCGACGGCGACGTGTTCCCCGCGCACCGCGACCTGCTCGCCGACATCCTCGACCACTGACCGGGAGGTCACCCGATGTTTCGTCGTACGCCGGAAGACCCAGCGATCCTGGCCGCCCGCGCGGCGGCCCAACGCGAGTCCGCCGCCGCCGAGGTGGAGCGCGCCCGCTTAATGGCGCAGCTCGACCGGGAGCAGCAAGAGGCCGCCGCCGCGCACGCCCGCCGGCAGGCCGCCGCCGATGAGCAGGAGCGCCGCCGCCGCGACGCCGCCCGCCGCGTCGAGCGCACCGAGGCGCGGGAGCGCCGCCGCAAGTCGCGGGCCGAGTTCGCCGCGAAGCTGCGCCCGGTGCTGCCGCTGCTGCTGATCAACGGCGGCGCGGCCTACGCGCAGGCCGCCTACGCCTACTCCGAGATCGCCCCGGCCGCGTGGAACGGCCCGTCCCGGGTGGCGTTCGCGGTGGCGTTCTCCGCCGCACTGGAGTCGATCGCCGTCTACGTCCAGTGGCACGCCCACGACGCACTGATGCTCAAGGCCCACGCCACCGCCGCATCCCTGCGCCGGGCCGCGTGGGGCATCGCCGCCGTGGTCGCCGCCATCAACTACGCCCATTTCGCCAACGGCATCACGCCCACGGCGGCGGCCATCGCGTTCGCGCTGCTGTCGCTGCTCTCCCCGTGGCTGTGGGGACTGCACACCCGCCGCGCCCAGCACGTCCAACTGTTGGCCGAGAACGCGAGCCTCATCGACGACGCCGGGGTCGAGTTCTCCCCGAAGCGCCGCCGCATGTTCCCGATCCGCTCCCTGATGGCCACCCGGTGGTCGATCGAGCACAACGAACGCGACCCCCGCAAAGCATGGGACGGCTACAACGCCGAACGCGCCGCCCGCACCGCCGCCCGCCAGGCCGACAAGACCACCCGCGCGAAGAAGGTCACCGCGCCGCCGCAGACGCCCAACGGTCCGGCTGACCCTGCCGAGCCGGTCACCCCGGCCCCGGCGCTCCCGGTCACGCCGGTTCGTGAGCCGGTTCGCCCGGCGCGGGTCACGCCCCGGTCCCTGACCGCCAGTGAGCGGGTCATCGCCGCACACATCGCTGACCCGACCGCGCCCCACGGTCAGATCGCGCGGGCCGCGAACGTCAGCGTGAGCACCGTCAAGCGCCACCGCCCCCACCCCGAAATCGGGTCACCATTCCGCCCGGACGCTGCGGCAACGCCGGTCAACGGCACCCCCGTGGAGGTGGCCGCATGACCGCCGAGAAGTTCCAGGCGTTCCGCAGGTCGGGTCAGACCGGCAAGACCCGTTCAGTGAGCCAGCCCGGCAGCGCGGAGCAGGCCCGACGCGCGGCCGACGCGAAGCGGCAAAAGCTGCCGCGCGGTTCATCGGACACGTTCGAGGTCCGCAAGCCCCGCAAGAAGTAGCGCCGCCCGGCGGCACGGCCACCGGCTCGCAACCTGAGCCGTGCCGCCGGTCCACCCCCTTGAGCCTCATCGACCCTCGGGAGATACCCCTCATGTTCGCAGATCCGACCGGCGCGCACGCGGCAACGTTCGCCGCCGTGTTCATCGCCCTCTACGTCGCTCACCAGGTGGGCGACCACTGGATCCAGACCCAGCATCAAGCCGACTGCAAGGGTCAGCCCGGGTGGCCCGGCCGCATCGCCTGCGCCGCCCACGTCGCCACCTACACGCTCACGGCCCTGCTCGCGTTGGTGTTCCTGATCGCCGGTACCGGCCTGCGGCTCGACCCGTGGGCGGTCGGCGTAGGGCTGACCGTCTCGGCGGTGTCGCACTACATCGCTGACCGGCGCACCCTGCTCAAGCGCATCGCTGACGCGCTCGGTTCGGCCCGCTTCTACTCGCTCGGCATCCCCCGGCCTGGCCGCGACGACAACCCGAGCTTGGGTACCGGCGCGTACGCGCTGGATCAGTCCTGGCACGTCGCCTTCCTGTTTGTCTCCGCCCTGCTCATCGCGGCCTGACCGATCCCCGTGGCCACCGGCACCCATCGCCGCCGGTGGCACGCGGGGACCGGTCAGACCGACCGGCCACAGCGAAGGAGAAACGACGTGGCGAAGAAGAACTGCTGGTGCGGCAAGCCGGTCGCCTGGGACGGCGCGGCCCTCTGCCCCGAGCACGACCAGATGTTGGTAGGCGGCCTGACCGGCGTCCGGGACCTGATCGAGAAGAAGGCCAAGAAAAAGTGATCTGACCGCCCCCGTCGCCACCGGCTCATCACCCGGTGGCGCGCGGAGGCCGCCAGAACCGATCTGGACGGCACAACCGGAGGGAACCACCGTGGGTAAGAAGTACCTGTTCAGCGAGGACAGCAACGGCCGCTCCCGTGAGGTCAAGGTTGACCCGAAGCACCTCGACCGGCAGATCCGCGACGAGCGGGCCGCCGGGCGCACCCCGACCGTCATGGACGAGGACGAGCGCATCCGCTTCGGCCGACTCTCCCAGCAGTTCAAGGGCCGGCGCTGATGGCGCACCGCTGCGGCCGATGCGGCTGCCTCCACGCCAACTCCGGCGGTATCCCCGGTCGAGGGTGCCTGTCCTGCGGGTGCGCGTGCGCCCCGCTCAACGCCGGTAAGACGTGCCGCTGCTGCGGCGCAACAGACAGGTAGCCCCGCCCGGCGGCACAGCCCCTATGGCCTGGAAACCCGTGCTGTGCCGCCGGTCCAACCCCTCAACCCGCATGGGATCTCGGGAGGACCACCAGTATGTCTGACCGTCAACTCCGCGAGCACCACGACCGCATCGTGGCCCGCAACCGCGAGGCCCGCGAAGCGCAGATGCGCGAGGCACAGCGCCAAGCCGACCAGCGCAACCGCGACCGCGCCGCCCGCCAAGCCGAGCAGGGTCGCAAGCGGTGAGCGCCGACCGATTCACCGCCGCGTACGAGCGGTGGCGCGACACCGACGCCGCCGCGAGGGCCACCGGCAGCAAAGCCGCACGCGCTGCGGCCGAGCGGCAGCGCAAGGCCCTGCACGACAGCCGCGAAGCACAGCAGGCGCGGCGGCAACTCAACGGCCGCGCCGCGCCCCGCGACCGCCGCTGACCTTCCTCCACTGGCACCCCTGACCGCTTCCGCCGCCACCGGCTCATCACCCGGTGGCGTGCGGTGGCCGCCAGACCCGCTGGACGGCACAACCGAAGGGAGCCCACCGTGGGCCGCACCAACCGCGCATCCGGCAACGACCGCGTTGCCATCCAGGTCGGCGAGGTCAAGGGCAGCAAGACCCCCAAGCCCGCCCCGACCAGCAAGGACACGCCCACCCAGACGGAAAACATCCGCTCCGGTAACGCCACGGTCGGCCGGCAGGTCGACGAGATCCGGGGCGACTTCACCATCCGCTGGTAACCCCCTGCCCGGCGGCACGGCCACCTGGCTACCAACCCGCGCCGCGCCGCCGGCCCCCTACCGATCTCCCGACCGTTGGAGGAACCCCCATCATGACTGCCCCTGATGAGAACCGTTTCGACTGGCAGGCCGCAGAGCAGGACCTCACCGACCCCACCGGCGGCCCGGACGCCGAGGTGGTCGATCTGGACGACGCCCGCGCCCGCCGGCAGGCATCCGTCACCCCGACCGGTGACGGAAGCGACCTGGCCGACGACGGCGAGGACGCCGAGAGCGTCGCCGACGACCCGGACCGCGACGGCGGGCCGGTGGACGCGGCCGACGACATCCCGCCGGACGTGCTGGCCCGGCAGCGCAACCGCCGGCCGATCCTGGCCGACTGGGCCAGGTCGTGGCGCGCGCTGCGGGCCGCCGTGCGGCACCAGAGCAAGGACGCCGGCTACGTCACCGCCTACCACGCGGTGCGCCTGCCGAAGTACGCGGCGAAAACGGCCGTCTACGCCCCGGTGGGCCTGTTCCGGGGCACGGGGAAGGCGTTGCACTGGGCCAGCGCCGAGGAAGGTAACTGGCACCTGCGGCAGGCCGCCGCGACCCGGGGCGACGCCGACACATGGATGAAGCTCGACGCCCGCCGGCAGCGCCAAACCGTGTGGCGGTGGTGGGTGCTCGCCGCGTCGGCCGGCGCGATGGTGGCCGCCGCGATCGTGCTGGCGCTCGGCCCGTCGTGGTGGCGGTGGGTCGCCCTGGCGGCGGTGGTGCCGCTGCTGGCGACGCTCGGCCGTCCGGCGGACAAGCCGCTGACCGACCGGGTGACCGAGGGCACCCGCTACCGCAAGCTCACCGCCGAGCTGGTCCGCCGGGCGTTGACCTCGCTGCAACTGCCGGCCATCAACTCGGCGGTTGCCAAGGACGCGAAGGCGATCAGCTTCCCGGTGGACATCCACCGTGACGGCCCCGGCCACCTCGCCGTGGTGGACCTGCCGTACGGGGTGGAGGCGTCCGAGGTGGTGGCCCGGCGGGGCAAACTCGCCTCGGCGATGCGGCTGCCGCTGGATCAGGTGTGGCCCGAGCCGGCACCGGGGCACACGGGCCGCCTGGCGCTGTGGGTCGGCTACGAGCCGGCGTCGCAGATGACGCAACCGCCCTGGCCGCTGCTGTCGGCCGGCGCGAAGGTGGACCTGTTCAAGGCGTTCCCGTTCGCTACCACCCCGCGTCTGGACGTGCTCGACGCCGAGCTGATGTTCCGCAACTGGCTGTTCGGTGGTCAGCCCGGGTCGGGTAAGACGTTCGCGCTGCGCACGTTGCTGCTGGCCGCGTCGCTGGACCCGCGCGCCGAGATCCGGGGTTACGAGTTGAAGGGCGTCGGTGACTTCGCCGTCCTTGAGCAGGTCATGGCCGAGTACGGCAACGGCTTCGATGACGAAACCCTTGCCCGGTGCTTCGCGTTCATCGAGTGGCTGTATGAGGAGTGCCGCCGCCGCTCCAAGCGCATCGAGCACTACGCCCGCCTCGGCAAGGCCCCGGAAAACAAGGTCACGCCGGAACTGGCGTCGCTCAAGGGGTCTGGCCTTCACCCGCTGGTGGCGTGGTTCGATGAGCTGCAAGAGCTGATGACCAGCAAGTACGCCAAGGAAGCCGGCGAGATCCTGGAGAAGGTCATCAAGCTCGGCCGGGCGCTGGGCGTGATCATCCTGATCGGCACGCAGATCCCCGACAAGGACAGCCTGCCGACCGGCATCACCCGCAACGTCAACTCCCGGTTCTGCCTGTCGGTGGCCGACCAGACGGCCAACGACATGATCCTTGGCACCTCGGCCTACAAGCAGGGCTACCGGGCGACGGTGTTCGTGCCGGTCGATGAGGCCGGGTGGGGCATCCTGCGCGGCTTCGGCCCGAAGCCCTCGGCGGTGAAGTCCTACTACGTCAACACCACCAAGGCCGCGCAGATCGTCACCCGCGCCGTAACGCTGCGCCAGGCCGCCGGCACCCTGCCCAAGCCCGACGAGCAGACCCGCGACGTAGCGCCGATCGCGGACGTGCTCGGCGACCTGGCCCGCGTGTGGCCGGGCGACGACAAGAAGGCGTGGAACGAGACGCTGTGCGGCCTGCTGGCCGAGCTGCGGCCCGAGGCGTACCAGGGGTGGGGGTCGGCTCAGCTCACCGCCGCGCTCAAGCCGCACCCGGTCATCAAGGTCGGCGACGTATACGGGCGACTCCCGGATGGCAAGGAGACGACTCGGCGCGGCATCCACCACGACCACCTCCTCAAGGCAATCGCGGAGCGTGACCGGAAGCGGTCGAGCTGACGTGACCGTCCGGCCTGCTAGGCCTAGCACCCCGACCTGCTAGGCCTAGCAGAGCTGCTAGCAACCAATCCGAATCATGAGCTGCGGTCTAGTACCTAGCAGCTCACGGCCCCTCACGCCCAAAAACCCGCTCTGGAGGCCGTTGTGACCCCCCACCTCATCGCTGCTAGCACCCTCTGCGCCGCCGCCCTTGCCGTCACGCTCGGTTACGCCGGGCTGTGCTGGATCAAGCCCTTCACCACCTGCAAAAGGTGCGCCGGAACCGGCCGCACCACCACCCGCGTCCTGCGCCGCCCGCGTGCCTGCCGCCGCTGCGACCGGGGCATGCGGCTCCGCACCGGGCGGCGCGTCTTCAACATCTTCCACCGCCTACGGGCCGAGGCGACCCGGTGAACCGCCGCGCCGCCGGCCACACCGAATGGTGCGGGATGGACCACCGCTGCAACCTCGGCGAGCACCGATCCGAAGAGATCGTGGTCGACGTCGCCGGCCGCTCCCGTGCCGTCCTCGTTCGGGTGCGGACCTCCGCCGGGCGGGAGCACGCCGAGGTCCGCGTCAGGGTCGCGCTCGCCCCGTCCGAACTGGCCGCCCGCCGGCAGCTGGTCGGGCTGCTCGGCGACCTGCGCCAAGCCGTGACCCGGGCCGCGATCACCGCCCGCCCCCGGCCTCGGCCGAGGCGGTGACCGGGTGTCCGCCCGGTGGCTCGGCGCGAGCGCGGTGCTCGGCCGACCGGTGACCGACGCCGAACCGTACCCACACATCTGCGGCCGACTGCTCCCCGCCGACCACGCCCACGGCGGCCGTCCTGTGCTGCTGCAACGCCGCGACTGCGCCGCCTGCGCCCACGGCCGGCACGAACGCCGCCACCCACACCCGACCCCCGACACCCCGCCCGCGCCGATGGAGAGGACCCGCACGATGTCGGACAACCCGCTGTTGACCGCCGCCCTCGGCCACGCCGAACGCGGCTGGCACGTCTTTCCGCTTCGCCCCGACGACAAGCGCCCCGCATTCCCCGACCACAGCGCCGACGACTGCACCGGCCATGACCCGCGCTGCCGGACTGGACACGTCGGGTGGGAGGCTCGCGCCACCACCGACCCCGACCGCATCCGCCGAGCGTGGACCGCCCGCCCATACGGCATCGGCATCGCCTGCGGCCCGTCCCGCCTCGTGGTGATCGACCTCGACGTCCCCAAGAACGACAGCGACACCCCGACCGGTGAATGGGCCGGGGCGTGCGACGGACGCGACGTGTTCGCCATCCTCGCCACCCGCAACGGCACCCCCACGAACTGGATCGCCGGTTTCGGGCCGGACGACACCGCGCCGCCCGGCGTCGACCACACGTACACCGTCCTGACCGGACGGGGCGGCACCCACCTCTACTACCGACACCCCGACCACGGACCGGCGCTGCGCAACACCGCCGGGGAGCGGGGCAACGGCCTCGGTCCGATGGTCGACACCCGCGCCCACGGCGGCTACGTCGTCGCCGCCGGCTCCACGGTCGCCGAACGGCCCTACACCGTCGCCCTGGACGTCAACCCCGCGCCGCTGCCCGAATGGCTGGCCGGGCTGCTCGCCCCGGCTCCGCTGCCGCCGCAGCGGCCGGTGGTGGTGGCGCTGCCCGGTGGGCGGGAACGCGCCTACGTGCGGACGGCCGTCGAGCGGGAGTGCGCAAGCGTGACAAGCGCGCCCGATCACCACAATGACGCCCTGTACCTCGCGTCGGTGGCGCTCGGCCAACTAGTCGCGGGCGGTTCGCTGTCCGCTGACGAGGCGTCCACTGCGCTGGAACACGCGGGTGTTTCCGCCGGCCTGCGGCACCACGCGGTGCTGCGGACCATCGCCTCAGGATTCAGGGCCGGTGCCCGTCGTCCCCGCCAGGTGGCCGCGTGAGACGGCAGTCCGCGCAGCTGCGCATCGTGCCTGTATCGCTGCCGGAGGCGCGGGCGTTCGTTGCGCGGCACCACCGGCACAACCCCGCGCCGGTCGGGCACAAGTTCTCTCTTGCCGTCGTGGACGTTGCCGGTGATCGCCGGGGCGTCGCGGTCGTTGGTCGTCCGGTAGCCCGGATGCTCGATGACGGGCAGACCTTGGAAGTCACGCGGGTGTGCACCGATGGCACCGCCAATGCCTGTTCGGCGCTGCTCGGCGCGGCGTGGCGGGCCGCGAGGGAACTCGGCTTCCGACGCCTGATCACCTACACCCAGGCCAGCGAAACCGGCGCGAGCCTCCGAGGTGCCGGGTGGGTCCAAGTCGCCGAGATCCGGCCGCGCCGTGGCTGGACAAGCCAGGGACGCCCGCGCCAGGACAAGCACCCAACCCGGGTCCGTCGCCTCCGCTGGCAGGTCACCACTGCCGACTTCACCCAGACCGAGTTTCGTCACGCCTCGCCGACCAACCGTGACGAAACTCCGACGACTCCGGCCGGCTGTGCGGTCTGCGCCGCACCGATCGAGCAACCGCCGACCGGCCGCCGGCCCCGCTACTGCTCCCACGCCTGCCGCCAAGCCGCCTACCGCACCCGCACCACCGCGCAGAACGGAGAGGCCGTATGACACCCGCCCGCCTCCACCTCGTCACCACCGACCAGCAGCACGACACCGACGCGCCGCCGGGCAACGGGCCGCTGTGGGATGTTCCAGTGCCCCTGACCGGGCCGAGCACCGCGCCGCCGCCGTTCCCGGTCGACGTGTTCCCCGCATGGTTGGGCGACATGGTGACCGGCGTCGCCCGGTTCACCCAGACCGATCCGGCGATGGCCGGAACCCTCGCCGTGGCCGTGCTCTCCGCGTGCGCGGGTGGCCGGCTGGAGGTGGAGCCGGTCGGTGGGTGGCGCGAGCCAGTGAACGTGTTCGCCGCCGTCATTGCTGGACCCGGCGAGCGGAAGTCACCTGTTCACCGGGCGATGACCGCCCCGCTGTTCGCCGCGCAGTCGACGCTCGGTGAGGCGATGCGACCCCGGATTGCCGAGGCTGCCGCGCTGCGGGATATCGCCGACCGGCAGGCCGAACAGGCCAAGGCACAGGCCGCGAAGGCCAGCGACCCGGGCAAGCGCGGCGAGGCCGCCGCCGAGGCGGTAGCCGCTGCCATCGCGGCCGAGGCGATCACCGTTCCCGGCCTGCCCCGGCTGATCGTGGACGACGCCACCCCGGAAGCCCTCATCGGCCTGATGGCCGCCAACGGCGGACGCATGGCGATCATCTCCGATGAAGGCGGGATCTTCGACACCCTCGCCGGCCGGTACTCCGGTGCCCCGAACCTTGACCCCTACCTGAAAGGCCACGCGGGGCAGCCGATGAGCAACGAACGGCAGACCCGAGAGGGTGCCTCGGTCGACAAACCCGCGCTGACCGTGTGCGTGATGGCGCAACCGACCGTGCTGCGGAAGTTCGGCGGGAACGCCGACCTCGCCGGCCGTGGCCTGCCGGCCCGGTTCCTGTTCGCCCTGCCCCGATCCCTCGCGGGGTATCGGCTGGTGGATACCGAGCCGGTGCCCGAGGCGGTGACCGCCGGTTACCGGCACCGGGTGCACGACCTGGCCGCCACCCTCGCCGAGTGGGAAGACCCCGCCGTGGTCACCCTCACCCCCGAGGCCGGGCGGGTGCGGCTGGCCGCCGCTCAGGAGGTGGAGGCGCAGCTACGCCCCGGCGGAACGCTGCACGACATGCGCGAGTGGGGCAACAAGCTCTCCGGCGCAACACTGCGGCTGGCCGGGTTGCTGCACGTCGCCCACCACCCCGCCGACGCGTGGCGACGCCCCATCGACGCCGACCGGATGACCGACGCGGTGAGGCTGGCGGAGTTCTTCGCCGCGCACTACCGGGCCGCGCTCACCACGATCGGCAGCGACGCCGCGATGGAGAACGCCCGGTACGTGCTCGGTGTGCTCACCAGCAAGGGCATGACCACGTTCACCCGCCGGGAGGCGCACCGCCGGGTAGCCCGCAAGCTGCCGAAGTCCGACGAGGTGACCGCCGTGCTCAACGAGCTGATCGCCCTCGGGTGGGTCCGCAACGGGCCGGACGGCCGCTACGAGCTGCACCCCCGCGCCGCCGGGGAGGACCCCGGAAACGCTGACACGCTGACAATCGCCGCGACCGGCGACGTTTCCGCAGCTCAGAGCGCCCGGGAAGGTGTCAGCGGCCCGTGCTGACAGGTGCTGACAGGCGCTGACAATTCCCGCCGACGCCCGTGAGGTGTCAGCGCTGTCAGCGCCTGTCAGCGCACCCCGCTGACAGCTTCATACCCGCACTTACCTGCGGAAACGTCACCCAGCGAGCCCTGCTGTCAGCGTGTCAGCGCTTTCCCGGCCTCCCGCTGCCGAGTGCCGGTCCAACCTCCCCGGAAGCGGCCCGCTGAGAGCCCCTGAGAGCACCAGGCCCTACGCCTTACACCCGGAATCCCGGGATCTTGCCTCTACGGCGCTCTCAGCGGCCCGCCCTGCGCCCTTCTGCCGCAGCGCCTAGCCGACCCTCCACACGCGACCCGCGCCGACCGGAAGGCCCTCACCGTGCGAATCAGGCTGCACGGCACACCCACTGAAACAGCCGCAGCGCTCGACGCCATAGCCCAAGTGCTGCACATCCAGCAGGTCAGCCGGCCCTACCCCGACCGCCGATCCCCGCTGTTCCAGCGCATCTACCTCCACGCCACCCCGAGGGAGGACACCCGCCCATGACCACCCGCCGCACACCAACCGGGAACCTGCTCACCCTCGCCGAAGTCCTGGACGAACTGCGCGTACCCCGCTCGACCTTCTTCCGCTGGAAGGCCACCGGCCGCGCACCCCGAACCATCAAGTACCCGAACGGCAGCCTGTACGTCCGCCGCCGCGACCTGGACAACTGGCTCAACGACCACGAAGAGGCAGCATGATCAGCACCTACGACGTACGCGTACACGGCATCCTCAAAAACCGACTCACCAGGGGCTACTCATACGTGGTCCGTTGGAAGGTGGCGGGCGAGCCGTTCCGGAAGACGTTCGCGACCCGTGCCCTGGCCGAGAGCTACCGGTCGAAGCTGGTGGTGTCTCAGCGGGAAGGCGTCGCGTTCGACAAGGCCAGCGGACTGCCCGAGCCCATGGCCCGCGCTCTCAACGCCCGTTCGTGGTACGACCACGCAGTGGCCTACGTCGACATGAAGTGGCCCCGCGCGTCGGCGAAGCATCGCAAGGGCATCGCCGAGACGCTGGCCACCGTCACACCGGCACTGCTGGCGACGGACCGGGGCGTGCCCAGCGACAAGGCGGTACGAGCCGCGCTCTACGGGTGGGTGTTCAACAAGGCTCGCCGCGACGCTGGCGACCCGCCCGCTCAACTGGCCGCCGCCGTTCGCTGGCTCAAGGCCAACACCGTCGATCTGACGGCGCTCGCCGACGCTGCCTTGGTGCGGAAGGCGCTCGACACGCTCGCCCTGCGAATGGATGGTGCCTCCGCTTCGGCGAGCACGATTGCCCGTAAGCGGGCAGTCTTCTCCGGCGCTCTCAAGTACGCCGTTGAGCTGCGACTACTCGACACGCACCCGATGACCCTGGTGAGCTGGACCGCCCCGAAGACGGCCGATGAGGTCGACCGGGGAGCGGTGGTCAACCCGGATCAGGCGCGAGCGCTGCTCGCCGAGGTGGGCCGGACCGTGCCCGAGCTGGAAGCGTTCTTCGGATGCATGTACTACGCCGCCCTACGCCCCGAAGAGGTGCTTCACCTGCGCGATGACGAGTACGAGCGGCCCTCCCAGCCTGACGGGTGGGGCGTACTGCACCTGACCGGCTCGACCGTGGCCGTAGGACGCGACTGGGGCGACGGGAGCGACACGGCCGAGGAACGAGGGTTGAAGCACCGAGCGAAGGCCGCCACGCGAGACGTGCCGGTGCCACCGCCGCTCGTGCGGCTGCTCGACCACCACGTCAAGGAGTACCCGCCAGGATCGAACGGGAAGCTATTCGTCACCCGGCGCGGCCCCGGTGGCCGATACGTCCCTACCGCCGGTCAGCCGATCCCGAACAACACCTACGGGAAGGCGTGGCGCGACGCGCGGGCAAAGGTGCTCACCCCGGCTCAGCAGCGATCCCCGCTGGCGCGGCGACCGTACGACCTGCGGCACGCCGCCGTGTCGCTCTGGCTCAATGCGGGGGTGCCGGCTACCCAGGTTGCCGAGTGGGCCGGGCACAGCGTGCATGTCCTCATGCGGGTCTACGCAAAGTGCGTCTACGGCCAGGAGGAAGCGGCCCGCCGCCGCGTGGAGGCGGCGCTCGGCCTGCCGCCGGCCGCTGCCGCACGCCCGGTAGCCGCTGACGAAGCCGCCCCACAACCGGCCGACAAAGCCGCCTGACGGAACCCGCCTGGCGGCTTCCGTCACCGATGATCTCGGCGACACGTATACGACACAGCCAGCGAGATTGAGCGGGCTAGAGCGGGATTGAGTGAGACTCACAAAAGAGGCCCCTGACCGGCGTTCACGCTGGTCAGGGGCCTCTTTTTGCACCTGGTGGCGGGTAGAGGATTCGAACCTCTGAAGCTTTCGCGACGGATTTACAGTCCGCTCCCATTGGCCGCTCGGGCAACCCGCCAGGGCACCCCACCGCGTCGCAACGCGGCGGCGGAAGCAAGAATAGCGGCTCCCCCCGGTACCGACGCAACCGGGTACGGTCAGGGGGTCGTGCCGCTGGTCGGCGGCCGACGGCAAGCCCAGACCGCCGGACAGCAGGAGCACAAATATGGCAGCGAACCCGTCGTTCGACATCGTGAGCAAGGTTGACCGCCAGGAGGTCGACAACGCCCTTCGGCAGGCGGAAAAGGAGCTCGCGACACGGTTCGACTTCCGCGGCACCGGCGCGGAGATCTCCTGGTCCGGCGAAGAGGCGATCGGCCTTCAGGCGGAGACCGAGGAGCGTGTCCGTGCCGCGCTCGACGTGTTCAAGGAAAAGCTCGTGAAGCGGAACATCTCGCTGAAGTCGCTCGATGCTGGCGAGCCACGGCCGTCGGGCAAGATCTTCAAGATCGACTGCAAGGTGATCCAGGGCATCGAGACGGACAAGGCCAAGGCGATCAGCAAGAAGATCCGCGACGAGGGCCCCAAGGGCGTGCAGGCGCAGATTCAGGGCGACCAGCTGCGCGTGACCGGCAAGAAGCGGGACGACCTGCAGGCCGTCATCTCGCTGCTTAAGGGCGAGGACTTCGGCGTCGCTCTTCAGTTCAACAACTACCGCTGAGGGCCGCCGACCCCGACGCGCCAACGACCTGATCCCGGCTTAGATCGACTCGGGTTCCTGAAAGTCGGGGCATCCGGGCAACTGGGACACCGCGACATTCAGAAACCCGAGTCGATCAAGGACAACCCGACCGCCGCGCGGGCCGACCGGCTTACGCGGTCAGACGGTGACGGGTTGTTCGGTGCGTACCGCCGTGGTTTCCGCGCGGGCGATGGGCCCGGCGGGCAGCGCGGCGACCGCGGCTCCGATGGCGACCGCCGCCCCGGCGAAGAGGAACGCCCAGCGGACGCCGCCGGCGTGGTCCACGATCACGCCGGCCACCGAGCCGCCGGCGGCGCTCGCCGCCACCGCGACGGTGACCACCCAGGTGTACGCCTCGTTCAACATGCCGGTGGGGGCGATCCGGCCGACCAGGGTGTTCTCCAGGGTCAGCGCGGGCGCGATGGTGGCACCGCCGGCGACCAGCGCGACACCCAACGCCAGTGGGGTGGGCATCACCGCGAAGACGGCGAAGGTGGCGGCCAGCGCGGCGAGCAGCAGGGCGAACTGGCGGGTCATGTTCGGTGCTGGCTTGCGGACGCCGAACCAGAGCCCACCGATGGCACTGCCGACCCCCCAGACCGCGAGCAGCACGCCGGCGAGGCTCTCCGGGTCGTCGGTGGTGTGGTCGCTGGCGAACGCCGGCACGATCACCCCGGCGGCCCCGAACGCGATGCCTAGGCCGGCCACGCAGATCAGCAGGGCCGGGAAGCCGGGGACCCGCAGCGGGCCGAGCCCGCGGGCGTGGTGCTCCCGGGGGTGCGGACGCCAGCCGCGCATGACCCGCCCGAGGGCCACGGCGGTCGTGCCGACCAGGGTGACCACGGCCGCACCGATCAGCGCGGCCGCCGCGTCGGCGACGAGGACGAAGCCGGCGACGAGCAGCGGGCCGAGCACGAAGACGATTTCGAACAGTGTGGTCTCGGCGGCCAGCGCGGTGTTGCGGAGGTGGTACCGGCCGGAGTTGGGGCCGGTCACGTCGTTCCAGGCGCCTCGGATGGCGGCGGTGAGCGGCGGGTAGGTGGCGCCGGCCACGCCTGCGGCGAGGTAGATGACGGGGAGAGCGTCGTCGCCGGAGCGGCTGGCGAGTAGCAACCCGATGAGCGCCAGCGGGTGGGCCACGGCGGTGAGCAGCAGGACGGGGCTGGGGCCGACCCGGTCGGCGATCCGCCCGGCCACCGGGCTGAGCGCGGCACCGGCGAGGGCGTAGATGCCGCCCGCGATGGCGGCCAGCGAGTAACGCCCGGTCACCTGCTCGACCACCAGGAGCAGCGCCAGCGGGGTCATGCCGATGCCGAGCCGCCCGATGATGCCGGTGATCAGCAGCATGGGCGCGCCGGGGATCCGCCAGACACCCAGGTACTGACGCAGCGCGGTCACCGTGAACCTCCCGAATGTAATGAGCGTGAGCCGTTATGACCCTAACGCCGCCGCCCGACAGGAAGACAGCGGAATAGTTCCTCGACACAGCGATCCGCCCGTACCCGGCGCTGCCGGGTACGGGCGGACGTGGTGGATCAGCGGGTCAGCGCTGGAACTGCACCGGCCCCGAGTTGCGGGCCATCTGCTCCAGCCGGGCCACGCGGTCCTCCATCTTCGGGTGCGTGGAGAAGAGCGCGGCCATGCCGCCGCCCCGGAACGGGTTGGCGATCATGAGGTGGGCGGTGCTGGTGAGCTGGCCCTGGGCCGGCAACGGCCGACGTCGGGCCACCGCATCGATCTTGCGGAGCGCGCTGGCCAGGGCCAGCGGGTCGCGGCTCAACTCGGCGCCCGAGGCGTCCGCCTGGAACTCGCGGCTCCGACTGATCGCCAACTGGATCACCGTGGCCGCGATCGGGCCCAGGATCAGGGTGAGCAGCAGCACAGCAGGGTTGGGTCGGTCCTCGTCGTCCCCGCCGCCCAGCGGGATGAAGAAGGCGAGGTTCGCCAGCAGGGTGATGATGCTGGCCAGGCCGGCCGCCACGCTGGAGATCAGAATGTCCCGGTTGTAGACGTGGGACAGCTCGTGCCCGATCACACCGCGCAGCTCGCGGTAGTCGAGGATCTCGGTGATGCCCTGGGTCACGCAGACGGCCGCGTGCTGCGGGTTGCGACCGGTGGCGAACGCGTTGGGCTGCGCGGTCGGGCTGACGTAGAGCCGCGGCATCGGCTGCCGGGCGTCGGTGGCCAACTCCCGCACCATCCGGTACAGCTCGGGGAACTGCGCCTCGGTGACCGGTTGCGCCCTCATCGAGCGCAGTGCGAGTTTGTCGGAGTAGAAGTAGGTGACGCCGTTCATGACCAGAGACACGAGGACGGCGATGACCAGGCCGCCGCTGCCGCCGAACCAGTAGCCCACCGCCAGGATCAGGGCGCTGAGCAGGCCGAGCAGCGCTGCGGTCTTCAGACGGTTGTGGTGCACGATGTCTCCTTCGGTGCACGGATCGCCGGGATCCGCTGACCGGTGTAACAACCCGGTACCCGCCAACCATCCGTCTCAACGCTGAGAGTTGACTGAGACCGGGGCCCGGGTGGGGTCAGCGGCCGGCCAGGTCGAGCACCAGCTGCGGGGCGACACCGAGCACCACGGCGGCCACCGTCGCCACCGCGAGCACCACTGCCACCACACCCACCACGGGTACGCCCGACGCTCTGCCACCGGCGAGCGCCGCGGCCGGGCCGGGCGTCGTCGGCGGCGCCCAGAGCGCGGCGGTCACCCGCAGGTAGTAGGCGAGGCCGATCACCGCGTTCAGCGCCACCACCAGCGCCAGCCAGCCCGCGCCACCGTCCAGCAGCGCCCGGACCACTGTCACCTTCGCGAACAGGCCGGCCAACCCCGGCGGCAGGCCAGCCAGACCCACCAGCGCGAGACCGAACGCCGCAGCCCGCCACGGGTGCCGGCGGGCTGCCCCGCGCAGGTCGTCCACCATGCCGCCGTCCGCACCCGCCGGCCGCAGGGCGGTCAATCCGGCGAAGGCGGCAAGCTCCAACACCACGAAGAAGACGGCGTACGCCATCGCGGCCGCGTACGCGGCGGACCGTGCCTCGTCCGTGCGCCCGGCGGCCAGCGCCAACGCTCCCAGCGGGGCGAGGATGTACCCGGCCTGCGCGACGGAGGACCAGGCGAGCAGCCGGACGGTCCGTCGCTGACGCAGGGCGACCAGGTTGCCGACGGTCATGGTGAGCACGGCGAGCAGGGCGAGCACCGGACCGGTCTGGTCCGCCGGCAGCGCCCGCTGCACCACGGCGAGCAGAGCGACCAGGCCGCCCAGCTTCGACGCGGTGGACAGGTACGCGGCCACCGGCAGCGGCGCGCCGTCGTAGGTGGCCGGCGCCCACGCGTGGAACGGCACCGCCGCCACCTTGAAGGCCAGGCCGACCAGCAGCACCGCCACCGCGGCGGTGGTCAACGGCAGGTCCCGCAGCGCCGGCTGCTCGGCGAGCAACGCGCCGAGCCGGTCCAGGTGCAGCCCACCGGTCACCGCGTACAGCAGCGCCGCGCCGAGCAGGGTCAGCGTGGTCGCCACCACGCTGACCACGAAGAAGGTCAACGCCGCCTCGGCGCTCGCGAGGCTCCCCCGGCGCAGGCCGACCAGCACGTACAGCGGCAGGGTCAGCGTCTCCAGGGCCACGATCAGCGTGATCAGGTCGCCGGCCGCGCCGAGCACCACGCCGCCGGTCATCGAGCAGGCCAGCAGGAAGGCGTACTCCCCGACCGGCGACCGTCCGGCCCGCAGCGCGGGCACCGACAGCCCGAGCACGCCCAGGGTGAGCAGCGCGACCACCACGCCGACCAGGGCCGCGCGACCACCGAAGACCCACGAGCAGTCGGCGCCCACGCAGAACGTCCGCCGCTCCGCATCGGCCCCGACCAGCGCGGAGCCGACGGCGGTGCCGAGCGCGCCGAGCGCGGCCACCGCGATGGTGGCCCGTGGCCGGGCCAGAAGCAGATCGGTGATGAGTACGAGCACGGCGGTGCCGGCGGCCAGGTAGGCCGGCAGCAACGCGACGCTGTCCACGCTCTGCACGACGTTCATGGTTTGACCACCCCGATCAGGGCGTCGACGGGGGCCTCGGCGACGCCGAGGACCAGCGTCGGCGCCAGCCCGATGGCCAACGCGAGCAGCACCAGCGGCACCCAGGCGGTCAACTCCGCACCGGCCAGGCCGGGGCCGAGCTGCCCGACGGCGGGGCTCGGCCGGTTGTGGGTGACCTGGCGCAGCAACCGCAGGAAGTACGCGGCGGTGAGCGCCCCACCGACCGCCGCCAGCACCCCGAGGGTGGTCCAGAGCGGGCCGCCCACCTGCACGGCGGCGATCACCGCGAACGCCTCGCCCCAGAAGCCGGCCAGCCCGGGCAGGCCCAGCGACGCGATCGCCGCGAACGCGAGCAGACCCGCCAGCCGGGGCGCGGTCTCCCGCAGCCCGGACAGCTCGGCGAGCGTCCCCGTGCCGGTACGGTCCTTCACCGCCCCGGCCAGGAAGAACAGCAGGCCGGTGATCACGCCGTGCGCGACGTTGCCGATCAACGCCGCCTGGATGCCGGTGGCGGTCAGCGTGGCGATGCCCAGCAGCACGAAACCCATGTGCCCCACGCTGGAGTACGCGATCAGCCGCTTCACGTCCGACTGGGCCAGGCAGACCAGCGAACCGATCAGGATCGCGGCGACGGCCAGCACCCCGAGCACCGGCGCCGCCCAACGGGCGCCTTCCGGGGCCACCCCCACCGCGACCCGGATCAGGCCGTACGTGCCCATCTTGAGCAGCACACCGGCCAACACGACACTGCCCACCGTGGGTGCCTGGGTATGCGCGTCAGGCAGCCAGGAGTGCAGCGGCCACAGCGGGCTCTTCACCGCGAAGGCCAACGCGAGCAGGGTGAACGCGGCCAACTGGGTGCCCCTGGACATCCCCGCGCCACCGGTCAGCGTCACCAGGTCGGCGGTGCCGGCGGCGGCGATCACGACGTACACGCCGACCAGCAGCAACACCGAGCCGAACAGTGTGTAGAGGGCGAACTTCCGGGCCGCCCGACGCCGGTCCGCGCCACCCCAGCCGGCGATGATCGCGTACATCGGCAGCAGGACGACCTCGAAGAAGAGGAAGAACAGCACCAGGTCCAGGGCGAGGAAGGTGCCCAGGATGCCCACCTCGACCACCAACAGCAGCGCCACCAGCGCCCGGCCACTGCCGCCGTCCGGCACCCGCCACATCGTGTACGCGCAGCAGAGCAGCGTGAGCAGCGCGGTCAACACCACCAGCGGCCAGGAGATGCCGTCGACGCCGAGGTGGAAGCGCAACTCCAGACCGGGCACCCAGGGCAGGTCCAGTTGGTGCCACGGGCGCACCGCCGGCGCCTCCGCCGACCAGGCGACCCAGCCACGACCGCCGAACACCAGCGGCACCGTGGCCAGCAGGGTCAGCGCCGCCGCGACCGTACCGACCAACCGGGCCACCCGGTCCCGGGGCGTAGCCGCCACCGCGACCGCACCCAGCGCCGGCACCGCCAGCACCGCGACCAGCAACACCTGCCCAAACGTCATTGGACCGCCTCTGTTCGCGACTGCGGGGCTCGCAACCCCGGCTCACTCCTCGCGCTCACTGGTCGACTCCGAGTAGGGCGGCGGCCAGGCCGATCAGCAGCGCGCCGGCCAGTACGCCGGCGGCGGCCCGGGGCAGCGCCGCTCGGTGCAGCGCGGCCAGCCCCGCGCCCAGACCGGACGCGGCTCGCCCGCTGCCCTCGACCGCACCGTCCACCACCACCTCGTCGCCGGTGCGCGCGGCGCGGGCCAGCACGCGGACGGGGCGTACCACAAGGGCATGCTGGACGTCGTCGAGCCGAAACGCGCGGGCGAAGACCGGGCGCAGCGGACCCAGCGCGGCGGCCGGGTCGGCGGCCCGGTCGCGCCGCCAGCCGAGCGTCACCAACCCGGCGCCCAGCAGCAGGAACGCCAACGGCAGCAGCACCCCCGGCCCCAGGTGGACCAGGCCGTCCTCAGAGCCCGCCACCGGGACGGTGGGGAACCGCAGGCGGTCGGCGAACGCCCCGCCGAACCCGGCCAGACCGAGCAGCGCGGCCGGCACGGCCAGCAGCAGCACCGGCCAGCGCAGCACCGCAGGCGGGTCGTGCGGCCGGACCAGCGGCAGGCGCGGCGCGCCGAAGAAGGCGCGCAGCAGCAGCCGGCCGGCGTACCAGGCGGTGACGGCCACGCCGACCAGGCCGGCTATCCAGACGATCCACCCCACCCAGGACGGGGCCGGGCCGGTGCCCTCCAGCGCGGCCGACTGCGCGACCGTCAGTACGCCGTCCTTGCTCCAGAAACCGGCCAACGGCGGCACCCCGGCCAGCGCGCCCAGGCCCACCACCGTGCACCAGAACGTCACCGGCATGCTGCGCCGCAGCCCGCCCATCTCCGACATCAGCGTGGTGCCGACGGCGTGGATCACCGCGCCGGCGGCGAGGAACAGCAGCGCCTTGAAGGCGGCGTGGGTGAGCAGGTGGAACAGTGCGGCCGACGGTGAGCCGACCGCCAGCGCGCCCGTCATGTAGCCCAGCTGGGACACGGTCGACCAGGCCAGCACGCGTTTGATGTCGTCCTGGGCGGTGGCGGCGAGCGCGCCGAGCAGCAGCGTGATCGCGCCGAGCACCCCCAGCACGGTCAGCGTCACCGGCGCGGCCGTGAACAGCGGGTAGAGCCGGGCCACGGCGTACACCCCGGCGGCGACCATCGTCGCCGCGTGGATCAGCGCGGAGATCGGGGTCGGGCCGGCCATCGCGTCCGGCAGCCAGGTGTGCAGCGGGAACTGCGCGCTCTTGCCGGCCACGCCGGCGAGCAGCAGCAGACCCGCGGCGGTCAACGTGGCGCTGGAATGGTCGTGGGCGAGCACGTCGGCGATCCGGAAGCTGCCCGTCGACACGCCGAGCAGCGCGATGCCGAGCAGGAACCCGACGTCACCGACCCGGGTCACCAGGAACGCCTTCATGGCGGCGGCGGGGGCGCCGGCCAGTCGGCGGTCGTGGGCGATGAGCAGGTACGAGCAGAGCCCCATCACCTCCCAGCCGACCAACAGCATGATCAGGTCGCCGGCGACCACCACCAGCAGCATGGCGCCGGTGAAGAGGCTGATCTGGGCGGCGTAGGGCGGGTAGCGGTGGTCGACGTCGACGTCGTCGTGGGGACCGCGCCGCAGGTAGCCGATCGAGTAGACCTGCACGGCCAGGGCGACAGCGGTGACCGCGACCGCGACCAGCGCGGCGGCGCCGTCCAGCCGTACGCCGAGGGTCACCGCCAGCCCGCCGAAGTCGACCCAGGTGGCCGACGTCTCCGTCGGCCCGTCGACCGTGAGCAGCAGCGCGACGGCCAGCGCCAACGCGCCGGCCGCGCCGGTGACGCCGAGCGTCACGGCGGTCGTCCGGGCCCGGTCGCCGCCGGTCGGGCTGTCACGTCGAGGGGCCGGGGGCAGCAGCAGGCCGAGCAGCCCGGCGACCAGCGGTACGGCGGGCAGCAGCGCCCCGAGCAGCCCGGTCACCGGCCCGCCTCCGTGTCCAGGACGGCCGGCTCGCGCGCGTCGACGGGATCCGGCGGCTCGGTCAGCGGCACGTCATCCACGGCGACGGTCGCCCGCAGCCGGTAGAGCTGAAGGACGATCGCCAGCCCCACCCCGATCTCGGCGGCGGCGAGGACGATGACGAACAGCGCGAAGACCTGCCCCGAGTGCGGGAGCACGGCGCGGGCGGTGGTGTCCGCGGTGACCAGGATCAGGTTGACCGCGTTGAGCATCAACTCGACCGACATCAGCACCAGCACCGCGTTGCGGCGGCGCAGTACGCCGTACACGCCGAGGCCGAACAGCAGCGCGGCGGTGACGTACGGGATGACCGGCCTCACCGGCGCCCCCCGGGTTCGCTGTCGACCAGGTCGGCTGCCCGGTCGTCGCCGTGCGGGCCGGCTCGGCCGATGTCCGGCCGGGACAGCACGATCGCGCCCACCAGCGCGGAGAGCAGCAGCACCGAGAGCACCTCGAACGGCAGCACCCAGGATTGGAAGATCTGCTCGCCCAGCCGCTCGGCGGTGCCGGCGTGGGGCAGCTCGACGGTGCTCCAGCGGTACGCGTCGACCAGCAGGGCGGTCAGCCCCAGCCCGGCGCCGCCACCGATCAGCGCGGCCGGCCAACCGGGCCGGTCCAGGTCGTCGGAGACGCCAATCGGAGCCCGGGTCAGCATCACCGCGAACAGCAGCAGGACCACCACCGCGCCCACGTAGATCAACACCTGCACCCAGGCCACCAACTCGGCGCTGAGCACCAGGAAGTCACCAGCCAACGCGCCCAGGCACACCACCAGATAAAGCCCGGCCCGGACCAGGTGTTTGGTGGTCACCACCAGCACGCCCGCGCCGACCGCCACCGCGCCCAGGGCGAGCAGCAGCACGTCCGCCCCGGTCACCGGGCCGTCCTTCCGGCTCGGGCAGTCACGACGCGGGGTCCTGGTCGGCGTCGGGGCGTACCGCCGGCGGGATGGGACGTGCGGCGGCCGCCTTGCGCGCGGCGGACGTCTCCTCCTTGGCCGGCTCGCCGTTCGGGTCGTGCGCGGGCGGCGGCGGAACGGTGGCCATCCACTGACCGAGGTGGTCCTTGTCGTGCAGCAGGTCCTTGATGTCGTACTCGGCGTACTCGAACTCGGGCGACCAGTAGAGCGCGTCGAACGGGCAGACCTCGATGCAGATGCCGCAGTACATGCAGAGCGAGAAGTCGATGTCGAACTTGTCGAGCACGTTGCGCTGGCGGGGGCGGGCGGCGCCGGGCACCGCCACCTCCTCCTTGTGCGAGTCGATGTAGATGCACCAGTCCGGACACTCACGGGCGCAGAGCATGCAGACCGTGCAGTTCTCCTCGGACAGCGCGATCACGCCACGCGAGCGCGGCGGCAGGTCGGGGGCTGTGTCCGGGTACTGCTGGGTGGTCGAACGGCTGGTCATCGTCTTGAGGGTGACCGCCAGCCCTTTCACCAGGCCCGCGCCGGGAAGGCCGCGTTCGCTGGTGTCGCCGCGCTCGCCGGGGTCGCTCATGTCGACCATCCTGCCCTGTGGCCACGGCGCGCGCGACCACCACCCACAGGTCGACGGCGGTACCGTGGTCGCGGGGAGAACGAACGCACCTGGAAGGACCTGCCATGACCGCCGCGCTGCAGAGCGACTACCCGCCCGAGAGCGGATGGACGACTGACGATCTGGATGCGCTGCCCGAGGATGGCCGCCGCCGGGAACTGCTCGATGGAGTGCTGCTGATGTCCCCCTCCCCCACCCGCACCCACCAGACCATCGCGATGCGTCTTGGCGTCGCGCTCGACGAAGACTGCCCCGACGGCTACGACGTCACCCAGGCGGTCGAGGTGCGGATCAACCGCACCCGATCCTTCATCCCCGACGTGCTGATCACCACGGCTGCCGCAGCGGCTCGCGAGCCGTCGAAGTACGAGCCGCACGAGGTGGTCCTTGCCATCGAGATCGTCTCACCGAGCACCCGCTCCATCGACCGGGTGCTGAAGCCGGCGCTGTACGCCCAGGCCGGCATCCCCTTCTACTGGCGGATCGAGACCGAAGGCGCGCTGGAGGTCGTGACCTACCGGATCGACGCGGTGAACGAGGTCTACGCCGAGACCGGGCGGTGGACGAAGTTCGTCGACACTGGCGAGCCCTTTCCGATCAATCTGCCGATCAGCCGGATCACGCCCCGGGTCCGTTGACGACGGTCGGTGGGAGCATCTCGACGCCGAGTTGTTGCAGCAGTTGGAACAGCTCGTTGCAGCTCCACACCTCGACGATCCGGCCCGCCGCGTCGAAGCGCAGGAACGTCGCCCCCGAGTAGCTGACCACCTGCCCGGTCGGTGGCACCGGCCCGAACTGCCCGACGTGGGTGCCGGCGGCCCGCCAGTGCACGGCCACCCGCTCACCGGCCGCGACGACGTCGACGATCTTGTAGCGCAGGTCCGGGAAGGCCGCCCGGCGCTCGCGGTGCCAGGCCAGCGCCGCCTCCGGCCCGGTGCCGCCCAGCCCCGGGCACTCCTCGGCGACCAGCTCGTACGCCGACTCCTCCTGGCGGGCATTCCACACATCGGCGATGAACCGCCGGGCCGCCGCCTCCACATCCGTCATGCCGGCAGGGTATCCGGGACCACGGTGCGCCGTAGATCCGCGAGGATTGGGTAGAGACACTCACCAGACCGGGAGGGCGACGTGGGCGAGGGAAAAGGCGGCAAGTACGTCGAGCCGGGCAGCGAGTTCACCCGCGACCAGCGGTACATCGCCACCCGGATCACCGAGGACGGGCGCGACGGATATCCGGTCGAGCCGGGGCGGTACCGGCTGGCGGTCAGCCGGGCCTGCCCGTGGGCCAACCGACTGATCATCGTGCGGCGGTTGCTCGGTCTGGAGGACGCCATCTCGATGGCGGTGGCCGGTCCGACCCACGACGCCCGGAGCTGGACCTTCGACCTCGACCCGGACGGCCGGGACCCGGTGCTCGGCATCGAGCGCATCCAGGAGGCGTACTTCAAGCGCTTCCCCGGCTACGAGCGCGGCATCACCGTGCCGGCGATCGTGGACGTGCCGACCGGGCAGGTGGTGACCAACGACTACGCGCAGATGAGCCTGGACCTGTCCACGCAGTGGCGGGCGTACCACCGCGAGGGCGCTCCGCAGCTCTACCCCGAGCACCTGCGGGAGCAGATCGACGAGGTCAACGCCGTGGTGTTCCGGGACGTCAACAACGGCGTCTACCGGTGCGGGTTCGCGGGCAGCCAGGAGGCGTACGACAAGGCGTACCACCAGCTCTTCGACCGGCTGGACTGGCTCACCGAGCGGTTGACCGACCAGCGATATCTGGTCGGCGACACCATCACCGAGGCCGACGTGCGGCTGTTCACCACGCTGGTCCGCTTCGATCCGGTCTACCACGGCCACTTCAAGTGCAACCGGCAGAAGCTGAGCGAGATGCCGGTGCTGTGGGCGTACGCCCGGGACCTGTTCCAGACTCCTGGATTCGGCGACACCATCGACTTCGACGACATCAAGCGGCACTACTACGAGGTGCACCGCGACATCAACCCGACCGGGATCGTTCCGCTCGGCCCCGACCTGTCCAACTGGCTCACCCCGCACGGCCGGGAGGTGCTGGGTGGCCGCCCCTTCGGCGACGGCACCCCACCCCCACCCCCAGCCGAGCCCGTCGACCCCGCACACACCCCGCTGCGCTGACCGGGGGCCTACCCGCCCCCTAGCGCGCGTCGATCTTGCACTTTCTGACGCCGGAATGCCCTACGTGGTCGCTTTCGCCGGGCAGGAAGTGCAAGATCGGCGCGGAAGGTTGGGGGCAGGGTCGTAGGGGGTCTACAGGGCGATGCGGACGGCCGCGGTGAGGACCAGTTGGGCCAGGGATGCGGGCACGAGGACCAGCCAGCAGAGGCGTTGCAGTTGGTCCTCGCGCAGCCGCGGGTAGGACACCCGGAGCCAGATGACCACGAAGGACACCGCGAAGATCTTGAGCAGCGTCCAGAGCCAGCCGAGCTGATCGTCGGCGAACGGGCCCTGCCAACCGCCCAGGAACAGCACCGTGGTCAACGCGGCGATCACCACGATGCCGACGTACTCGGCGAGCAGGAAGAACGCGAACCGCAGACCGGTGTATTCGGTCATGTAACCGAAGACCAGCTCCGAGTCGGCCACCGGCATGTCGAACGGTGGCCGACGGATCTCGGCCAGCCCAGCGACGAAGAAAATGATCATCGCGGGTGCCTGCCAGAGCAACCACCACGGCTGCCACGCCTCGACGATGCCCGACAGGCTGAGCGTGCCGGCCGCCATCGCCACCGACGCGGCCGCCAGCACCAGCGGCAGCTCGTAACCGAGCAACTGGGCCGCCCCGCGCAACCCGCCGAGCAGGCTGTACTTGTTGGCCGACGCCCACGCCGACATCAGCACCGCCACCACCCCGACGCCGACCACGGCCAGCACGAAGAAGAGGCCGATGTCCAACGGTTGCCCGACCAGGTCGTTCGGACCGAGCGGAATGACCAGCAGCACCAGCAGGTAGGGCACCAGGGCCACCGCCGGCGCCAGCCGGAACACCGCCCGGTCCGCCTCGCGTGGCGTGATGTCCTCCTTCTGCACGAACTTGACCCCGTCGGCCACCAACTGCGCCCAGCCGTGGAAGCCGCCCGCGTACATCGGGCCGAGCCGGCCCTGCATGTGCGCCATCACCTTGTGCTCGGCCTGGCCGACAAGCAACGGCAGGGTGAGGAACGCGACCACCACGCCGCCGATCCGGAGCACCAACTCCACCCAGAGCGGCATCAGGCCGTACCCCCGTCGTGGTCGCTCCGGCCGGCGCGGCCCGGCGGGTCCGCGACCGGCTCGCCACCCGATGCGGCCGGGCCGGCGCCAGGCTGGTCAGGTGTGGCCGGACCCGCGCCGGGCGCGGGCTGGTCGGCGGGGGCCGGGCCGCCGGCGGTGCCGGCCGGCCGGGGAGTACGCGCCGGACGGGCCCCCGGGGCAGACCGCGCCGGACGCTCACCGGCCGGTCTGGCCGGGGTGCCACCGCGCGGGCCCTCCCCCACCCCACCGGCGCCAGCCGGGGTGGGCGTGGGCCCCCACTCGCCCGGAGCGGGAACGCCCGGCGGGCGGATCGGTCGACGCCCGCCGCCGGCCTCGGACTCGCCCGGCTCCTTCGCACCCGGCCAGGGCTTCGCCACCCGGGAGGCGAGCACGAACTCCTTGCGCAACGGGTGGCCCTCGAACTCCGGGGGGAGCAGCAGCGGCAGCAGTTCCCCGTGGCCGGCGAAGTCGATGCCGAACATCTCGTGCGTCTCCCGCTCGTGCCAGGCGGCACCGGGGTAGACGTCGACCACCGAGGCGACCGTGGGCGCGCCGCGCGGCAACCGGGTACGCAGCAGCAGGCCGTGGCGCAGTCGCGTCGACCAGAGGTGCGCCACCACGTCGAAGCCCTCGGCCAACTCGTCGACGGCGGAGAGCCAGTCGAAGAAGTCGCAGGCCAACTCGGCGTCGTCACGGGCGGCGGAAACCGCGGTCAGCCAACTCGCCGGTGGCACATCGACGGTGGCCCGGGCGAACCGTTGCCCGCCGGAGACCGACGGGGTCGCCTCAACCGGCGCGAGCAGCGCCACCAGTCGAGCGCCGACCTCTTCGGGAGTCATGCCGCTGATCCTAGTGCCGGCCGGGCCCGCAGCTTGCCGCCGCCGATGCCAGCCGATCTGCCGGCTTTGGGCGCGGCGCACGTCTCGGCGGGGAAAGATGAGGGCGTGCGCGCTGTGACGGTGAGACCCGGGGTCGCCAACTCGCTGAACCTCGTCGAGGATCAGCCGGAGCCGGCTGCCGAGGAGGGTTCTGTCCTGGTCGAGGCGCTGGCGGTGGGGATCTGCGGCACCGACCACGAAATCATCGCCGGAGATTACGGCGAAGCGCCGCCAGGTGCGGACCGCCTGGTCATCGGGCACGAGTCACTGGGCCGGGTGATCGAGGACCCGAGCGGCACCCTGCAACCCGGCGACCTGGTGGCCGGGATCGTCCGGCATCCCGATCCGGTGCCCTGCCCGAACTGCGCGGTCGGCGAGTGGGACATGTGCCGCAACGGCCAGTACACCGAACACGGCATCAAGGGACTGGCCGGGTTCGCCCGTGACCGCTGGCGGGTCGAGCCGCAGTTCGCTGTCGCGCTCGACCCGACGCTGGCCCAGGTCGGCGTGCTGCTGGAGCCGACAAGTGTGGTGGCGAAGGCCTGGGACCACATCGAGCGGATCGGGCACCGGGCCGAGTGGCAGCCGCAGACCGTGCTGGTGACCGGGGCCGGGCCGATCGGGCTGCTGGCCGCGTTGCTCGGCACCCAGCGTGGGCTCACCGTCCACGTGCTGGACCGGAACACCGAGGGGCCGAAGCCGGAGTTGGTCGCCGGGCTCGGTGCCACCTACCACACGGTGCCGGTCAACGACCTGCCCTTCGAGCCGGACGTGGTGATCGAGTGCACCGGCGCTCCCACGGTCGTCCTCGACGTCATGTGCAAGGCGGGGCCGACCGGGATCGTCTGCCTGGCCGGGGTGTCCAGCGGTGGCCGCACCATCGACTTCGACGCCGGGGCGCTCAACCGGGCGCTGGTGCTGGAGAACAACGTGGTGTTCGGCTCGGTGAACGCCAACCGGCGGCACTGGAGCATGGCCGCGCAGGCACTGGCCCGCGCCGACCAGGTCTGGCTCGAGTCGCTGATCACCCGGCGGGTGCCGGTGAACCGGTACGCCGACGCGTACACCCCCGGGCCGGACGACATCAAGGTGGTGCTGGAGTTCGCGTCCTGAGCGACGCCACGCCCGATCAGATGCCCGGCAGCCGACCGTTGCGGAACAGGTCGACGAAGAGCTGGTGGTCCTCGCGGGCGCGCACCCCGTACGCGTGCGCGAAGTCCACCAGGTGGGCGACGAAGCCCGGCTCGTCGGCGTCCACCACCGCGACGATCGCCTCCTCGGTGGAGTAGTCCACCAGGTCGTGACTGGATTCGTCGTCGGCGACCGAGTGCATCCGGGCCACCGCCCGGCCAAGGTCGACGAGAACCCCGGTCAGCTCCTCCGGCTCGTTCACGTCCGACCAGTCCAGATCGGCGGCGTACGGGGAGACCTCGGCGACCAGCTGACCAGCCCCGTTCAGCTCGGTGAAGCCCAGCCACGGGTCGGCGTGCGCCTGCAACGCCCGCTGCGACTCGGCGGTCCGGTGCCCCTGGTGCTGGAAGTAGCCGCGGACCGACTCGTCGGTGACGTACCGCGCCACGGCCGGCACCTGCGCCTGCTTCATGTAGATGACGACGTCGTTCTCCAGTGCCTGGGTGTGGCCCTCCAGCAGCAGGTTGTACGACGGCAGCCCGGCCGAGCCGATGCCCACCCCCTTGCGCAGCACCACGTCCTTGATCCGCGCCGCCACCGGGCGCAGCTGCGTCGAGGCGGTGGGCAGGGTGCCCAGGTAGTCCTGGAAGGCGGCGCTGACCAGATCCCGGGTGGCGTCGTCGATCTCGAAGACCCCGTCGCCGATGGAAAACCGTCGCTCGTAGTTGTCGATGGTGGTCTGCGCGGCGAGCAGGTCGACGCGGGTGTTGAGCCGGGCCCGCTGGAGCACCCGGCGCAGCACCCCGTCGGCGTTGTCCAGGGTGATCGAACCGATCGCGTCGTCACCGCCGGCGGCGATGGCCCGCAGCTCGGTCAGGTACGACCGGGCGAACCCGGCCACCAGCTCCCCGATCGCCGTGTCGGAGAGCGCCTTGCCATAGCCGAGCAGCGCCACGCTGGCCGCGAGCCGGCGCAGGTCCCAGGTGAACGGCCCGACGTACGCCTCGTCGAAGTCGTTCACGTTGAACACCAGCTGCCCGGAGGCGTTCATGTAGGTGCCGAAGTTCTCCGCGTGCAGGTCACCGTGGATCCACACCCGGCTGGTCCGCTCGTCGAAGAACCGGTCGTCGGCGAAGTCGCCGCGCTGGTCGGCGTAGAACAGCGCGGCGCTGCCCCGGTAGAAGGCGAACGGAGAGGCCGCCATCTTGCGGAACTTGCGGCGGAAGGCGGCCGGGTCGATCGCCATCGACGCCCCGAACTCCTCGGTGAGCACGTCGACGATGTGGGCGGATCGCTGGTCCGCTGAGCTGCTCATAGTGCGCAGGCTAGTGCGGCGGGTCCACAACAGGGTGGCGAACCAGCGATCCATCGATCATGCTGCGTGGCGTCCCGGTGCCCGGTGGCGGCCCGCCGCCCTCAGCTCGCGGTGGGTGGGCGTACCGGTGGGGCGGTGAGCGAGTCGACCGAGCGTGGCGCGGCGGCCTCGCGGGGCGGGGCGTCCAGCGGCGCGGCCAGCACGTCCCGCTGCGGCACACCCCCGATGCCGGACTGCTCGGCGGCGATCTTCTCCTGCAGGCGCAGGATGCCGTGCAGCAGCGCCTCCGGCCGGGGCGGGCAGCCAGGCACGTAGACGTCGACCGGGATGAGCTGGTCGACACCCTTGGTCACCGAGTACGAGTCCCAGTAGGGGCCGCCGCAGTTGGAGCAGGCGCCGAACGAGATGACGTACTTCGGCTCGGGCATCTGGTCGTAGAGCCGCTTGATCGCCGGGGCCATCTTGTCGGTCACCGTGCCGGAGACCACCATCAGGTCGGCCTGACGGGGGCCGTGGGCGAACGGGATCACGCCGAGTCGGATGAAGTCGTGCCGACCCATGCTGGTGGCGATGAACTCGATGGCACAGCAGGCCAGACCGAAGTTGAACACCCAGAGCGAGTAGCGGCGCCCCCAGTTCAGCACGAACCGGATCGGCTCGCCAAGCACTGCCGGCAGCTGCACGAGCGTCCCCTCTCCTCCTCGACAGTGAATCACAGCCGGCGTCCGTACGGTCCGGCGGTGAGCGGCCTGAGCGCCCCGCCAGGTGTCCCGGAGCCGACAAGAATCGGCGGCGATTGACGCGCAACCTACCGGCGGGCTCGCTGGTGTGACCGGTGCTGGCGAACACACCGCCCGCAGCCGCCACGGGGAGGACGAGTGCTTGTGACACGAGATGTGCGGGTGGGCGGACGCCCGCCGGACCCGCCGGGAACCGCCACCTCCACGCCGGCGGAGCTGGTCTTCGACGACTTCTACCACGCCCACTTCCGCGGGCTGGTGGTGCAGCTGACCGCGTACACGGGTGACCGCGGGCAGGCGCAGGACCTGGTTCAGGAGGCGTTCTGTCGGGCGTACGCCCGCTGGGACCGGCTCGCCGAGTACCAGGACCCCCTCGCCTGGGTCCGTCGGGTCGCCTGGAACCTCGGCCACAACCGGTGGCGGCGGCTGCGGACCGCCCAGCTGTGGCTGCTGCGGCAGCGGGAGACACACGTCGCGGAGCCGAGCCCGGACCGGGTCGCCGTCGACGCCGCCCTGGCGAAGTTGCCGCCGAATCAGCGGCGGGCCGTCGTGCTGCACTACCTCGCCGACCTAACGGTCGCCGAGATCGCCGCTCAGGAACAGGTCGCCGAGGGGACGGTCAAGTCCTGGCTGCACCGGGGCCGGACCGCGCTCGCCACTCACCTGCGCGACACCAAAGAGGAGGTGCGGGATGTCTGAGCAGGAGATTCTTGACCTCGCCGAAGAGTTTGCCCGATACCGCCGTACCGCGCTGGCCGAGGTCGAGGCACCGGGGCCTGCCGCCGTTCGGCGGACGGTACGAGGCCGCGGCCGACGCCGGCTGGCGGCCACCGCCACGACGGCGCTCGCCCTGTTCGGCGGGTCGGCCGTCGGATACGCGGCGATGACCGGCCCGGACCACCAGCCTGGTCCGGTCGAGCCGACGCCGAGCGTGTCGGTGTCGCCGACACCGCCGCCGACTCCCACCCCCAGCCCCGCCGGGACCAGTGCCACCCCGACCACAGCCGTGCCGGACGGCCGGTTCAGCCGGGCCGAGCTGCTGGGGGTGCCGATAACTCTGCCGGCATGGCGGGCCGGACCAGGCTGCCCGACATCGCAAACGCGGCTCACCGCCGATTCCCGGGAGGGCGAGAACTGGCTCTTGGCGCTCGACCACGGCGACATCGACGGGGACGGCGCGGTGGAGACGGTGGCACTCGTGCAGTGCGCGCTCGGCACCCGCGGGCCGATGCAGGTCGTCGCCTTCGACCGCGACAAGGAAGGAAAGGTGACGACGCTCGGCCGGGTGGTCGCGACCACCATCGACAAGCCGCAGTGGCTGTTCGCGCTGGATGTCGTGGGCGACGGCACGGTCCGCGTGCAGGTCGGTGACATCGCTCCCGGCGGCGGTTGGCCCGCCGAGTGGTCACAGCGGCAGTGGCGGGGCTACCGCTGGAAGGGCGAGACCTTCGCGCAGGTCTCCGGGCCGACGAGCTTCGGTCAGAACCCGCACTCGGCGGATATCTCGGTGACCGCCACCGACCTCGTGCTGACCACGGCCGACGACGGCTCCCGGACGGGTACGGCCACCGTGCGGGTTCGTAACCGGGGCACCAAGCCGGTCGCCCACGTGGACCTACGGCTGGGCTTGCCGGCGGAGGTGCGCCCGGACGTCGACGGATGGGGCCCGTGTTCGGGCGAGCCCCAGCACTCCAGAAATCCGCTGACCTGCACCCTGGGGCGGCTGGCAGCGGGGGCGGAGGTGCGCCTGGACCTGAGCTTCCGGTTGGCCGAGGGGATCGCGCTGGGCACCGGGAAGGCTGACGTGGATGTCCGGCCGATGGACAGCGGATTCGACTACCTGATGGACATCAACGACGCCGACAACCAGGTGCGGATGAACTACCGCTGACGGTCCGGTCACCGCCGGCCGCGCCGCACGCCACGGGGGCGTACGGCGCGGCCGGCGTTCCGGTCACCAGGTCGGACGTTGCAGCAGGCCGACGAACTCGACAAGCAGCCGCTCCCGCAGAGCCGGCGGCGCGGCGTCGAGCAGCGTGTTCACCACCGCCATCCGCTCCGGCAGCGGCGCACCGTCCGGCTCGCCGCCCAGACCCAGCCCGGCGGCCAGGCCCGCGACCAGCTCCGGGGTCAGCGCGTCCGGCGTGAGGGCACCGGCCAGCGCGGCCAACTCCGCGGGCAGCCGGACCGGGCCGGCGGCCCTGGCTGCGGTCACCGCCTCGGCCAGGTCCGGCCCGAACTCGGCCACCCGGGGCGCGACCGCGGCGGTCACCGTGAGATGCACACTGGCGGGCAGACCGGCGTACGAGAGCTGGGGTTGGGTGTGCCAGCCCCGCGCGGTCAGCTCGTCGACCAGGACGAACAGGTCGGGGCCGCCCTCGGTGGCGGTGAAGCAGACCACCGTCGACTCCGGCTCGGCCATCAACCGCAGCCCGTCGACGGCCCGGACCGCGTCGGCCAGACCGGCGACCGCGTCCCGGGTGACGGCGGTCAGCCGCAGGTAACCGTCGTCGCCGAGGTGCCGCACGGTGGCGTACGCGGCGGCGATCGGCCCGCCCGAGCGGGTGGACGCGATCACCGGGTTGATCATCGTGTAGCCGGGCCAGTCGGCGTACGCGAAGTATTGCGGGGCGCGCAGGGTGGCGTCACGGTGCAGCAGCACCGACACCCCCTTCGGCGCGTACGCGTACTTGTGCAGGTCGACCGAGATGGAGGTGACCCCCGGCACCGCGAAGTCGAACGCCGGCACCGGCTCCCCGAGACGGCGCAGGTACGGCAGGGTCCAGCCGCCGAAGCAGGCGTCGACGTGGCAGCGCACCCCGGCCTCGGCGGCGGCGGCCGCGATCTCCGCGACCGGGTCCACCACCCCGTGCGCGTACGACGGCGCGGAGCAGGCCACCAGCACCGTCTCCGGGCGGATCGCGGCGGCCATCGCGGCCGGGTCGGGACGCAGCGTCTCCGGGGAGACCGGCACGACGTCCAGCGCCACGCGCAGGTAGTGCGCCGCCTTGGCGAACGCGGCGTGCGCGCTCGACGGCACCACGATCCGGGGGGCGGAAATCTCCGGGTGAGCGTCCCGGGCTGTCTTGACGGCGAGGATCAGCGACTCGGTGCCGCCGCTGGTGACGCTGCCGACGACGTCCGGGGCGGTGGTGCCCGGGCCGGCGCCCAGCACCCGGCCGGCGGCGCCGACGAGCGCGTTCTCCATAGCCAGCAGGGACGGGAACGCGGTCGGGTCCAACCCGTTGACGTGCGCGCTCTCCCGGTGGGCGGCGGCGGCCAACTCGTCCAGCCCCGGCACCGCCGGGTCGTAGACGTACGCGAACAGCCGTCCCCCGTGGGTGGGCCGGTCCGCGCCGCGCAACTGCCGAACCTCGGAGAGCGCAACCTCGGCGGGAACCCCCGCAGCAGAGAGCGCCCCGGCCTCGACCCTGTTCTCGTCGATCATGGAGTTACGGTGCCCTTCTCGTGACGGTCAACGGCTTTCGTCCCCCAGCACAACTGCATGATCCGTCAGGTCGCTGTGGGCGGTGAGGGTGTACTGGCGGAGCAGGAGGATCGGAGGGGCGATCAGCAGGGCCGGGATCAGCGTGAAGCCGAGGAGGACACCCAGTCTCGCCGTGTCGGACTGGGCCGCGGCCGAGCCGGTGTCGGAGGACACGTAGCCGGAGAGCTGGAGCACCAGTCCGTAGATACCCGGGCCGAGCGCCAAGCCGAAGGTCTCCCCGGCGGTCCACAGCCCGGTGAAGACGCCCGCCTGCCGTCGACCGGTGCGCGCCGTCTCGTGCGCGATGCAGTCCGGCAACATGGCCAGCGCGAAGACCTGCTGCCCGGCGTACCCCACGCCGATCAGCGCGACTACGAGATAGACGGCCACCGCCGGCAGCACCGGGGCGGCCACCAGGGCGAACGCACCGACGGCGAGGATCAGCGAGGCGACGACCAGGGCGGTGCGCTTGCCCAGCCGGGCACCGATCCGGCTCCAGATCGGCATCACCAGCAGCGCCGGCCCGACGAAGCAGACGAAGAGCAGGGTCGGCCCGCTCTCCTCGTCGCGCAGGATCTGCCCGGCGAAGTAGTTGACCCCGGCCAGGATCGTGGCGACCCCGGCGGACTGCACCACGAAGCAGATGAGCAGCGCCCGGAACGGGCGGTTGGCGCCGGCCACGGCGAGCTGGGCGCGCAGGGTCGGCTCGCTCTCGCCCACCGTGCCGGTCGGCGCGGACCGGGTGCCCAGGAACGCGCCGAGGGCGCCGAGGGCGATCAGCACCGCCACGAACAGCCCCATCCAGCGGTGCCCGGCCACGCCGTCACCACCGGCGCTCACCACCAGCGGCGCGACCGCGCCGGAGACCAGGATGGCCAGCGCCAGCACCGCGATCCGCCAGGTCATCAACCGGGTGCGCTCGGCGTAGTCGCCGGTCAGCTCCGCCGGCATCGCCACGTACGGCACCTGGAAGAACGCGAACGCGGTGGCGGTGGCGAGGAAGGCGAACGCCACGTACGCCGCGGCGCCCGAGCCGTTACCGAAGGGCGCGGCGAAGATCGACGCGAACAGGACGGCGAGCGCGAGGCCGGCGACGAGCAGGTACGGCCGGCGGGCGCCCCACCGCGACCGGGTGCGGTCGGAGATCCGCCCGGCGACCGGGTTGACCAGCACATCCCATGCCTTGGGCAGCAACACCAGCAGGGCGGCCAGCCCGGCGGCCACGCCCAGTGTGTCGGTCAGGTACGGCAGCAGCAGCAGACCGGGCACGGTGCCGAACGCTCCGGTCGCCAGGGAACCGAGCGCGTAGCCGGCGTGCACCGATCGGGGCAGCGAGCCGGTGGCTGACGAGCCGGCGCCCGGCGGCGTTTTCATGGGCCCGAATGTTACTCACGTTATTTCGAGGGCTGACCAACCTGCCGGCCCTGGTACGCACAGCCGAACAGTCAGGTTGACGGCAGCGCAGGCCCGCAACCGCCGTCACCGTCGGTGTGGCACGTCCCGCCCGCGACAGGTCACGCCCGCCGGTGGTCACATCCCCTCGTCCGGCGACCAGGCCGCCGCCGCGATGTCCACACCCTCGCCGCGCAGCGGCACTCCCTCGGCCCGCAGTCGGGCCCGCGCCTCCCGCTCGTGCCCCGGTGGCAGTCGACCACTCGCCGCCACCACCCGGTGCCACGGCACCGAGCCCCCGTGCCGGGCCATGATGTTGCCGACCAGCCGGGCCGAGGCACGCCCCGAGCGCTCGGACAGCGCGTCGGCCACCCCGCCGTACGACATGACCCGGCCCTCCGGGATCCGCTCGACCAGGTCGAGCACCGCCTCGACATACTCGTCAGGAGTCACAATCCGCCACCATATGGGAACGCTAGCGGGCGGTGCGTCCGTGACCACGCAGAATGGTCGGGTGCGCGACGCAGTCACGACGGCCCGGCGGGTCGTCGTCAAGATCGGATCCTCCTCGTTGACCACCGCCACCGGCGGGTTGGCCGACGAGCGCGTCGACACGCTGGTCGACACCCTCGGTCGGCTCACCGCCGAAGGGCGCGAGGTGGTGCTGGTGTCCTCCGGCGCCATCGCCGCCGGGCTCGCCCCGCTCGGGCTGCCCCGACGCCCGCGTGACCTGGCCACCCAGCAGGCCGCCGCCAGCGTCGGGCAGGGGCTTCTGATCGGCCGGTACGCGGCCAGCTTCGCCCGACACGGCCGCACCGTCGGGCAGGTGCTGCTCACCGTCGACGACGTGACCCGGCGAGCGCACTACCGCAACGCCTACCGGACGCTGCGCAAGCTGCTCGACCTGCGGGCGGTGCCGATCGTCAACGAGAACGACACGGTGGCCACCCAGGAGATCCGGTTCGGCGACAACGACCGGCTGGCCGCGCTGGTGGCCGCGCTGGTGCACGCCGACCTGCTGGTGCTCCTCTCCGACGTGGACGCCCTCTGGACCGGCGACCCCACCAAACCCGACTCGACCCGGATCGCCGAGGTTCGTGACGACGCGGACCTCGCCGGCATCACCATCGGCGGGGCCGGCCGCGCCGGCGTCGGCACCGGCGGCATGGTGACCAAGGTCGAGGCCGCCCGGATCGCCACCGGCTTCGGCATCCCGGTGGTGCTCACCGCCGCCGACCTGGCCACGCCGGCACTGGCCGGCGAACCGGTCGGCACGCTCTTCCACCCGCAGCGGCGACGCCCGACGGCCCGGCTGTTCTGGCTGGCCCACGCCACCTCGCCCCGGGGACGGCTGCACCTCGACCCGGGCGCGGTCGCCGCCGTCGTCGGGCGGCGCAAGTCGCTGCTCCCGGCCGGTATCACCGCCGTGGACGGCACGTTCACGGCCGGCGACCCGGTGGACCTGGTGGACACCGCCGGCGCGTCGGTCGCCCGAGGGCTGGTCAACTACGACGCGGTGGAGCTGCCCGGGCTGCTCGGCCGCTCCACGTCCGAACTCGCCGCGGCGCTCGGCCCGGCGTACGAACGAGAGGTCGTCCACCGCGACGACCTGGTGCTGCTGTGAACCGAGGACCTTCCCCCCACCACCGAGGAGTGCTGGCATGAGCGTCGTTGAGCAGGCGCGACGGGCACGGGACGCCGCCGCGGAGTTGGCCGTGGCCACGCGTACGGTCAAGGACGCCGCGCTGGTGGCGATGGCCGACGCGCTGGTGGCGCGTACCCCGGAGATCCTGACCGCGAACGAGACGGACCTGGCGGCCGGCCGCGAGGCCGGGCTGACCGCAGCCGTGCTGGACCGGCTCGCGCTCGACGCGGGGCGGGTGGCCGGCATCGCCGACGCGCTGCGCGAGATGGCCGCGTTGCCCGACCCGGTCGGCGAGGTGGTCCGCGGGTCCACCCTGCCCAACGGCCTGGAGCTGCGCCAGATCCGGGTGCCGTTCGGGGTGGTCGGCATCATCTACGAGGCGCGGCCCAACGTGACCGTGGACGCCGCCGGGATCTGCCTCAAGTCCGGCAACGCGGCGCTGCTGCGCGGGTCGTCGTCGGCCGCGCACTCGAACGCCGCGCTGGTCGCGGTGCTGCGCGACGCGGTCGCCGGGGCCGGTCTGCCCGCCGACGCGGTGCAGCTGCTCGACGCCAGCTCCCGCGACTCGGTCAAGGAGCTGATGCGCGCCCGAGGGCTCGTCGACGTGCTCATTCCGCGCGGTGGGGCGTCGCTGATTCGCACCGTGGTCGAGGAGTCGACAGTGCCGGTGATCGAGACCGGGGTGGGCAACTGCCACGTCTACGTCGATGCCGCCGCCGACCTGGCGAAGGCCGTCGCGGTGACGCTGAACGCCAAGACGCAGCGCCTGTCCACCTGCAACACGGCCGAGTCGCTGCTGGTGCACGCGGGCATCGCCGACGCGTTCCTGCCACCGGTGCTGGCGGCGTTCGCCGAGGCGGGGGTGACCGTGCACGGCTCACCCGAGGTGGCCGCGTACTCCGCCGCCGTGGTCCCGGCCACCGAGGAGGACTACGCCACCGAGTACCTGTCCGCCGACATCTCGGTGGCGGTGGTCGACTCGCTGGACGCGGCGGTCGCGCACATCCGCCGGTACGGCACCGGGCACACCGAGGCGATCGTCACCGACTCGGCGAGCGCGGCCCGCGACTTCGTGGCCCGGGTGGACGCGGCGGCGGTGATGGTGAACGCCTCGACCCGGTTCACTGACGGGGGCGAGTTCGGCTTCGGCGCGGAGATCGGCATCTCCACCCAGAAGCTGCACGCCCGCGGTCCGATGGGCCTGCCCGAGCTGACCAGCACCAAGTACGTCGTCACCGGGGACGGGCACCTGCGCTAGCGGCGGCGGCTCAGCCGGGCGGGGTGGGGCGGGCCGCCCGGATCGCGGCCAGCGTGGCGTGCACGTCGAACTGGTGGCCGTCGTCGCTCTCCCAGCCGCCGTCGCTGCGCTGGGTCTCGGCCAGCCGGCGCAGCGCCCGCACCATGATCCAGTCCTGTGGGTCGACGCCGGCTCGGCGCAGCGTGGCCGCCAGCCACGCCACGTCACCCGGGGACATCTTCGGCATCCGCTCGGCGAGCACCACCTGGATCCGGGCCGACTCCTGAAACATCTCCTGCCGGTGCAGCACGGCCGCGCTCAGCCAGCCGGCGGCGAGGAACGACGGCCAGCTACCGTCCGGGCGCAGCCGCGTGGCCAGCGAGTGGGCCGCTGCCTGCACCACCCCGGCGTACGCCCCACCGACCCGGTGGTCGAGCGGACCCGAGGCCCGGGCGTCCAGGCCGGCGACGGTGAGCCAGAAACCGGCGTTGGCCGACACGAGGAACCCGGCCTCCGGATCGCCGGGCCGGGCCCACTCCGGTGCCGAGTCGGCCAGCGACGCGTCCTCTTCCCAACCGCCGTCGGCCTGCTGTCGGGACGCCAGCCAGTCCAGTGCGCGCCGGGCGGCGGGACGGCCCAGCGCGCCCAGGTCGTCCAGCTCGGCGAGCCGGAAGCAGGTGGCGTCGATCGAGGCGACCTCGCCGCCCCAGGTGGCCGGCCAGCCGCCGTCTGGTGACTGGCCGACCTCGGCCGTCTCCAGCAACCCGTCGGGCACGGTAGTGCCGTTGCGGAGCCAGGAGAGGCGGGCGCGTTCCACCGCATCCCCATGCGCCACGACGAACCCGATCGCGGCTTCCAAGTCGACCACGGCGGAGACGCTACCTGCGCAGACGCGATGCCGCCTCGGAGAATCGGCCAGCCCGGACTGGCTGCGTCGCTCCGGCGGGACGGCCGCTCGGCGTGATCTGCGTCGATTTGCCGGGGCGGCCGGGTGGGCCGCCCCGGCTCGGCGACGTGGCCGAGTGGGCCCACCCGGCCCGATCGGTCAGTACGCCGGGAGCGACGGGTCGATCTGCTTGATCCAGGAGAGCACGCCGCCCTGCACGTGCACAGCGTCCTTGAAACCGGCCGCCTTGAGCGCGGCGAGCGCCTCCGCCGAGCGGACGCCGGACTTGCAGTGCAGCACGATCTGCCGGTCCTGCGGCAGCTTCGCGAGGGCCTCGCCGGAGATGATGTCGCCCTTGGGGATCAGGGTGGCGCCGGGGATCTGGACGATCTCGTACTCGGCCGGCTCCCGCACGTCGACGAGGAAGATGTGCTTGCCGGCGTCCTGCCACTCCTTCAGCTCCAGCGCGGTGATGGTCGAGTCGACCGTCGCCTCCTGGGCCTCCTCGGAGACCGCGCCGCAGAAGTCCTCGTAGTCTTCCAGCAGGTCGGTGACCGTCGGGTTGTCGCCGCAGAGCGCGCAGTTCGGGTCCTTGCGGACCTTGATCTTGCGGTACTCCATCTCCAGGGCGTCGTAGACCATCAGGCGGCCGACCAGCGGCTCACCGATGCCGGTGAGCAGCTTGATCGCCTCGTTCACCTGGATCGAGCCGATCGACGCGCAGAGCACGCCGAGCACTCCACCCTCGGCGCAGGAGGGGACCATGCCGGGCGGCGGCGGCTCCGGGTAGAGGCAGCGGTAGCAGGGGCCGTGCTCGGCCCAGAACACCGACGCCTGACCGTCGAAGCGGTAGATCGAGCCCCAGACGTACGGCTTACCGAGCAGCACCGCCGCGTCGTTCACCATGTAGCGGGTGGCGAAGTTGTCCGTGCCGTCGACGATCAGGTCGTACTGGGCGAAGATCTCGCGGACGTTCTCCCGGTCCAGCGCGGTGTTGTGGATCTCCACGTTGACCAGGGGGTTGATCTCGCGGATCGACGCGGCGGCGGACTCGGCCTTGGACCGGCCGATGTCGGAGACGCCGTGGATGATCTGGCGCTGGAGGTTGGACTCGTCGACGGTGTCGAAGTCGATGATGCCGAGCGTGCCGACCCCCGCCGCGGCGAGGTACATCAGGGCGGGCGAGCCGAGGCCACCAGCGCCGACACAGAGCACCCGGGCGTTCTTCAGCCGCTTCTGGCCGGTCACCCCGACGTCCGGAATGATCAGGTGACGTGAGTAGCGGCGGATCTCGTCTACGGTCAGCTCGGCGGCGGGTTCGACGAGCGGGGGCAACGACACGGTGGACTCCCCGGGATCGGCGGTGTGAACCGCGCCATTGTTGCTCGCGGGAGCCCCGCTCGGCCATGAGGGACGACACGTGGTCCGGTATGCGGGAGCGGGAATAACCGACGAGCCGGCCGATCAGGGGACGATGTCCCCCGCGTAGCGACGGCCGTCGAGGTAGGGCCAGGCGTTGGCGACGCAGCCGTGCAGGCCGTACGTCTGTTGTTGCATCACCGGGGCGGGCTCTCCCGGGCCGGGACACGCCTCGTGGTCCTCGCCGAACTCGTGGCCCACCTCGTGGTTGATGACGTAGGTCCGGTAGGTGTCCAGCGAGGCGCCGTAGTCGGGGACCGCCTCCATCCAGCGGGCCAGGTTGATGATGACCTGACCGGGCAGGCGGCAGGAGGTGTAGCGCTCGGTGGTCAACCCGCCCTCGGCGCACATCCGCTCGGACGTGACCGGGGTGGCCAGGTAGATGGTGAAGTCGGCGGCCTCGGCGTCGACCACCCGCTGCACCCGCAGCTCATCGGAGGCGATCCAACTGCGCGGGTCGGCCAGCACCTCGTCCACCCTGGCGGCGAAGACGTCGGCGTCCTGGCCGGCGCCGCGTTCGACGACGACCCGGTAACGGTGCAACGGCCCGTCCGTGCCGTGCACCGGTGTCTCGCCGTCGGCCGCTGTGAAGCGACCCGCTCCGACCGACGGGTAACTGGTGGGCGCCGGGTGCGCGGCCACCCCACCTCCATGACCCATTCCGCCCTGGGTGCTGGCCGGCGGCTCGCCTGACTGCTCACCGTCCCGGCTCGCCGTCACACCGATAGCGGCGGCGAGCACGAGCAGACCGAGCAGACCGAGCAGCGTGCTGCGGCGACGACGCCGGCCCATCCGAACAAGCGCGGGACGCACAGCCCGGAGCGCCGACCGGTGGTCGGGCGGCCGGGGCGGGCCGTAAGGGGACGACGGCGTCATGAGTCGAGCCTGCCAGATTATTCGGGCATTTCTCCATTATTATCGCTATTGCCGCAAGACGCCTGATGGGGGTGATCCTCGGTGGATCGGGCCGATCGACTCAGAGGGCGGGGCCGGTGTAACGACGCCCGCCGAGGTACGGCCACGGGTTGACCCGGCACCCGTTGAGGAAAAGCGTCTGCTGCATCATCACCGGCGCCGGCCGGCCCGCACCGGGGCACCGCTCGTGCCGGTGCCCAAGCTGGTGACCGACCTCGTGATTGACCACGTACGTCCGGTAGACCGTCAACGGCACGCCGGCCGAGACGAAGTGCGGCACCGACAACCGCCACCGATCCAGATTGATGATCACCTGGCCGGGTGCCCGACAGGACGTGTACGGCCGACCGCCGACCCGGATGTCCACCCCACCGTTGGCGCACATCCGACCCGCGGTGCGGGCGGTGGCCAGGTAGACGGTGAAGTCGCGAGGCGCAGCCCCCGGCACCTGCTGTAGTCGCAGCCGGCCGCTGTCGACCCAACTGCCCGGCCCGGCGAGCGCCACCTGAACCGCCTGGGCGAACTCGGCGGCGTCCTCGTCACTGCCCGACTCCACCGCGACCCGGTACCGCCGCAGCTCACCTGCCCGACCCAGCACGGGGCCGGAGCGGGCGTCGTAGCCGAAACTGCCCGTGCCGGCGCTCGGAACCGCGCCGGGCACCCGCAACAGCGGGGGCGGGCTGGACGGGACCGGGTCGGCGGGCGAGGGGTCGGCCGACGGCGGCAGCGGCCCGGCCACCAGCGGCGGTGGCGTGCCGATCTCCTCGGCGGCCAACCGGTCGGCGCCAGGATGCCCACCCGGCCCCTCGGCGATCACGGTCACCGCCGCGCCGACGGCCACCACCACCGCCACCAGTTGGGCGAGCAGCGCGAAACGTCGCCGACGGCGACCAGGGGGGCGGGCTGAGCTGGGCATCCAGGTCAGCCTGCCAGATCAGACCGCCCGGCGGCGTCCCCCGTTTCGGCGAGCAGGCCGACCACCGCGCGGGCAACCAGCCGGGGAACCTCCAACTGCGCCACATGACCGACACCGTCGAGCATCATCAATCGGCTGTCCGGAATGACCCGGGCGGTCTGCGGCGCGACCCGCACGTCGACCAGACGGTCCTGGCGACCGCCCACCACCAGGGTCGGCGCGCGTACCGCCTCGGCGAGGCGCCACAGCGACCCCGGCCCCGGCAGGTACGCGCGCAGAAAACTGGAGACCAGCCCACGGAACGTCCGGACGTACGCGGCGGCGTAGTGCTCGGCCTCGTACCGCACCCGGATCTCCTCCAGCGCCTCGGCCCGGCGCTGATCACAGATCCGGCTGAGGTCGGCGACGCACGCCTCCAGCACCTGCTGGGCCATCACCTCGGGCGCGAGCTGGGTGAGTCGCCAGGCGACCAGCCGTTCACCCCGTGGAATGGCGAGCACCGGCAGCATCCGCCCCTGCAACGAGCGCCGGAAATCCAGGAACGGCAGCGCCGGGGAGATCAGGGTGAGGGTGCGAATCAGGTCCGGCCGGAGCCCGGCGACCTGGACCGCGACCGCGCCGCCGAGCGAGTTGCCGAACAGGTGTACCGGACCCCGACCGGAATGCTCGATCCAGCGGACGACCAGATCGGCGAAGGCCGGAATCGTGTAGCGCGGGCCCGGCTCGCTACGGCCGAAGCCGGGCAGGTCGATGGCCTGACCGTCCAGCCGGTCGGCCAGCAGCCCGGCCAGGTCGGTCCAGTTCTGCGACGACCCGCCCAACCCGTGCACGTACAGCGCCGGCTCCGCGCCCGCCGCGGTGGCCGGGGTGTCCCGCACGTACGTGACCCGGCCGTCGAGGCGGACTTCCCGGCCCGGCCACGGCGGCGGAACGCGGTCGTCCGGGAGCAGGTGGTCCGGCCAGAGGGTGGCGCGTCTCATTCCTCCAGTTTGCCTTCAACCACTCAGGACAGCAGCGCCTCCAGCCGACGGTTGACCGCCGCCAGCGTCGCCCGGACCACCGCCTGACGCGGATCACCCGCGACCAGGGCCGACCCGGCGAGCTGCTCGACCCAACCCTCGCAGACCAACAGCGCCACCACGGTGGCCACCTCGCAATTGCCGAACGGCACCACCGCCGCGTGTTCGACGAAGCAGCGCCCCCGCTCGGCGTTGTCGGGGCCGCGTAGCAACTCGTCCACCGCGGCGGCCGCTGCCACCGCGCAGAGCCGCAGCACGTAGCCGTCCACCGCCGGTCCGGTGGCGTACCCGGAGGCGCTGTCGCCCCCGGCCAACAGCCGGACCTCCACGTTCGCGTCCAGGCCGAAGGTGCTGACCTGAACGTGGTCGATCACCACTCGGGGGCCCGGCGTGCCGCCGGTCTCCAGCGGCCGGGACGGGGCCGACTCCGTCGTGGTCACCTGACCACCGGAGTACGACGTGCCCAGCGTCGCCGGGCTACCGGTCGCGGCGCCGGCCGGCGCGGCCGAGACCGATCCGGGTTCCTCCACCGTGGCGCGACCCCGGTGCGGGGCGTTCGACCGGCGGCGGCGCGTCGGGTCCGTGCTGGTGCGCTGCTCCGGGCCGGCCGGCGGGGCCTCGACCCGAGCGCCGGGCGGGCGGACGACCGTCGGCGGCTCGGCCGCCCGAACCTCGCCGAGGTCGCGGGAAGCCGCGTTCTGAGTTTCCGGGGTACGCCGCTCGGCGGGTCGGGGCTCGGCCGCGCGACGGCGAACCGGCGCAGGTGGCGTGCTGGGCAGGCCGGGCACGTTCTGCGGGGCCGCGGCCAACCCCATCCGCTCCTGAAGAAGTCGGGCCACCTGCCGGCTGACCTCGGCCGGGTCGGCGCCGTCGGCCAGGTCCAGTCGCAGACTGTGCGCCCCAGCCGGGGTACGGCGCAGGGCCGCGTCGCGGACGCCGGCCACCTCCCGGACGGCGTCCAGGATGGCGTTGACGTCGAACCCCTCGGGGCGTTCCCGCAGTGGGGCTGGCTCGTCGTCCCGACGCAGGTGGGTGGCGATGCGGGCGAGTTCCGGGGTTTCGGCGGGTGGCTCCACGGCTGGCGGCTCCGGCACGACGGGCACGTCCGGTTCCGCGGGGACGCGCTGCGGCAGCACCACCGCGCTCGGGGCCGACTGCCGGCCGTCGCCGGCCGGCGACGTCGGGTCGGGGGCGGATCGGCGCGCCGCGTAGGAAGAGGCGGACGCCGGTGCGGGCTGGTCGCGGCGGCCGGAACCCTTCGTGGCGGTGGGCGGAACCGCTGCGGTGGGGGACGGTGTGGCGTCATTCGACAGCGGGTCGCTGGCCGGCGCGGCCGGTGGGGGCGACTCGACGGGTGACGGACCGGGCTCGGGTGTCGCCGGCCGGAGCCGGAACGGTGCGGTCGGCCGGACCTCGGGCCGGGACCGGCCGGGCGTCTCGCCACCGTCGCCCCCACCGGCGCTGGCCGCTCGGCTGGCCGGCCAGGACGGGCGCTCGATCGGCGTCGCCGGGATCCGGCCCTCGGACCAGTCCGGCCGCTCAACCCGGGAACTGCTGCTCGCCGTCGGCGAGCCGGCGGTCCAGGACGGGCGCTCCTCGACCAGCGACGGGCCTGCCGGGGCGGGTGGCGCCTCGGTCAGCGTGGGAGGTGGCCCGGCCGGTGCCGGAGGCGGTCCGGCGGGTGCCGGAGGTGACGGCTCGGTTGCTGCGGGCGGGTCGACCGGTGACGGGCTGGAGGCCCAGGAGGGTCGCGTCGGCGGGGAGCTGGCCGGTGCCGGATCGGAACCGCCGGCCCAGGACGGCCGCGTCGACGCCGCGCTGGTCGCGGGCGGTTCGGACCCGCCAGCCCAGGACGGTCGTACCGGCGGCACGCTGGTCGCCGCCTCGGACCCGCCGGCCCAGGACGGCCGCACCGGCGGCACGCTGGTCGGTGTGGGATCAGACCCCTGAGCCCAGGAGGGCCGCGCGGGCGGCGCGCTGGTGGGCTCGGGGTCGACCCCGCCCGCCCAGGACGGCCGGTCGGCCCGGGGCCCACTGCTCGCCGCGGACCCCGCCCAGGACGGCCGGTCAGCGGGCGGACCACTGGTCGGCGTCACACCACCCGCCCAGGACGGCCGGTCGGCCGGTGGCGCGCTGGTCGGTTCGGCGGGGCGCTCCGGCGCGGACTCGGATTCAGCCCGGCCGGGTTCGTAGGCACGGGGCGGATCGGCACGCACCGGCTCGTACGGGCGAGGCACCTCGGCGCGCACCGGCTCGTACGGCTGGTGGGGCTCACCGACCCAGTCCGGCGCCGGCTCGTCTCGTGCCGCCGGGCCAGCCGGTTCGTCGTCCTGGCGGGACCAGGGCGGGGCCCACCCGCCACCCCAACTCGGACGGTTCCAGCTCGGCCCCGACCAGTCGGGCTCGATGGCCGGCGACTCCCCGGCCCGGTGCGTGTCGCCGGGTCGGTGCGCGTCCCCGGCGCGATGCGTCTCCGCCGGCCGGGAACCCTCGGCAGCACGACCGGGCTCGCCCTCGTCGGCGGGCCCGGCCGGGCCCGGGGTGCGTCCCGAGGTCGCCGCGGGCTCCGGTGCGCGCGGGTCCCGCCAGTCGCGTGGGGCGGTCGGCTGCTCGTCGGCGGTCAGCCGCTCGCCGGTGGGCGCGTAAAAGCCGGGCGGCACCTCGAAACCCGACGCGGCGGTGCCGACCGGCGGCACCTGGACGGCCGGCGGGGCCGAGGTGGGCAACCCGGGCTCGGCCCAACGGGCCCGATGCGCGGCAGCCGGATCGACGGTGGAGTGTGGGGCGGGGCCCGGGTCGGGCTCGGCGGCACCCTGCTCCGTCGGCGGTGCGGGACGTTGGGCGGGCACCACGAGCCGGTCGCTGGCCGGGCGACCCTCGGCGGGCAGCCCGGGCGGTGCGCTCACCGGCGTGGGGCGTCCCGCGGGCGGTTCCAGACCGGGCTGGTGGACGCCGTTGACGTCGTCCGAGGAGTGCACGCCGTTGACGTGGTGGCCGTTGCTGCGGGCCGGCGACTCCGGGTCGCTCGACCGCCCGACCAGCGGCGATGGCAGGTCGCCATGCCGTGTCGAGGAGGTTCGCCAGCCCGACGCGGGGTCCGGCTGCCAGCGCGGCGCCTCGTCCCGGGCGTCCTCGCGGTCGGCGGCTCGGGGCCACCCACCCGCCGGAGGCGCCCACCCACTGACGGAACGGCTCGGGTCGTCGTGCTGACCCGCTCCGTCACCGTGATCTCCCGGGGTGGCGGCTCCGGGTTGCCCTGTTTCACTCACCGCGCGCTCCTTGGTCGCCCCCGCTGAGGCTACCGTGTGCCGAGAGTGGCGATAAGTTACAGCGGCGGGCCATTTCCACGACCGAGGTCACGGGCCTCGCCCGGTCTGGGGGGAAAATGCCGGCTCGTACGGAGAACTCGGAGGATCCCATGACCGCTGCGGGGAACGGTGCACAGACCGCTGGCCGGCCCACCCGCCTGCCCCGCTCCGCGCGTCGTAAGCAGCTTCTCGCTGCGGCGCAGGAGGTGTTCGTCGCGCAGGGCTACCACGCCGCCGCGATGGACGACATCGCCGAGCGGGCCGGGGTCTCGAAGCCGGTGCTCTACCAACACTTTCCCGGAAAGATGGACCTCTACCTGGCGCTGCTCGACACGCACTGTGACGCCATCGTCGCTCAGGTGCAGGACGCGATGCGCGGCACCAGCGACAACAAGGAGCGGGTCAGCGCGTCGGTACGGGCGTACTTCGACTTCGTCGACCACGAGAGCGAGGCGTTCCGGCTCGTCTTCGAGTCGGATCTGCGGAACGACCCGGCGGTGCGGCAGCGGGTGGAGCGGGTCGAGCAGGGTTGCATCGCGGCGATCACCGACACCATCATCTCGGACACCGGCGTGAGCCGGGCGCACGCCGAGTTGCTCGCCTCCGGGCTGGTCGGGGCGGCGGAGACGGCCGCGCAGTTCTGGCTGGCCGGCGGCCGGCAGGTGCCGAAGGCCGAGGCCGAGGCGTTGGTGGCCGCGCTGTCGTGGCGGGGCATCGCGAGCTTCCCGCTGCAAGGTGAGTCAGCCTGACCGCCGACCCCGTGATCGGATAGCCTTCGCAGGGCGGTTCTTTCGCCCCAGTTGAGGAGGCACAGTGGAGGTCAAGATCGGCGTGCAGTACGCGCCGCGCGAGCTGGTACTGGACAGCGCGCAGTCGCCGGCCGAGATCGAGCAGCTCGTGACCGACGCCTTCGCCGGCAACGGCGGCACGCTCTCCCTGACCGACGAGAAGGGCCGGCGGGTCATCGTTCCGATCGAGAAGGTCGCCTACGTCGAGATCGCCGAGGCGTCGCCCCGGGCGGTCGGGTTCACCGTCCGCTGACGGTCCGGCCATCGCGGCAGGTTGGCGCTCGGCCCACCTGCCGCAGGCCGGCACCGGCCCGCCCCGCCTGGCTGGTCAGTTGTTCAGCCCGGCGGCTCAGTTGTTCAGCCCGGCGGCGGCCATCCGCGCGGTGTGCGCGGTGGTGAGCCTGCCGAACAGCCCCGGCACGTCGACCCGGCCGTCCCGCGCGATCAGCGCGGTGAGGGTGGCCCGCTCGGCGGCGACGTGGCCGGCCTGCGAGAGCGCCTCTCCGACCAGCCGCCGGGCCCACATCGAGAGTCGGCCAGCCATCCGGGGGTCGTCGGCGACGGCCACCCGGATCTCGGCTGCGGCGAAGTCCGCGTACCGGGAGTCGTGCAGGACGTCCAGCACCAGCGCCCGGTCCGGTTCCTCCAGCGCATCGGCGATCTCGCGAACGAAGTCGTCGGTGATCGCGTCGCCGACGTACGCCTTGGTGACGACTTCCGCCCAGTCCCGTGGCTCGGTCGAATCGTGGTACGCCTGCAACGGCTCGACATAGGGCGCCATCGCGTCCTCCGGCCGCACGCCCAGCGCGGTGAGCCGGTCGGCGAGGCGCCGGTAGTTGGCGATCTCGGCCGCGGCCATCTCGTTCAGCGCGGCCCGGCGGCGCAGGTCAGGGGCGAGCCGGGCGTCACCGGCCATCCGCTCGAAGGCGAGCAGCTCACCAAAGGCGACCAGGCCCAGCAGGTCGGCGTACGCGGAACCGGAGGCGGACACGAGCGGCAGGCTACCGCGTGCCCGCCCGCACCCGCGTCCCGCGCCGTTCCGGTCGATCACGGAGCGGTGGTGCCCGCCTTGGCATGTCTCGCGAACTTCGCACCCCGGCTCAGCTACGAGATCGACACCATCGGGGTGGGGCGGACGGGGAGTTGATGTGGTGTGGGTCACATTTGCTTGCCCCGCGTGCCCAGGGGCCGGCTGGGAATCGGGACGGGGACCTGCCTGTTCAGGTAACATGGAGCAGTTGCCGTGGGCGCCGATCTGATCGAAGCTCAGCCCGCGGCGCGCGTGCGGCCCGGTCCGGCTCGGCAATCTGCCGCCGACCGTGTGGCCCGCGTCATACCGAACGCGCCCTGAGGACATGACGGGCGCACCCACGAGAGGGCACCCCCACATCCACATGAGCGACCTGACTCAAGATTTGCTGGACGGCCAGGAACTGGCCCCCACCGCCCCGGTTCGACCGGAGGCCCCCACGTTCGCCGCACTCGGCGCCCGCGCCGAGACCGTCGAGGCCCTGGCCTCGGCCGGCATCACCCGCGCCTTCGCCATCCAGGAGTACGCGATTCCGATCGCGCTGCGCGGCGTCGACCTGATCGGTCAGGCGCCGACCGGCACCGGCAAGACCCTCGGCTTCGGCGTTCCGCTGCTCGACCGGGTCTTCGCCCCGGGCGAGGGCAGCGACGGCGTCCCGCAGGCGCTGGTCGTCGTCCCCACCCGTGAGCTGGGCATCCAGGTCGCCAAGGACCTGGCCGCCGCCGGCCGGACGCGTGGCGTCCGAGTGCTGCCGATCTACGGCGGCGTGGCGTACGAGCCGCAGATCGACGCGCTGCGCAAGGGCGTCGAGATCCTGGTCGGCACCCCGGGCCGGCTGATGGACCTGCAGAAGCAGAAGCACCTCCGGCTGGACCGGGTGCACGCACTCGTGCTCGACGAGGCCGACCGGATGCTCGACCTGGGCTTCCTCGACGACGTCGAGAAGATCCTGGCGATGCTTCCGGAAGACCGGCAGACGATGCTCTTCTCGGCCACCATGCCGGACCCGATCGTCACCCTGTCGCGGCGCTTCCTGCGTCAGCCGATGACGATCCACGCCGGGCACACCGCCGAGACCGGCCCGTCGCCGCAGACCCAGCAGCTGGTCTACCGCACCCACTCGATGAACAAGGTCGAGGTGGTGGCGCGCATCCTCCAGGCGGAGGGGCGCGGGCTGACCATGATCTTCACGCGTACCAAGCGCGCCGCCGACCGGGTCGCCGAGGATCTCGACTTCCGCGGGTTCGCGGTTGCCGCGGTGCACGGTGACCTCGGTCAGGGCGCCCGCGAGCGGGCCCTGCGGGCCTTCCGGGCCGGCAAGATCGACATCCTGGTCGCCACCGACGTGGCGGCCCGTGGGCTGGACGTCACCGGCGTCACCCACGTCATCAACTACGACTGCCCGGAAGACCAGGACACCTACACCCACCGGATCGGTCGTACCGGCCGGGCCGGCGCGACGGGTGTCGCGGTGACCTTCGTCGACTGGGACGACATGCCGCGCTGGCGGATCATCGACAAGACCCTCGGTCTGGACATGCCGGAGCCGCCGGAGACGTACCACACGTCGCCGCACCTCTACACCGACCTGCACATCTCCACCGAGGTCAGCGGCACGCTGCCCACGGCTGAGCGCACCCGGGCCGGGCTGTCCGCCGAGATCGAAGAGGATTTGGGTGGAACGACCCGCTCGCGCCGGGGCGACAGCGGTGGTCGGGGCTCCCGACGCGGCGAGAGCCGTGGTGAGGGTCGCGGCGAGCGCCGTGGTCGGGGCGATGGTCGCCGCGACCGCTCCGACGCGGGCACGCCGGCCGTCGCCGAGGCACCTGCGGCCGACGCCGCCGACGAAGACGCCCGTACCCCCCGCCGCCGGCGTCGCCGCCGGGCCGGCGAGGTGGTCGCGGGCGAGGCCACCGCCGTGATCTCCGCCGACGCTGGCTCCGCCGAGCCGGCCACCGCGTCCGACGGCGAGGCGTCCAAGCCGCGCCGCCGCCGACGCCGCCGTGGTGGCGGTTCCGGTGCGGGTACGCCGGCCGAGGCGACCGCCGACTGACCACCAGTCACACCTGACATCCCCCGCACCGCCTCGCGCGGTGCGGGGGATGTTCCCTTCTCCCACCCCACCTGCCGAAGATGGAACGATGCCGGAACCACTGGACGCCGCCCTGATCGAGATCCGGGCGTTGCTGCTCGACCCCGCGCTGACCCGGGCGGTCGCCGCCGGACGTCGCCGCGGCCGCCGCCCCACCGTTGAGCGGGCCGAACTGCGGCCGGTGACGCTCAAGGCCGGGCCCCGGATGCAAATCACCACGTCCGACGGCGCTCGCCCGTACACCCGCAACATCGCCTCCGGTCCCGAGGCCGCTGCGGCGGTCGACGAACTGCTCGCCGAGCCGTTCGGCAACTGGCACGTGGAGACCACCGCCGCGACACTGCAACTACGGGTGACCAAGTCCGGCGAGGCGCAGGTGCACCGGGCCGTGACCGCGCGTCCGGCGGCGACGCCCGGCGGAAATGACCGGACGAAGGAGTATCTGCTCGACCCGGGTGACCCGATCTTCGCGGAGATCGGCGGCTCGGCGGCGAAACGCCGTCAGGTGGACGCGTTCCTGCGGGCCCTGGCCGCGACCCTGCCCGACGAGTTGACCGGCCCGCTGCGGGTGGTCGACCTGGGCTGCGGCAACGCCTACCTGACGTTCGCCGCGTACCGCTACCTGACCAGTCGAGGGCTCGACGTCCAGCTGATCGGCGTGGACGTCCGGGAGGACCAGCGGCGGCGCAACACCGAGCTGGCGCAGCGGCTGGGCTGGGCCGACCAGGTCAGCTTCGTCGCCGGGACGATCGCCGACGCCGTCGTCGACCGGGCCCCCGACCTGGTGCTGGCGCTGCACGCCTGCGACACCGCCACCGATGAGGCGCTGGCCCGCGCGGTGCGCTGGGAGGCCCGCTGGGTGCTGGCCGCGCCGTGCTGCCACCACGATCTGGCGAAGCAGCTCCGCGCCCACCCCGCCCCGGCCCCGTACGAGCTGCTGACCCGGCAGGGCATCCTGCGCGAGCGCTTCGCCGACGTGCTCACCGACGCCCTGCGCGCCGGGCTGCTGCGGGTGCACGGGTACCGGGCCGAGGTGGTGGAGTTCGTGGACTCGCAGCACACGCCGCGTAACCTGCTGATCCGGGCACGTCGTACCGGCGCCGAGGCGACCGAGCCGCAGCGCGCGGAGTATCGCGAGCTGGTGGACCAGTGGCGGGTTACCCCCCGGCTGGAGACCCTGCTGGCCGCCGGAGAGACGCCCGCCTCCTAGCTTCTGGGTGGCTGACGCCGACGGTCCCCGCGGTCCCGGCCGCCGTTGCGCTCGCTGGCACCACGGTCGAGGACCGACACCCGGTCGACGGCGGGCCGCTGGGCCCACTCGCCGTCGCTCGGGGCGGTCGGGAATGGTACGACCTTGCCCCCGGTCTCGGCGTTGCCGGCTGCCGCAAAGGCGTTCCAGGAGATGTCCACCAGCAGCTTCTTCACCTCGGCGTGCCGGATGGCGGCGTTGTGCTGCAACGCCATCCGGGCACCGAGCAGGACCGCGGCCAACGTGGTGGTGATGGTGCCGGTGGCGGCCAGCACCTGGAGACCGGTCGCGGAGTCGGTGCGGAGCACCAGGACCAGCAACCAGATCCAGAACGCGGCAGCGAAGACGCCGGCCTTGGCGACGAAGAAGAGGCTCACCGCACCGGGCTGGTACGGCTGGGGGCGGCTCGAATCGGCCATGGTGCTCCTCGGCGGTGGTCCGGTCGGACGCGGCAGGCGACAGACGCCATGTCGGGACGGGCACCGAGCTTAATGGAAGAACGATGAAGATCGCTGGATGCAATTTTCGTTCTGCACACACGCTTCTAGAGAAAAGTCTCGTCCACGGGACAGTTTGTGCGGTCAGTCAATTGTTTCCGCCTCCTGGCGTACTACCCTCGGAAGGCGCATCGTCCCGGTGCTCCGGCAGGAGGGGAAGACACACAGGGATGGGATCAGCCGACGTATCACCGCAGATGGCCTTCGCCCGCTTCGTCCGGCGTGCCATCGATGACGCTCGCGACGAACGTGGCTGGACCGTGACTGATCTTGCCTCGCACACGGGCGTGGGTCGATCCACCGTGTTTCGCTGGCTGGCCGGTGACTGGCAGGATTATCCGGAGTTGGCCAAGGTGCGCGGCTTCTGCGCCGCACTGGATCTACCGGTCGCCGCCGCGTTCCGCGCGCTCGGGCTGCCCGACGCCGGCCCGGCGCCCCGCCGACGCCACGACGACGGCCCGGTCGAGGCCGACGTCCGGGCCATTCTGGACCGACTGGCCGACCCGACGGTCCCCGCCGAGGAGAAGCACCACATCCGCGACCTGCTCCGCTACCTGGCCCGCCGCCCCATCCGCCGAGCCGGCTAGGGCGTGTCCTGCCGATCTGGTAGCGGTTGATCGTTGACGAAAGGCGCCGGGAACGTCATTCGCCTGATGCGCCGGTCGCGCCGTACCGTGCGGCGATGGTCTTGACTGCCTCGTCGACCACCTGCGCGATGCGTACGGCGCTCACCTCCCAGTCCGGCACGAGGAGTTTCGGCCAGAAGACGTAGTTGGAGATCATGCCCAGGAACTGGGTGGCTGCGACGTCCACGTCCTCAATCCGCACCGTTCCCGCCTCGTGCTCGGCCAGGAGGTAGCCGCGTACGGACTCAAAGTAGGGCATCTTCCCGTGCGAGAACTGCGCGTGGGCCAGTTCGGGGAACCGTGGCAGCTCGGCGATGACGATCCGGAACAGGTCGGTCATCTGGGGTCGGCTCAACAGCTCGGCGTAACGGTGACCGATGGCGCCGAGCCCGTCAACGACGTTGCCTGCCGGCGGGGGCTCCCCCTCGTCAGCGGTTGACCAAGACTCCGTGACGATGGCGTCGAACAGGGCGGCCTTGCTCGGGAACTGCTTGAACAAGGTGGCCCGCGAGACGCCCGAGCGGTCCGCTATCCGCGCCAGCGACGTCCGGTCGTAGCCCAACTCGAGGAACAGTGCGGTCGCGGCCGTCACGATCAGCGCGCGCTTCTCCTGGGCGACGCGCTGGTGGTACGTCGTCACGACCCTGCTCATGGACCGAGCATACGAGGTGAGTGGCTTGACTCGCCACTGCCACCGGCGTAGCGTCAGGCCAATGGTGAGTCGCTCGGCTCACCATCGGCCGGCGTTCATCGCCGATGATCCCCGGTCGGACACCCCCCCTTGGCGAAGGAACATCTGATGAACCGCTTCGACAACCAAACCGTGCTCGTGACCGGTGGGACCGGCGGCCAGGGCTCGAGCCACGTACGCGCCTTTCACGCGGAGGGAGCGAACGTGGTGATCGGGGACATCGACGCCGAGCGCGGCGCCGCTCTCGCCGGCGAACTCGGGCCCCGTGCTCGCTTCACCCGCCTCGACGTCACCGACGAGAGCTCGTGGGCCGCCGCTGTGCTAGCCGCCGAAAGCGCTTTCGGCGCCCTGAACGTGCTTGTCAACAATGCGGGTGTCCAGAACCCGCCGGCGCCGATCGAGAACACGGAGCAGGCGACCTGGTGGCGCATCCTCGACATCAACCTCACGGGGACCTTCCTCGGCATCAAGGTCGCCACCCCGGCTCTGCGCCGCGCGGCAGGGGGAGCCATCGTCAACATCGCCTCGATCATGGGCCTGGGTGGCACGGCTCACTACGCGCCCTACGTCGCCAGCAAGTGGGCGGTGCGAGGACTCACCCGAACGGCAGCGCTCGAACTCGGCCGCGACCACATCCGTGTGAACACCATCCACCCCGGCGTGATCTCGACGTCCTTCATCCATGAACCAGCGGCTGGCGCCACCGCAGCAATCGCCGACTTCTACTCACCCGAGCCGTTCGCCATCCCCCGCCTCGGCGAGCCGACCGACGTCACCCGTCTTCTCCTCTTCCTCACGTCATCGGACGCGGCGTTCATCACCGGTTCGGAGTACGTCATCGACGGTGGGCTCCTCCTCGGCCCCGCCCTTCAGAACGAGACCGCATGAGCACTCCAGACACGACCGGATCGAACGACTCCGACGCGTCTTTGTCCCATCTGCCCGACCCGATCACGACGCGCCGACCCCGAACAGGCCGGACCACACGCGATTGCGTGCGCGGCATGCACGATCGTTCGCGGGCTGACCGGTGGTGGTCAGCGCACTGATCGCTGACGTGATCATGAAGTTATTGCCACGACACGCCGTGGCGAGAGGCAATAACTTCATGATCACCGGGCCTGGGTGGGGGGCCGGGGCCTAGGGGACGGTGAGGGTGAATTCGGCGGTTCGGACTACGGCGTTGACCTGGAAGTCGAGGTAGAGGCGGTAGCGGCCCGGGCCGGGGGTGGTCAGCCAGAACTTGATCTGACCGTCCACCAGCTCGGTCTCCGGGTGCACGTGCAAATAGCCGAGGTCGCCCTCGCGCAACGCCACCAGGTGCCCGTATGCCCCGAGGTACCGCTCCAGCCGGGCGGCACCGCCAGCATCGTCGACCCGGAAGGTCAGCGGCACGGTCGTCCCGACCTGCGGGGTGCCCTGGTAGTCGACGGTGAAGCCGTCCACGGTCGTCGAGGTGGCCGGCCCCGGCAGTGGGCGGGGCTCGTAGTCGCCGGGCGCCACCAGGTCCGTGCCGAGGGTCACCGCGGTCTGCGCACCGGTGTCGGCGACCACGGTGAAGTCGGCGTACGCGCGCCAGAGGCCGGGCTGCGCGAGGGTCAACGGCACCGACCAGGTGCCGTCCGCCGCCATGGTCGGGTGCAGGTGCTGGTAACCGGTCAGGTCCCGCCGGACCACGATGAGGTGCATCGGCTTGTCGTGCACGATGGCGAACCGGGTGACCGGCCGGCGCTGCGCGTCGCGCACCTGGAAACGGAGCTGACCGGGGCGACCCACCGCGAACTCGGTGGCCAGGGGGGCCAGAGTGAACCCGGCCGCGCTGACCGCCAGACCACCCGGCTCGGTGGCCGCGCCCTGATCGACTCCTGCGGCGCTGCCATGGTTGTGCGGTGCGACGCCCGGTGGGTCGGTGTGCTCGGCGGCCAGCGACGGGCTGCCGGTGGCGGCACCGTTGGCGTTCAACCGGCCGAGGCCGTAGCCGAGGAGCACCGCCAACACCAGCCCGCCGACCACCAGCGCCAGCCGCAGTGTGCTCCGGTCCGGCCCGGCGGAGACCTGGTCAGACACGCCCGACGCCCTGCGCCTGGCTGGCCTCGTCGCCGACGGTCAGGTCCGCGCCGGGGTACGGGCGGCGGACGGGCTGCTGGTCGGTCATGCCGCCCACGGTACCGCCGCGTCCGGCCGGGTCAGGCCGACGCCCGGACAGCGTGGCGACCGTCGCACTCGACGCCGCCCGGGAACTTCCCACCCGACGGGCGCAACCCGCGCCACCCGACGGGCGCAACCCGCGCCGCAGCGTCGGGCAACGCCCCGACCCGGGCACGGACGCCGACGCGGACCCGAGCAGCGTCGAGGACCGGCCGCGCGACCGGCACGAGGCCAGCGGGTCAGCCGGCCACGGCGAGGGCGAGTGGGAGCACGTCGGTCGCGCCGGCCCGGCGCAGGGCCCGAGCCACCAGCGTCATCGTCCAACCCGAGTCGATCAGGTCGTCGACCAGCAGCACCGGGCCGTCCAGCCCGGCCAGCGCGTCGGCCAGATCGGTCGACACGGTGAAGGCGTCGTGCAGCGCGCGTACCCGTTGGGCGCTGTTGCCGCGCGGCCCGGCTGGGCCGCCGGGGCCGGCCGCGGTGACCTCGCCGAGCAGCGGCAGCCGGCCCACGGTGGCGATCCGCTCGGCGAGCGAGCCGAGCAGCCGGGGCCGGCGCCGGGAACCGACCGCGACCACCGCCACCGGCCGGCGGGGCCACGGGTCGTCGCCGTGCGCCCACGCCTTCAGCACCTCCACGACCGCGCCGGCGACGTCGTCGGGCAGCGGCGCGTCCGGCGCTTCCGGGCCGACGAGATCACGCAGTCGACCACCCCAGCCCAGGTCGGAAAGGCGGCCGACGGCCCGGCCCGGCAGCGCCTGCTCCGCGGGGGCGATCCGGCCCTTGAGGGGTACGCCCACCGCGTCGAGCCCGGTCGGCCAGAGCTTCTTCGGCGCGATCTCCACGCCGGGTCGACCCAGGAAGGTCTGCGCGGCGGCGAGCGCGGCCGTCGACACGTCGGCGGCGAAGAGTGGGTCGGCGCACCTGTCGCACCGGCCGCAGTCGGCCGCCTCGGTGTCGTCCAGGCGTTCCCGTAGATACCGCATCCGGCAGTCGGACGTGGTCGCGTACTCCCGCATGGCCTGTTGCTCGACGGTGCGCGCCTCGGCGACGCGGCGCAACCGGGCCTCGTCGTAGACCCACGGCTCGCCGGTGGCGAGCCAACCACCGCGCACCCGGCGGACCGCGCCGTCCACGTCGAGCACCTTGAGCATCAGCTCCAACCGGGCCCGACGCAGGTCGACGAGGGGTTCGAGGGCCTGGGTGGAGAGCGGGCGGTCGGTGTGCAGGGCGGCCAGCACGGCCCGGACCTGCTGCTCCGGTGGGAACGCCAGCGAGGCGAAGTAGCGCCAGATCGCGGCGTCCTCGACGCCGGGCAGCAGCAGCACCTCGGCGTGCTCGACGGCGCGGCCGGCGCGCCCGACCTGCTGGTAGTACGCGATCGGTGAGGGTGGCGCGCCGAGGTGAACAACGAAGCCCAGGTCGGGCTTGTCGAAGCCCATGCCGAGGGCGCTGGTGGCGACCAACGCCTTGATCTTGTTGTCGAGCAGGTCCTGTTCGGCGGCGCGCCGGTCGGCGTCGTCGGACTGCCCGCTGTACGAGGCGACCGGGTAGCCCCGGGAGCGCAGGAACTCGGCCGTCTCCCCCGCCGCCGCCACGGTCAACGTGTAGACGATGCCCGAGCCGGGCAGCTGGTCCAGGTGGTCGGCGAGCCAGGCCAGCCGGTGCGCCGGGCTGGGCAGGTCGAGCACCCCGAGGCGCAGCGACTCGCGGTCCAGGGTGCCGCGCAGGATGAGGGCGTCGCCCAACTGCTCGGCGACGTCCTGGGTGACCCGGGCGTTGGCGGTGGCGGTGGTCGCCAGCACCGGGGTGCGGTCGGGCAGCTCGGCGAGGAACGTCCGCAGGCGGCGGTAATCGGGCCGGAAGTCGTGCCCCCAGTCGGAGACGCAGTGCGCCTCGTCGACCACCAGCAGGCCGGTGGTGGCGGCCAACTTCGGTAGCACGCCGTCGCGGAAGTCCGGGTTGTTGAGCCGTTCCGGGCTGATCAGCAGCACGTCCACCGCGCCGGTCTGGATCTCGGCGGTGATCTCGTCCCACTCGTCGAGGTTCGCCGAGTTGATCGTGCGGGCCCGGATGCCGGCCCGCGCGGCGGCCTCGACCTGGTTGCGCATCAACGCCAGCAACGGAGAGACGATGACGGTCGGCCCGGCCTGGTCGCCGTGCTCGCGGTCGCGGAGCAGGGCGGTGGCCACGAAGTAGACCGCCGACTTGCCCCAACCGGTCCGCTGGACGCAGAGCACCCGTCGCCGGTCGACGACCAGTGCCTCGATGGCCCGCCACTGGTCCTCGCGCAGCCGGGCGTGGTCACCGGCCAGCCGGCGCAGCACCGCCTCGGCCCGCTCCCGTACCCCTGCCCGCTCTGCTGTCTCCACCCGGCATTTCTACCAGCGCCGTCCGTCATCCCCCTGTTGATCAAGAGGTTTGCGTCATCATTCGGCCGGATTCTGACGCAAACCTCTTGATCAACGGGGTCAGCGGCGGGTGCGGAGGGCGCGCGTCAGGTGGGACAGGCGGGGGGCCAGGCTGGTCAGGCCGCCGGGGAAGAAGTAGACGGCCAGGATGAAGACCGTGCCCAGCACGAACAACGGCTGGCTCAGCGGACGGCTGAGCACGGCCGGCAGATTGTCCACCGCGTCGCTCGTGCCGAAGGCGGTGAGCCGGTGGTCCAGGTACATGTAGAGGACACCGCCGAGCACCGGACCCCACCGGGTGCCCGGCCCGCCGAGCACCACCATGACCAGCAGCGACAGGGTCAGCTCGGATGAGGTGATGTGCGGCGACGCGCCCCCGACGATCAGGACGTAGACCACCCCGCCCGCCGACGCCAACCCGCCGGCCAGGGTGAACGCCACCAGCTTGTAGCGGTACGGGTCCAGCCCGAGCACACCGATCCGCCGCTCGTCGTCGCGCAGCCCGGCGAGCACCCGCCCGGTCGGCGACCCGCTCACCCGGTGCACCACGAAGACCACCAGGGTCAGGTACGCCAGCGCCAACCAGTACAGGTTGACCGTGTTGGTCACCCCCACCAGCCCGGCGGGCAGCCCGGACACGTCCAGCGGCAGTCCCTCCTCGCCGCCGGTGAGCCCGCCGAAGTCCCGGGCCACCAGGATCGCGCCCACCTGGGCGAAGGCCAACGTGACCATGGCGAACGCGATGCCGACAGTGCGCAGCGCCACCGCGCCGAGCAGCGCCGCGAGGATGGTGCCGCCGGTGATGGTCAGCAGCGCCGCCTGCCACAGCGGCAGACCGGCCCGGGTGACCAGGATGTCGGTGCCGTAGACACCGGCGGCGAAGTACAGCGCGTGCCCGAAGGAGAGCATCCCGGTCCGGCCGAAGAGCAGGTCGTACCCGGCCGCCAACCCGCCGAAGATCAGGCAGATGGCGAGCAGTTGCAGGGTGCCGGGTGAGTTGACCGGCCCCTCGAAGATCCCCGGCAGGGAAATCGTCGAGTACGGCAGGATCGCCAGCACGACCAGCGCGACCAGCGGCAGGAACGGGCGGACCCGGTGCCACCGCCTTCGCTGCGGACTCAGTTCGTCGGGCACCTGCGCGCGAGGCGCGTCGATCACCGTCATGCCGTTGCCACCTTTCCGGCGATGCCCTGCGGGCGCAGCAGCAGCACCACGGCCAGCAGCCCGACCACGCAGATGTCGCCGAGCCCGGACGTGCCGTAGTAGTTGACGAACTGCTGCACCAGCCCAACCACGACCGCCGCGTACGCGGAGCCGACCACCGAGCCCATCCCGCCGATCACCACCACGATGAACGCGAAGATCAGCAGCGAGCCGCCCTGCCCGGGCGAGACGGTGCCGAAGTAGACCCCGCCGAGCGCCCCGGCGAGCGCGGCGGCCGCCCCACCGATCGCGAAGACCAGGGTGAACGCCTTGCGGACGTCGATGCCCAACGCGGTCACCATCTCCCGGTTCTCCACCCCGGCCCGAATCACCAGGCCGTACCGGGTCCAGCGCAGGAACGCCAGGATCGCGCCGAGCACCAGCACCGCCGCGATGATCAGCAGCAGGCCACCGTTGGGCACCTGCGCGCCGAGGATCCCGGTCACCTGCCGGGTCCAGTCCGGACGCGGAAACGGCCGAGCGTCCGCACCCCAGGTGGCCTGGAGCAGCGCCACCCCGGCCAGCGATAGCCCGACGGTGACCAGCACCTGCTCGATGGTGCGGGAGTACAGCGGGCGGATCAGCACCAGCTCGACCAGGATCGCCACCAGCGTGCCGGCAGCCACCCCAAAGGCGACCGCGAACACGAAGCCGAACCCGTCCGAACCGGCGCCCGGCAGGTTGCCCGCCGCCCACCAGGTGCCGTACGCGCCGACGCCGAGGAACAGCCCGTGCGCGAAGTTGAGCACGTCGGCCAAGCCGAAGACCAGGGACAGACCGGAGGCGACCAGGAAGTACAGCGCCGCCAGGCCGAGCCCGGTCAGCGCCAACAGGATCACGGTGCCCATCAGAGCTGGTCCTTCCTCGCGACTGCGGGGCTCGCAAGCTCACTCCTCGCGCTCGGCGCAGCCACCTCCGCCGAGCCGACACCGAGCAGCGACTTCGTCAACGCGGTCTCCAACAGCAGCTCGTGCGCGTCGCCGGTCCAGGCCACCTTGCCGGCCGCCAGCACGACCGCGTCGCGGGCCAGTCGGCGTACGACGGCGAGGTTCTGCTCGACGAGCAGCACCGGCACCGACTCCGCGACCCGTTCCAACACCTCGGCCACCTCGGTCACCACCTTCGGCGCCAACCCCTTGGTCGGCTCGTCGACGAGCAACAGCCGGTTGTCGTTGAGCAGCACCCGACCGATGGCGAGCATCTGCTGCTGCCCGCCGGAGAGCGAACCGGCCCGTTGCCGTCCGCGCCGGTCCAGCTCCGGGAAGAGCGCGAAGACCTTGTCGTACGCCGGGGTGGTGCCGCGCCGCTCGGCGAGCCGCAGGTTCTCGGCGACGGTGAGCCCGGCGAACACGCAGCGGTCCTCGGGCACGTAGCCGAGCCCGCCCCGGACCAGCCGGTGCGTCGGCCGGGCCAGCAGGCTCTCCGCACCCATCCGGATGGTGCCGCGGACCTCCCCGGCGGGCGGGGTGAGGCCGACGATCGCGCGCAGCGTGGTGGTCTTGCCGACGCCGTTGCGACCGAGCAGGACGGTCACACCGGTCGGGGCGACCGTGAAGGACACCCCTTGGAGGATGTGCAGCCCGGAGATCCGGACCGACAGTTCCTCCACACTGAGGATCGGTTCCATCAGAGCGACTCCCCCAGGTATGCCTCTTGCACCGTGGGGTTGGCCATCACCGTCTCCGGGGTGTCGCAGGCCAGCAGCGCGCCGTGGTGCATGACGGCGATGCGGTCGGCCAGCTCCAGGATGACGTCCATGTGGTGTTCGACCATCAGCACCGCCCGGCCGCTGTCGCCGGTCAACGACTTGATGACGGCGACCAGCTCCGGTACGTCCTCGGCGCTGACCCCGGCCATCGGCTCGTCCAGCAGCATCACCCGCGGTTCACCGGCGAGCAGCAGGGCGATCTCCAGCTTGCGCTTCTCGCCGTGAGCCAGGGTGCCGGCGAGGGCCGTACCCCGGTGGGCGAGGCCGACCCGGTCGAGCGCCGCGTCGGCGGCGGCGGCGACCTCCCGGTCGGCCGCCGCCCGCCTCCACAGCGCCATCGAGCCCCCGCGGTGCGCCTGCACGGCGAGCCGGACGTTCTCCCGCACGCTCAGCGAGCCGAAGACCGAGGACGCCTGGAAGGTGCGGCCCAGACCGAGGCGGGCCCGCCGGTGCGGCGGGAGCTCCCCGATGTCCTGCCCGTCCAGGGTGATCCGGCCCTCCGTGGCCCGGCGCAGACCGGTGATCAGGTTGAACAGTGAGGTCTTACCGGCGCCGTTCGGCCCGATGACGCCCAGGAACTCCCCGGGCGCCAGATCGAGGTAGACGCTGTCGACGATGGCGACCTCACCGATCCGCCAGGTCAGACCGCGGGTGGCGAGCATGGTCAGCCCTTCATGGCCATGGCCGGCGGCGCGGTCTCGTCACCGGTGAGGCTCTTCTGCGCGGTCGCGGTGAACGCGGTGCCGCTGCCGGTCAGCTTGGCCTGGAACATCGGCTGGAGCAGCGCGTGGTCGGCGGCCCGGATGGTCATCTTGCCCTTGACCCCGTCGAAGCTCCAGCCCTCCAGGGCGGTGACCATCTTGTCGACGTCGTCCCCACCCTCCTGCGCGGCACGGACCACCATCTGCGCGGCGGCGAAGCCGTCCGGGTGGAACAGGTCGATGGTGTTGACCTTGGCCTTCAGCGCCTTGCTGGCCTCGGTGTCGCTGGCGCCGTCGAAGTAGTGCGACAGGAAGGAGATCTTCGCGCCGGCAGCACCGAAGGTCGGCCACGAGGCGCGGATGTCCAGGCCGGTGACGACCGTGGTGGACGAAAGCACACCCTGCTGGTCGAGGGTCTGCCACATGGCCGGGGCGGTCGTGCCCGCCCACGCCACGAAGAGCAGGTCCGGCTTGGCGGCCTTGATCTGGCTGGCGAACGGGGTGAACTCGGTGGCGCTGGCCGGGGCCCGGACACTGCTCACGGTCGCGCCCGCGCTGCCGATGACGGCCTTGACGGCCGCCTCGTTGGCGTCGCCGAACGCGCCGTCCTGGGCGAAGACCACGACCTTCTTGCCGGTCGGGTCGCCGATGAACGACTTGGCGGTCACCACATCCTGGTAGGACTGCCGACCGGAGCGGAAGGTGTACTTGTTCGCGCCGGTCACCGCGTCCGTGGCGGCCGGGCCGGAGATGAACAGCACCTTGTTCTGTGCCGCGATCGGCGCCACCTGGAGCGCCACGCCGGAGGCGGTGGAGCCGGCGATGATCTTCGTACCCTTGCCGATCAGGTCCTTCGCCGCGGAGACCGCCTTGGCCGGATCGCCCGCGTCGTCGACCTCGGTCAGCTCGATCTTGCGGTCACCGACCTTGCCGGTGCCCTGGGTGGCGAAGTCCAACCCCGCCTTGAACCCCTCGATGTACTGCTTTCCGTAGCTGGCCAGGGCTCCCGACTGGGAGTACACCAGGCCGACCTTGACCGGCGCGGCACTGTCGCCGCCGCCGGTGGCGGTGTCCTGCGGGCTGCCACAGGCCGTGGCGGCGAGCGCCGCGGCCATCATCGTGGCGGCGGAGAGGAACGCCCGCCGCGTCGTCCGGACCGTCATTGCGACTCCACATGAGGACTCAGAGGGAGAGAACTTCTTCGTGACGGCTCACGCTAGAAGTGACGTCACCCACGAGCTATGTGGCGGAAACACACAAGTAACAGGAATGAGGTGGCCGAGGGTAACAACGGGCCGCACTACCAGCCGGGAGCCCGCGCCCTCGATGGCCCGAACCCCCACGGACCACCCGAGCCGTGTGTCGCTCCGCGCCATTCGCCCGCTTCCTGGATCGGGCACGATCTTGCGGCTGACGGGGGTGCGAGGAGCGGTCATCATCCTGCGCTTGCGCGCGATCTTGGCCGGACGTGCCGCTGGCCCGTCGTCCGGGTGGCGGACGACGGGCCAGCGTGTGGACCGGGCGTGATCGGCCCGGTGGTCGGCTAGGAGCGGATCAGCTCCGGGCCGAGGTTTGGGTCAGCGGCCGGCGCGGGCGGCGACGGCAGTATCCGGGTGGTCGCTGAAGACACCGTCGAGGCCCAGGCCGAGGAAGAGTTCGTACTCGGCGGTGATGTCGCCGCGCGCGTTCGGGTCGGTGCCAATCCGGAAGTCCACCGGGAGGAACTGGTTCTCGGCGCGGAACGTCCAGGAGTGCACGAGCAGGTGCTCCCGGTGCGCGTCACGCACCACGGTGGTCGGGGCGAGCAGGGCGCCGGCGGCGTCCCGGGGGACGATCAGGTTCTTGTTGGCGCCGATGCCGTCGGCGTACCCGGCGATCCACTTCAGCCCGGCCGGCGTGGCCAGGTCCTGGTAGGTACGGGCGTCACCGGCGACGGTGAAGTCGTAGGGGCGGCCGGCCGCGTCGAGCAGTTGGACCAGCTTCACGTCGGTCAGCCGGCTCAGGCGGCGCAGGTTGGCCGTCTCGAACGACTGGATGAAGACCGGTGAGTTCTTCCGGTCCAGCTTGTTCTGCCGCAGCACCCGGAGCAGCGGCTCCTCCAACGGCAGGTTGATCGAGGCGAAGTAGCTCGGGTGCTTGGTCTCCGGGTAGATGCCGATGGTGCGGCCCCGTGTCCGCCCCTCGGTCCGGGCCAGGTCGATGACTTCCTGGAGGGTGGGCACCTCGAAGCGACCGTCGAAGGCGGTGTTCGCCACGCGTACCTGCGGCAGCCGCTCCTTGGCCCGCAGTGTCTTCAGCTCGGCGAGGGTGAAGTCCTCGGTGAACCAACCGGTCACCGCGACACCGTCGATGGTCTTCGTCGCCTTCCGGGCCGCGAACTCCGGGCGGGTCGACACGTCGGTGGTGCCGGAGATCTCGTTCTCGTGCCGGGCGACCAGCACGCCGTCGGAGGTGGAGACCAGGTCCGGCTCGATGTAGTCGGCCCCCATCCGGATCGCCAGCCGGTACGCCTCCAGCGTGTGCTCCGGCCGGTAGCCGCTGGCGCCACGGTGGCCGATCACGATTGGCCGGTCGTTGGCCCGGGATTGCTCCGCGTTCGCGGTCGGTTCGGCCGCGGCCATGGTCGGCAGGGCCACGGCGGCAGCGAGCAGCGCGCTGGCCACGCCGAGGGTCGAGAGGGTACGTCGCAACGCCGTCTCCTGTCATCGGTGGTCCGGGTAAGCAGACCGCTCGCGATTTGCCAGGAGTTGGTCGATGGCTGGCCGGCAGATGAATCTCCGGAATGCCCGTTCCCACTCCAGGGTCGTGGGCGGGCAGGAAGATTGTCTGGTGCGCCGGTTTTTCCGCAATCCCGTGCGGCTGGTGCCGTTCGCGTTCCTGGTGCCGATCCTGCTCGGCACCGGGTTGCTCATGGCGCGCTGGGCGACCGTCGAACACGTACGCCCACCCGTGGTCACCGCGCTCTTCACCGCCACCTCGGCCGTGTCGGTCACCGGCATGGCCATCACCGACACACCGAACTACTGGTCCGGCGCGGGACTGGTGGTGATCACCCTGCTCACCCAGCTCGGCGGCCTCGGCATCCTCACCGTCGCGGCGTTGGTCATCCTGGTGGTCTCCAGTCAGCTCGGGCTGCGCAACCGGTTGCTGGTGCAGGCCGAGACGGCGGAGTTCGGCATCGGTGAGGTGGGCCGGTTGCTCCGCCGGATCGCGCTGACCGTCTTCGCCTGCGAGGCGGTGATGACCGTGCTGGTCGCCGGTCGACTCTGGCTGACCTACGACTACCCCTTCGGGCAAGCTCTCTGGTCGGGCGTCTTCCACGCCGTGCAGGCGTTCAACAACGGTGGCTTCGCGCTCTACACCGACGGCTTGTTGGCCTTCAGCCGTGACCCGTGGGTGTCGCTGCCCCTGTCGATCGGCGCGATCGTCGGTGGTCTCGGGTTTCCCGCGCTGTTCGAGGCGGTCCGCGAGTGGCGTCAGCCGGCGCACTGGGCGGTGGCGACGAAGTTGACCATCTGGGGCAGCGTGGTGCTGCTGCTGGTCGGCTTCGCTGGCCTGCTCGCCGCCGAGTGGACCAACGCGGGCACGATCGGCCAGTACGACGTACCGGGCAAGGTCCTCGCGTCGTTCACCCAGATCGCGCTGAGCCGTACCGGTGGCTTCAGCGTCCTGGACATCACCGCCCTTCAGGAGGAGAGCTACCCCCTGCTGATCGTGTTGATGTTCATCGGCGGCGGCAGCGCCAGCACGGCCGGCGGCATCAAGGTCTCCACGTTCTTCCTGCTGGCGTTCACCATCTGGGCGGAGCTGCGGGGCGAGCCCGACGTGACGATCGGGCACCGGCGGGTGGCCACCGCGAGCCAGCGGCAGGCGGTCGCCGTGGCGCTGCTCAGCGTCGCGTTGGTAATGGCCGGGACGATGGTGTTGCTGCTGCTCACCGAGGGCGTCCGCTTCGTCGCGGCCCTGTTCGAGATCACCTCGGCGTTCAGCACCACCGGTCTGACCATCGGTCTGGCCGCCGAACTGCCGGCCGGCGGCCAACTGGTGCTGACCGTGCTGATGTTCATCGGCCGGGTCGGGACGCTCACCCTGGGGTCGGCGATCGCCCTGAACACCCGACGCCGGCTCTACCGCTATCCCCAGGAGCAACCCATTGTCGGCTAGGGCGTGTTTCGGAAGTGTCGGCGGGCCAGCACGTCGGAAACGCGGCCTTGGAAGCAGGGAGGGTCGAGGTGTCGGCTAGAGGGGCGGACAGCGGCGGCATCGTGGTGATCGGGTTGGGTCGATTCGGTTGTCACCTGGCCGGGTCGTTGGCCCGGATGAACCGCGAGGTGTTGGCGATCGACCGCAGCCCGGAGAAGGTGCAGCGCTGGTCGGCGCAGCTCGACCGGGTGGTTCAGGCCGACTCGACCGAGGAGGGGGCGCTGCGGCAGCTGGGCATCACCAGTTTCGGACGGGCGGTGGTGGCCATCGGGGCCTCGGTGGAGGCGAGTGTGCTCACCGTGTTGGCGCTGGTCGAGCTGGGTGTGCCCCAGATCTGGGCGCGGGCCACCTCGCAGAAGCACGCCAAGATCCTGGCGTCGGTGGGCGCACACCACGTGATCTTTCCGGAGGCGGAGACCGGAGACCGGGTCGCCCACCTGATCGTCAGCCGGTTGCTCGACTTCATCGAGTTCGACGACGACTTCGCCATCGCCACCGTCCGGGTGCCGGAGTCGCTGGTCGGGCGCACCCTGCTCGACCTGAAACCGGAGCAGCGTTACGGGGTACGCGTGGTCGGCGCCAAGCTGCCGGGCGAACGCTTCCGGTACGCGTCCGACGACACCTCACTTCCACAGGGCGGGGTGCTCATCGTCGAGGGTGGGATCGACCAGGTGCAGCGATTCGCGGGGATGCGCTGACCTGGCACGCTCCGCCCGACCCGGCACGACCCGCAGGGCGTGACCGATCAGGGCCGACGGACCAACTGGACCGACCGCCCTCGTCGACACGGTGTGGCCTGCTTACTTCTTCCGGTGACCACCCGGCCCCTTGGTCACCTTCCCGCTTTTCCCTGACCACCACCCGCGACCTTCGGCTTCGCGGGGCCCTTCGGCGGCTTGGCCTTCGTCGCACCGCTGCCCGAACCGGAGCCGCTCCGCACCGTCGCGGCCTTGGGCGGGGCCTTCGTCGTGGCGGCCTTGCTCGGCGGGGCCGTGGACGGCGCACTGCCGGCGACCCCGGACACCCGGACCCCGCAGGTAGCCTCGCCGAGCCGGAACTCGACCGGCAACGGGTTCGCCCCGCTGTACTTACCCGTGAGGGTCACCTTCTCGGCCGCACCGGGGGCCAGCGTGGCGCGCTGGGCCGCCGGACGGATCAGCACCGTGCTCCCCTGCTGGTGCACCGGCGCGGGCTCCGCCTTTGTCACTTTCTGCTGACCGGGGAAGGCGAAGGTCATCGTCCAGTCCCGCAGCTCACGACCACCGGTGTTGGTCAGGGTCAACTCGGCGGCGAACTCGGTGCCGGAGTCGGCGCGCAGCGCGTACGCCACCTCGCAGGGCGCCGCCGCCGGCAGACCCATCCGAGCCTCGGTGGTCGGCCGGTCCCCGCCGCTCGCCGGGCTGCGCGAGGTGAACCCCCACATCGCCCCGGTGACCGCGATCAGCCCGACGGCGGCCACCCCGGCCTCCACCCGCCGACGCCGGGTCACCCGCTGCCGGGTCCGACGGTCCCGGTTGCGGGTCCGCGACAACGGCAACGCGTCGGTCGCCGCCGACCAGGGCAGGATCGTGGTGCGTGCACTGCCGAGCAGGGCCTCGTCCAGCGGCCCGGCGGCCGGGGAGACCGGCACCGCCGCGAGCATTCCGGCCGCCTCGGCGAGCGTCCGGGTCAGCTCGGCGGTGGCCGGTCGATCCTCGGGCCGCTTGGCCAGGCAGCGTCCAACCAGGTCGGTCACCCCCTCGGGCAACCCCGGGACGGTGGGCATCGGCTCCGGGTCGTTGTACATGTGGGCACGCAGCATCTGGGTGGTCGTACTGGCCTGCCACGGCAGTCGGCCGGTGAGCATCCGGTAGAGCAGCAGCCCCACGGCGTACACGTCGGTGGCCGGGGAGACCTGGCCGTTGTCCAGCCGCTCCGGGGCGAGGTACGCGGGAGTGCCCAGCAGCGCGCCGTCCGGCCCCCTCTCGCTCTCCCCCACGAGCGCGGAGATGCCGAAGTCGACCACCTTGACCCCGGTCGACGTGAGCATGACGTTGCCCGGGGTGACGTCGCGGTGCACCACACCCCGGGCGTGCGCGGTAGCCAGCGCGGAGCCGACCTCGGCGCCGATCGTCACCGCCTCCCGCCACGGCAGCCGGCTCTCCCGGCCCAACCGGCTGGCCAGCGAACAGCCGTCGACCAGCTCCATCACCACGTACGGCACGGTCAGCCCGACCTGCTCGGACTCGCCATAGTCGTACACGTTGGTGATGTTGGGGTGGCAGAGCCGCGCGGCGGCCTGCGCCTCGATCCGGATGCGGTGCCGGAAGGCCCGGTCGCTGGCCAGCCGGGAGGCCAGCACCTTCACCGCGACCTGGCGGCCGAGCACCTCGTCGTAGCCACGCCAGACCACGGACATCCCGCCCGCGCCGAGCTGCTCGATCAGCCGGTACCGCTCATCGAGCAGCTGCGCGCCGTTCCGGTCCCCACTACCCATGGTGAGCGTTGTTGCCCAGGAACGGCCCGCCTACACCTGGAGTATCGGAATCGGTCAGGATGTCACCCGTTCAGGCGGTGGCCAGCAGTTGGTCCACCGGGGCGTAGTCGTCGGTCAACACCATCGCCCCGTCGACGAAGTCCGTCAGCGCCGTGCCGGAGAGCAGGCTGACCTTCGGGTCCACCTCGGCCAGCCGAGCCTGGACGGCTTCCAGCGGCAGCGGCGCGTCGGAGCCGACGATGAGGAAGTTGGCGCCCTGCTCCTCGGCGAGCGCCGCCGGCGGAGCGATCAACGCGACGTGCCCGAACTCGGCGGCCACCGTGGCCAGCTCGGCGCGGATGAACCGCAGCGGCGGATAGTCGATGACGTTCTGCACGTACACGCCGCCTGGGCGGGTCACCCGCCGGACGTCGGCGGCCATCTCCCGGGTGGCCAGGTGCCAGGGCACCACCAGGTGCCCGAAAGCATCTCCGACCACCAGGTCACGGCTGTCGGTCGGCTCGCCGGCGACCAGCATCCGGGCGTCACCCACCACCGCCCGCAGCTCCGGCCCCGGCCGTACGCCCAGCTCCTGCTCGCTCAGCTCGACCAGCCCGCCGTCGATCTCGAACACCAGGTTGTCGGTGCCCGGTCGGGTGGCGGTCAGATAACGCGGCACGGTGAACCCGCCGCCGCCCAGGTGCAGCGCGTCCACACGCTGACCGGCCGGCGCGGCGACGTCGGCGACCGCTCCGATCCACTTCGTGTACGCGTACTCCAGGTGCTTCGGGTCGGCGAGGTCCACGTACGAGTGCTGGGCGGAGTTGAGCAGCAGGGTCCGCCCGCTGGGGCGGGCGGGGTCCGAGGTGACCCGGGCGCAGTGGTACGCCGTCTCGATGTCGCACGGGTTGGGTGCCACGGTGGTCAGCCCCGCCCCGGCCAGGCCGAGCACGGCCAGCGCGGCCCGGGCCCGGGCCGGGCCGGGCAGCTCGGTGGGCTCCTGCCGGCGCAGGTACCAGCCGAGGCCGATGCCGACCAGCCCGAGCGCGAGCGCCAGGGCCAGCAGGATGACGGTGCTGCGCAGGGCGGCGACCAGCACGAACCCGGTGAGCAGCGTTGCCGTGATGCCGCCCAGGGTGCCGATCCCGGAGAGTCGACCGACCACCTGGCCGGTGCGGCGCAGGTCGGCGAGCTGGAGTTTCACGACCAACGGGGTGACCGCGGCCAACAGCGCGGCCGGCACGAACACGGCCAGCGCGACCAACAGCAGGATGCCGCTGGCCGCACCGCCGCGCAGCACCTCACCGGCGTACCGGACGACGGGCAGGGTGACCGCGGTGGCGATGCCGGCCAGCACCAGCGCGGGCGCCAGCAGGCTGCGAGGGTTGCGCCGGTCGGCCAGCCAGCCGCCGGACCACGCCCCGTACGCGATCGCGGCCAGCGCGATGCCGATCACCGAGCTGGTCACCTGAAGGGTCACCCCGACGTACGGGCCGACCAGGCGCAGCGCGACGGTCTCCAGCACCAGCACGGCACCGCTGGAGAAGAAGACCAGGAAGGCGGCCAGGCCGTTGGGCAGCGCCCGGCCGGTGATCGGCACGGGCGGAGCCGGGGAAGCCAGCGGGGCCGCTACGTCGGACGGTGGGGAACTCATCGTCGCGATGGTACGCAGCGAAGCTGGTGCAACGGGTCAGTACATCGAAAGATGAACATGGTTCGTGTGATCTGCGGCCGGGCTACCACTGCCGCTGTACGAGCGCCACCCGGTGCCGGGGTGCCAGATCTGCCGGTACCAGATCACGTAGAGCACACCCAATCGACTGGCGTTGCGCACGTGCCAGGCGGCCAGGCTGTCCCCGTACGCCTTGTCGCCGCCGGTCGCCGAGCGGTCCTCGAAGCCGTTCGTGGCAGCCGCGAAGTCGCAGGCCCGGCCCTTCGGGTGCTCGCCGCCACCGCCGCTGCGGTGGCAGGAGACGTGCCGCTTGTAGCCGGCCGCCTGGGTCTGCTTGAGCGCGTTGAGGGTGCGCGGGGTGATGCAGCCGGAGGTGGTCGGGTCGTTCACGGAGCAGGATTCCGACGGCCAGGACCCGTCGGAATTACGCGGCGCCGGCTTCGCCGAGGCGGAGTTGCCACCGCTGAAACCGTTGCTGCCGCCGGAGCTGACCTCGGCGAGGGCCTCCTCGGCCTCTTTCTTCTTCTTCGCCATCACGGCGAGTTGCTTCTGCTGCTCGCGGACCTCGGCGTCGATGGCCACCTTGGCCTGCTGCGCCTGCTGCCGGGCCTCGGTGAGGTCACGCAGCCGCTTGCTGTCCCGCTGGGCCATCAGGTCGAGGTCGCCCGCGCGTTGCAGGAACGCCTCCGGCGTGGCGGTGTTGAGCAGCATCGAGGCCGCGCTCAGCCGACCCATCCGGTACGACTGGGCGGCCACCTCGCCCACCTGGCTGGTGAGCCCGACCAGCCGACCCTCCAGCGTCGTCAGCTCGCCGGTCAGCGCCGTCTGGCGGCGCTTGGAGTTGTCCAGCTTGGCCTTGGCCTCGATGTGGCCCTTGGCGGTCAGCTCCAGCGCGTCCCGCAGCTTCTTGCTGCCACCCTCGCCAGGCTCCGCGTACGCGGGCACGGCGGCACCGCCGAGCACCAACGCGACGGCGGCGAGCAGGGCGAACAGAGCGCGGCGACCGAGCCGCGGGCTGAGCCTGGTCCTGGGCACGAAAGCGTCCTTCCGTCGACCGCCGGCCCCCGATGAACACTGCACGACGGCGCCGGTCGGCGGCCTGCTGGCGGAGACCGCCGGTCACGATACCGGACCGCGGGCCGGTGACCAGCCCCCTGACCCCCGGGTTGCCTCGATGTCGACGGAGCGTCGCAGCGCGGTCGCGCAGCGCGCGGATCAGGTGCTGAGAAGCGCGTCGCGCACCTCGGCCCAAATCTGCTCGTTGGCCGCGACGAGCAGACCGCGGCCGTCGTCGGCGGGGTGGTAGTCGACGCCGTCGAACCGGCGGGCGACACCCCCGGCCGCCCGGACCAGCAGGGTGCCCGGGGCGTGGTCCCAGGGCAGGGTGCGCCAGAACAGGGCGAACTGCTGCTCGCCGGTGAGGATGTCCAGGTATTCCCGACCGGCACAGTGCTGGCCGGGCAGCAGCTCACCGAGCCGCCGACCGCCGGCGCGGACCCGGTCACGGGTCTCCGGCGGCAGGAACCGGGTCATCGCCGCGCCGCGCAGCTCGCCGAGCGGCGGCACCGAGCCGGCGCCGTCCACCGGACGACCGTTGAGCAGGGTGCCCTCGTCCGCCGAGCCGACGGCGAGAGTGTCGGCGAGCGGGTCGAGGATCCAGCCGGCGGTCGGCCGCCCGTCGCTCAGCAGCGACACCATCAGGGCGAACGGTCGGCGACCGGCGGCGAAGTTGGCGGTGCCGTCGACCGGGTCGACCAGCCAGACGTCCCCGCCGTCGCGCAGGTGCCGCAGCAACCCCGGATCGTCGGCGACACCCTCCTCCCCGACCACCATCGAGCCTGGTCGCAGCCGGCGCAACCCCGCCGAGAGCAGCTCCTCGGCCCGGCGGTCGGCGACGGTGACCACCTCGCCGGGCGCCTTCTCCGACACGTCATCGTCGTCGAGCTTGCGGAACAGTGGCAGCACGACCTGGTCGGCGGCCTCCCAGAGCAGGCCGCCGACGTCGTCCAGCAGGGTGTCAGCCACGCGGCGGCAGCTTGACCACGCTGACGAAGAACTCGTCGATCTGACGGACCACCGAGATGAAGCGCTCGAAGTCCACGGGCTTGGTCACGTAGGCGTTGGCGTGCAGCTGGTAGCTGCGCAGAATGTCCTCGTCGGCCTGCGAGGTGGTGAGCACCACCACCGGGATCCGGCGCAGCTCCTCGTCCTTCTTGATCTCTTCCAGCACCTCCCGGCCGTCGCGTCGGGGCAGGTTGAGGTCGAGCAGGATCAGGTCGGGGGCCACCGCGTCGGCGTACTGGCCCTCCCGCCGCAGGTAGGCGAGCGCCTCGGCCCCGTCGGAGACGACGGTCAGCCGGTTACGCAGCTTGTGCTCCTCGAACGCCTCCTGGGTCATCAGCACGTCACCCGGGTCGTCCTCCACGAGCAGGACCTCGATCGGGCTCTTGCCATCCGCCGGCGCGGTCATCCCACCGTCTCCCTCATGTCACCCGTTCTACCGCTTCGCGGCGTCTCGTCGGCCCGGTCCGGCTGGTCCGACCCGTCGGCCTGCTCCGCCAGCGTTGCCGGCGCCTCGGCCGAGGACGTCGTGTCGCCCGCGCTGAGAGCGTCCGGCTGCGTCGCCGAATCGGCAGCCGCTGCCGCCTCGACGTCCTCGGGAAGTGCCGGCAGGGTGAACCGGATCGCGGTGCCCTCCGGCAGGTCGGTGTCCACCCAGACGCGACCGCCGTGGTACTCGACGATCTTCTTGACGATCGCCAACCCGATGCCGGTGCCCGGGTAGGCGTCCTTCGAGTGCAGCCGCTGGAAGATCACAAAGATCTTGTCGGCGAACTCCGGCTCGATCCCGATGCCGTTGTCCTGGCAGGTGATCTCCCACTCGGCACCCACCAACCGGGCCGAGACGTGCACCTTCGACGGTACGTCCGGACGGCGGAACTTGATCGAGTTGCTGACCAGGTTGGCCAGCAGGTTGGTGAGCAGCGGTTCCTCGCCCGAGATAACCGGCAGCTCGGTCCAGGTCAGCTCGGCGTCCGCGTACTGCCGGGCCGCCTCGGTCTGGCCGGCCACGTCGCCCATCACCTTGTTGAGGTCGACCTCGACGAAGCCGGTGGTGAGCCGCCCGATCCGGGAGAACGCGAGCAGGTCGTTGATCAGGCGCTGCATCCGCTGCGCGCCGTCCACCGCGAAGGCGATGTACTGGTCGGCCCGCTCGTCGAGCTGCCCGGCGTAACGGCGCTGGAGCAACTGGCAGAAGCTGGCCACCTTACGCAGCGGCTCCTGCAGATCGTGCGAGGCCACGTACGCGAACTGCTCCAGGTCACGGTTGGACCGGGTCAGCTCCTCGGCCTGCTTCTGGAGCTGACTGTTGACCCACTCGATGCGCTCGCGGGCGGCCCGGACCTCGGCCAGGTCGGCGGCAATCTTCTGCCGCATCGCGTCCACGTCCTCGCCGAGCTGGATGAACTCCGGCGGGCCGACGGTGGCGATGCGGTGCTGGTAGTCGCCCTCGGCGACCTCGCGGACCTGGGTGGCCAGGCCGGTCAGTGGCCGGACCACCATCCGGTCCAGTGAGAGCAGCAGCACGGCACCGGCCACCACCACCACCAGGGCGGCGACGATCAGCAGGACGACCAGCACGTTGCTGCTGGTACGCACGTTGTTGGCGGTCTGCTCCCGGGCGGCCAGGACCTCCCCCTGAAGGTCGTTCACCGCCGAGCGCACCTCGTCGAACTGTTGCCGGGCCGCTTCGGTGACCAACGCCTGGCCGGCGCTGGTGCCGCTCTGCTCGGTGGTGGTGATCACCGGTTCCGCAACCGACTGCCGCCACTGCGTGACACGCTCCTCGACGGTCCGCAGCTCCTGGCTGATCTGCGGATAGTCGTCGAGCAGCTTCTGCATCGAGGCGGTGACGCTCTTCTCCTGGGCGAGCCCCTCCCGGTAGGGGTTCAGGTCGTCCGGGTCACCGCTGACGGCGTACCCCCGGATCGCCGTCTCCTGGTCGAGCAGCGCGTTGAGCAGCTCCTGGGACTGCACCCGCAACGGGCCGGTCTCGTTCAGGACGGCGTCGATCTGGGTGCGGTTGCGGGCGGCCATCGCCGCTTCCGCGCTGGCCAGCCCGATCAACAGGAAGCCCACGACGGTGAGCAGGGTGATCACCCGGCGGCGCAGACTCCAGCCGCCGATCACCGGCCTCACCGGCCACCGCCCCGGCTGACCAGCAGCATGGCCACGTCGTCGGCGAGCGGGCCTCCGTTGAGCCGCTCGGCCCGGCCGACCAGCCACGCCGGCAGCTCGGGCAGCGACACCGAACGGTTGGCCGGCTCGTCCAGCAACCCACTGAGGCCCGGCACGTCGAGCCGTTCGTTGCCGGCACCCACCCGCCCCTCGATCAGGCCGTCGGTGTACATCAGCAGGGACCAGTCATCGGTGTCGAACTCCAGGTCGTAGGCGATCGGCCGGCGAGGGCGTACGCCCAGCAGCCGGCCGCCGGGCGCGGGCACCGGGGCGACCCGGCCGCCGGAGAGCAGCAGCGGTGGCGGGTGCCCGGCCAGTCGGACGGTGGCCCGGTTGGCGGCCAGGTCCAGTCTGACGGTGGCCACCGTCGCGAAGATCTCCTGGAGGCGGCGCTCACTCATCAGCACCTGCTCCAGGGCGGGCAGCACCTCGTCGTCCGGCACCCGGGCGATCACCAGGGCCCGCCAGGCCACCCGCAGCTCCACCCCGAGCGCGGCCTCGTCCACCCCGTGCCCGCAGACGTCGCCGACGATCAGGTCGAGGCGGTCCGGGTGGGTCTGCACCACGTCGAAGAAATCCCCGCCGATCAACGCGGCGTGCCGGCCGGGCCGGTAGAAGGTGTGCACCGCCACCTGGTCGGTCGTCATCAGCGGTTGGGGCAGCAGGCCGCGTTCGAGGCGGGCCGACTCGGCCTGGCGCAGCTCCACCTCGCGCAACCGGCGGGCGTTCTCGTCGGCGCGCTTACGCTCCACGGCGTAGCGCAGCGCCCGGGTCAGCAGCACCCCGTCGACCTGGCCCTTGACCAGGTAGTCCTGCGCACCCTCAGCGACCGCCACGATGCCCAGGTGCTCGTCCGTGCGGCCGGTCAGCACGCAGACCGCGGCGCCACTGGACATCTCCAGCACCTGACGCAGCCCGTCCAGCCCCTGCGCGTCGGGCAGACCCAGGTCGAGCAGCACGCAGTCGACGTCGCCGATCCGCTGCCGCGCCTCGCGCAGGCTGGTGGCGACCAGCAGGTCGATCATCGAGTTCGTCTCGGCGAGCAGCTCACCGACGAGGAAGGCGTCGCCCTCGTCGTCCTCCACCAGCAGCACCCGCAACCGCTCACCCGGCGGCAGGTTGGCGTGCCGCGCCAGGCCACCGTGCGGGTACGGCACAACTGGGGAACCGGCCAAGCCGGCCCCCCGGTGCGGCCGGGTCACCGCCGCGAGACGCGGGAGTTCGCTGGTGATGTCGGGCTCCTTCCGAGTGCCCTGCTGATCCTGTATTAGACAACGGTCGCACACAACACGACGCCTGCGGCGCGGGCGGGGATGGGCCGCATCACTGCCCGCCCGATGACAAACCGGGCGGCTGGTGGACGCGGGGCGTACCGGCCATCCCATCCGCAGCCGCTGACGGGCAGGATGATCCCACCCCAGGCCCCACCACCCCCCGAGGAGTTCCCGTGGGCGCACCCACCACCCCGGCCACGACGGGCAGGACACCCCGTCCGATTCCGGGCGTACCCCCGGCCGACCGCGCGCTGACCCGGCCGCGTCGGCGGCTCGTGGCCGCCGCGGCGGCGCTGGTCGCGCTGGCCGCGGTCGGCGCCGGCAGCCTGCTCGACCTGCGCACCCCGGCTCCGAAGCCGGCCGACGCGCCGGCGGACGCGTTCAGTGCCGGCCGGGCGTACGAGGACGTCCAGGTGATCGCCGCCCGGTCCCACGTCGCCGGCAGCCCGGCGAACGAGCAGGTCCGCGCGCACCTGGAGCAGGAGTTGCGAGGGCTGGGCCTGGAGACCGAGGTGCAGGACACCGTGGCACCGGAGGCCGGTCAGCTCAGCGGGGCGGCGGGCGGGGCAACCCTGGCCCAGGTCCGCAACGTGGTGGCCCGGCTGCCCGGCACCGACTCGACGGGTCGAATCTTCCTGGTCGCCCACTACGACTCGGTACAGACCGGGCCGGGTGGCAACGACGACGCGGCCGGCACGTCGACCATCCTGGAGGTGGCCCGCGCGCTGTCCACCGGCCCCCGGCCCCGCAACGACATCGTCTTCGTGCTGACCGACGCCGAGGAGGCGTGCCTCTGCGGCGCGGCCGCGTTCGCCGCCAGTCACCCGCTGGCCGCCGACGGCGGTGTGGTGCTCAACCTGGAGGCGCGGGGCTCCACCGGGCCGGTGATCATGTTCGAGACGTCCCGGAACAACGCGAAGCTGGTGGAGATCTTCGGCCGGGCCGCCCCACACCCGGTCGGCACCTCGTTCGCGGTGGAGATCTACCGCGCGCTACCCAACGACACCGATTTCACCGCTTTCCTCGATCAGAAGTTCGTCGGGCTGAACTCGGCGTACATCGACGGCGGGGCGATCTACCACACGCCGTTGGACACCCCGGCCGCCATGGACCGGGGCAGCCTCCAACACCACGGGGACAACGCGTTGGGCCTGGCCCGGGAGTTCGGTGGCACCGACCTGACCGACCTGCGCTCCGGGCACGACGCCACCTACTTCCCCGTCCCCGGTGGGCTGGTCCGCTACCCGGGTTGGCTCACCCTGCCGCTGGCCCTGCTCGCGATGGTCGCGGTGGCCGCCCTGGGCTGGCTGACCCGCCGCAGCGGCCGGGCCAGCACCGGCCGGCTGGCCGCCGGCTTCGCGCTGACCCTGGTGCCGATCGTCGCCGCGCCGGTCGCCGCCCAACTGCTCTGGCTGGCGATCACCACGGTCCGACCGGGGTACGCGGAACTGCTCGACCCGTACCGGCCGATCTGGTACCGGCTGGCCGTCCTGGCGCTCGCCACCGCCATCCTGTTCACCTGGTACGCGCTGACCCGCCGCCGGATCGGCCCGGCAGCGCTCGCCGTCGGCGGGCTGGCCTGGCTGGCCCTGCTCGGGGTGCTGCTCGCCGTGGCGGTGCCGGGTGGGGCGTACCTCACCACCGTGCCGGCGCTGGCCGGCGCCCTCGGCGGGCTGGTCGCGCTACGTACCCGGCAGGCCGGACCGTGGCCGGTGGTGGCGGTGACGGCCGCCGCGGCCGTCGGTGTGGTCATCCTGCTGCCCACCGTGGTGCTGCTCTTCCCCGCGCTGGGGATGGCCATGGGCGGGGTGGCCGCGCTGGTCGCGGTGCTGCTCGGCCTGGTCGCCCTGCCGGTGGTCGACCTGCTGCACCCGCAGGCCGGCGGCCAGCGTGGTCTGCTCGCGCTGCGGGCCCGGCGGCTCGCGATGCTGCCGGCCGGTGCGGCCGCCGTGGCGGCGGTGGTGCTCGCCGGGGTCGGCCTGGGCGTCGACCGCTTCGACGCCGCCCACCCCGCGCCCACCCACCTGATGTACGCCATGGACGCCGGCACCGGCCAGGCCCGTTGGCTCAGCCACGAGGACGACCCGCAGCCGTGGACGGACGGCTACGTGGCCGCGGTCACCGACGTCGGCGACGACTTCCCCGGGCTCGGCGACGGTGAGCTGCGGGCCGGCCCGGCGCCGGCAGCGAACCTTCCGGCGCCGAAGCTGGAGGTGCTGGCCGACGCCACTGCGGGCGGCGAACGCACGCTGCGGCTGCGGCTCACTCCGCAGCGGGCGGCCCGGCTCGCCACCCTGCACGTCGACACGTCGACCGCCACCGTGCTGCGCGCCGACGTGGCGGGGCGGTCGGTGCCGGTGGAGCCCCGCGCGGGAAAGTGGGGCTTCGGGCTGGTGTTCCACGCCCCGCCGACGGAGGGCGTCGAGGTCGTGTTGACCCTGCGCCCGATCGCCGGGCAGGTGGCGCTGCGGGCGATGGACGCCAGTGACGGGTTGGACGCGCTGCCCGGCTTCCGCCCCCGGCCGCCGGCGGTCGGCGTCGTCGGGTCGCACAGCTCGGAAATGCTGGCGGTCGCCCGCACCTATCCCCTCTGACCGGAACGGTGGTCCGGCGGATCGATTCGCCGGACCACCGGTTCACCTCTTCCGGTCAGCCCACCGGTTCGGGTTGACCGGCACCGACCCGGTGCCAGCGATTACCCTCGTGATCGGTGAAGGTGAGGTCCACCAGAACGGTGTCAGCCGGGCGTAGCCGGTGCTCCGCCCCGACGGTGACGAAGAGGTCGTGCACCTCGCGGCCGGGGATCCGACGGACCTGTTTCGCCGCGGCCAGCCCGACCGGCGGGGCGTCCGGGTCGTCGGGCGGGACGAGCCGAGCCAGCACCACCACGTCCAGCACCGGGGCGTCACTTTCGTTGGCCACGGCGACCCGCAGCACCGAGGTGCCGCGAATCTCGGCCACCGCCGATACCAACCGGGCCTGGGTGGCCCGGATCCGCAGGTCGTCGTTGCGACGAGCGCGGATTTCCCGCCGCAATCCGAGGTAGACGAAGAGCACGCTGGCGATGGAGCCGACCGCGCCGAACCAGTCCGGCACGGTTCCCCAGTCGATGACGTCCTGGATTGGCGACCAGTTCATAAGTCCATCGTGGATGCCCGTGTCGAGTGCCACGCACGGCGGATCGGCCGGAATCAACCGCGAATTGGGAATTCCGGCACCGATTTTGGTCAACCGGGCGGCCTAAACGGAGAGTGTGCAACCCAGTACGGCGGTGGATACGCTTGCGGTCGACATGGTGTGGGTGGCAATCCCTCCGACTGTCCACTAGATGGACAGGATCTTTCGCCGCCGGCCCATTGTGAATTCGCCACCGAAGGGGGACCGCATTGACTGCGGACGTTCCACCCGAGGATGCCGGCGTGCCTCGGCCAGCGTACGACCGGCCGAGTCGGGTCTCCGTCGATCCACCGCTCGGGCGACTGGACAGCCCGTTGCACGGGCGCGACGAGCTGATCGACCAAATCGTGCAGCCGGGGGGAAACGCCGAGGGCCGGCCCGCTGTGCACATCCTCTGTGGCATGGGCGGCTCCGGCAAGAGCCACGTCGCGCTGGAGATCGCCCGCCGGGCCCGGGCTGGCGGCCGGACGGTCTGGTGGGTGCAGGCGGGGCGGCTCAACTCCGGAATGCGGGAGGTGGTCAGCCAACTCGGCGCGTCGGAGACCCAGGTCGACCAGGCCTGGGCCGGGATGATCAGCGCGACCGACCTGGTGTGGCGCTACCTCAACCAGGCCGCGCAACCCTGGCTGTTGATCTTCGACAGTGCGGACGAGCCCGCCACGCTGGGCCCCACCGACGGAGTGCTCGCCGACGGCACCGGCTGGCTGCGCAGCCCCGAGGCCGACGAGGGCATGGTCATCGTGACCAGCCGGGATGGCAACCGGGCCACCTGGGGCACCTGGTCGACGCTGCATCAGGTGCGCCCGCTCGACGCCGACGCCGGCGCGCTGGTGCTGATCGACCGGGCCGGCGCCCAGGCCGGCGGCCCCGCCGACGCCCGGGAGCTGGCCCGGGAGCTGGGCGGGCTACCCCTCGCCCTGCGCGCCGCCGGCAACTACCTGCGGTCGGTCAACGCCAGCCCGGTCTGGCGCGGCTCGTCCACCATCACCACCTTCGCGGACTACCGGACGGCCGTGCAGCGCCGGTTCCGCTCACCGCGCGACGCCGCCGACGTCGACCTCGACGAATCCCTGGGCCTGGAGATCGTCCGCGAGGTCGACGACATCTCCCTGGACCTGCTGGCCCGCCGCCAGCTCCAACAGAGCCGGCCACTGCTCAACGTGCTGGCCTGCCTGAGCATCTCCCCGGTGCCCTACGAGGTGGTGCTCAAGCCGGCCATCCTGGCCGAGTCGCCACTCTTCAAAGGGCTCACCGGCCGGCAGCGGGTGAAGGTGCTGGAGGGCATCGGCAACCTGGCCCTTGTCGACTTCGACGTCCAGGAGGAGGTCACCGACCCGGCGTTCGCGCACGTGCTCTCGCTGCACCCGCTGGTGCACGCCATGTTCCGGGACCGCGACGAGGTCCGTGAGCAGATCGCCGAATACCACGGGCTGGTCATGAAGCTGCTGCTCGCCGCCACCGAGGGGCAGAACCCGGACGACTCGGCGGCCTGGACCAACTGGGACGTGCTGGTGCCGCACCTGGTCGAGGCCGTGCGGGAATACCTGGTGCCGCAGAAACACAAGCACGACCCCGAGACGGTACGCCGCGCGCTGGAGCTGACCCGACTCACCGCCCGCTACCTCATCGCGATCGGCCTACCCGGCTCGGCCTTCGACATCCTCGACCCGATCGTGCGCGGCTGCGCCGCGTACGACCACGACCTGGACCGGCCGCAGGTGCTGGCGTTACGCCACGAGCTGGGCCGCACCTGGCTGGAGCGCAACCAGCCGGAGATGGCCGACCGGGTGCTCCGCGAGGTGATCGCGGACCGCACCAGGGTGCTGGGCAGCGACAACGCCGACACCCTCGCCAGCCGGCACAAGCTCACCAAGGCGATCATGGCGCAACGCCAGTGGCCGGAGGCCGAGTTGGAGCTGCGGCAGATCGTCGCCGCCGAGGACCAGGTGCGCGGCCCGGAGCACTGGGACACCATGATCGTGCGGCACAGCCTGGCGTTGGCGGTGCTCGCCCAGCAACGGGCACCCGAGGCCGAGGAGATGCTGCACGCCATCCTGGAGGTCCGCTACCGGCTGTGGCCGCTCAACCAACCGGAGACCTGGCAGGCCCGGCACACACTGGCCCGCTGCATGCAGGCGCAGGGCCGGCTGGCCGAGGCGGAGGCCGAGCTGCGGGCCACCCTGGCCACCGTGGAACCCCGGCACGCCGACCGCAGTGAGGTGCTCGCCATCCGGTCCACCCTGGCCCTGGTGCTGCTGCTGGAGGAGCAGGTCGACGCGGCGATCGAGGTGTACGAGCAGTTGCTGGCCGACCGTCGGCGACTCCTCGGCGACACCCACCTGGACACCCTCCAGGTGGAGCACGCGCTACGCCGGCTGCGCAACGGCGACTGAACGGTCAGTGCGGCGCGGCCGGGCCCAGGTCACTCGGATCGGTGTTGCCGCCACAGATGATCACCGCCACCCGCTCCCCCAGCTGCGGCACGTACGCGCCGCCGACCAGCGCGGCCAGCGCGGCGGCACCACCCAACTCGGCCGCGACCCGCAGCTCCGACCAGAGCAACCGGCGCGCCCGCACCAGGTCCTCGTCGCGGACCAGCACAGACACCACCTCGGTGCGGCGGGCGGTGTCGAAGGCGATCTCGCCGATCCGCCGGGCACCCAGCGAGTCGGTGGCGATGCCACCCACCTCGATGTCGACCGGCCGGCCCGCCTTGAGGGCCGAGTGCAGGGTGGGGATCTGCTCCGGCTCGACCGCGACGACGCGCACCGACCCGTCGAACCAACTGGCGACGCCGGACACCAACCCACCACCACCGACCGCCACCAGCACGGTGTCGATCCCGTCCACCTGCCGCTCCAGCTCCCGGCCGACGGTGCCCTGACCGGCCACCACCTCCGGCTGGTCGTACGCGTGCACGACCAGCGCGCCGGTCTCCCCGGCCCGCTGGGTGCTCGCCGCCAACGCCTCGGCGTAGTGCTGGCCGACCTGGCGCACCTGGGCGCCCAGCCCGGCCAACCGCTGCACCTTCACCGGCGAGGCGGTGACCGGCACGAAGACCTCCGCCGGCACGCCCAGCGACCGGGCCGCGTACGCGACGGCGAGGCCGTGGTTGCCACCCGATGCGGCAATCACCCCGGCCGAGGGCAACGACCCCTGGAGCATCCGGTTGAACGCGCCACGCGGCTTGAACGAGCCGGTGTGCTGGTGCAGCTCCAACTTGAGGCTGAGCTGCCCGGGCACACCCAGATCGGCACCGTCGACGGCGATCACCGGGGTTTCCCGGACCCGCCCCTCGACAAGGGCCGCAGCCGCCTCGACGTCGCTTCTGTCCACCATGGGGAAACGCCCTTCACTACGACCAGAGGGCCAGTCGACCATCGTCGGTGAGCCCGACGAAACATCCTATGGAGATCCGTCGGCCATCCGACGCGGGACGCACCGTGTGGTAGTGCCGCGGATCAAACAGAAAGCCCTCCCCGAGCGTGGGACGCAACGTCAACGACTGCGTGTCGGCGGCCACCGCCTCCTGGAAGCCGTACCCGCCGGGGATCCGCAGCGGCTCGTCGTTCGGCTGCCAGCGTCGCCGCCACAGCACGGTCTCGCCACCTGTCGGTGGCACCCGGATGTAGATGTTGAACGCCAACTGCGCCACCACCTCGCTGTCGAGCAGCCGACCCGCGTACTCCCGGACCGCGTCGTCGAAGTGCACCTGGAGCCCCGCGTTGATCTCGCGGACGATGCCGACGTGCATCTCCCGGTGCTGCCGCCTGCCCGGTGCGACGTCCGGCCACGCGCTGCGGAACGCGGCCAGGCACAGGTCCCGGGGCGAGTCCGCCAGCCCCAGCGTCGACCAGCTCTTCTCGGCCGCGCGGGCCGCGTCCCAGTAGTCCTCGCGGAGTTCACCGGCGTCCCGGTGATCGTTGATGGCCGGGCCGAACTTGGCGACGACGGGAAAGACCCGGCTCTCGTCGTAACGGTCCATCGGCGCGTTGGCGAGGGCGGCGGTGATCGCCTGGCAGCGGGCCGCGGAGAGCAACCCTGGCACCCGGACGGCGGCCAGCCGCCCCGCGATGAGCCCGGCGACGTCCGCCCGGGTGATCGACTCTGATTCGACGGCGACGAACAAGGGATCGATCCTGCTCGAATGCTGCACGGCGGTCCTCCCGTAACGAAGATCCCTCACCGGACTTGTCGCGCCCCCCGATCCGCGCACCGTGCAATGTACAAACCGCAGGCAAGGCGAGGAATCCGCAGTTCCGGGTGAGTTGGCGCGGCCACCGCTACCATCGGCGCAACCGGGGTACGCGACACCGAACCGTACGGCGGAAGCTTTCCACCGATCGGGGAATGGTGACGATTCTCGGCGTGACGCATGATGCGACTAGTTCGAACGCTGACAAGGAGTTCGAGATGGCAGGCGCCGGCCCGACGGATCTTGACATGCACGTCGACCGCCTGGAAATGGCGCGTCGAATAGCCCGGGAAATGATCGAGTCCGACCATCAGGCTCTGGAGCTCGCTGTCCGGCAGCGCCCACAGTGCTGGTCCCGACGCCCCGCCGGCCACGGCACCCGCGCCGACGCCCTCGCGGGCTGACGCTTCCTCGCGCAACAGCGGACATTCCGGCGATGACCCTGTCACCGCCGCACACCGACACCTCCCACACTCGATCGGACTACGCCGGGCGCTACGTCCGACAGCGGTGTGGTTCAGAGGCCAAGCGCGACGGGTTGGGTTGGTACTCCGTCAGCGATCAACGCGGCCAGCGGCGTGGCGAGGTCGCGTGGCGAGAACAGTTCGGGGCCGCGGTGTTCCCTGATCTCTGACAGCGACCACCAACGCCAGCCGATGACGTGCTCGGCGGCGAGTTCTTCATCGCTCATAAAACCGCGCGGCGCGAACGACGCGGTCTGAACGAGGAAGTAGTCGTTCACGACGCCATCGTGGCCGGGTGCGAACCCGACGGCGACTATCTCCTGGCGCCAGACCTGAGGCGGGTCGGCATCGAGAGCAAGACCGACCTCTTCGCGCAGCTCTCGCCGCAGGGCGGCCAAGGGTGTCTCGCCGTCTTCGACGCCACCCCCGGGGGTGATCCACACGGCGATCGTGCCAGCCGGATCGGGAATGGCGAGTCGGAGCAGCAGAACACGGTCGTCCTCATCGACGACGACCGCACGCGCCGAACGCCGCAGGCTCACCGTCGACATCAGGACACCCTACGGGTCAACGATCGCCGTCGACGCCCGTCACGGCGCCGAGAGCGGGCGGCAGTGATAAAGTCGAATGTCCAATGCGCCCTGTCCTGAAATCAGGCCGCCCGGAGGCGCGTCTGGTGTGGGAGGAAGCCGTGGGCTACAAGGAACGACGGGCCAAGATGATCGCCATGCGGGCGACACCGCACTTGGAACCCGGCGAGCAGATCCAGACGGGCTTCGTCACGCTAGCCGGTTCGGGGATCTTCACGGTGCCGGCGGAGACCTTCGTGGTCACCGACCGCGCGATTCTCGTTCTGGGCAGCAGCGGGGTACAGCGTCTCGCGCGCGATTTCTGGTTCGGCAAGCCGACCGGGCTCTACTACAAGTTCGAGCTCGACCACACGTACAAGGTGCACCGGCAGTGGTACCCGGAAGTCATCGCCGCCGACGAGGCGCTGCGCGAAATGCAAGCCCAAGACGATCCGGCGGTCGGCGAGCACTGACTCAGGAACCGGCAGGCTTCGTACCCGGAAGTGGTTCCCGGAAGCGCCCGGAACGGAGGTCAGGGGCTGTGACGCTGGCTATTTCCAGCGGAACTGTACGAACCAAAGCAGACCAGCGCGTTGACCTGCGGTGCAATGCCAACCGGAGATTGCGGGAACAGATCGGGCACAGCTCGGCCCATCACCGGCCCACCGCCAACCGAGCGCCAGATAGGGCCGCGTCGACCAGGTTCCGCGTCCGGTCGATCGCCTCCGGCCACTCCCCCGCATACGTGTTCAGGGTGATGATCGGCGTCGCATGCCCCAGCGCCATCTGAACCGTCTTCACGCTCGCCCCGCTGTGGATCAACAGTGTGGCGAAGTAGTGGCGCAGACCGTGATAGCCGAACCCCTCCGGTACCCCGTCGACCGCTTCCACAGCCTTCTTCCATGGGTACGCCCACCCGGTTCGCTGGATCGGGTTGCCACGGCCGCTCGTGAACAACAACCTCACCGTGCGAGTCACCGGCTTGCGCGGGTTCGTCTCATCGAGAAGCTCCACGTCGATCGGCGGGAAGAGTTCGATGTGCCGGGCGAGCGCATCGGCGACCACCTGGCCCATCTCGACGGTTCGCCGACTGGTCGCAGTCTTCAGCGGTGCGAGCCGTGGCGACTTGCCCGGCGGGGTGACAATCTGCTGAACGATGCGGATTTCCCGGCGCAGGAAGTCGACGTGCTCCAGCTCCAGGCCCCAAGCTTCGCCCTGACGCAGACCAGCGCCGGCAGCCAGGTACACCAGCGCCCGATATCGCTCCCGGCTCGGCTTGCCCGGTTCCGGCTTGACGCTGAACGCGTCAGCAAGTGCATGCACCTGTTCGGGTGTGGGAATGAACCGTTCCGCGCGCTCGATCTCCGGTAGCCGAATGCCGACACACGGGCTACGGCCGATTACCCGGTCACGTGTCGCCGCCTCGAACATTCCGACCAGCACGTGGTAAACGACTCGCAGTGAGGACGGCGCGAGCACCCTCGCCCGGTCCTTCACCCACGCTTGAAGGTGCGACGGGCGGACCTGCGCGAGCTGCATCCGACCAAGGATCGGTTCGACATGCACGCGCAGTGTCATCTCGATGCGCGCCGCAGTCGCATCGCGGTGCAACTGGTGCTTGCGCCACTGCTCGCCGTAGGCCGTCACCGTGACCTTGCCGGCGGCCGGGTCGACGTACTGGCCTCGGGAGACATCGGCCCGCGTGTTCACGTCGAACTGGTCCGCGTCAACCCTACGCTCGAACAGCTTCTGCTTAGGCTGGCCGGCGTCGTCGACGTACCGGACCCGCCAGCGCTTCCCCCGGCCATGCCGCTTGGACGGTAGCCGCTTGCCGTCCGAACCACGCTTGCCCAAGTACCAGAGGTCATCGACCGGCATCTCAGGATGCCTGCCTCTCGACAAGCCAGGCCCGTACGTCGGCCGCGTCGTAGCGCAGGTGGCGACCGACGCGTGATGCGGGCGGGCCGACGCGACGGTGACGCCACTGATACAGCGTGGCGACGGGTACGCCGAGGTAGGCGGATACCTCCTCGACGGTCCAGAGCGGTTCGATTGTGCGCCTAGTCATTGATCTTGTGCTCCTCACTAGCTGACGGGTTACGCGGCTACCGGCGCAGCGCCGGCCGGGGTGGTGGCGAGTTCGTGGGCGAGTTCTTCGCGGCCGGTGGTTCGTCGTTCGCGGGCGAGGGCGGCGGCGGTGTTGGCGAGGAGGGCGTCTCCGGTGGTGTGCCAGCCGACGCCGGCGAAGGTGAGGGTGCCGACGATGAGCGTCGTGTCGTCGTCGAGGTGGTCGACGGCGCGGAGGGCGCCGGGCTGCTCGTCGGCCTGGTGCTCGTGCTCGTGGCGCCGGAAGGTGACACGCGTGTCGCGCAGGAGTTGGAAGGTGACGGAGTAGCGGCGGGCTTTGGTGAGGAAGTGGCCGCCAAAACCGAGCATGTGCGCCCACCGGCGCAGCCGGGCGTAAGGGTTGCCGGTCACTGGTTTCGCCGGTTCGCTGTCAAGGACGGCTTGACGGTGGGCGACGCAGACAGGGCAGGCGGCGTAGCGGGTGTGGGTGCCGCAGTCGGGGCACTCCCAGCGCTTCACGTAGCCGGGTGTGGGCCGGTGGTCCCGGGGCCGTTCCGAGAGCGGGACGGGTGTGCCGGTGGGTCGGCCGGTGTGCCAGCAGGCGTCGATGAGGCGGGCGGTGTGGTCGCCGTCGGGGTCGGCGTAGTCGCCGATGGAGTCGGCGTCGAGCCTGACGGAGCGGTGCCCGGTTACCTCGGTGCTTTTGGTGGCGTACTTGGCAAGGTAGCCGGCGACCATGCTGTCAGTGACCTCACCGTCTCCGGTGAGGCTGATGGGTCGGATGTCGAGGCCCTTGCCCGGGTCACCCCAAGCGATCGACCAACCACCGGATCGGTCGGGGTGCGTGGGGCTGGTGAAGGCAACCTGCTCGACGGCGGCCCGGATCGCGTCGTCGAGATCCGCGACGGTGAATCCGGCCGGTGGTGGAATGACGGCGGTCGGGTCGTCGGGGTGGACGCCGTCGAGGCGCACCAGGGCGTGGAAGTGCACCGCGCCGCGTGTCTGGAACTCGGCGACCTTTCCGTGCGAGAGCCGGACCGGTGGGACCGTGCGGATGTTGCCGGAGGCGGTGACGACGTGGACGCGGGGGATGCCTCGGCGGCGGGCGAGTTTGGCGAGCCATCGTTCCGCGGCTTGCTTGGTGCGGTGCCACAATTCGCCCGAGAAGAGGTTCCACACGACTTGGTGGGTGTGGTCGTAGCAGTCCAGGCACAACGGCTGCCCGAGCACCTGGTCCCCGGTCTCGTGCCTAGCCCAGCAGACGGCCGGTTGGCCGTGCTCGCAGAGGCCGGTGTCGCGGCGGGCGTGGCAGGGTTCGGCGCGGCAGTCGCAACGCTTCCGGTTGCCGCAGGTGTGCCGCTTAACCGCCCGGGTGTGCACGATTCCGAAGGACGGCGCGGTGAATGTGGCGAACACCGCCGGATGTGAGGCGACCGTCTCGGGGACACCCTTGCCGCCAATAAGGCCAGCGCGTAGGAGTTGGAAAGCATCGCGTTGGTAGGTGTGGGCGCAGGCGGGGCAGACGGTGGCGCGTCGATTGCCGCAGGCGGTGTAAATCGCCGCATCCGGCATGGCATCGGTGTGCCGCTGCTCCAACACCCGTCCGGTGCCCTGCTCGACGGTGAGAAGTTGCCCGGCGAGGCGGATGGGTCGGGTGCAGCCGGCGGCGGCGCGGACGTGTTCTAGCCACCCGAAGTAATCCGGTTGGGTGGCGCGGGTGAAAGCGGAACCAGTGGCGGTGTAGTCGTGGACGGGGATGGTGTCGGCGTTCGAGCCCACACCCCGGGCCGAAGCTCGGGGTGTGAGGTCCAGCGTCGAGGCCATCAGCCGCGTACCTCGGTGAGGTGGCGGGTGGTGATGGTGCGTTCGGTGACGATGACCCGGCAGGCGCCGCACTGGCGCTTGACCGGTTCGTGCCTGCGGCACGGGATCAGGGCGGTGGTGTCACCGCAGCGGATGGTGACCGGTGCCCGGCAGGGGCCGCCGGGGATGACGTCGATGAGGGTTCGGCGGATGTCGAACGGGTGGGCGTCGGGGTAGGCGGGGCAGGTGTGGGTGACCTGCTCGATGTCGACCAGAACGATGGTCATCGGACACCGCCGATGGTGGTCAGGAGTTGCCCAGCGACGGCCGGGGTGATGTCGAGGCGGTCGGCCAGCTCGGTGGGCGTGATGGGTTGACCGGTGGCCTGTTCGTGCTGCACGGCTGCGAAGCGGGCGGTAGGCAGCAGGTGGGCGGGGACGTCGACCGGCTCCGAGGCCGGCACGGTGACGGCTGGGGTTGGTTCGGGTGCCGGGGTGATGGCGGCCGGTGGTGCCAGCTCGGTGGTGACCTGCTCGGCCACCTGAACGCGGATCGGCGGTGCCGGCTCAGAGGGAGCCGTCATGGGTTGCGCGGTGGGTGCGGGAGCAAGGACGAGTTTCACCAGGGCCATGAACGCCAGCGCGGGAACAGCCGAGAGAAGCCACCCGGACGGGCCGGGCTTGGCAACCGCCAACTGTGCGGCGAGGGAGAGGCCGGCGGCGGCGATGAGCAGGACCATCGGGTACCCGATGGGAGCGCCAACCCGGCGGCGTCGGCGGATGGTGAGTAGGGCGGCGATGGGGACGAGTTCGGAGATGACGGCGTTGGCCCAACCGAACCATCCCGGGGTGTTGTCGGGGCTGTTGGCCATGGTCCAGTCGTGAACGTGGGTGAACGAGGCGGCCCCGGCGGAGCCGCCGACGACGATGAGGATGAGGACCAGGACCAGGCCCTCCAAGCGGGTGCCGGCGCTAACCGGGGTGGTGGTCATGAGTGGCCTCCGTGGCAGTCGAGGCAGCAGCCGTAGCGGCGGGGGATGTAGTAGGGCTTCACCTGGCCGCAGTACCGGCAGGTGCGGCGGGCGAGCAGGGCTTTGGCGATGGCCTCCCGCTGCGCGGGTGTGGCGGTGCGCTTCGCCTTGGCGAGGTCGGTGCGGTAGAGGTAGGCGACCCGCCGGTTGGAGCGGTGCCGCCAATAGATTTGGGCGACCGGGTCGTGTCCGCCGGGTCGGAGGCCGGCGGCGCGGAGTTGCCGCAGGGTGGCCAGCCCGTTAGGGGCGCAGTGGTAGGGGAAGGTGGGGAACCCGTAGCGGGTGCCGAGCGGGTCGTAGAACTCGACCCGGATGCCGGTGCGCTCGGCCAGATCATCGAGGTCGACGGAGCGGAGGTCGGTCATGGCTTGTCACCGCCCCAGCGCTGCTGAGCGGCTTGCCGGGAGATGCCGAGGCGTGAGCCGATTTCGGCCCAGGAGTAGCCGAAGGCCCGCAGGCCGATCACGGCTTCCCCGATGGCGTCGTCGATGACGGAAGACAGGGCGATGAGGTCGCGGAGTGCTTCGACGTCTCCGGTGGCGACCCGTCGGCCGTGGGCACGGATGATGCGCCGAGCGAACGAGGCGAAGGCGTCGTTCTCGACGACGTCCCGACGCCGTTGCCGGGGCAGGTTGGGCGTCGAGGGCTTCTTGACGGTGTTCATCGGATCTCACCTCCGGTGCTGCGGAGGGAGTCCCACTCGTTGGCAGCCGCCTGGAGGGCGGTGATGACCTGGTCGGCGGTGCGGGCCGGGTCGTCGTTCCAGGAGTAGGGGGAGGTGTGCTCGTCGAGGAGGTAGCCGTCTTCGTCGATGAAGAAGATCGGCGCAGTGGTGTCGAGGTAGTCGACGAACACGCCCAGAGCGGCGAGGTAGTCGGCGAGGGCGTCGGCGTCGAGCTGGGAGAAGTGCTCCACCGTGTGTCCGGCGCAGGCGATGCCGATGGCCCCGGCGGCGCAGGCCGGCGGGGTGAGGGTGTCGGGGTTCTTGGCGTAGTAGGTGCCCTGGTGCCAGCCGTGCCGGCGCAGGTAGAGGGCAGCCATCCGCAGCAGATCAGCAGGTGTGACCTGGACCTGTGTGGGTGGGTTTTGGGTAGCCTTCATGGCAACCACGTCCTTTCGGGGGCTGTCGGTTGGTGGTCGGCAGGACCAGCGGTTGCTGGCAGGCGTTGACTGGTCCTGTCGACCGGCTATCGGGCGCGGAGCCGCAGGTAGCGGCGGTGCCGGTTGTCGTCACCCGGCATCTGAGTGGGCGCGGAGAGGTAGACCAGCCGCCCACTGCGGGCGACGGCCTGGACCAGAGCGGCGATGTCCTCGGGACTGCCGGTGATCCACAGCTCGGTGAACTGGGCGGCCCGCTGGTTGTTCGCACGGGCGTAGGCCCGCTCGCGGGTGGTCATGCCGCCATCTCCCACTCAGTGGGGTTGACCGCCGGGGTGCTGGGGCCGGGGCGGCGGGTCCAGGCGGCGTAGTCGGCGATGTTGTAGATGTCGGTGTCGGTGAGGTAGGCGGCTTTGATGCGGCGGGGGACGCCGCCTTCGGCGAGGAGGTAGGCCGCGCCTTGGTTGGTGGGTGAGATGTCGGAGGCGGT
>NZ_JCADBI010000012.1:0-218389 GCF_059358895.1 Micromonospora sp. BQ32 | reverse complement strand
CCTTTCCGCTCGACTTGCATGTGTTAAGCACGCCGCCAGCGTTCGTCCTGAGCCAGGATCAAACTCTCCAACAAAAAATTAGTTGAACAGCATCCTGACAACAAACAAATGTTGCCAAAGGAATCCCAACCAGCCAGCAAAAACTGACCAGTCCGGGGTATAAATCATAATTGGCACTGGCTTTACAAGCACCCTGTTGAGTTCTCAAAGAACAACCACACACCGACCAGAAGCCCCACACCGTGGAACCCCAACCGGGGTATTTCGTACCGCGTCCCCGCCGCTCTCGCGCCGGGCACTTTTACTACGTTACCTCACCGTCTTCGCCGTGTCAAACCGTGTGTCCCGGTCTGTCATGCTTCGTACGGGTCAGCGCCGGCGCACTCACGCAGCAGCGGACCGCTGCGTCAGGTCGTCGGATTCGGCAGACCGGCCGCTGCGGTTTCCCGCAGTCTCGCCCGGTTCCCTGCCGGTCGTGAACCTTACCCGGTCGGCTTCGCCGCACCAAATCCGCCTCGCGGCCAATCCGGCGGGCCCCGCCCGGACCGCGTCTCCCAGGAGCGAACCCCTGCTTGACCCGGTTGCCATCCCGTTCCGGTGCTCTAGGACCTTCGTCCCGTTTGCCCCGTTCCGCGCTGGCAGAGAGAAAGTTACGCGTCTGCGGGTTTGATCGTCAAATCCGCGGGTAGCGGCGCGCGTCACACTCGCACGCCCGAACGGTTTTCCCAGTTCAGACCCGCCCGGCGACGAGGTGGAGGCGGCGCTGCCGGCGGTACGAGGGTCGCAGTGCCACCAAATCGGGCTGACCTCCCAGAGCGGCGGTGCCGATCAGGACGTCTGTCGCCGCCGGGCGGCGAGCCAGGCCCGGACGCCGAGGACGCCGGCGGTGGTGCCGATCGCCAGGGACGCGGCGATCAGCAACGCGTGCACCCACAGAAAGCTGGTGGCTGGGCCGTCGGCCACCGTGCCGGACGCCCAGGACCGCGGGTCCTGCCAGATGGCCACCGCGAACCTGGGCCAGATCACCCAGGTCCAGACGCCGACTCCGACCAGGAAGACAGCCCACCCTCGCGACAGCACCATGGCAGCCGAGTATGCCAGCGCTCCCGGTCGCCAGGCGGCGGCGCGAACGGCGAACGCACTGCCATCACCCGGGCGGGAGCGCCGACCAGCTTCTCCATCGCGAGGGGGCGGGCTGCACTCGGTGGGAGCTCGAGCGCTGTTTCCGACGCCGGTGGGGTGGGCACTGCGAAGGGGGACAGCTGAGGACCCGTCCCCTGGAGGTGCCCCATGCGACCCTCGATCTTCAACCCCTGGGCCTGGCGTGACCCTTCCGCTCTGGCCGGCGGCCACACGCAGGCCACGCCCTCGGTCACCCCGCCCGACGACCAGGAGAGTGGCCACCACGGCCCGGACGCTCCCGGCCCGGGTACCCCCGTCGACCTGGTGGGCTACCAGGTGCAGGCAAGCGACGGGCGGATCGGCACCATCGACGAGACGAGCGACGAGGCGGACGCCGAGCACCTGGTGGTGGAGACCGGGCCCTGGATCTTCGGGCAGAAGGTGTTGTTGCCGGCCGGCACGGTGGCCCGGGTGGATCACCAGGAACGCGTCGTGCACGTCGACCGGACCCGCCAGGAGATCAAGGACGCGCCACCGTTCGATCCGGATTCCGCCAACCCGGAGTACCGGGAACGTGTCGGCACCTACTACGCCGACAGCTACCTGTCCCCTCCGGCAACGGACCGCAGGTAGTGTGAGTCCGTGGTCCGGACGGGCAACTGCGCAACCGAGGCGGTCGACCTGGTCGACGGCCGCTTTCTCGGCGCCGTGCCCGAGATCCCGACCAGCTCCGGCGATGGCCGTGAGCAACTTCTGAACGTACTCCGTGCCGGTGGTCTGCGGTTCCGCGCCGGCGCGCGATGGCGGACGGCTCACTGAGCCGATCCCGCTGACCGACAGGGCTGAGCCAGCCCGACTCGGCGCGCGCCCACGCGTTACCCACCCTCCGACAACGAGAGGCACCACCATGTCCGTCGCACGGATGCTCACTGGCGACCGGCCCACCGGCCGCCTGCACCTCGGCCACTACGTCGGCAGCATCGCCAACCGGGTGAAGCTGCACCGGCGCTACGAGAGCTTCTTCATCATCGCCGACCTGCACATGCTCACCACTCGCAACCGCCGAGAGGACATCGACCAGGTCTCCGGCAACGCCCGCGAGATGGTGACCGACATCCTCGCCGCCGGGGTCGACCCGGACCGGGCCACCTTCTACCTCCAGTCCGCCATCCCCGAGGTCGGCGACCTCAACACCCTCCTCCAGAACCTGGTGACCGTTCCCCGGCTGGAACGGGTGCCCTCGCTCAAGGACATGGCCCGCGACGCTGGCAAGGAGGAGATGCCGTACGGGCTGCTGGGTTACCCGGTGCTCCAGGCCGCGGACATCCTCTGCGTCAAGGGGGAGGTGGTCCCCGTCGGCCGGGACAACGCCGCACACGTCGAGGTGACCCGGGAGATCGCCCGACGCTTCAACCACCTGTACGGCCCCGTCTTCCCGGTGCCCGAGTTGATCCCGGCGGACACGCCGAGCCTGGTGGGCACCGACGGCGCCGCCAAGATGAGCAAGAGCCGGGGCAACTCGATCGCGCTCTCCGACGACGCCGCCACGGTGCGTCGCAAGGTGCTCGGCATGTACACCGACCCGAACCGGGTGCGGGCCGACGTGCCGGGCACGGTGGAGGGCAACCCGGTCTTCGCGTACCACGAGGTTTTCAATCCGGACCGCGACGAGGTCGCCGACCTGGCCCGGCGGTACCGGGCCGGGCGGGTGGGCGACGTGGAGGTCAAGGAACGGCTGGTCGTCGCGCTGGAAGGGTTCCTGGCGCCGATCCGACAGCGTCGGGCCGAGATCGAAGCCGACCGGGGTCTGGTCGACCGGCTGATCGTCGAGGGCACGGAACGGACCCGCCAGGAGGTCCGCCAGACCGTGCTTGAGGTACGCCGGGCAATGGGGCTGACCGGCGCGTACCAGCAGGTGCGGCGGCGGGCTGAGCGGAGCCTGCGCCGAACGGACGCCTCGACCTGAGGCCGGGGCGTCCGTTCGGCGGCGTGACGCCGGGTCCGCTGCGACACCCGTCTCAGCGGATCCGCACGTCCGCCAGGTCCAGGATGATCGGCGTCCAGGAGAGGTCCGGGGTGCGGTCCTCCTGGCGGATGTGGATCCGGCGTCGCGTCGGTACGACCAGCCCGTCGACCTCGGTCGCCCCGCTCACGTAGTGCGCGGTCGGGGAGGATCCGTTGACCTCCGGCTGGTAGTCCATGCGCCGCAGCAGCCCGCTGTCGTCGAAGTAGTACAGCTGGGTGTCGTTGTGGGTGTGCACGCTCTCGGGGAACGTGACGCGCAGCCCACGCCACGACTCGCCGCCCTCCGTCCACGGCTCGACCTCGTGCGTCTCGACGCCCGGCCAGGTGAACAGGAACGGCTCGACGAGGTAGTGCCAGGTGGCGTAGCCACGGAAGTAGGCCGCCTGGGCGAGCGTCCACTGGCTCTCCTGGGTGAAGCCGGCGAAGCTGGCCCGGGGATTCGTCAGCTCGTCGATGAGGCTGCCGTCGGCTGCGGTGACGGTGACCCGGTCGGCGTCCTGGTCGTACTCGGTGACCCGGCCGGTGCCCTCCTGAACGTGGCGGATCCGTTCCCGGTGCAGGTCGGCCTCGACCAGTTCGGTGCTGTCGAAGTCGGGGCGGCCCTTGAACGCCCAGAACGGGCCGCCGTAGGTGAGCCGGGTGGTGAGGGTCGACGCGGTGTTCCAGCGATCGAGGCCACCGTGTCGCTCGATCACCTTGGCGAGCAGTGCATCCATGACTTACTCCTAAGTTAGGACTAGACGGTACGACGTTAGCACTGTTCAGTGGATGCCGACTACGATGGCGATGTGACTCAGCGGACTTACCAGGACGCCTGCGGGGCGGCGCGCACGATGGACATCGTCGGCGAGCGCTGGGCGCTGTTGATTGTCCGAGAGCTGGTGTTCGGCCCGAAGCGTTTCGGCGATCTGCGGGCCGGCCTGCCGAAGGCCAGCCAGAACGTGCTCAGCCAGCGACTGCGGGAGCTGGAGCAGTCCGGCATCGTCCGGCGGGTGCAGCTCGGGCCGCCGGCCAGCGTGCACGCGTACGAGCTGACGGAACGTGGCCAGCAACTGGAGCCGACACTGATCGAGCTGTCGCGGTGGGGCGCCGGCCTGCCCGCGGAACCGGACGTCGAGATGAGCACGGACGCGTTCATGCTGCTGCTCAAGGCCCTCTATCGACCACCGACCGACGCGCCGGTGACCGCTCGACTCCGGTTGCAGGTGGGCACCGACGCCTTCGAGGTGGAGGTGGTTCCGAGTGGGATCAGCGTGGCCCGTGGTCGATCGGGCCAGGTCGACGTCACGGTCACCGGCACGGTGAAGGCGCTGCGGGACCTGATGTTCGGCGGAACACCGCTGCGGTCGGCGATTTCGGCGGGTGAGATCGAGGTGCACGGCGACATCGAGGTGGCCGAGCGGTTCTTCCTGCTCTTCGGGGTGGCGCCGGGCGAGTAGAGCGGATGAACCACCGACCGGTATGGCGCAGAATGCGAGGATGACTTCCGCCGGCTGACCATTGGCGCGGTCCACCCGACGCAGGTCGTCGCCGCGCTGCTGCCGCTGGCCCTGCTGCCCATCGGCCGATCCCTGCCGCCACTGGCGGCGCTCACCCTGCTGACCGCCTTCCTGATCGGGGTGACCTGGTTCGAGCGACGGATGGACCGACGCGACGAACGACCCGAGACGGCACAGCCGGGCCGTTCCTGAGCACGGCCGCGCCCTCGGTGCCGCCCGGCCACGAAAAACCTGACGCGCCGTGTCGATAACCGGGACCCGGGTTCGTCGTCATGCTGTACGGCGACACGCCGCACCGAGAGGAGCCGAAACGTGAAGTACATGCTGCTGTTCATGAGCCCCATGGTCGACGGGGAGGTCGTCGACAACGGGTGCAGCTTCGAGGACTGGATCCGCTACGACCGGGAGATGAAGGACGCCGGGGTCTGGGTCTCCGGGCATCCCCTGCAGGACCTCACCACCTGCACGACCGTGCAGGTCGGCCCGGACGGCGAGCGCACGATCACCGACGGGCCGTTCGCCGAGACCCGCGAGCTGCTCGGCGGGTACGACATCATCGACGTGCCGGACCTCGACGCCGCGCTGGACTGGGCGGCCCGCAGCCCCGGGGCGATCGGCACCGGATCGGTCCAGGTCCGTCCGATCTTCGAGATCGACGTGCAGGTCTGACCGTGCCGGGTAAGGGGGCAGCCGTCGGGTCGTCGGTGGAGGCGGTGTTCCGGGAGGAGCGTGGCCGACTGCTCGCCTCGCTCGTGCGCCGCTTCGGCGACCTCGACCTGGCCGAGGAGGTCACCTCCGAGGCCATCGAGGCGGCGCTGACCCACTGGCCGACCGACGGCGTCCCGAGCCGGCCGGGCGCCTGGCTGCTCACCACGGCCCGGCGTCGAGCCGTGGACCGGCTGCGTCGCGACCGGGTGCTGGCGACCCGGCTCGCCGTACTGCAAGCGGAGGCCGAGCGGGCCGATCACGCGCCGCCCGCCGACGCGGACCGCGACCTGCCCGACGACCGGTTGGCGCTCTTCTTCACCTGTGCGCACCCTGCCCTGGCCGCCCAGGATCGTGGCGCACTCACCCTGCGGTTCCTGGCCGGCCTCACCACCACCGAGGTCGCGCGGGCCTTCCTGGTGCCGCCCGCCACCATGGCCCAGCGACTCGTCCGCGCCAAACGGAAGATCCGCGACGCCCGCATCCCGTTCCGGGTGCCGGGCCCCGACGAGTTGCCCGGTCGTCTGCCCACGGTGCTCCAGGCCGTCTACTCGGTCTTCACCGAGGGGTACGCGGCCAGCTCCGGCCCGGATCTGCAACGGATCGACCTGGCCGAGGAGGCCATCCGGCTGGGCCGGATCCTGCGCCGGCTGCTGCCGGCCGAGCGGGAGGTCGCCGGGCTGCTCGGCTTGATGTTGCTGGTCCACGCCCGACGGGACGCGCGGACCGGGCCGGACGGCGCCATGATCCTCCTCGACGACCAGGATCGGAGCCGCTGGGACCATCCCATGATCGAGGAGGGGCGCGGCCTGGTGCTGGTCGCGCTGACCGGCCGAGCGCCCGGCCCGTACGGCGTGCAGGCCGCCATCGCCGCGCTGCACGACGAGGCCGCCGACGTGGCCAGCACCGACTGGCCGCAGGTGGTGGCGCTCTACGACGTGCTGCTCGATCTGGTGCCCTCACCGATCGTGGCGTTGAACCGGGCCGCCGCGGTGGCCATGCGGGACGGGCCGGAGGCGGGGCTCGTGCTGCTCGACGCTTTGGCCGATGAGCCGAGGCTGCGCGGCCACCACCCCTATCCGGCGGCGCGGGCCGAGCTGCTGCGCCGGCTCGGCCGGTACGACGAGGCCGCAGCCGCGTACCGCAGCGCGTTGACGCTGGTCGGCACCGAACCGGAGCGCGCGTACCTGCTCAGACAGTTGCGATCCGTTTCGACCGAGTGAGCTGTACCCTTCCCCGGGTGAGTCTGCCTCTGCCTCCCGGTCCGTTCGCCGCGTACCTGTTCGACTGCGACGGCACCATCGTCGACTCGATGCCGCTGCACTACCTGGCCTGGCAGCGGGCCCTTCAGGAGTGGGGCTGCGAGTTCCCGGAAGATCTCTTCTACACCTGGGGTGGGCGGCCCACCGCCGACATCATCGTCGCCCTCAACGAGCAGCAGGGTCTGGCCATGCCGGTGGCGGCCGTCGTCGAGCGCCGGGAGAGCTACTACCAGGAGTTGCTGCCGCAGCTCGCCGCCGTGCCCGAGGTGCTGGCGCACATCCACGACGCGCACCGGCGGGTTCCGTTCGCCGTCGTCTCGGGCAGCACCCGCGCGTCGGTCACCGCCTCCCTGGACGCGCTCGGCCTGCTGGACCGGTTCGACGTGCTGGTCTGCGCCGACGACTACACCCGGGCCAAACCCGACCCGGAGGCGTTCCTGCTCGCGGCGGAGCAGCTCGGCGTGCCCCCGGAGTCCTGCCTGGTCTTCGAGGACACCGACCTGGGCATCCAGGCCGCGACGGCGGCCGGCATGGCATCGGTACGCGTGCCGCAGCAGCGCACGCCCTGAGGTCTCAGGCCACCGTCAGCAGCAGCTTGCCGGCGTAGGACGTCTGTAGGCGCTGGTGCGCCTCCCGCACCTTGCCCAGCGGGAACTTCTCCGCGACGTGCACCACGAACGGCCCTGCCTCGATGAGTTCGTTGAGGCGCTGCAACTGTCGAGGGTTCGATTCGCCGTCGTACGCCCGGACCGTGACACCCGGCCGCTCCTGCGGCTCCGGCTGCACCCCGTGGGCGAATGCGACCACCCCGCCGTCGGCCAGCGCCTCGGTGAGCCGGTCCAGCGTCGCGCCGCCGGCCATCGCCAGGATGGCGTTCACCCCGCCCGGCGCAGCGTCCCGGATCCGGGCCAGCACGTCGGTCATGTCGCCCTGCCCGTCGAGGGACACGTCGGCGCCGAGCCGGGTCACCAGCGCGACGCCGTCCGCCCCGGACGCGACCGCGATCACGTTCAGCCCCTGCCGCTTCGCCAACTGCACGGCCAGGTGGCCCTGACCGCCGCTGGCACCGAAGATCAGCAGCCAGGCGCCGGCCGACAGGCTGAGGGTGTCGAGCCCGGCCAGCGCGGTCAGCGCATCGGTGGGCATGGCACCGGCGTGCTCGGCCGGCACACCGTCGGGCACCTTCGCCGCGTACTCCGCCTTGACCGCCGCGTACTCGGCGTAGAAACCGCCCTTCGGCCTCGCCGTGGCGGAGACGTAGACCAGGTCGCCCACCGCCAGACTGGTCACCTTGCTGCCCGCCGTGATGACGGTTCCGGCACCATCGGAGCCGGGCACGATCGGAAGAGCCGAGCCCTCCGGCACCAGCGCACCCTCGCGCTCGTACGCGTCCCACACCCCGACGCCGGCGCTCCAGACCTTGATCAGCACCTCGTCGTCGGCGACCTGCGGGATCGGCAGCTTCCGAAGGGTGATCACCTCCGGTCCGCCGAACTCGTCGAAGGCCGCGGCCTGCATCCGCTCTGGCACATCCCCGTCAACCATGTGGATTCCCTCTCCGTGCCGGCGTCACCGTCGCAGCATGCCGGCTGCCGAACAGGCGTGACCCGGGGCTGAGCGTCGTTCACCCACAAGGACGAACGCCCGCGCCCGGCGGTGCTGGTGGTGGCCGTGATCGCGTTCGCGATCGTGGTGGCCCCAGTGCGCGAGAACCGCCGCCGGCCGAAGCCGGCCGAGTTGACCGGTGCCGTGATCAGGAGGTCTGCGGCTCCGGGCCACGAAGCGCCTGCTCGACGGCGTCGCGTACCCGGGCGTCCTCGCGCGCCTTGCGCTGCGCCTGGTTGCGGCGTCGATACAGGTACGCCCCGACGAGCACGGCGATCAGCACGACGAGCACCAGCACCAGCGTCCAGGGCAGGGCCCAGCCGTGCGCGGTGACCTGGACCGGCTTGAGCGCGGTGGTCGAGCCCGAGGCGTCGGTGAGCAGGGGTGTCAGGGTCGCGGTGGTGGCCAGCGAGATGGCGGGTGCCACCCCGTGTACGGGGACCGTCACGTTCCAGCTCTCACCCGGCAGCAGCTCCGGCGGCGCGGCGACGTCCTCGGCCCGTACCCGCAGCAGGCCGAACGGGCCCGAGACGGTCACCGCCTGTTTGCCGGACAGGGCCGCGTTGCCGACGTTGTGCACCTGGTAGGTGATGGTGGCGTCGCCCTTGCTGAACGGGTTGGCCGGTCCGGCGTACGTGACGTGCAGGTTCTCGATCGCGAGGTTCGGCTTCAGTTCGCCGCCCACCCGCAACTTGATCCGGATGCCGAGGCGCCGGTCGACGTTGATTCCCTCGGCCTGGTCGGCCTGGGTCAGCGTGGTGAGGATGCCACCGACGTAGTCACCGGGCGTGGCGTTCTCCGGGACGTTGACCTTGAAGGGGACCTGCGCGGTCTTTCCGGGCTGGATCACGACGCTGCTGGCGTTCGCCTTCACCCAGGCGCCGATCGCGACGGACTTCGTGTCCTTGGTGAGTAGGTCGAGCTGGCCGGCGTCGGTGGTGAAGCCGTCGGCCGCGTACACGGAGAGGGTCAGCGGCGCCGGGCCGCGGTTGGCCACGACCATGGCGTCCTCGACGACGCCCCCCGGGTTGACGGTGTAGCTGTAGCTGGACCGGGCCTCGCCGTAGCCGTTGGAGGCCGTCCGGACCGTCCAGGCGACGTTGCCGTCCGCGGCCAGGGCGGGACCGGCACCGACACCGACGGCCGCGACGACGGCGAGCAGGGACAGTGCGGTCGTACGGAGCAGTGCGGCGGGCGTGGTCTTCCAGTGCGTGACGGACGGTTGCATGTCGGTTCCTTGACGTGATCTTGGACGGATGGCACATGGGTGGCGGGGTAGGCACCCGAAGGTGCCTACCCCGCCCGATGGAACTGTTCGGTCAGCTGCTCAGCGCGGTGATCGTGAGGGTGGTGCGGTAGCTACCCTTCGCGATGCTGTCCGGGATCTTCAGATCCAGGTCAGCGCCGAGCTTGGCGCCACCACGCGGGTGACCCTGCGCGGCCGCGGCGAGCCCGCTGGAGACCGAGAGGCCCTTGCCCTGGTCGTCGAGGGACGACAGGACCGGGGCACCGGCCTCGGCACCCGCGCCGGCGTCGAGCACGTACGGGTTCCAACCGAGGTAGGAGCCGGAGAAGTTCTTGTCGGCGTCCTGGAAGTCGCCGACGTTGGCCGAGATCGACCACGGGGCAAGCGAGCGGCGGCTGTCCGACACGAGGATCGCGTTGATCTTGCCGTTGGCCTGGAAGTAGGTGCCGTCGCGCTCCTGCGCGGTACCCAGGTCGACCAGACCGTTGTAGCCGTCGATCGTCCAGCCGAACTCGCCCGGAGCCGGGTTCGGCACGTTGACCTGGATGGCCTGGCCGTCACCGTGGAACGGGTGCACGGTCACGTTGTCGACGATCGAGCCGACCGGCTGACCGTCCGGGGTGTTGACGCAGGAGAGGCCCTTTTCGACGGCCGCGTTCGGCGCCGCACAGGTGCCGCTGCGGACGTTCGCGAGAACCAGCTTGTCGCCGCGAACCTGCACCTTGACGTAGCTGCGGACGTGCTCCTGGTTCTGCACGGAGTTGTACCAGTACTTGCCCGGGTCCAGCGGGTCCGGGCCGTTGCCGCGGATGCCGGTACCGGTGTTGTCCGGCTTCTTGATGTCGTAGTACTTCGAGCCGGAGGCCGAGTTGGCCGTCACGTAGATGACGCCACCCGGGCCGGGGAACACGTCGGCAGCACCCGGCTTCTCGGCCGGGTTCTCCTTCTGGCCGTTCTTGATGGAGTAGCTGCGCGAGTAGCTGTGGTCGTGGCCCTGAAGCACCATGTCGACGCCGAGGTTGGAGAACGCGGTGGTGAAGTCCTCCCGCCGCTGCTTGTTGTCGGTGTCGGTCGCGTGGCTGGCCGGCGAGTAGATGGAGTGGTGGTAGACCAGCACCTTCCACTTGGCCTCGGAGCCGTGCTTGTTGATGACATCGGTGACGTACGCGACGTGCGCCGCGTCGCCGCCGGCGGAGCCGTCCGCCGGGTTGGCGTAGCTGTTGCTGTTCAGGTCGATGAACAGCACATCCTTGTGGATGAACCAGTAGTCGCCGCCGGACCGGGTCGCCTGGTCCCCGTTGTAGTACGCAGACGAGCGGTCGGTGTTCGGGGTGAAGTGGTGCTGCTCGTACGACTTGCCGCCCACGTCGTGGTTACCGATGGTGGCCACGAGGGGGATCTGACGCAGCTGGTCGGGAGCCAGGAACGAGGTCCACTGACCCTCGTCGTTGGCGCTCTCGACGTGGTCGCCGGCGGAGACCAGCAGCTCGGCGTTCGGGTTGGCCGCGGTGGCCACCTTCAGGGTGTCCTCCCAGCCGGCCTGGTCCTTCAGCCGGTCACCGGAGGAGCCGATCTGCGGGTCGCCGAAGAACAGGAAGTCGTAGTCGCCCTCGAAGTCCTGCGTCTTGAAGGCGTACGCCGGGGACCAGCTGCCCTCGGCGCCGACCCGGTACGAGTACGCCGTCTTCTCGCGCAGGTTGCTGATCGTGGCGTGCCGGTTGAACCCGGTGGTGGAGGTGTTCGCCGCGCCAACGGCGTCGAAGCTGACGGCGCTGGCCGGGAACTCGCCGTTGACGATCTCGGCGGTCGGGGCGAGCTGGATCTTCTGCGCGGTGTCGGCGGAGGAGTACCAGCTCACGATGCGCTGGGTCTCGTTGGCGCCGACACCAAGGACCACACCGGTGATCGTGGTGGACTCGGCCGCGCTCGCGGTGGCCATCAGGCCACTACCGAGAGCCGCGCCCAAACCGAGGAACCCGGCTGCGACCCCGGCGACCAGGCGCCGCCGCACGAGCGCGGAGGCCCGTGTCGAGGTGCTCAATGTCATCGACATTGTTCCCTTTTCAAATAGAGAAATGGATGGTGCCTTCACCCGACGCTGGGGAAGCAAATCCACGCTTTCGCCGCCCGATGAACCGACAATGAACGTGATCTTGCGAAAGACTGCACTTCACGAACTACTTAGCCCTGCTCATGATCCAGAAACGCGCTGCACAAACCAGATCAGCCCCATAATGGACACGCCCCCGGAAACAGCCCCGGTCGCCCAGAGGCCGGCTTTCGGCGCACGACGGCGCAGCGCGAACAACAGCGGGAAGACGACCGCGATAATCGTCAACTGAACGACCTCGATGCCGACGTTGAACACCAGCAGCGACCACAGCAGGGTCCACGACCACGCCTCGTCGATACCCAACGCGCCCGCGAAGCCCAGGCCGTGCACGAGGCCGAAGCAGAACACCACGCCGAGGCGGATCCAGCCGGCCCCATCCAGGCTCAAGTGACCGCGCCCGGCCGTCTCCAGGTCGGTCGCGTGCTCACCGCGCCGCCAGATCCCCCACAGGTGCCAGCCAGCGACGACGGCGATCGACAGCGCGATGATCGGCTCCACGATCACCCCCGGCACCTCGACCAGACCGAGCGCGGCGAGCATGAACGTCACCGAGTGCGCCAGGGTGAAGCTGGTGGCCGCGAGGACGATCTCCCGGAGCCGCCGCGACCCGGCGATGAGCGCCAGCAGGAACAGGATGTGGTCGATCCCGGTGAGCAGATGCTCGGCGCCGAGGAGGAAGAACTCGCCGAACCGCTCGTACCAGGCCTGAGCCGTGGAGAAGGACGGGTTGGCGGCGTCGAGCGCCGCGCTGCCCGAACGGCCGTCGATCTCGTAGGTGACGATCGTCTTCGTGCCCTTGACGTAGCCCTCACCATCCGGGAAGAGGCCGCTGCGCACCACGTGCTCGTCGACCCGCTCGGGGCAGGTCCAGTCGAGCAGCAGGTCCGCGTACGGCACGCCCTCGCGCTCACCGATCGTCGCGTCACCCACCTGCGTCGGCCGGCAGGCCGCACCCCGGGAGCTCACCGAGAACCGCTCGGAGACGTACCCGAGGACCGCCGACGCGTGGTTCTTCAGGGCGGCGGCCTGGGCGGCGGTGTCGCCCGCCTCGAACGCGGCGGTTCCCGCCTGGAAGAGCGGGTCGTCGTCGCCGGCATCCGCGGCGGACACGACGAGGAGGTCGTATTCGAGCTCCACCCCGGTCCGAATGTGACCCTCATCTCCCGCAGCAATTTTCGCGTACACAGTCGACGAGAAGCCGTGCGCGGACGCCGGTTCGACGCCCAAAAACGGAATCACCGCTGCGGCGAAACCGACAGCGGCGACGATAACGGAACGGCGGACGCGGCCTGACATTCGACTCCCTCGGTTGGCCAGTGCACGTTGCACGTCGTGGGTGAACACCAACCCGCGCACCGACGAACCGCCGGAGAACAACCGCCCCGAACGGCCGCTCACCGATTACCGGTGACCGGAATTGAGATAGGAATACGAAGAAGTACGCGCACTTTCCGCCACCACCCGGAGGACGATCACCTTGCGCCCCCCGCTTCGGGCCGTTGCCATGCTGGCCGCGACCGCCGCGCTGGTCACCGCCTGCACCTCCAGCGACGACTGGTCCGAGCCACGTCCGGCGCCCAGCGCCATCGGCACTCTCGGCCCGGGTTTCGTCGACCCCTCCACGAAGCCCGCGCCGGAGGCGACCATCACCCCGCAGCCCGGCTCGTGGGCCGACGTCCACCCGCCGAAGGACTACCGGGTGGTCCTGCTGACCAGCGGCGCGGACGACCCGACCAAGGCCCTCGTGACGGCGGTCAAGGAATGGGCCGACGATGAGCATGTCGACCTGAGGACCATCGTCGTCGGCAATGCGCACGACACCGTTCCCAGCATCGCCAAGGCGATGGAGATGGGCCCGGACCTCATCGTCAGCGCGGGCAACGACCTCATCGACGGGCTCGCGCTGGTCACCCCGAACCACCTGGACGAGAAGTTCCTCGTGGTCGGCGCGGAACTGGCCGAGCCCACCCACAACGTCACCGCGGTCGACTGGGAAGGCGCCTCGTTCCGTGGTGAGGGGCTCGGCATGTCCTCGACGTACGACCCGAACTCGTTCACCGCGGACCGCTGCGCGGCGGCCATCCGGGCGGGCGTGGCCGCGGTCCTCAACGACCTGACCGGGCTCGTGGTCTGGCTCTGACGACACGGCTCCGGCTCGGAGCCGCCCGGCCCGGGGCGGAGGCTTGCGACCTCCGCACCGGGCCTGCGGGTCACCCGGCGGAACAGGTGGGAGTCATCCCCGCACCGGTGCCGCTGCCCTGATAACCGAACTCGGTCGACTGCCCGGCTGCGATGGCGCCGTTGTAGGCGACATTGGTGAACTGAACGGTCCCGGTGCTGCCGCTCCGGTTGGCGCTCCAGACGCTGGTGATGCTGGCACCCGACGGCAGAGTCATGGCGACCGTCCAACCGTTGACCGGCGCGGTGCCGGCGGTCACCCGCACCGTGGCGACGAAACCGCCCGTCCACTGGTTGACCGACACCGTCGCCGCACAGCCACCACCGGCTGGAGGCGGCGTCGTCGGGGGCGGCGTGGTCGGCGGCGGCGTGGTCGGCGGCGGCGTGGTCGGCGGCGGCGTGGTGGACGGCGGCGTGGTCGGGCCGTCAGTCAGGACCGGTGTCGGCCAGTCCCGCCACTCGGCCAACCGGCCGAGCGCCTTGCTGGAAATCCGGATCACGCCCGGCTCGTTGCCCGTCTTCAGCAGGAACTTCCGGATGTTGTTCTGCAACGGGGTACGCCACTCGGAGCGGTTGGCGCAGTGGCTGCCGTCCTGCACGTCCGACCAGTAGGTGATGTTGTCAGCGGCGCCGAGCGCCCGGTAGACCTCGGCGCCGCCCAGGGCCGCCACGCTCGCCGACCGGGGGCCGAGGTTGGCGATGTGCGGGTTGTCCATGATGAACAGTCCGCGCGGTGCCACCATGGCGACCATCTCGTGCGTGTCCACCGGGAGCCGGTTCGGGCTGCCGGTGAAGGAGCCGAACCCGTCGCCCAGCCAGGGTTGCTCACCGTACGCGCTGCTCAGGCTCTGCGCGCCCTCACCGGGGATGCCGCGGAAGATGGGGACGCCCGCGCTGCCCGATTCGATCGGCATGGTCAGGGCGATGCGCTGGTCGAAGACCCCGATTGCGAAGGCACCCTTGCCGTAACGGGAGCAGCCGGTGACGCCCATCGCGTCCGCCTTGAGGATTCTGCCGTCGGACTGCTCGATGACGTCGATGATGCGGCTGACGCCCCAACCCCAGGCGGCGAGCAGTCCGGTGCTGCTCGACGAGCCGTAGATGCTGTAGAACGCGCCCTGCTTGTTGTTCCGAGGGGTGCCCTCCCGGCCAACTGCCAAGGGGTCGTAACTGATCACGGCGGCGCCGGCGGCCTTGATGGTGGCTGTGTCCGCGCCGAACCCGCCGACGACCACGACGGCGGGGAAGGGTCCGGTGCCGCTGGGCAGCTCGACCCGCGCCGAGAAGCTGGAGCTCCTGCCGTTGTGTGACACGTTGACGGTGATGGTGCTGGTGGACACCGTCCCGGTGACGGTCGCGGGTTTGGCGGGCTTGTCGCCGAAGACGAACTTCTCGGCAAGCTCCCTGATCTCTGCCCTTCGGCAGCGCCAGTCGGACTTGGAGCTGATGGTCGTGCCGTTCAGCTTCTTGAAGGGATCGGGAAGCTTGGCGTTGGTCGGCAGTGAGCCTAGGTCCGGTAGACCGGACACGGCGCAGTCGGCGCCCTCGTCCTCCACTGCCGCGGCCAGCGGGCCCACGGCGGCTTGAGCGTCTGTGGTTCGTGTTACTACCGATACCGATCCGGCGACCGTGAGCGCTGCTACCGCCAGCGCGACGACCACCGAACGGGTCCTAGAGCGGCCCGAGCTGATGATCACGGGGCTCTCCTTCCGGGTGGTGATGGAAAGGAAGGAACGAAACGTGATCGATGATCACGAATGCCAGCCAGGTAAAGCTTGAGCGCTTCGATTGCCAGGTGTCAATATTTTACCGAAACTTTCGACGCCTCCCGCCGCCTCAGGCGAGCCTTCGACCCCGCTGCCGGGCCTCCCTTCCCCCAGAAACGCGGGTGGGGCCACGCGTCACCGCGCCACGAATATCGGAAAGGTTTCGACAATCAGCGCGGGGCCGGCCCACGATCCTCGAACTCGTACGTGGTGGTCAGGCCCTCGGGCAGGTCGGGGACCAGGGCGTTGGTGCCGTCGACCACCTGGACGTAGCGCTTCCCGTGGAAGATCGAGTAGCTGCCGTCAGGAACCTGGTCGATCCGGAAGAGCTGCGTGGAGGCGGCGGCATCACACGCCCGGCCGCGTACGCTGCCCGGCGCGGCATCGTGCACGACGGTCATGCAGACCGCGTTGGCACCGGACGCCAGCAGGATCCGGTACCTGTCGCCCTCGGGGCGCAGCACCCACAGCGCCCGATCGTCGAGGCCCTGTTCGGTGCCTCACCGCGGGGGTCACCCACATCTGGCTGGACGGCAAGCGCACGGTCTCCCTCGATCGCAGCGTGCCGCAGATCGGCGCCCCGGCGGCGTGGCAGGCCGGTTTCGACGGCACCGGCGTCACCGTCGGCGTGCTGGACACCGGGATCGACGCCAGCCACCCCGACTTCGCCGGCCACCTCACCGAGGCCCGGGACTTCACCGGCGGCAACGACCCCAGCGACGCGGTCGGCCACGGCACCCACGTGGCGTCGACGATCGTCGGCAGCGGTGCCGCCTCCGGCGGCAGGTACCGCGGGGTGGCGCCGGGGGCGAAGCTGCTCGTCGGCAAGGTCTGCGCCACCACCGAATGCCAGGACTCGGACATCATCACCGGCATGCAGTGGCTCGCGCCGCGGACCAGGGTGGTCAACATGAGCGTGGGCGGCGACGACGCGCCCGGCCTCGACCCGCTGGAGACCGCTGTCCAGGAGTTGAGCCACCAGCACGGCACCCTCTTCGTGGTCGCGGCCGGCAACGAGGGGAAGCCGAAGTCGGTCTCCTCGCCGGCCTCCGCCGACGACGCTCTCGCCGTCGCCGCCGTGGACGCCGACGACCAACGGGCCTACTTCTCCAGCCGGGGCCCGCGCGTCGGCGACAACCACATCAAGCCCGAGATCAGCGCGCCGGGCGTCGACGTCGTGGCCGCCGCTCCCGGCGGCGACTACGCCACCATGTCGGGTACGTCGATGGCGACTCCGCACGTGGCCGGCGCCGCCGCGATTCTCGCCGGGCAGCACTCGGACTGGGCCGGCCCGCAGCTCAAGGCCGCCCTGATGGACTCGGCCAAGCCGACCGGCGCGGACACTATCTACGAGCAGGGCGCCGGCCGGGTGGACATCGCCCGCGCGGTCGCCCAGCCGGTCGCCGCCGACATCGCCGCCATCGACTTTCCGGTGCAGCGCTGGCCGCACGCGGACGACAGCCCGATCACCCAGGTCGTCGGCTACCGCAACACCGGCACCGCGCCGGTCACCCTGACGCTGACCATCGCCCCGGCCCCGGCCGGCATGCTCACCGTCAGCCCGGCCACGCTGGTGGTGCCGGCCGGTGGCCGCGCCGAGGCGACGATCACGGTGGACACCCGGGTGGACGCCCCGGACGGCGTCTACCAGGGGGCGCTGACCGCGACCGGCGCCGACGACCTGCGGGTACGGACGCCTTTCGCGCTGAACCGTGAGATCGAGAGCTGCGACGTACGGCTCGACCACATCGGACGCGACGGCAAGCCGGCCACCGAGTACACGACCGTGGCGGCGAACCTGACCACCGGCGAGTTCAGCACCCTCGCCGCGACCCCGGGCGGCGGCGTCCTGCGGCTGCCCAAGGGTCGGTACGCGCTGTACAGCACCATCCACGAGGGTGCGATGTCGACCCTGCTCGCACAGCCGGTCCTGGACGTGCGCGGCCCGGTCACCGAGGCGGTCGACGCCCGTAGCGCCAAGCCGGTCGCGTTGACAGTGCCGCAGCGTGACGCCGCGCCGATCTCTATCAACGTGAGCGCCAACTGGGACGACGGCATGCGCTACCCGGGCGTGCAACTCAGCGGAGCGTCCTTCGCGGACGTCTTTTTCGGCCGGCTCGGGCCCGCCGTCGCGGCGCCCGAGTTCACCGCGACGTTGGGTGTCGGGCTCGCCCGACCGGGCAAGGACGGCACCTTCCGGAACAGCCCCTACACCTACGACCTGGCGTACGTCGGCAAGGGCGACATGTTCACCGGCCTGACCAGGAAACTGTCGCCGAAGAACCTGGCCACCGTCCGGGCGACCTACCGCAGCCAGTCCACGACGACGACGGCCACCCGGTTCCACCGCGCGTCGGCGCCCGGAGGCGCGGGCCCGATCGGGTCGAACACGCCGGTCGACCTGCCGTTCAAGGGCACCGAGTACTACAACACCGACGGCGGCATCGTCTGGACCTCCACGTTCGTCGAGGGGGACAACCTCACGACCCAGGAATCCACCCTCAGGTCGGGGCGTACCTACACCCAGACCTGGAACGCGGCACCCTTCGGGCCCACCGTGGCCCAGGCGCCGACCCTGTCACCCCTGGGGTACGCGGGCCGCGACGGCGACACCATCTCGATCGCGTCGGTGCCGCTGTTCGGCGACGCGACCGGTCGCCCCGCGAGCCGTGACGACCAGCCGGTGCGGTTCCGGCTGCTGCGCGACGGTAAGGAGATCGGCACCTCGGACAGCCCGTGGGCCGAGTTCCCGGTGCCCGCCGGGAAGGCCACCTACCGTCTGGAGGCAACCACCACCCGAGGCGCACCGGACACCCTGTCGACGTCTGTCTCGGTGGCCTGGACCTTCATCTCGGCGCACACCACGTCGCCGGAGCGATTGCCCCTGACGACGGTTCGCCCGACGCCCGTGCTCGACGACACCAACACCGCACGGGCCGGCCGGATCATGACCATCCCGGTGGCGCTGGACCGGCAGGCCGGTTCGAAGGCCGCACCCAACCGCACGCTCGGTGTGTCCGCGTCGTTCGACGACGGCCGAACATGGGTCGCGTTGCCGGTGATCCGGAACGTCGCCCTGATCAGTCACCCACGACGGGCCGGATTCGTCTCGCTGCGACTGACGGCCACCGACACCGCCGGCAACACGGTCACCCAGACCATCCAGCGCGCGTACCGGATCGCCTGACGCATCACCTGGCTCGGGGTGGCGGCCGCTTGAGCCGCCGCCCCGGACCGGTCCTCGGCGTCTCAGGCGGTGAGCGCGCCGTCGATGGCGATGGACGCGCCGCTGATGAAGGTGGCCTCGTCGCTGAGCAGGAACGTGGTGAGCGCGGCAACCTCGTCGGAGGTGCCGGCTCGTCCGGTCGGCTGCGCCGACAGGTAGCGCTCCGCAATCTCCGGGGCCTGGCTGACCACGCCCTGCCAGAGCGGGGTGTCGATCAGCCCGGTGACCAGGGCGTTGACCCGCACACCGGAGCGCGCCACGTCGAGGGCCGCCGAGCGGGTCAGCCCGATGACGCCATGCTTCGCCGCGTTGTAGGCGGCCTGGGTCCCGTCACCCTTCACGCCGGAGACGGAGGCGTTGTTGACGACCGCGCCGCCACCACCGGAGGCGATGATCGCCGGGAGTTCGTACTTGAGGCCGTAGAAGACGCTCGTCAGGTTGAGGGCGAGCGACCGCTGCCAGTCGCCGCTGTCGGTCTCGCGCACGCTGGCCATCGGGCCACCGCCGGCGTTGTTGAACGCGCCGTCGAGCCGCCCGTACTCCGTCACCGCGGCGTCGACGAGCCGCGCCATCTCCTCCTCGACCGTCACGTCGGTGGGCACGAAGAGGGCGCTGCCGCCCGCGTTCCTGATCTGCGCGGCGACCTCCTCGCCCCGATCCTTGTCCCGGGCGCCGATGACGACGCGGGCCCCTTCCGTGGCCGCCCGCTGGGCGAACGCCAGGCCCATGCCCTGCGTACCGCCGGTCACGACCAGCACCTTTGATTCCAACCGTCCAGACATCTCGTCTCACATCCACTTCGACTGGTAAGCGCCACGGGACTTGCGGGGCTTCGTGAGACGGAACGCTAGCCTTATCTGGAACGATCGACAAAGTAACGGCACTCACAACGGTCGACCCGTGCGGCGCGGACCGTGCCTCGATCACCCATATTTCGGTGACAGAACCACCCTTTAGCACCAAGCGGGCGTCCAACGAGCACTGTTATTGCGGGCACATTCTTTGGCGTTCGTTCCATAACACCGTTAGCGTTGGCCGAGTCTCGCGAATCCGGCTAAACCACTTTTAAGGAACAGTCATGCCCAGAGGTCGCGCCGCTCCGGAGTCCCAGCGGTGGAAGGCCCTGTTGTTCATCTCCATCGCTCAACTGATGGTGGTGCTCGACGGGGCCGTCATGAACATCGCCCTCCCCTCGGCCCAGCAGGCGCTGCACTTCACGGACGGGAGCAGGCAGTGGGTGGTGACCGCGTTACGGTCTGGCCTTCGGCGGCCTGCTGCTGGTCGGCGGCCGGATCGGTGACATGGTCGGGCGCAAGCGCACCTTCCTGATCGCGCTGGCCGGCTTCGCGATCGCCTCGGCGATCGGCGGCCTGGCCCTCAACGCCGCGATGCTGCTGCTCGCCCGGGCACTACAGGGGGTGTTCGCGGCCCTGCTCGCGCCGGCCGCGCTCTCGTTGCTCTCGCTGTCCTTCACGCAGCCCAGGGAACGCGCGAAGGCGTTCGGCGTGTTCAGCGCGGTGTCGATCGCCGGAGGCGCTGTCGGCCTGATCGTGGGAGGGCTGCTCACCCAGTACCTGAACTGGCGCTTCGCCATGTTCGTCCTCGTGCCGATCGCGGTGATCGGGATGCTGGGCGCCAGTCGCACCGTGCACGACGACGGCGAGCGGCACCGGGCACGGCTCGACCTCCCTGGCGTGCTGCTGGTCAGTCTCGGACTCGTCGGTCTGGTCTACGGGTTCAGCGTCGCGGAGAGCCAGGGATGGTCGGCGGGTGTGACCATCGGATCGTTCACCGCTGGGGTGCTGCTGCTGGTGACCTTCGTCGTGGTGCAGGCGCGGGTCACGTCCCCGCTGCTGCCACTACGCGTCCTGACCGAACGCAACCGGGCCGCCGCGTACCTCTCGGTTGGTCTTGCGATCGTCAGCATGTTCGGGATGTTCCTCCTGCTCAGTTACTACTTCCAGCAGGTCAAGGGTTGGTCGCCGGTGATGGCGGGGCTGGCGTTCATGCCGATGGCGGTGCCGCAGGTGATCGGGGCCACGCAGATCGGCGCCCGACTCGCGCACCGGATCGCCCCCCGGCCGATCATGGTCGGTGGCTACCTCGTCACCGCGGTCGGTCTCGTGCTGCTCGCGCTGCTCGACGCGGAGAGCGGCTTCCTGGAGATCGCGTTCGCCGAAGCCGTGATCGGGCTCGGCATCGGCACCGCCTTCATGCCCGCGATGAGCATCTCCACCCACGGTGTCGAGCCCAAGGACGCTGGTGTCGCCTCGGCGATGATCAGCTCGTCGCAGCAGGTCGGCGGGTCGATCGGCACCGCGCTGCTCAACACCATCGCGACCAGCTCGGCCGCCACCTACCTGCTCTCGCACGGTGGCCCGCCGGCGCAACCCCAGCAGCGGAACGAGGTGCTGATGCACGGCTACTCGGTCGCGTACTGGGTCGCCGTCGGTTTGTGGTCGCGGCAGCCCTGGTCTCCGTGGCCATGGTGAACGCCGGCGCTCCGAAGCACGTCCCGGCCCCGACGGACGCCCTCGGGGATGTCACCCCGGCGCCGGTGCACTGATCGCTGCCACACCTGCCGATCGGGCGCGGTGACCGAGGACACGGTGCACTGACTCCGCCGACAGGGTGGAATCAGGAGTGTGAGCAGAGAAGGCACCGGCGAGTGACGTCGTGAGGTCCACCTTTTCGACCCGCGATCCGGGTCCGTCCACCGCCGGCACGACGCCCACGGCGAACGGATCGATTCGGGTGACGGCCGCCCACCGGCAGCGCTGGGCGGTGGAGACCATGGCTGTCGCACCCGACGACCAGGTGCTGGAGATCGGGTGCGGTCGGGGAGCGGCCGTCTCCCTGGTCGCCGACCAACTCACCACTGGTCGGATCGTCGCCATCGACCGCGCCGCGACGATGGTGCGGCTCGCCATCCAGCGGAACCTGAGCCACATCGACGCCGGCAGGGCCGAAATCCGGCGAGCCGGGTTCGAGGCGGCCGACCTTCCAACCGGCCACTTTACCAAGATCTTCGCGGTGAACCTCAGCCTCTTCTGGTTGGGCGACGCAGCGCAGCAAATCGCGCGGATGCGAAGCCTGCTGACGCCGGGAGGCCGGCTCTACGTCTTCGGCGAACGACCCACCGCCGCACACGCCACCGCGAACCTCACCGCGACCGAACTGCTGCTCGAAACCCACGGTTTCGCCACGACCACATCGAGCGCTACCCGTGGTCAGGGCCAGGTGCTGACCTGCGTCACCGGCACGCCTGTCGAATGACCTCAGGCGTGGCCACACCGGCACAGTGAGCCGGGCGGGCTCGGCGTGACGCCGAGCCCGCCCGTTCCGGGTCAGTCGAGCTTGATCAATCGGTTCAGCGCTGCAGGGTCAGCAGACCGGGCCGGTACGGCAGCAGGCCGTAGTCGACGCCGTCGGAGCTGGGGGAACGACCCTGGTACAGGAACTGCAGGTTGCAGGCGTCGACGGTCATGGTCTGGTCGGCGTTGGTGCGCAGCAGCTCACCGTGGCTGATGTCGTTGGTCCAGGTAGCACCGCTGTTGACCTTGCCCGCGAACGGGTTGCTCTGCGACGCGGCCTGCGGCGTCCACGATCCGTTCAGGCTGGTGGCCGTGAACGAACGGAAGTAGCGGCCCGTCGAGCCGATCGCCTCGACGATCATGAGGTACTTGTTCAGACCCTGGAGCTTGTAGACCTGCGGGGCCTCGAAGAGGTTGTTCGTGGTGTCGCTCATGATGGTCGTGTAGCTGCTGCCGAAGTTGCCGGGGAAGTTCCCGATCGGCATGCTGGCCCGGTAGATCTTGCCGTTGTCACCGGCGAAGAACAGGTACATGTTCGTACCGTCACCGATGAGAGCCTGATCGATCGGACCGGTACCGGAACCGGTGATGCTTCCAGTGAACAACGTCTGCGGCGCCGACCAACCGTTCGGGTTGGTCGGGTCGGTCGAGGTCCGGTACGAGAACGCCGGCCCACCCCACTGGTAGGCGAGCACCCAGATGTTCTTCGGCGCGAAGTAGAACAATGACGGCGCCACGGTCCCCGAGTTCATCGCGTTCTGGCTGGCCGAGCCCATCTGCGAGTAGTTCGAGAAGAGGCCGAAGTTCATCGAACCCCAGCTGGACCCGAAGTCGTGCGTGGTGGCGTAGACCAGCTGCTGGCCGTTGTACGGGGCAACGGTGAAGTCCTTCAGCGACACCCAACCCGACCTCGGGTTCGCCAACACCCCGGTGGAGGACCACCGGTACGTCGAGGGAAGGTCGCAGGTGCCGCCCGGCGGCGGCGTGGTGGGGTCGGTCCCACCGCCGACGCGGACGAACTGCCACTGCTGGTTCGTGCCGTTCCAGTCGTCGTACTGCACGATGTTTCCGCCGTCGGCGGTCGAGGCGCCCTGCACCTCCATCACCTTGTTGCTGTTGCGGTTGATCAGCCGGACGTAGCCGCCGTCCGAGTCGGCCAGCCGGAACTGCTGGTTGGTGCTGTTGTTGTCGCTCCATTGCACGATGCTGGCGCCGTTGGCGGTCGAGAAGCCCGAGACGTCCAGCACCTTGTTGGACAGCCGCGACTTCACCCGGTAGTAGCCTCCACCGGAGTCGACGAACTGCCACTGCTGCTGGTTGCCGTTGTTGCGGGCCCACTGGGTGATCCGGGCGCCGTCATTCGTGGCCAGGTTGTAGACGTCCAAAGCCTTGCCGCTGTTGCGGTTGACCAACACGTACCACGCGCTCGTGTCGACCGTCGCCGCGGCGGCGGGTGACGACACCACCGTTACGGCGGCGCCACCGACCAATACCGCTGCCGCGCTGGCGGCGAGAATGCGGGGCAACCACCAACGTCGCCGCCGCGACGGCGGTGCGATCGATGGAGACCTATCGAGGGCAGACATGATCCTCCTCCAGTGACCAAGAGCCGAACGGCCTGCCCGAGGGTGGGCGTACCGCGACGCGTGGCCGAGCACGCAGGCGTCAGAGAGTTAGCGTTAACACGACGCCGGCGAGCCATAGCGCACGCCTGATTCGAGATCGACGAAGCAGGGCTTGCCCGGAAAGCCGAGGTGTCGTCGTCCTTAGGCATCGACTGTGAGCGATAACATGCCGTTCGTCAAGACGTAATGTGCTGGGAACATCAGCCGTCGTCCGGCCGCAGATCTTGAGGCGGAACGTCCTCCACCGACTTCCCGCAGGCATCGCCCCAGATCCCGGGCGCGGGCCACGGCTGGGCCCTTGAGGAGGCTCCACGAGCGCGTTAACATCGACGGTTCCCATTGCTCACGATGCCAACGAACTCAGCCCGACGGGTCGACCGGCTGGAGCGCCGTCGCAGCCGTGTGAGCCAAAGCCCACCGGTCGGACGGTCGACAAGCGGCGGTGTACGCCGGAGTCAGACCGCGCCTCGGTCGACCAGGCTGAACGTGGTGTCGAGCGGGGCATCGCCGAGAAACTCGACGAAGATCTCCTTCTTGGTCGGGCTCCACTGCACCGGGCCGTACTCGTCGTTGATGATGGAGTAGGAGGTGCGCCCCTTGTCGTCCTTGCCCTCACGGGATATCGCGAACAAGGTTGCCTTGGTCGGCCGACAGTCGGCTCCCACCAGCGACTTGTACCCCTGTGAATCGAGTTTGACCCCGAGGCACGGTCGGTGGGCGATGTCCGGGTTCACCGATTTGATCATGTAGTCGACCCCGACCGGTTCGAGCACGAAGAGTGCGTCCTTGCCGGTTCCGTTGCCGACCTCGACCTCGCCGTGAGACGGCAGCGACAGATCACCGTCGATCTCCACCGCGTGCAGCAGGAATCGCCGCTGACCGGCCAGCATGGCCCGGGTGGGGTCCACGCTTGCCGACGGTGAGGCGGACGGCTTGCCCGACGCGGGCGTGGGCGTCGTGGCCGCCGGCCCGCTCGTCGTCGGGCTACCGCTCGGCGTCGAGCCGGCCCGGTCCGGTTCGGACAGCCCACGCAGTAGTTGCGGGCCGAACAGGGAAGCGGGCACCAGCACCGCGATCACCGCGGCGGTCGCCCCCAGCGCGGTGAGCCAGCCACGCCCGCGTGAGCCGGCGTGACCGGTCGTGGCCAGGCCCGGTGGCGCCGACCGCGCGCCCTGATCGTCACCACCGGCAGCGGGCGACACACTCCCCGCCGGCATCACGTTCAGGAGTTGGGCCGGCCCGCCAGCAGCCCCCGGATGCGCCGCGGTCAACAACCCGTCGAGCAACTCCCGGGCGGTGGGCCGGGCAGCGGGGTCCTTCTCCAACGCCCGGGAGACCAACTCCCGCAACGGCCCGCCGAGCCCGGTCAGGTCCGGCGGTTGAGTGAGGATCCGCATCGCCGTCGCGGTAACGGAGTCGCCCCCGAACGGGTTGCGACCGGTCGCGGCTTGGGCGACCAGGGCACCCCAGGCGAAGATGTCCGCCGCCGGGCCCACCGGACGGCCGGACGTCGTATCGAACCGCTCCGGAGCCATGTACGAGACGGTCCCGACCATCTGATTGGTCCGGGTGTGCTGGCTCGTCGCCTCAAACGCGCGGGCGATGCCGAAGTCGATGACCTTGATCCCACCCGGTGCGACCAGGACGTTCGCCGGCTTCAGGTCGCGGTGGATCACCCCGGCGCCGTGGATGGCGGTGAGCGCGGTGGCCACCCCGACCGCGATGCTGTGCAGTTGCGCCGCCCCCAGCGGCCCCTGTTCCCGGACCACCTGGGCCAGGCTCGGGCCCTCGACGTACTCCACCACCAGGTACGGCGGGTCATGGTCCGGGTCGGCGTCCAGGACCTCGGCGGTGCAGAACGGTGGAACCTGGCGGGCGCGGTTCACCTCGCTACGGAACCGACCCCGAAACTCCTCGTCGTGCGAGAGTTCCGCACGGACGACCTTGACCGCCACCCGCCGCCCTTGCGGTGAGCGGGCCAGGAAGACACTGCCCATGCCCCCGTCGCCGAGCCGGTCGAGCACCTCGTACCCACCGAGGCGTGCCGGGTCACCGGGACGCAACCCCTCGCTCACGCCAGATGCCCGCAGACCGCGACCACCGCGCGAACCGTTCCGCCTGCCACCCGTTCCCCTTCGGTCACTCGGACGCCGGCCGCAGCCTATCGCCCGCCCACCGAACCCCGTCGATGCCGCCCATGAGGTGGCCTCGACGCGAGCGTCTGGGGCAGGTTTGACCGCGCCGCGCCGGCCGGCGCTCAGCCGACGGATACGGGACCGGGCGAGATCGGGGACCAGAGGGCTTTGCCTCGCGCTATCGGCGGCTCCACTGCTGGTTGGTCTGGCCGGTGCAGCTCCAGAGAACGAGCTTCGTGCCGTTGCCCGTACCGACGTTGTGGGGGTCCAGGCAGAGGCCGGACTGCGCCCCGGTGATGGTGCCGTTGGCGTTGACGTTCCACTGCTGGTTCGTTCCGCCGTGGCAGTCGTAGATGGTGACCTGGGTGCCCGGGGAGGTGCCGTAGCCGGCGGCGTCGAGGCACTTGTTGCCGTACACGGTCAGCGTCTTGCTGCTCGTGTAGGTCCACTGCTGGTTGGTGCGGCCGTGACAGTCCCACAACTGCACCTGGACGCCGTTGGTGGTGGAGGCGCCGGGGACGTCGACGCAGCGGCCGGACAGGGCGCCCACGATCGCAGTGGTCTGCCCGGTGCCGCTGCCCGGCTCGCCGATGCTGCCGGGGACCGACTGCAAGGCGCTGTACCAGCGGGCAGCCATCTTGTCGTAGCCGCCGGACGTGGGGTGCACCCCGTCGATCAGGTCGGCGGTGGTGAGGGCGCTGTGCATGTCGACCAGGCGTACCCGCTTGCCAGCGTTCACCTTGCCCTGCACGATGCCAGGGATCGCCGCGTTGAAGGTACGGACGGCCGCCTCCTGATTGCTGTTGGAGAGCGGGATGATCTGCGCGACGAACACCTCCGCGGTGGGGGCCGTCGTGGTGATCCGGTCGATCAGGGTGGAGAGCCGGTTCGGCGCGGTGTTCACGTTGTAGTTCTGAAGGATGTCGTTGGTACCGATGTGCAGCAGGACGGTCTGCGGCCGTTGGGTGTTCAGCCAGCCGACGATGTTCGCGTCGATCTGGTCGATGCGCCAGCCCGGATGCCCCTGGTGGTCGTGGTCACCCAGGCTGGCTGGTCCGTTGAACTGCGACCCGACGAAGTCAACCGTGTAGCGACCATTGACGAGGCGCTGCCAGAGCCCGATGCGGTACCCGCCCGGCACCTGGGTGCCCTCGGTGATGGAGTCGCCGAGAGGCATCACCCGCACCCCGCCGTTGGATTCCGCGTTGGCCGGACCGGTCGAGGTCAGCACCCCGGCGAGGACGACACCGAGCGCGGCGGTCGCCGCGAGCCATCTTGCCCTCATTCGCATAGATTTCTCCCCTGCAGTGGTGGTCCTGGACCAAGGAGTCAGGCCGTCGCGACCGCCGCCAGATCGGCATGACGATCGCAACACTGGGACGGATTGTTAACGCTAACAGCGATTCATGTAAATTCTTGTCGCTGGCCTGGCCCACGTCAAGCGCCAGCAGTCCGGACCTGCTCGCGCCGGAGCCCCCGTGATGCCTGCGGACCATCAAGATGACGCACCATCAGGCTCAACGGAGGGCCCTGGTGGCCGGTGTGCCGCAGAAGCCGGTATGCCAGACCCCGGCTTATCCCACGCCGTCGAGCGTCACCCGCGTCGAGCGTCGCCGGCGCCCCTCGTCGTGTCCCGCCGCTTGCCGCCCGCAGCCTCGGTGAGCGGTATACCTCCGACCAAACCGCGACCGCGGGCGACCCGCCGACGGAGACGATGTGTTGAGCGCGGTGAGAACCGGCCGACGGCCGGGTGCGGGAGTCCTGGTCGGTCGACGACCCGGACCGGGCGGGACTGGCGGCGGCCGCCCTCGCGTTGCGGGCCCATCTGGCCGCGCACACGGGCCGCCTCGGAGTCTGCGCGGACGCGAAGTGCGCCGACGTCTACGCCGATGCCTCACCGGCCGGTCACCGCCGGTTCTGCTCGCTCACCTGCCAGAACCGGACCCGGACGGCGGCTTTCCGCCGCCGCCGGCCCGATCAGGGTGACGCGGGTGACGCGGGGTGTCAGCCCCGGCACAGGGCGATGTCGAGGGACCGCTCGAGTCGCCGGTTGGCGTCGTCGTCCGGGACCATCGAGTTCACCGCGACGGTCGCCGCCTTGCCGGAGGCGGTGATGCCGACCACGGTGACATATCCGGGCGCGATGCCCCCGTGCGTCCAGGCGAAACCGCCGCAGCTCAGCGCGAACGTGGCGAGGCCGAGGCCGTACCGGGAACCGCCGACGCTGTCGAACCCCGGCGCGGCCACCGTCTTCTTCATCTCCGCCAGTTGCGCCGGTGCCAGGAGGCGGCCGCCCAGCAGTCCGGCGAGGAACCGGTTGACGTCGGAGGGACGGCCGACCAGGGCGCCGGCGGACCAGGCGGGCGACTGGTCGGACTCGGTGATGTCGACGGGCGGATCGGCGGGGAGGTACCCGCGCGGGTGGGTGCCGCGAATCGTGGTCTCACCCTCGGTCGGCCAGTACATGCCGCGCAGGCCCAGCGGCTCGATGATGCGCTCGGTGATCAGCTCACCGATCGGGCGGCCGCTCGCCTTCTGCGCCACCAGGCCGGCCAGGATGTAATTCGTGTTGCTGTAGACGAACTTGGCCCCCGGCGCGGATTCCGGCTTCGCGGCGAAGGCGGCCCGGAGCAGCTCGTACGGCTCGTAGTAGGTGTTCAGTCCTTCGGGGAAGTCCGCGAAGATCGCCTCGTCGTAGTCGAGCAGGCCGCTCGTCTGCTGCAGCAGGTGCCGGACCGTGATGGTGCGCCCGTCGATGCCGGGACCACGGACCACGCCCGGGAGGTACGTCTCGACCGGTGTGTCCAGGCCGACCTTGCCCTCGCCGACCAGCTGGAGCACCACCGTGGCGGTGAACATCTTGGTGTTGCTGGCGATCCGGACCCGCCCGTCGACCGGCATCTTCGCTCCGGTGCGCAGGTCCGCGACGCCCGCGGTGTAGTTGCGGGTACGGCCGTCGGGTTGCCGCACCGACGCCAGCACACCGGGGAACCGGTCCTGGGAGACCAACGCGTCCACACTGCGCTGGACGGGGGAGGTCTCGGCGTGGGCCGCGGGCGCGGCGACGAGGCCGGCGCCGACGGTCACCAGGGCCGCCAGGATGCGGGGAAGAACACGGGACATCGGGATCTCCTGTCGGAAGGATTCAACACCGTGAGGTCTTCCGGGATCCACGCTCATGGCGCGTTCCCGGCTAGATGTGGAGCCTTGCGCGTACGGATACCGGCCGCTGCTGCGGCCACGGTGAGCAGCAGGCAGGTGACGCCGATGCCGAGCAGCGGGAGCCATGGGATGGTGATGGGCACGGCGATGCCGACCAGGTCGGCGGTGATGGCGCGGCGTACGAGCCAGCCGAGCAGCAGGGTGGTGGCACCGCCCAGGAGCAGGCCGGTGCCGCAGACGAGGACGGCCTGCCAGATGGCTGCTCGCCGGACCTGGTCGGGGGTCGCGCCGAGGAACTGGACCAGGGCGCGTTGCCGGCGCCGCTGGGATCCGCCGATGAGGGTGGCGTTGACGATCGCGATGGCGGCGTAGAGGCCGGCCGGTCCGAGCAGGATGGTGAGGCTGAGGTTGTTGGCCTGGCGGGTCTGGGCCGTGGTGGCGTCGATCCAGTCGCCGGAGTCGAGGATCCGGCTGTCAGTGCCGGCGAGGGTGCGCTGGAGGGAGACGCGCGCCGCGGCGGCGTCGGCGCGCGGTAGGACGAAGACCGTCCCGGTGGCACGTTCGCTTGCGGGCGGGAGCAGGCCGGCCGGGATGACGAGTTCGCCGTACAGGTCGGGTGCGTCGGGGATGACGGCGACGACCCGCAACGGGACCCGCTCGCCGGCGATCCAGACCGGGAGAGTGCCGCCCACGCCGATGCCGGCGTCGATGACCCCTGTGGCGGTGACCGCCACCACGCGTCCGTGGAAGTCGTCGAGGGTGCCGCGGGTGGCGGTCAGGCCCCGGGCGGCGGAGGCGGTGACGGGGTCGAGGATCTCGACCTGATTGTCCACGCCGGGACGGCCCTCCTCGTCACGCTGGAGCATGCCCTGCCGGCGTACGTCGGCGATCGCGACGGCCTTGTCGGACGCGACCGCCGCCGCTGCGGCCGGACTGTCCGCCTCGACGACGAGCGGTGCGCGCAGCCGGGCCCGGTCCTGCGCGTTCGTCCAGTCGGCGGTGAAGCTGAGGGACAGCAGCAGCGACCCGGCGATGGCGGAGATGGCCAAGACCGGGGCGGCGACCGCGGCGGTGGTGCGGGCGGCCGCACGCACCTCGTCGCGGGCCATCCGGGCCGTGACGTCCCGGGCGACGAAGGGGCGGGCGAGCAGGGCGGCGAGCCGCGGGATGACGGCGTGGCCGATGCTCATCAGGCCAATCACGACCACCTCGGGCAGCAGGATGGAGGCGATCAGGGCGAACAGCGGCGGCATGTCGGCGGCGACGACGACCACCACCATCAGGCCGCCGAAGCACAGCGTCGCGACGGCGAGCTGGAGAATGCTCGGCCGGGTTCGTTCGATCGTGGCCTCCCGCAGGGCGGCGCTCGGGGCGATCCGGGCGGCGCGGCGCGAGGATCGCCAGACCCCGAGGAGCGCGATCACGGCACCGGTGGGCACGGCGACCGCCCAGGCGATCCACGGGCGCGGCGCCCGAAGGTCGAGCGTGGTGATCCCGATGGCCTCCACCAGCCAGAGAACGGCGGGGGCCAGCGCCGTGCCGAGCAGACCGCCAACCGTGGTGGCCGCGGCCGCGACGACGAGGGACTCGCCCAGCAGAAGCCGGCGCACCTGCCCTGGCGTCGCGCCGACCAGGCGCAGCAGGCCGAGCTCGCGCCGGCGGCCGGCCACGACGAAGCCGAACGTGCTGCTGACCACGAACAGCGCCATGAACGCCGAGACCGCCGACATGATCCCGAACATCGCGGCCAGGTCGTCGAGTTGGGCGCGCTGGTCGGCGGTGACGCCGGGCCGGCTGCCGGTGGCGTCGACGCTCCCGATGAGCGTCACGGTGACGGCGATCAGGACGACGCCGAACAGCAGCGCGACGAAGGCGCCCAGGTAGCCGCGCCATGAGCTGCGCACGGTCTGCCGGCTCAAAGTCAGCATCATCGCTCCAAGTCGGTCATCGTCGCGGCGATCTGACCGGCGTCGGCGTGCGTGAGGTGACCGACGATCTGCCCGTCGGCGAGGAACAACACCGCGTCCGCGTACGAAGCAGCCAGTGGATCGTGGGTCACCATGACGACGCTCTGGCCGCCGTCGGCCAGCGAGCGCAGGAGTTCCAGCACGTCGCGTCCGGTGCCGCGGTCCAGGGCGCCGGTGGGTTCATCGGCGAACAGGACGTCGGGCCGACCGTGCAGCGCCCGGGCGATCGCGACCCGCTGTTGCTGGCCGCCGGACAGCTCCGATGGCCGGCGCCGGGCGTGTTCGGCAAGGCCGACGTGAGCCAGGGCGGTCTGCACGGCGGCCGGGTCGACACGGCGTCCGGCCAGGCGGGCGGGAAGCGCGACGTTTTCGAACGCGGTGAGCGCGTCGAGAAGGTTGTAGGACTGGAAGACGAACGCCATCGACGTGCGCCGGAAGCGGGTCAGCGCGGTCTCGTCCAGCTTGTCGAGCCGAGTGTCGCCGACGAGCACCCGCCCGCCGGTCGGCCGGTCGAGGCCCGCGGCGAGCTGCAGCAGGGTGGATTTTCCGGAGCCGGACGGTCCCATGATCGCGGTGAACGTGCCGCGTTGGAACACATGGGTGACGCCGCGCAGCGCATGCACCGTGCCGGCGCGCGAGCGGTAGGTGCGGGTGAGGCCGTCGAGCGTGACGGCCGCCGGGAATGCCTGGTTCATGCCCTCAGTACACCTGCCGGCGCGGCCCACCACACTGGCTCCGACGCGACTTCGGGGGTAGCGCGCACGCTACCCCGCCCGGCCGGTGCGAACCGTAGGGTTGGGCACGTGAATGATGCCTGGACAGCCGTACGGGGACGCCCCACGCGGTTTCTGGCGTCGGTGTGGCCGTGGCGCTCACTCGCGTACGTGGCCACCACCGTGCCCATCGGTCTCGGCTGGCTGATCCTCCTGCTCGTGGTACTCACAGTGGGCGTGGCCACGATCGTGGTGGTCGCGGGACTGTTCGTGCTCGCCGGCCTTCCGACGCTCGCGCACTTCGCCGCCGCGGGCGAGCGGCGCCGGCTCCGGCTGATCTTTCCCGGGCGGCCGGTGAGCCGGTTACCTGCGCCGCGCGATCGGGAACATGGCCGCGTGGCCTGGCCGGAGACGGGCGTCACGGTCCTGCTGGTGACGCTGTTCTGGCTCGTGGACGCCGCGGTGGTGGTGCTGCTGACGGCTCCGGTCGTGCTGATCCTCGCTCCGGTGCTGGTCCGTCACGACGTGGTCGAGGTCGCCGGGTGGCGGGTGGGCAACACCGGTGAGGCGTGGTTGGCGGTGCCCGCCGGCATCCTCACGCTCGTCCTGCTGGCGTACGCGGTCACCGCGCTGGCCTGCGGCCAGGCGGCCCTGGTGCGGCACCTGCTGGACCCGCCCGAAGCCCAACTGGCCGAAGCGGTCCAGCAGCTGCGCCGCTCCCGAAGCGGGCTGGTCGACGCGTTCGAAACCGAACGCCGCCGGATCGAGCGCGATCTCCACGACGGCGTCCAACAGCGCCTCGTCGCGCTGACCATGACACTGGGCAGCGCCGAACTGGACCTGACCGACGGCCCCGGCCTCGACCTCGTGCGCGAGGCCCATCAGCAGGCCGAGCAGGCCCTCGCCGACCTGCGCACCACGATCCGGGGCATCCACCCCCAGGTACTGACCGACCATGGTCTCGCCGCGGCCGTGCACGAGATCGCCGGTCGGTCACCGGTCCCGGTCCACCTCGATCTCGCTCTCGACGGCCGGCTCCCCCCGGCCGTCGAGGCCGCGGCCTACTTCTTCGTCAGCGAAAACCTCACCAACGTCGCCCGCCACGCCCGGGCCCGATCGGCACAGGTGCATGCGTGGACCGAGGACCACGCACTGATCGTCTCGGTGGTCGACGACGGCGTCGGCGGCGCTGACCCGCAGGCCGGCACCGGCCTCGCCGGACTGCGCGCCCGGCTCGACGCCCTCGACGGCGACCTGCACATCACCAGCCCCGCCGGCGGCCCGACCCAGGTGAGGATGACGTGCCCGATCCACTGACGCCGCCGCCGAAGGCACTGCGCATCGTGGTCGCCGAGGACGCGGCCCTGCTCCGCGAAGGGTTGGTGCGAATCCTCGAACGCGCTGGCCACGACATCGTCGCGGCCGTCGCAGACGCGCAGGCCCTGCTCACGTACGCGGCCAACTGCCGCCCCGACCTCGTCGTCACCGACATTCGCATGCCACCCACCCACACCGACGAGGGCCTGCGCGCGGCGGCCACCATCCGAGCCGCCCATCCCGGCATCGCGATCCTGCTGCTGTCCGCCTATGTCGCCGACGCCTACGTCGGCGAGCTGCTCGACTCCGCCCCCGGCGGCGGCATCGGCTATCTGCTCAAGGACCGGGTCGGCCACGTACGCGACTTCCTCGACAGCATCGACCGTGTCGCCGCGGGCGGCACGGTCATCGACGCCGAGGTCGTCCGCCAGCTCGTCGTCCGCCGGCACACCGACGGTCCGCTCGCCGGCCTCACCGAACGCGAACGGGAGGTGCTGGCGCTCATGGCCGAAGGCCACACCAACCACGCGATTGCCGGCAAGCTGTTCGTCAGCGAGGCCGCGGTGCGCAAGCACATCGGCAACATCTTCGCCAAGCTCCCGCTCGACCCGCACTCGGACCGCCGGGTGTCGGCCGTTCTCACCTACCTTCGCGGCTGACCGAACGGGATCGACCACGCCTGTCAGGCGTGCCATCCGATCGGCCGGGACCGCGGGTGCCGCGTGCGTCGGGGGCGTGGAACTGGAGCTGGTCACGGACTTCTGCACCGCAACGGCGGCGAACAGGTCGTGGCGGACCAAACCAGACGGAGTCAGAGCCAGGCGGACATGGCGGCAAGGAGGGGGCGCTCGTCGGACGAACAGCCACCGAGCAGCCAAACGTCCACAAAGGCGATAAAGCAGAGAGCCCGACCCGTGTTTCCGCAGGTCAGGCTCTCTTGATCTTGTGCGCCCGAAAGGACTCGAACCCCTAACCTTCTGATCCGTAGTCAACGCCAAGGGGTTGCCGCGACCTGCATGTTTGCGCGTTTGCCCTGATTTGATATGTAGCAGCGTAAACGGAACGTGACGCTCGACCGCGCTTCAATCCTGCAAGGTGCCACTCAAGTGGCACGCCTGACTCGTGTCGAAGTACTGCCGGGTCGCACACTCTCTGCCAGCAAGGCGCAACAAGTCTGCTCGGGTTAAGTTGCGATCTCCCCCAATCGGTCGGGTAGCAGGTAGAAAACCGATGCCCTCTCAGGATCGCGGCGACGAGAGGCTTCCCCTACACTTCGTGCGTGGCCGACAACGAACAGGTGCTGCTCGATCAAGTTCTGGTCCAGCGGCAGGCCGAACGATCCGTCCCGATCCGCGACGATGAAGCCTTCGAACTGTTCGCAGCGGAACAGGCGCTCGTCACCCGGCAACTATCCGTAGAGGAAGTCGCTGAGGGAGTCATCGGAGGAAGCAACGACGGCGCCATCGACGCGATCTACGTATTCGTCGATGGGATGCTTCTCTCCGAGGACAGCGATGTGCTGCAGGCGGGATTCTCGTCGAGCAAACTGCCACGGGGCGTTAAGCTGCAACTCTGGTTGGTGCAGGCCAAGCGGGAAACCTCCTTCACCGAGACGGCCATCGACAAGGCCGCGGCTGCGCTCGCGCGGTTACTGAGCCTCGCGGAGAACGAAGACGATCTCCTCAAGCTCTACTCCTCAGGCACCGTCTCGCGGACGGGATTCTTTCGAAAGGCTCTCCGGGCCCTAGCCACGCGGCATCCCCAGGTGGAGATCCACTTCGTGTATGCGACCCGTGGTCGCGCCACCGGCCAAAACTCGATCAACACCAAGGTCGAGATCAAGGCACGCGACCTGGAGACCCAGCTCGCTAGCGTCATATCCGGCGCTAAGGGCCAAGTCGAGTTCCTCGGGGCGGCCGAGCTATGGCGACGGGCGAACACTGTCGCGTCATACACGACCGAGCTGACCTACCAGGAAAACGCGACCAGCGGCAACAGCCACGTCGCTCTGGTCAAGCTCCGCGATTACATGACCTTCCTTAAGGACGAGGACGGCCAACTCCGGCGGCACATCTTCGACTGGAACGTCCGTGACTATCAAGGCGACGTTGAGGTCAACCGGGAAATCCGGGCCTCTCTGGAGGACCCCGAAGGCCCCGAGTTTTGGTGGCTCAACAACGGAGTAACTATCGTCTGTTCCAAGGCAACCGCAGTCGGCAAGACTTATTCTCTAGACGATGTCCAAGTGGTCAACGGGCTGCAGTCCTCGCACACCATCTTCAATTTCTTGCGTACGGCGCCTGAAAGCCATCCTGCCCTCGACCGCTCAGTGCTAGTCCGCATCCTGGTGACGGGCGACGACCTGGCTACCCGGGATCTCGTCATCCGCGCCACCAACCGCCAAACGTCGGTGCCGGCAGCCTCGCTGCGGGCCACCGACGACATCCAGCGCGACATCGAAGCGTACTTCCTCGGACACGACTGGTACTACGACCGCCGGAAGAATTTCTACCGCAACAGCGGACGCAGCGCCGAACGGATCGTGAGCATCTCCCTGCTTGCACAGGCTGTTATGGCCATGGGGCTGAGCCGCCCCGACAACTCCCGTGCCCGACCTTCTAGCCTGCTGAAGCGTGACGAAGAGTACAAGCGAATCTTCTCCAAGGAAATCCCGGTGGAGATCTATCTCTGGGTCGCCCGGGCTCAGAAGGAGATCGACGCTTTCCTGACGTCGGAGACTGCCGGCGTCAGCGTTCCTGAGCGCAATAACTACCGCTTCCTTTTGGCAATGGTGGCAGCGGCGAAGCTCGTAGGGCAGCCCGTACGGTCTCCGAAGCAGCTCAGCCGCTTGGCCTCGGCTGGCACCCCGCTGGCGGACGCGGATCTACTGGCGACCTTGGCCTTCCTTCGCGGCGAGTTTGCTGTACACGAACGCCGCACGGGGAACTCGCTCGACAAGATCGCCAAGGGCCCAGACTTCGTCGAGCACCTGCTGGGGATATCGCACGACGGGACTACCAACGGGCCCGACTTCGTCGAGCGCCTGCTCAAGCGTTTTTCGTAGGGCAAGTGGAGCCTCAGACGACCGACGCCTGCGGACTCCTGGACCGCGGCGGACCCGCGCTGATCTTCCGATCTAGCCTCGCTGCCTGATAACCCAACTCGGGCGCGCCGGCCCGCTGACCATCCCGACCGTCGCCCTGCTTGGCGATGCCAGGTGGTCAAAGCCGGTGGCAAGGACGAGCAAGGGTAGGGGCGTCGAAAGCAGGCGGCACCACTTCATCGGATATGTGGCCGCTTCACTGCAAGCTGCACTCTGCGTCAGGTGAGCCAACATCGAGGGTCCAGCGTGCCACCCAAGTGGCACGAAAAATGCCCCTCCAGTCGACTTTCGTCGATGAATTGGAGGGGCATCTTCCCTGCTCAACAGCTGTGCGCCCGAAGGGACTCGAACCCCTAACCTTCTGATCCGTATTCGTCCCTTGTGGACAGGCCCTGCGACCTGCGGAAACGCAAGATCGAAAGCCTGAGAACCCACCGGGGTTAGAAGGTCTGGAACCCGGCCGTACGGAACCCCTCACCCTCTGTAACGATCTGGACTACAGAGATCCCTTAGCGGCTCGGTACCGCTCGGCGCGCTGGGCTCGGTAGTCGGCTAGCAGCTCTCCGGCCTCTTCGAGCCGAGGGCACCCCTCGGGCGTGCAGCTCCCGCAGGTGTCGTTCTTGTGGAAGCTGATGCAGTACGAGGCCTGCTCGACGTAGAACGGGACCTTGCTGAGGATCTTCTCGACGCTCACCGCTCACCCTCCTCCGGCCAGTGACCCCGATTGATCGGGATCTTGTGGCGTGAGCGGCAGGGAAGCTCGTTCCCGCAGCGACAGACGTACCGCCACCGAATCCATGACCAGACCGGGCGGTGTCGACGGGCAAAGGTCAACGCCGTCGCCATCAGGTAGTCGTCAAACCGGACTCTTCGCACCTGGCCTCCTACGGTCGGTGAGCACCTACCGACCGAAGGTAGTCCAACTCGTACAGCCCGTATAGCCCGTTCAATACGTCTAGGCCGTACCCGACGGATTAGCCGTGTGGTCCGTCCATAAGGTCTCGATCATGGTTGACGAGATGAGCCCGGTAGCGCTCTACATCCAGCTCGCCGATCTCCTCGCCAAGAAGATCGAATCCGGGAAGCTCAAGCCCCGTCAGCCGCTCCCCTCTGAAGCCCACCTTCAGCAGGAGTACGGCGTAGCTCGCGGCACGGTCCGGGCGGCTATCCGGCTGCTGCGGGAGCGCGGTCTCGTCGTGACCCTCCCGGCTCGCGGGACGTTCGTCGCGGACCGCTAGCCCTCCCGGACTACCCGGAGACGGGGCAGCCCCGTAGGCGCACGCCTAACGGGCTGCACGGACGACTCCGGGGTTAAACGCCGAGGGTCTAGACAACCGCGCCTTGGGCTGTGGCCTCTGCGGAGCCGAAGAGGCCAGCGGCATCCGGACCCGGTGTCGGAGCTTCCACGGCTGGAACCTCTGGAGCCTCGTCCAGGAGCGCTGAGGCCGGCGGACGGGCACGGTAGTGGGCAAGGGCTTCGTGCTCCTGCCCACTCGTGTTGTAGTGATATACTTACAGGTGCTGATGGAGTTCGTGTTAGGGCCGTCGATCTGGGTAGGGCCGGACCGACGCGCTTTTGCGGCCGCAACTGACCCCCGGGCATTGCTATGGCCGGAGAAAGACAACAAACATGACTCCCAGCATTTTGGCAGGCTTAGCGCTCGCCGTCCTGTACCTATTCCTGATCTGCGTTGTCGCTGTGGTGGGTGCTGCCCACCCGGACTCGGCGCGGAGGGCGGACGCTCAGAAGGTTCTTGAGCGGTTGTTGAAGTGGCGTCGTAGGTAGCAACGTTGGGCGGAGCGCCGGGCATTACGCTCGGCGCTCTTGCTATTCCGCAGGCCAGATCTCGTGTATCTCCCTGGCGGTCAGGTCGAAACCCTCCAGGTCTCTAGTCCTGGCGGCATACCCAGGTCGCGGCGGATGAGCGTCACGACATCGCTTTCCCTGTCCCTCAGCCTCCGCAGTGCGAAGCGCGCCTGCTTCAGTTCTCCGGGTCGTCCAGTTCACCACCGCATAGCAGCGCGAGACACATCATTGCGTCCATGAAGAAGCGGCTGGCTGCTTGCTCGGTGTCCTTTGATGCGAAAAGCCCGAGCTTCCTATCGGCAGCGCCTACTCCAGATAGGGCCTCACTCAGTCGGTGTTGGTCTTCTTGCGACACGATGGCTGGGCCAGGCCCCGTAATGGGAAGCACCTGATCCACGACGTGGTGCCACTCCTCGATGCGCTGGAGGAGTTCGGTGTACAGGGGTAGCCTTTCCTGGTGCCACCGGGCGTGGTCCTCTCGCTCCCACTGCTCCCGGCGCTCGTCGCGCTCCCGGTCCCACCGCTCCCGTTCGTGCTCGCGCTGCCGATCCCACTGCCTGGCCTCACGGCGTCCGCCGAGGATCTGCGTGAGCACTGCCGCCGCCAACGTGCCCACGACGCCCAACGCGGCGACGACGAGCACGATCCAAGCGGGAGTTCCGGAAGACATGCCCACATCGTTGCCCGAGGGCGCAACTAACACAGCGCCCCTGACGCAGGCGTGGTTACCCGCCCGGCCGTGGTGCAGGTACCGAAGCTGCCTCAGCGAGCCCGACGCGTTGTCGCCGTTGGCGAGCTTCGTCAACGGCACCACGATTGGAGCTGCAGCCCGAAATTTTGTAGAAAGCACGGAGAGCCCTGTACCGCGCGCAGGCCGACGCCGACGAGCGGGTCTCCAGGACGTGGAGGATGTAGCCCTCGACCGCCGTCCGGCCCAGCTCCAGGAGGTCCGCCTCGTCTACGAACGCCGAGAGCTGGAGCAGCGTCTCCCGGTAGTTCTGGGCGGTCCGAGGTGACCGGTTACGGACCTTCAAGTCGCGCTCGTAGGCTGCCAGATGCAGCGAGTTGATCTTGGCCATGCACGGAGAGTAAGAAGGTGTTCACGGCCGTGGCTAGACAAGAAGAAGCCCCCTAGCTGCCTTACGGCCTGCTAGAGGGCTGTCTGTGCGCCCGAAGGGACTCGAACCCCTAACCTTCTGATCCGTAGTCAGATGCTCTATCCATTGAGCTACGGGCGCTTGTGCTCAGCCAGTCTACACACCCGGCTTTCGCGCGGAGACTCCGGGATTCGAACCCGGGAGGGGCTTTAAGACCCCAACCGCATTAGCAGTGCGGCGCCATAGACCAGACTAGGCGAAGTCTCCCTGGTGATCCTCAGACCACCGCGCCCGAGGATACAGGTCGCCACCCACCGGGAGCAAAACGACTTCCGGGGTACGTCCACCAGGCCCGCCCGCCCTCCGTGTTTCAAGGCTGTGCGACGGCGTGATCGGGACTACGCTCCATCGATATGCAGGAGCAGCCGCCCAGCGAGTCGACCAGTCGAGAGCCTGCTGAACGAGCGCGTCGGCGCTCCCCACGGGCCACCTTCAGGCCGCCGATCGTGGCCGAGGAGCCCACCGAGACGGTGGAGCCCACCGAGTCGGCGGCACCGCCGGCAGCCGCTCCGGCGAGCCAGCGTCCTCGACGGGCCAAGGCTGCCCCGGCGGTGCTCTTCCAGCCTCCAGAGCCGGACCGTCCGCTGCCTCGACAGCCTCGACGCGCACCGACCGACGTGACCACCGACACGAGCGCGGAACTCCCAGAGCCGCCGAACGGCGACCAGGCAAGCTCGCCAACTGCCACGAATGAAGCCGGCCAGGAAGGCCCCGCAACAGGCGTCGCACCGACACCGCCGAAGGCTCGGACCACCCCCGTTCGCAAGGCTGCCCTCCGGAAGGCGGCCGAAACGCCCACCGAGGTGACCCCGACCACGCCAGCACCGCGCAAGCGCGCCGCGAGCCCCACCAGAGCAGCGAGCACCACCACACCAGCGACCCCGGTCAAGGCCGCAAAGACCACCAAGCGCGCGGTCACCCCACGCAAGAGCACCCCGCCGGCAGAGCCCACCCCCGAACCCGTGGCCCCGCAGCAGACGGCACCTGCGGCACCCGCCGTGCGGCAGGCTGAGCCGGCTCTGGGGCGTACCCCTGAATCGGAGCTGCGCGCGGTCGCCGCGCGCGTGCTCGACCACCCGGGCTTCGCGCCGGAGCTGTTGGCCCTGGCCGCGGTGCGGGCGTTCGGGCTCGGCGCGGCCGGGTGGGCCGCGGGGTTGCGCACCCGGTATCCGGACGCCTCGGCGGACGGCCTGGCCCGGTTGGCGACCCGGCGGTTCGTCCGCTCGGCGGGTGCGGGCGGGGCGACCGCCACGCTGGCCGGTTTCTTCGCGCCGGTGGCCGAGTTGGCGACGGTGCTGTGGACGCACTCGGAGCTGGTGCTGCACCTGGCCGCCGCGTACGGCAAGGATCCGACGCATCCCGACCGGGCCGTCGACCTGCTGGTGCTGACGCAGGTGCACCCGGACCGGGCGAGCGCGGCGGCGGCCCTGGCCGTCGCCGAGTCGGCGGGCGACCCGGTCGAGGGGACGTGGCCGCGGGCGGCGGAGGCGGCCTGGCGGTTGGCCGCGCCGCTCACGGCGCAGGCCGGCGGTTGGGTCGCGTTGCGGCTGGTGGCCCGGTTGCTGCCGGGCGCGGCGGTGCTCGCGGCGGCGCTGGGTGACGCGGCGGCGGCCGACCGGCTCGCGGCCCGAACGGTGGCCGTCTACCGACCCGATCGGCGCTGACCGGTCAGAGCCAGTCGAACCACTCCCGGGGCAGCAGCGCGTAGCCGACGAAGGCGAACACGTCGAGCAGGGTGTGCGCGATGACCAGCGGCATCACCCGCCGGGTACGCAGGTAGAAGAGGCTGAACACGACGCCCATGATCGCGTTGCCGACGAAGGCCCCGAAGCCCTGGTAGAGGTGGTACGAGCCGCGCAGCAGCGCACTCGTCGCGATGATCGCGCCCAGCCGCCACTGGAGCTGGCGCAGCCGGGTGACCAGGTAACCGACCACGATCACCTCCTCCAGCACGGCGTTCTGCACGGCGGCCAGGATCAGCACCGGGACCGCCCACCAGACGTCCGGCAGCGCGGCCGGCACCAGCGTCGCGTTGAGGCCCAGGTGGGCCGCCACCCAGAACAGCGCCAGCCCGGGTAGGCCGATCAGCGCCGCCAGGCCGGCCCCGCGCGTCAGGTCCTGACCGGGCCGCCCGGTGTCCAGGCCGAGGGTCCGCGCCGGGTCGCCGGGGTCACGGCTGAGCAGGTGTACGGCGAGCAGCACCGGCAGCAGCGCGAACACGATGCCGAGCAGCTGGTACGTGAGGTCCAGCCAGGGTCGGGCCGACGCCGAGGTGTTCAGCGAGGCGGTCTGCTTGGAGAGCGGACCGTCGGCGGTCAACTTCGCGATGATCGAGACCATCGCGTAGATCGCGGACTGGCCGAGGGAGAGGCCGAGGACCAGCAGCGTCTCGGTGCCCAGCAGTCGGCGGGACACCGGGCGGGTCAGCTCAACGGTCACCGCATCACTCTGCCCGACGTGCGGCACCCGTGACATGGCCGACCGGCCACCATGAGCGGATCGCACATTCTGTGCGACCAGCAGACACGCTCCGTGGAGATTCTATGGGCGCCCGATCCGTTGCCGTCTGGAGAAGGAGCGTCCGTGGACAACCTCGCGCGGTTGCTGAAGGAGAGCTGGACCCTGGTCGAGGACGACCGGGTCCGGTTGAGCGGTCACTTCTACGCTCGGCTGTTCCTGCTCGACCCCGCCCTGCGGCAGCTCTTCCCGGTCCAGATGACCGGCCAGGGCGACCGCCTGCTCGAAGCGATCATCACGGCGATCCACACGGTCGACGACCCGGAGAGCTTCGACGAGTTTCTTCGGGCGCTGGGCCGCGACCACCGTAAGTACCACGTCGACGAGCGGCACTACGCGACGATGGGCGTCGCACTGCTGGATGCGCTGCGCAGCACCGCCGGCGACGGCTGGAACCTGGAGTACGACCAGGCGTGGCGGGATGCGTACGCGGCGATCGCCGCCCTGATGGTGGCCGGCGCGGCCTCCGACGACGACCCGCCGTTCTGGCACGCCGAGGTGCTGACCCACGAGCGGTACGGCCCGGACACCGCCGTGCTGACCTGCCGGGCGTTGCAGCATCCGCTGCGCTGGCAGGCGGGGCAGTACGTGAGCCTGGAGGTGCCGCGCTACCACCCGCGGGTGTGGCGCAACTACTCGGTGGCGAACGCCCCGAACGACGACAACGTGCTGGAGTTCCACGTGCGGTCTCCGGGGGCCGGCTGGGTGTCCGGCGCGCTGGTACGGCGGGTGCGGCCGGGTGACCTGCTCCGCCTGGCGGCGCCGATGGGGTCGATGACAGTGGACCGCACCTCGGAACGGGACATCCTCTGCGTGGCCGGCGGTGTCGGGCTGGCGCCGATCAAGGCGCTGGTGGAGGAGTTGGCCACCTTCAACCGGACCCGGTGGGTGCACGTCTTCTACGGCGCCCGGCAGGCGGCTGACCTGTACGGCCTGGCCGGGTTGCAGGAGTTGGTGGCCGTACACCCGTGGTTGTCGGTCACCGCGGCGTGCAGTGAGGACCCGGACTTCGACGGCGAGCAGGGCGACGTCCCGGAGGTGGTGGCCCGGTACGGCCCGTGGACCACCCACGACTGCTACGTCTCCGGCGCCGCCCGGATGGTCCGGTCCACCCTGCGGGTGCTCGCCGCGGACGACGTGCCGCCGCCGCACATCCGCTACGACACCTTCGGTGACCTCTAGACGTTCCTCCCCCCACACCGGGGCGCGTGCCCCTGCCCCCTGGGGCACGCGCCCCGGTCCCTTCCTGGTCAGTAGCGCCAGGGGTGCCCGGTCTCGCGGTACTCCTCCACCGGCACCAACGGCACGCCGGGTGCCATCCGGTCGACGTAGAGCCGGCCCTCCAGGTGGTCGATCTCGTGTGCGACCAGTCGGGCCATGCCGAACTCGAACGAGGTGATGATCCGGCTGCCGTCCCACTGGGCGTGCTCCACGTCCAGTCGCAGCGGCCGGGGCACCAGACCTCGGTGGTCGAAGAAGGAGAGGCAGCCCTCGTACTGCTCGTCGGTCTCCAGGTCGGCGTCGACCACCCGGGGGTTGAGCAGCACGACCGGCTCCGCCGACCGGTCGGGGGGTCGCACCACCGCCGCCGCCCGGTCGATGCCGAACTGTGGCGCGGCGACGCCGACCCCCTTGCTGAACGGGTGCAGTTCGTCGAGCCGGGCCAGGACCATGGTGAGCCGGTCGACCACGTCCCGGGCGACGTGTTCCTCCGCGGGCAGGTCGAACGGGCGGGCGCGCTGGCGGAGCAGGTCGGCGCCGCGTTGCACGACGCCGAGGCCGCGCATCCGGTCGCTGGGTCGGACCCGAGCGCCGCCGGGGCCGATGTCCGGTTCGGTGTCCGGGCGGGCGCGGAACCGCCACTGCATCCGGTAGCGGGCGTTCAACGGCGGGTCGTCGGTCTGCCAGTCGTAGATCGCCCGGTCGCCCTCGTCGTGACGCTGCGGCGCCGTCCGCAGCGGGCCCTCCTCCGCGCTGAGCGAGGTCTCCACGCCCCAGACCTGCGGGTCTAGCGCGGCAGGCAGATCCAGGCGTACGGCGAGCTGCCGGGTGGGCAGTCGCACGGCTCGCTGGAACCAGGGGCCCCACTTGTCGTGCCCGACGCTGTACGCGTACTCGATGGTGGCCCGGTCGCCCGGGTAGAGGGGGAAGCGCCGCTCTGCGTTCTCGAAGAGCAGCCAGATCTCCTTGAACGCGTCCCGATCGTGCTTGGCTCGCCAGTGCATCGGCTCCGGGTCACCGCCGCCGTCGTCCCGGCGGGCCTGTATCTGCAACTCGGCGAAGGTGAGGGGGTGCTCCCGGTGGTGCCGGTTGGAGCGGCCGGGGTCGTTCGGGTAACGGTCGACGGCGACCCGGACCAGGTAGCGGGTGACCGGCTCGGTGCCGGCGTTGTACAGCTCACGGTGGATGACGCAGCGGTAGCCGTCCTCGGCATGGGTGAGGGTGGCCATTTCCCGTTCCACGACCAGGCCGGTGCCGGGTGGCAGCCACTGTCCCGGCAGGTACGGCTCTCGGTGCGACTGACCCACCCGGGCGTGCCGTAGGTCGTCGTACTCCCGGAAGCGCTGCCAGATCGCGCCGCTGGCCTCCAGGACGGCCTCCGCGCGGCGGGCGAAGTCCTCGGTTGGGCGGTGCCGGCGCCCCTCGACATGGCTCACGTAGGACGGGTCGAACCCCATCAGGACGGCCAGTTGCTTCTTGGACAACCCACGCCCGGTCCGTTGCCGGGCGAGCTCGGCCGCGAAGGAGTCGGCAGCCCGTTCGAGGGGTGAGGTCGTCATCAGCTTCCTCGTGGCCGGGGATATAAGTTTCACGTTCCGTGCCCGAGCACACACGCATGTGGCATGTTTTCGACACACCGCTTGACAATCCACCGATGACCATCGATCGTGCTGCCGCGTTTCCCAGCACTGACTCCGGGTAGTACCCGAAGCGCTACTCCTCTCGGATACGGGATGACCTGGGCGTCTGCTGGGATGTGACCAAGGTGAGGCTTCCCTTACGGCCGAGGGTCTGGTTAGGCTAGCCTTAGCTCAGGACGGCACTGGTCGTCCGCCGGGGCGCACTCCTCGGTCACACAGACAGGGGACGACTCAGGTGACAGCGGTGATGCCGAGGCGGGAGGCCGCCACCACGCCGCTCGCCCCCGTCACCGCGGCGCTCCGCGCCATGTTCGGCACCGACGACCTCCCCGGCCTCGCCCGGGGTCTACTGGTCGACGACGAGCTGGGCTGGTCACCCGCCACCACGCTGATCGACGGCAGCCGACTGCCGGAGCTGCTGAACGGCGCCGCCGTCCGCTGGGGCGGCACCCCGCACGCCTGCGCGGCGCTCGCCTGGAAGTCGTACAGCTACTGGGCCGCGCTGCCGGTCGTGCTCGGCTGGGCCTCCGCCCGGCGGGTGCCGCTGCTCGATCCGGCCGACCTGCTGATCCACTTCGAGGACCATCGGCAGTTGCTCACCATGGGCCTGCGCCGGGGCGCCACCGTGGCGGTGCTGCCGAATGATCCGCTGGCGCTGGCCGGTCTGCCGGAGGTGCGGGTCGTCGCCGACGAGGCGGAGCTGCTGGCCGCGCTGCGCGCGTCCCTGCTCGACGCCCACCTGGCGCCGCTCATCACGGCGATCCAGTCCGAGGTCCGGGTGGGCACCCGGACGCTGCTCGGCTCGGTCGCCTCCGGCATCGCGCACGGCATCCTGCGGGCCGCGGACGGTCTGCCCGGCTCCACCGTGCAGAGCATCGACACCCTGCTCGGCGCACTCGATCTGACCGACCTGATCGAGCTGGTGCCAGGGCCGACCGGTGAGCCGACCGTGCAGCGGCGCACCTGCTGCCTCGCCTTCACCCTGCCCCGGCCGAAGGTCTGCCAGGGCTGCTGCGTCCGCTAGGCCGCACTGCTCAGTCGGTCAACGACCGGACGTCCCACACCCACACGTCGCCGGTGAAGACCGGTTGGATCCCGGTCAGCTCGGTCATCCCCCGGCGCAGCGCTGCCTCGTGCTCGTGTGGCCCGAGGATCACCACCCCGGCCCGCCAGTAACGCAGGTCGTCGACCGCCCGGACCCGGCTCTGCGGGGTGATCGGCGGCACCGCTCCGGTGCGCCTGATGGTGGCGAAGAAGCTGCTGGTGGGGCGCGGAGTCGCACCGAACAGCGCGACCTTCGGCGGATCGGCGGTCGGGCGGGTGTCCGGGCCGAGGAAGTAGCCACGGGCTATCGGCATGTCCAGACGGGTCGTTGCGGACCAGCGCAGCGGCTCCGCGTACGTGGTGTCCGGCAACGGCAGGGGCACCACACTGCGCCCACCGGTCACATAGGGCCGCCAAGCCCCACTGGTCACAAATCTGGGGACCGGGTCGAGGTGGGCCACGGGCAGCGGCGTGGGGACGATCGGCAACAGGGCCATCGTGAGCACGGTCGCGGTGACGAAACGAACCTGCCCCCCGGCGACCGGGTGCGCGCCGGCCACCTCGCGGGCCCGTTCGGCGCCGTAGGCGAGCAGCAGCCCGATGATCGGGGTGATCGCCAACGCCCAACGGGTCGGCACCACCGAGTGCAGGATGGGCAGGTTCTCCAGCGCCGCCCAGGGGCCCGGCACACCCGTACCCCGGTTGTCGAAGCGCACCTCCCGGCCCAGCGAGAGCACCGCGAAGAGCAACCCGAGCGCGGCCAGCGCGAGCGCCACGACCGAGCGGCGCAGCCACCAGACCAGGGCGATCACCAGCACCAGCAGCGCCCAACCGAAAAAGCTGTTCTCCTCGGTCGGGTTCTTGGCCAGGCCCGCGGCGGTGCGCGCGCTACCGGCGAGCGATTCCCGGGAGTACGCGACGAACGAGGCCAGGTCGCTGGAGTAGCCGCGGATCAGGCGGGACAGCCCGGAGTAGGCGTCGGGTCCGAAAAACTGGACGTACAGGGGGTACGCCAGCAGGAGCCCGGCGACCCCGGCGGCGACGGCCAGGCCGGCGAGGAAGGGCCGGGCCCGCGACCGCAGATCCGCGCGGCCGAGGGCGAGCACACCGATGATCACGCCGAGCCCGATCGCGGTCATCAGCAGGACCTCCAGGTTGAGGAATGCCTGCCAGACGATGACCAGCGCGAGGAGGACCCCGTTGCGCAGCCAGCGGCCCGGTTCACCGAGTCGTAGCGTGCGCCAGATGATCAACGGGACGACGAACTGCGACACGATGTTCGGGTGCCCATTGGCGTGCGACACCATGGCCGGTGCGAACGCGCAGAAGCCGGCACCCAGCCACGCCGGCCCCCGGCTGCCGACCAGGACCCGGGAGAGCAGGAAATACCAGGCCGTGGCGGTGGCAATCATGCCGGCGGTGAGAAAGACCAGGAAGGACGCCCGCGGCCCGAACAACAGGGTGATCGGCGTCATTGGCAATGAAATGGATAATACGGACGTATTGGCCATCAGATTCACGCCGTCGGGGACGTTCATCTGATTGGAATGGAACGGATACGCAAAGTGCGTGACGACTCGCGCACCGTGGGCCATCATCCATTCGAACTGCGACTGATCGGACTGGTTGTCCCGTACGCCACTGCCTGGGTCCAGCCAGAGGCGACCGGTGACCCAGAAGCCCAGCACCACGAAGCTCAGCACAGCGGCCAGATCGGCCCACAACCCCCTGCGGGAAGGCCGAACGACGCCGGAGGCCCCCTCCGCCGACGACGCGGCGGCCGGGCCGCCGCTGTCGCTGGGCACGTCCGGTTCAGGAGTAGTCATGACAATTCACAGGGTAGTCAGCATATGACGCCGCCGTGACATGTTTCGGGGTACTGCCGTACTATGTGCCGGGTTCGCCGACCGCCGATCACGAACCCACCCCCCGACCACAATTCGGCCACCCCGATGCCTCGATTCTTCTGCCGTATCAGCGGATGATTCACTCTGTCGATCCAGGCACGGGTCGAGTTCATATCGTGAGGAATCGACGCATGGCAGAAATCACTGGGGATCAGCGCGTGCAGTCCGAGGTGCTGGAAGGCCTGGCAACCGCTGTCAACCACCGTCGCTGGTTCATCGAACTGGCCGTGCCGTACCTCGGCGACGACCCGATCGAGATCGGCAGCGGCCTTGGTGACTACGCGCTGGAATGGTCCGAGCGGCTGCCCCGGTTCACCGCCACCGAGGCTGACCCGGACCGGCTGGTGCAGCTCAAGGAGCGCCTCGCCGACCGTCCCAACATCGACGTCCGGCAGATGCTGCTGCCGCACAACGACCGCGGCGACTACAGCGCCGCCGTCTCGTACAACGTCCTGGAGCACATCGAGGACCACGTTGGCGCGCTGCAGAGCATGCGCGACCTGGTCCGGCCCGGCGGTGCCGTGATCATCATCGTGCCGGCGTTCCAGTTCGCGATGGGCCCGGCCGACATCGCCACCGGGCACGTCCGCCGCTACACGAAGAAGACGCTCGGGGCGGCGATGACCGAGGCTGGCCTGACGATCGAGAAGATGCACTACGCCAACGCGCTCGGGCTGATCGGCTACTTCATGGCCACCAAGGTCTTCCGGCTGATGCCGAAGGAGGGCCCGATGGTCAAGGTGTACGACACCCTCGTCCTGCCCGCCACCAAGGCCGCCGAGCAGCTCGTTCTCCCGCCGTTCGGCCAGTCCGTCTTCGCCGTGGCCCGCGTCCCAGCCTGACCCCGGCCCCGGCCCGGCCCCGGCCCCGGCCCCGGCCCCGGCCCCGGCCCCGGCGATCTTGCACTTCCTGTCGTCCTAATGCCCTGTTCTGTCGGCCATGTCGGAACAGTAAGTGCAAGATCGCGGGAGCTGGGGGCGGGGTCAGTCCTTGATCTGGTACGTCGGACGGATCACCGCTCGGGCCAGGGTGTGGAACGTAAGGTTGAAGCCGACGTAGGCGGGGGTGGCGTCCGGGGTCAGGTCCAGGCGGTCGACGTCCAGAGCGTGCACCGCGAAGACGTACCGGTGCGGACGGTCGCCGGCCGGCGGAGCCGCGCCGCCGTAACCCTGCTCGCCGTAGTCGTTGCGGACCGAGAACGCCCCGCCAAGGTCGGTGCCCGCCGCGCCACCGGCGTCCGTGGGCAACTGTGTGACGGTGGCCGGCACGTTCACCAGCACCCAGTGCCAGAACCCGCTGCCGGTCGGCGCGTCGGGGTCGTAGCAGGTCACCGTGAAGCTCTTCGTCTCGGCGGGGAAATCCGACCACGTCAGCTGCGGCGAGATGTTGTCGCCCCCGGTGCTGCCATGCGCGTGCCGGGCGTCCATCGGCTCGCCGTTCTGCACGTCCTCACTCGTCAGCGTGAACGAGGGCAGCGTCGGCAGCAGCTCGTACGGGTCCGGGGCGATCGGTCGTTCCAGGGTCATTGGGACGTGTCCTTCCGGTGTGCGGAGATACCAGCCCTTCATACCCCGTTCAGTGGCGCCCGATGACCGGATGGTGGCTGTCCGGGATCACCCTCACAGATAGGGTTGTCGCCGCAGTGTTCCCCGTGGGGAATTCTGACAGGCGGTTGGCGTGATTTCGTGATCGGCGCCGTCACCGCCCTGCGGAAGCGTGGACCCGGCGATCCGCGACGAGCGGCACGCCGCGAACTCCGCCGGAGCGACCGGGCGCGTAACGATGCTGCTCAACGCTTCAGGCGGTCAGCAGCCCGACGCCGAGGCTCACCACCCCTGCTGCCAGGCAGAGTGCGCCCAGCCACAGCACCCAGACGAACCGGTTCGGTGCGATGACGTCCCTGCCGGCGGACGACGCGAAGAATCCCGCCGACATCAGGATCGCGGCGAGCGGCACGCCAAGCCTCGCGGTCCAGAGCAAAACGCCGCTGAGCCGGGTGGCGTCGACATAGAGCAGGGCGATCAGGCTCAGGAGTACCAGCACGCCGGCGTGACCATGTCCGGCGCGTGCGAACGACTTCTGAAAGTCCGTCATCGGGACCTGGCCGCGGGCGATCCGCGTCAAGAACCAGCCGCCCAGCTGGATGGTGACGATGATGAGCAGCACCGCCCCGGCAAGGATTCGCGACTCGGTGCTGAGGGCCAGGGTCTGCACGGCAGTCTCCGCTCGGGATTGGATGTATCGATGGATAGTAGTGCTATCCGCTTATGGATAGGATTACTATCCATCTTACCGAGAGGAAAGGCAATGCGTATCGCGGAGCTGAGTCGCCGGTCAGGGGTTCCCGTGCCCACCATCAAGTACTACCTGCGGGAAGGTCTGCTGCCACCCGGCGAGCTGACCAGTCCCAACCAAGCCAGGTACGAGGAGCGCCACCTGCGTCGGCTGCGCCTGATCCGCGCCCTGATCGAGCTGGCACAGCTACCCGTAGCCAGCGTGAAGGTCGTCCTGGAGGGGTTCGACTCCGACGCCCTCCCGCTGCACGAACGGATTGGGACGGTGCACCGCGCCATCACGCCCCACCGACAGGTGACCGCCGACGTCGACGCACGTGCCGCGGCCGCCGCCCAGGTACGGGAACTCGTAGAGCGGCGCGGCTGGGCGGTCAAGTCGGATGCTCCCGCCATCACGACGCTCATTGAGACCATCGCTGCCCTGCGCGCGCTCGGCCATGACCGCCTCACTGGTTACCTCGACGCGTATGCGGAAGCCGTCGAACGGTTCACCGATCTGGAGCTCGCGGCGGTCACCTCGTACGCCGATCCTGACCAGATCGCCGAGAGCGTCGTGGTCGGCACCGTCCTCGGCGAGACGCTCATCGCGGCGCTACGGCTGCTGGCCCAGGAGAGCATCTCCGCCCGCCTGCTGGGCCCAGCGCCCACGTCCGATGGCCAGGCGAACTGCCCTGGTCACTCCCCCTGATCAGTGGGTCGGCGAGGTCTGGTGTTCAGGGGCGGGCTGCGGCGTACAGGATGTCGCGCATGCACGGCAACGACTCCGGGTCTTGTCGCCAGACCAGCCGCAGGCTGAGGTCCGGGAGTGGGAGGTCGAGTTGGATCAGCGCGCCGGAGTGGAGGCTGTCGGCGACCGCGAACTGGGGTGGCAGCGTGATTCCGAGTCCTTGTTCGGCCCATGCGCGCATCACTGGGACGCCTCCGACTTTGATCCGTCGGGGACCGGAGCCGAGAATCTTGTTCCCGGCCACTCAGAACGAGCACTCTGGCACGTTGACCGGGAGCCGCTCGTGTTTGAGGTCATCGGGAGTCAGTGCGGCTCGGCCATGCCGCGCTGAGCTGCCCACGAAAGCGGAGGGTGTGGGATTCGAACCCACGAAGACATCGCTGCCTTACCGGTTTTCAAGACCAGCGCCATCGGCCACTAGGCGAACCCTCCTGGACCGCCACCCGCAGGCGGACGGCCACGCATAGTCTGCCACGGCTCGCTGCGGGCGGCCCGGCGTCCCTCCCCGGTGCGCCCGGCCAGGCGGTCTACTGGGTCCACAGTGGGCTGGAGGGTGCGCCTGCGGCGCCCGGTGAGATCGGGAAGACTGGGCCCATGCGAGCCATCACCATTCCGCAGCCCGGTGGTCCCGATGCGCTGGTCTGGGCCGAGGTGCCCGACCCGGCGCCGGGCCCGGACGAGGTGATCGTGGATGTGCGGGCCAGCGGGGTCAACCGCGCTGACCTGCTGCAACGGCAGGGGCACTATCCGCCACCGCCGGGCGCACCCGCGTACCCCGGGTTGGAATGCTCTGGGGTGATCACGGAGGTTGGCGCGGATGTCGCCGGGTGGGCGGTCGGGCAGCAGGTCTGCGCGCTGCTGGCCGGCGGCGGGTACGCGGAGCGGGTCGCGGTCCCTGCCGGGCAGTTGTTGCCGGTGCCGGCCTGCGACCCGGTCGACGCGGCGGCGCTGCCCGAGGTGGCCTGCACGGTCTGGTCGAACCTGGTCCAGGTGGCGCGGCTCGGCGCGGGCGACACGCTGCTGGTGCACGGCGGTGGCAGCGGGATCGGCACCTTCGCCATCCAGCTCGGGGCGGCGCTCGGCGTGACCGTGCTGACCACCGCGCGGGAGGCCAAGCACGCCCGACTACGTGAGCTGGGCGCGGCGCACATGATCGACTACCGGGAGCAGGACTTCGTCGAGGAGGTCCGGCGGGTCACCGACGGGCGCGGCGTGGACGTCATCCTCGACATCATGGGTGGGTCCTACCTGGGGCGGAACGTCTCCGCGCTGGCCACTGGCGGTCGGCTCGTGGTGATCGGGATGCAGGGTGGGCGCAAGGCCGAGTTGGATCTCGGCGCGCTGCTGACCAAGCGGGCCAGCGTCACCGCGACGTCGCTACGGTCCCGTCCGCTCGCCGAGAAGGCGGAGATCGTCCAGGGCGTACGGGATGAGGTGTGGCCGCTCGTTGAGGCGGGCCAGATCCGGCCGATCGTGGACCGGCGGCTGCCGATGACCGAGGCGGCGCAGGCGCACCGGCTCGTCGAGTCGAACGATCACTTCGGCAAGGTGCTGCTCACCCGCCCGCCGGGTGGGGGCTCGGCCGTCAGCTGAGCACGCCCACCGAGTCGGTCGTCAGTTGAGCGAGCTCGCCAGCGTCGGGTCGTCGGTGGGTCGGGGCAGCACCAGCCGGGCGCCCGGGCCCTCCCCGGCCAGGGTGTCCTCCGGGTTGTTGAGCGTGCAGCGCTGCAAGGACAGGCAGCCGCAGCCGATGCAGCCGTCCAGGTCGTCGCGGAGCTTGGTGAGCAGCCGGATCCGCTCGTCCAGCCGGCTGCGCCAGCTGGCTGAGAGCCGCGCCCAGTCCTGCGGGCTGGGGGTGCGGGCCTCGGGGAGCGAGTCGAGCGCCGACCGGATCTCGTCGAGCGAGACGCCGACCTGCTGGGAGATCCGGATGAAGGCCACCCGCCGCAGCTCGGCGCGGGCGTACCGGCGCTGGTTGCCGCCCGTGCGGTCGGCGCGGATCAGCCCGAGTCGCTCGTAGTAGCGCAACGCCGACGGTGCCACCCCGGAGCGGGCGGACAGCTCACCGATGGTCAATAGATCCGGCATCACCAGGTCCTTGAGTTGAAGTGCACTTCAACTCACACAGTAGTGGCATGACCACAACACTGACCACCGACAGCAGCGCCCGACTGCCCGGGCTGATCCGACGACTGACCGGTGACGAGAAGCACGCGCCGAGCGCGCACTCCACCACCGACCTGCTCCAGGTGCTCTACGACCGGGTGCTGCGGGTCACCCCGGACACCGCCGACGACCCGGAGCGGGACCGGTTCCTGCTCTCCAAGGGCCACGGCCCGGCCGCCTACTACGCGGTGCTCGCCGCACACGGCTTCATCCCGGACGCCTGGCTCGACGACCTGGCCGGGCCGGAAAGCCGGCTCGGCCACCACCCGGACCGACTCCTGGTGCCCGGGGTCGAAATCAGCTCCGGCTCCCTCGGGCACGGCCTCGGCCTGGCCGTCGGCACCGCCCTCGGCCTGCGCGCCCAGGGACTGCGCACACCCCGGGTTTACGTGCTGCTCGGTGACGCCGAACTGGACGAGGGTTCCAACCACGAGGGGATCGCGTACGCCGGAGCGACCGGCCTGGACAGCCTCACCGCGATCGTGGTCGACAACTCGTCGGCCAGCCACGGGTGGGCCGGTGGCATCGCCAGCCGGTTCACCGTCAACGGCTGGACCGCCGACACCGTCGACGGTCGGGACCACGAAGCCCTGTACGCGGCGCTGACCGGGCACCGGCCACGACACCCGCACCTGGTGGTCGCCCGCACCGAGAGCAAGGGATGACCGACATGCGTACCGCCTTCATCGACACCACCACCGCGCTCCTCGACGAGGACCCGCGTACCGCACTGGTGCTGGCCGACATCTCGGTGAGCCAGTTCGCACCCGCCGGGCACCGACACCCGGACCGGGTGCTCAACGTGGGGATCCGGGAGCAGTTGATGATCGGTGTGGCCGGCGGGCTCGCCCTGACCGGGCTGCGTCCGATCGCGCACTCGTACGCGACGTTCCTGGTGGACCGGGCGTACGAGCAGATCAAGTTGGATCTGGACCACCAGGGCGTGGGCGCGGTCCTGGTCAGCATCGGCGCGTCGTACGACGGGTCGGCCGAGGGCCGCACCCACCAGTCGCCCGGGGATGTGGCGCTCTTCGACTCGCTCGGCGACGGCTGGACGATCCGGGTGCCCGGCCACCCGGACGAGGTCGCGCCGCTGCTCCGCGACGCCGCGACCACCGACGATCCGATCTACCTGCGGCTCTCCGAGCAGCGCAACGCCGAGGCGTACCCGGATGCCGCCCGGCTACGGGTGCTCCGGCGGGGCGGAACAGACGCGCCGCTCGTGGTGGCGGTCGGACCGATGCTCGACCCCACCCTGGCGGCGACGGAGGGGATGGACGTGACGGTGGCGTACACCCACACGCCCCGACCGTTCGACACGCGCGGGCTGCGGGCGCTCGCCAACACCGACGTGGTGCTGGTCGAGCCGTACCTGGCGGGAACGTCGAGCGCGGTCGTCAACCGGGCACTGGCGGACGTACCGCACCGGCTGCTCGCCCTCGGGGTGGGTCAGACCGACCTGCGCCGGTACGGCGATCCGGCTGACCACGCCCGGTGGCATGGTCTGGACGCCGACGGCCTACGGCGGTCGATCAGCGCTTTCCTGGGGTCAGTTGGCGGTTGAGGCGGCGGGGCGGCGGCGAGCGCGCTCGCGCCCGAGGATCCAGATCGCCTCGACGCCGTCCTTCCAGGTGATCTTCTTGCCCTCTTCCCGGCCACGCGCCCGGTAGCTGATCGGCACCTCGTACGGCCGGATCCGGCGACGCAGGAGCTTGCCGGTCACCTCGGCCTCCATGCCGAAGCCGCGCGAGCGCACCCCCAGCGACCGGTAGAGCGCCACCGGCATCAGCTTGAAGCAGGTCTCCAGGTCACCGATGTACGAGTTGAACAGCACGTTGGCCGCCATCGTGACGCCCTTGTTGCCCATCACGTACCAGAAGCTGTAGGCGCTGTGGCTGCCGAAGGTGCGATTGCCGTAGACCACCGTGGCCCGCCCGTCGAGCACCGGGTCGAGCAGCTTGGGGATGTCCTGCGGGTCGTACTCCAGGTCGGCGTCGAGGATGACCATGTAGTCGCCCTCGGCGCTGTCGACCGCGGTCTTGATCGCGGCACCCTTGCCGGCGTTACGCTGGTGGGTGATGACTCGCAGACGCGCGTCGTCGGCCCGATCGAGGATCTCGCCGGTGCCGTCCCGGCTGCCGTCGTCGACGACGACCAGCTCAATCTCACAGGGATAGTCCACCGCCAGTGCCTGCTTGAGGGCATCCGCGATGCGTTCTTCCTCGTTGTAGACCGGCATGAGGATCGAGAGCTTCACGGGGATCTCCACGGTGGCGGCAACACGTCGGCCATAGCCTAGCCTGGTTGGTTTATTCACTGCGTACCCCTGTCGCGAGGCAGTCGGCGCGGCGGCTTCAGATCAATGGTGTTTACTTCCGCCATGTCGGCTGCCGGCTCCCTGCTCGCGGTGGTTCCTGCCGCCGCGGTGCTCCTGCTCACCGTCGCGACGCGGCCACGCGAGGCTGGCGAGGTGGCACCGCTGCGGCTCGCCGTGGTGCGCGCCGTCCTGCTCAGCGGGGCGTACGCGGTGCTCGTCGTCGAGGTGCTCGGCGCGCTGCACGCGCTGACCCGACCCGCCTTCGCCGTCGCCTGGCTGCTCTTCCTGGCCGCTGCCGCGACGGCGGCCGGTCTGCGCTGGCGACGAGAGGCCCGCCTCGGGCAGCCGCCCGCCGCCGCGCCGGCTTCGGTCAGCGCTACGCCGCAGCCGGTACCGGTCGGCGCGGTGGTGTCCGGCGGCGGACCCGATGTCGCCCCGACCGTCGAGCGCGGTGAGCCCGCCCCCGCGCCGGCCCGGGCTGGTCGGGGGCCCGCCGGCCTGCTCGCCATGGCGGTCGACGCCTGGCGTACGGCCCGACCGGGCGAGCGGCTCCTCGCCGGCACGGTCGGCGGGCTGGTCCTGGTGGAGTTGCTGATCGCGCTGCTGGCCGAGCCGAACAACTTCGACTCGCAGACGTACCACCTGCCGAAGGTGGAGCACTGGGTGGCCCAGGGCGACCTGGACTTCTGGCCCACGGCCATCCACCGGCAGGTGACCATCCCGCCCGGAGCCGAGTACCTGCTGCTGCACCTCCGCCTGCTCACCGGCGGGGACCACCTGCACAACCTGGTGCAGTGGGCGGCCGGAGTGGTCTGCCTGCTGGTGGCCGCACGGATCACCGCGCAGCTCGGCGGCGGCCGGCGGGCCCAGTTGCTCACCGCGTTCGTGCTGGCGAGCACGCCGATGGTGGCGCTCCAGGCGACCAGCACGCAGACCGACCTGATCTGCGCGGCGTGGGTGGCCTGCGCGGCGACCCTGGTGCTGGACGGGCTGCGTCGACAGACCGGCTGGGGCACGCTGCTCGGGCTGGGGGCGGCCACCGGGCTGACCGCCGTGACCAAGACCAGCGGCTTGATCGCGGTCGGCCCGCTGCTGGTGCTCTGGGGGTTGGCCCAGCTGAGGCTGGCTCGGACCGGGAAAGCGGCGCCAACCGACCCGGCGGCGACGGGTGGGGGTCGGCGGTCCTGGCCGCTCGGCGGGCTGGCCCGTACGGTCGGCGGTTCGGTGCTGATCCTGGTGGTCGCGGCCGTGGTGGTCGGCCCGTTCCTGGCCCGGGTGACCGCCGAGTTCGGGCACCCGCTGGGGCCACCCCGGCTGCGCGAGTCCATCCCGATGGAGCGGCACGACCCGGCGTCGATCGTGGTCAACGCGCTGCGGATCGGGCACACCGCGTTCGACACGCCGCTGGCCCCCCTGCGTCGGGCCGGGGCCGAAGCGATCATCAGCGGCGCCGAGGCGATCGGGGTCGACCCGCAGGACCGCGCGATCACCTTCGGTCGGGAGCTCTTTCCGGAGCCGGCCTGGTATCCGGACGAGGACCGGGTGGCGTTTCCGCTGGCCGGGGCGTTGGCGGTGATCGGCGCGGTTCTGGCGCTCGCCCGACCACGGCAGATCGCGTCAGAGCGGGCCGGGTCGTTGCGGGCGTACGCCGTGGTGGTGCTGACCGCCGTGCTGCTGCACACCGCGATGATCAAGTGGCAGCCGTGGGGCAACCGGCTGCTGCTCTACGCCGTGGTGCTGGCCGTGCCCCTCGCCGGCCTCTGGCTGGACGCGCTCCTGCGCAACCGCGCGGGTGGGCGTCGATCGGTTGCCACCATGGCGGCCGTCACCGTGCTGGCCACCTCGGCGCTGGCCGGCGTGCTCGCGCTGTCGTACGGCTTCCCGCGCCGGCTGGTCGGTGCCGGCTCCGTCTTCACCACCTCGGACTGGGACACCCGGTTCCTGCGCCGCCCGCAGTGGGCCGACGAGTTCCGCTGGGCGGCGACCGCGGTCCGGGACAGCGGCGCGCGACGGATCGGGCTGGTGCAGCAGAACGACAACTGGGAGTACCCGTGGTGGCTGCTGCTGCGGCAACCCGACGGCGGCTCACCGGACCTGGTGGCGTTGCAGTCGGTGCTGCCGGAACGACCGCCGGCCGAGCCCTCCTCGGTCGACGCGATCGTCTGCACCGGCAGCGAGGCGGCCTGCGCCAAGCTCGTCCCGGCCGGCTGGCGGCTGGAGTTCCGCGGCTACGTCGGCTACGCCCTGCCGCCGGGCCGCTGAGACAGCAGACCGCCGTACGGCCGGCCGAGAGCCGTCGGTCACTGGACCAGGCCCGCCCGGATAGTCCGATCCGGGCGGTTCTGCATTCCGCGCGCAAGGATCTGAGGCGCATTCACATCCGTTGATCCACACGTTACCGTCTGGTAACTCAATCGACGTCCCGCGATTGAGCCGAAAGGAGTGCGTCGATGCCTGCAATCCCCGCCAGGCCCGAACGCGCGACCCGACGACGGGCCATCACCGTCGCCGTCGCCGTCGCCGCTCTCGTCCTACCGATGCTCGCCGGACCGGCCACCCCCGCCACCGCCGCCGACCGACCGACCGTCCAACCACTCCCCGCCAACCTCGAAGCCATCCGGGCCGCCGAGGCGACCGCCCTCTACGGCAGCCCGGCGATCCGCCCGATCGAACAGCGCCGCACCGCTCTGATCACCATGGGTGACAGCGAGATCTCCGGTGAAGGGGTCGGCAACTACGTCCCCGGCACCCACCAGGACGGCAACTGGTGCGACCGCTCGTACGACCAGGCGGTGTTCCGCACCGGCATCACGTCGGACGCGCAGTACAACATCGCCTGCTCCGGCGCCACCCCGTGGAACCTGATCGCCGGCGGCCCGACCCAACACAACGAGCTGAACCAGGGCGACTACCTGGGCATCAAGGCGCGCAACACGCACGTCAAGCTGATCTGGGTGGTGGTCGGCGCGAACGGTGACGGCACCATCCAGTTCGGTCCGGTCGCCACCGACTGCGCCGTCCGCCGGGTCTTCTTCCAGGGCGCCTGCTACCCCACCTACACCGACCAGTGGACGATCCGCACCGACGGCAGCCGGCAGGCCGTGGAGTCGGCGCTCACCGACATCCGGCAGACCATGACCAACGCCGGCTACCTGCGGTCGGACTACGAGCTGGTGTTGATGTCGTACCCGAGCCCCGGCAGCCCCGACGTGGAGGACAACCCCAACTTCCCCGGCTGGTACTCCGGCGGATGTCTGCTCTACCTGGCCGACGCGGCGTTCGCCCGGAACAAGGCGGTGCCGATGTTCGAGTCGGCGCTGCGCTCGGCCGCGGCCAACACCGGCACCCGCTACCTGGACGCCAGCCGGCTCTTCCACGGGCACGAGGTGTGCACCGACAACACCTCGGTCCGCGGCCTCTACATCGAGGTCGGCATCTGGAACGAGAACGCCGCCCGCCAGTCGTTCCACCCCAACGCCCGGGGGCACGGCATGTTCGCCCAGTGCATCACCCAGTTCTGGAACTCCGGGCAGCCGCGGGCCAGCTGCGTCGACCCGGCCAGCACCGGCAGCGGCGTGCTCTACCCGGGGCTGCTGGAGTTCAAGCAGCTGCGCAACCTCGCCACCGGCACCTGCGTCGACGGCAAGGGGTACGACTCCCGCAACGGCACCGCGCAGCAGCCGTACTCCTGCCACGGTGGGCGCAACCAGGGCTTCTGGTACGACTCGGCCCGGCGGTCGCTGCACTCGGAGCTGTCCCACGACCGTTGCCTGGACGTCGCCAACAGCTCGATGACCGCCGGCACCGCGGTCAACATCTACGACTGCAACGGCACCGGCGCGCAGCAGTTCGTCTTCGTGGGCAACCAGATCAGGCCGGCGAGCGCCACCAACCTCTGCGTGGCGTTCGACAACCCGTTGCTGGGCAGCTCCCGCCTGCGATTGGCGACCTGCTCCAGCAACACCCGGCAGCAGTGGTCGTTCGAGGCCCGTACCGCCGCCAACCCGGTCGGCTACGGTCACGACGACTTCATCGGCTCCCGCGTCTACTGACGAGGGCAGGGGCCCTGGCGTCGACCAGGGCCCCTGCGCTCACCTGGCGCCCGGAATGAGGATGAGCCGGGCCACGCCCCTGTCGCCGTCCTTCGCGCCGGCGACGCCGAGCGTCGCGCCGACCTTGACCTCGCTGGGCTGCACGGTGGCCCGCCGCTCGACCACCCGCAGGTCGTCGCCGAGAGTCCAGGTCATGGTGAAGCCGTCGGTGGACCTGACGGTCATCGAGTCGCCGTCGATGGCGGTCACCTCGCCGCGCTGCACGGCGACGGTCTGCGTACCGCCGTCCTTCGTCTTCACCACCGCCTCACCGTGCAGGGTGTTGCGGCGCAGCAGCACGCGGGCCTGGCGGCGCTTACGCCACTCCTCGCCACGCTTCTCCCGGGCCTTCTCCTGCGCGCTGGGGGACGCACCCGGCGTCGGGGTGGCCGGTGCGGCGACGGTCCGCACGTCCAGGTCGTCGGCGTCGAAGCCCATCGCGGTCAGCGCCTGACCCTCGACCCCCATGGCGGCGGCGACCTCGACGGCGACATCCCGGGCGGGCTGGCTGGCCACCTCGGCCGCACCGCAGCCGCTGACGCCGAGCGCGACCGCCGCGAGCAGTGCCGTGGTGCCGGTGGCGATACCCCAACGTGGCATGACTCTCCCTCTCGTCCGTGGAGCCCTCAGCCTTCCCGGGAACGACGAGCGGAGCGTCAGGCCGACGTTCGGGTCAGGTAAGGATCACCGGGCAGCCGGACCGTGAAGGCGGCGCCGCCCTCCGGCGCGTGCCCCGCGGCGATCTCCCCGCCCAACCGGCGGACCAGCCCGGCGGCGAGCGCCAACCCCAGTCCGCTGCCCACCTTGCGCACCCCCCGGTAACGCTCGTGCAGCGCGCCGCGTTCGAAGGCCACCGCCAGGTCGTCGTCGGTGAAGCCGGGCCCGCCGTCGCGAACCTCGAACACGCCGCCGTGCGCCGGGTCCGCGCCGGCCGGCCGGACCGCGAGCACCACCGGCGACCCCGGGGGTACGACCCGCAGCGCGTTCTCCAGCAGCCCGTCCAGCACCTGCCGGATCCGCCCCGGATCGGTGTACGCGGGCACCGGCCGACCGGGCGTCTCCAACCGGAACGGCACCCCGACCGCCGCGCACCGACCGGACCAGGTCGGCTCGGCCTCGGTAGCCAGTTGGGTCAGGTCCACCGGCACCGGTTCGAGGGGGAAGTCCGCGGCCTCCAATCGGGCCAGTGCCAGCAGATCACCGATCAGTCGGTCCAGGTGTTGGGCCTCGGTCAGCATGGTCCGACCGGTGTCCACCGTGTCGTCGGCACCGAGCACCCCGTCGGCGAGCGCCTCGGCGTACCCCCGGATCGCGGTCAGCGGGGTGCGCAGCTCGTGCGAGACGGAGAGCAGGAACTCCCGCTGTCGGCCCTCGCTGGTGGCCAGTGCGGCGGCCAGCCCGTTCAACGCCTCGGCCAGGTCGGCGACCTCGTCCGGCGGCTCGACCGGCACCCGGACGGCGCGGTCACCCGCGCGCAGCCGGGCGGCGGCGGTGGCCGCGACCCGGATCGGCCGGGCCAGCCGGCGGGCCAGCAGCAGCCCGGCCACCACACCGGCGGTCAACCCGGCCAGCAGCGGCAACCAGAGACTGAGCAGCACCCGGGCCCACAGCCCGGTGGCCAGCGGACGGGAGAGCACCACCCCGTTGCCGCCGGGCAGGGCCCGACCCTCGACCAGGGCCCGCTCACCGTTGACCAAGCGGCGGGCCGACACGTTGCGGCCCTGCCCGATCCGCTGCACCACCCGGGGTGGCAGACCCGCCCGGTCGACCGCCCCGCGCCGGATCAGGTATGCGTCGATGCCCTGGTCACGCAGTTGCTGGATGAGCCGCTCCTCGTCGGCGCTGCGGCCCCGGTCGAGGCGGGTCCGCAGCACCTCGGCCGCGAGCCGGGCCTGGGCGGCGAGCGCCTCCTGCTCGCCCCGCTCCGCGCCACGGATCGCCAACGGCACCGCCACGATGGCGGTGACCAGCACCGACACCAGCGCCACCGCGCAGGTGACGAGCACCGCGCGGGCGGTCAGCGTACGGCCGAGTCGGCCTCGTCGAGGTGCGGCGGGTGGGGTGACGCCGACCAGCGGCAGGGCCATGGTCGGCGACTCGACGGGCCCGGGGTGGTCAGGCATCGACCGCGTACCCCACGCCGCGATGGGTCCGGATCACGCTCGCCGGGCCGAGCTTCGCGCGCACCTGGGCGACGTGCACGTCCACCGTCCGGGTGCCGGCGTGCGCCGCGTAGCCCCAGACCCCGGCCAGCAGCTCCTCCCGAGTGAAGACCCGGCCGGGCCGGGCCATCAGGTGAGCCAGCAGGTCGAATTCGGTGGAGGTGAGCTGCACCGGAGCGCCGGCCGCGGTGACCGTGCGGCGGGCCGGGTCGAGCGTCACCGGGCCGACGACACGTGGTCGGTCGGCGCCCTCCGGGCCGCCGGCGGATCGGCGCAGCACCGCGCGCACCCGGGCGACCAGCTCCCGTGGGCTGAACGGCTTGGTGACGTAGTCGTCGGCGCCCAACTCCAGGCCGACGATCCGGTCCACCTCGTCGTCGCGGGCGGTGAGGAAGATGACCGGAGTCCAGTCGCCGGCCTCGCGCAGCCGGCGGCAGATCTCGGTGCCGGGCAGGCCGGGCAGCGCGATGTCTAGGACGCAGGCCACCGGGCGCAACCGGCGGGCCGCGCTCAGACCGGCTTCGCCGTCACGTTCCAGGTGGACGCCGAACCCGTCTCGGGTGAGGTAGAGCCGGACCAGGTCGGCGATGGCCGGCTCGTCCTCCACGACGAGGACGAGCCCGCGATGCGGTGGTTCGACGGTCACCGGCCCATGATTGCCGACCCGGAGGGCTCGGGGCGATCGGCGCGTGTTCGAGTTCGGTAAAGGCGGCGTTGCGTCGCCCGATGCGGTGTCAGCTCACCAGGACGGTGCGAACATCCCGGGCCGCGCGACGGCCGGTGCGTCACCGATGCTGGCGACGACCCGCGCGCCGGGCGGCCGTAGGCGGGTCCGGAACGCCTGGTTGAGCAACGCGTCGAGCTGCCAGACCTGCTTCGGGTGGCTGGTCCGGATCAGGAACCGCTCACGGATCCCGTCGATCGCGGTGGCCGCCATCTCGACCGACTGGAGCCGCGGGTCCGGGCTCCAGGTGACGTTGCTCAGCTCGCGCAGCTCAGTGTTGAGGTGCAGGCGCAGTCGGTGCAGGAGGCGGGTCTGCTGGGTCACCACCAGCCGACGGTGAGTGAGAAGTAACAGGTAGTCGCCGGTGACCGGGCGGTCGGGGCGGCTGCAACGGGTGACCAGGATGGTGGCGTCACCGGAGCCGACGCAGCGCCGGAAGACCGGCATGTGCCGGCTCACCGTCTGCACGGCCAGGCCAGCCTCAGCGGCGGCCGGGAGGAACGTTCGGGAGAAGACGTCCATGACCTGCCCAACGACGTCCTCACCGGGGTGACGTGGGTCACGGACTTTTTTTGGAAGTTCCACGCCGCCTGTCGCACTGCCTGTCCGACTTCCGACCCGGACGGATCATGGTCAGGAGTTGGGCTGCAGTGGACTGGCGGCGAACAGCTCCTCCAGCCAGCCCGGGACCGCGTCGGCGTACTCGGCGCGGGACTCCTCGGTCGTGTCCAGTGCTCGACGCCAGGACAGCGACCGGCTCACCGGCCCCAGGCCGATCGCGAGGTCGGCGGCCTCGACGAGGGTCCGGCGGTCGTACCGGTCGGTCCAGGGCTCCAGGTAGGCGTCGCGCAACCGCACCAGTTGGGCGTCGTCGGCGGCGAGCTTCCGGGCGTGCCCGATGGAACGCAGGGTCACCAGCAGCGTGCCGAACGGGTGCGCCACCGAGGCGTCGCCCCAGTCGAAGTAGCGGTACCCGGCCTCACCGGCGAAGACGTTGCCGTCGTGCAGGTCGTCGTGTTGCACGGCGGCCGGAATGCCGATGTCGGCGAGTCGGCGGCACCGCTGCGCGTACGACGGCAACTCGGCCCGCAACCGCTCGTGCAGCTCCGGGCTGAGCCCGCCCTCGACGCCGATCAGCAGCGCCTCGTGATCGTCGAGCAGCTCGGCGAAGAGGCCGGCCAGCACCTCCGGACGTTGATCCGGCACACCCAGGGCGACCAGCTCGTCGACGCGCGACGCGCTCGCCAGTTGCAGCGCCGCGTACCCGGGCAGCGCCCGTTCCCAGTGCGCCAGATCGGGGTCGCGTGCCAGCACGTCGCGCAACGACTCGCCGCCGTCGGGCAGCAGCGACCAGCCCTGCGCCGGGTCCACCGCGATCGGGGTCAGCACCCGGTCGGGCGTCAACTCGGCGAGCGCCGCGATCAGGACCGCCTCGTGCACCGTGCCCGGGTTGTTGGCCTTGAACCAGACCGGCCCGTCGTCGGTGGGCACCCGCCAGACCAACGACCAGGGCCGCAGCCGAGGCTCCACCAGCCCGGTCACCCGTCGGCCGGCCCGGCTCAGCTGCGCGTCGACCCAGGACCGGGCCCGCACCTGCCACTGCTCGCTGGACCAGTCAGGGGTGCGCTCACCGGCGATCGTCGTCACGCTGGGCACCTTAGGTGGCCGTTCCGCGTCGAGGCGAGGCGTTTTCCCCCGCCCGCGGGTCAGACCAGCTCGACGATGGTGGCGTTGGCCATGCCGCCGCCCTCGCACATGGTCTGCAGCCCGTAGCGGATGCCGTTGTCCCGCATGTGCTGGAGCATGGTGGTCATGATCCGGGCACCGGAGCCGCCGAGCGGGTGACCGAGGGCGATCGCCCCGCCGCGCGGGTTGAGCCGCTCCGGGTCCGCCTCGGTCTCCGCCAGCCAGGCCAGCGGCACCGGGGCGAACGCCTCGTTCACCTCGTACACCCCGATCTCCTCGATGCCCAGCCCCGCTCGGCGCAGCGCCTTCGCGGTGGCCGGGATGGGTGCGGTGAGCATGGTGACCGGGTCGTCGGCGGCGACCACGGCGGTGTGGATCCGGGCCAGTGGGCGCAGGCCGTGTCGGCTGGCCCAGTCGGAGGTGGTCACCGCGAGGGCCGCGGCACCGTCGGAGATCTGGGACGCGGACCCGGCGGTCACCACCCCGTCGGCGCGGAACGGGGTGGCCAGCTCGCCGAGCTTCTCCAGGGAGGTCTCCCGGCGGATGCCCTCGTCGGCGGCGAACTTGCCACCGTCGGCGAGCGGCACCGGGGTCAGCTCCGGATCGAACGCGCCAGCGTCCTGCGCGGCGGCTGCCTTCTCGTGGCTGGCCAGCGCGAACTCGTCGAGCTGGGTACGCGAGAGGCGCCACCGTTGGGCGATCAGCTCGGCCCCGACCCCCTGGTTGAACGGCAGCGGCGCGTCGTCGGCGAAGCCCTCGACGCCCCGGTAGCGGGCGCGCAGCTGGTCACTGAACGGCATCCCGCCGGCCACACTGGAGCCCATCGGCACCCGGGTCATCGACTCGACACCGCCGGCGACCACCAGGTCAGCCTGGCCGGAGAGCACCGTCGCGGCGGCGAAGTGCAGGGCCTGCTGGCTGGAGCCGCACTGCCGGTCCAGGGTGGTGCCGGGCACCGTCTCGGGCCAGCCGGCGGCGAGCACGCCGTTGCGGGCGATGTTCCACGACTGCTCGCCGACCTGGGACACGCAGCCCCAGAAGACGTCGTCGACCTGGGCCGGGTCGAGCCCGGTGCGCTCGGCGAGGGCGCGCAGCACGTGCGCCGAGAGGTCGACCGGGTGGACGCCGGCGAGGCTGCCCTTGCGCCGCCCGACCGGGGTACGTACCGCGCCGACGATGACCGCGTCACTCATGTTTACTCCCCGGTAACTTGGGCTGCCCCGATCTTACGTCCTCCATCGACCGGTCGTCCGGCCACACCTGCACGAGGTGCCGTAATCCGACGGCCGCTGGCATGCTGGGCGGGTGAATGAGACCTCCCCGGCACAGCAGTGGCGGGTGCCGTCGAGCCTGCCGGCGGCGAAGTTGGCCGGCGCCGTTCTGCTCGTCGCGCTCGGGCTGCTCTTCGCCGACGGCGACCCGGTCCGCCTGGCGGTGGCCGCCCTGGCCGGCGCCGCGCTGGCCGGCTGGGCGGCACGTGACCTGGTCGCGCCGGTCCGGTTGGCGGTGGACCCGGCCGGGCTCACCGTCATCCACGGCTTCGCGAGCCGGCGGCTGGTGCCCTGGTCGGCGGTCGAGGCGATCGCCGTCGACCGGCGACCCCGACTCGGGCTGACCAGCGAGACCCTGGAAATCGACGCGGGCGACTCGCTGCATCTGTTCGGCCGGTACGACCTGGGGGCCACCCCGGAAGAGGTGGCCGCCGTGCTGCGGGCTGCCCGCCCGAACCCCTGATCTGTCAGGTGAGCAGTGCGGCGGTCCGGACGAGCACCAGCGCGAGCAGGATCAGCAGGATGATCGCCCCACCGACGACCTGCACCAGCGTCCGCCGAGCACGCGGCGCGTACGCGAGCACCAACGCCATCAACGCGCCAACCACCAGCCCACCCAGGTGCCCGGGGATCGAGATGCCCGGCACGGCGAGTGTGAACACCAGGTTGATCACCAGGATCGGGATGATCCGGGAGATGTCCCGGCCCAGCTTGCGCTCGATGATGATCAGCGCGGCGAAGAGACCGAACACGGCGGTCGACGCGCCGACGGTGGCCGCCCTCGGGCTGCTGAACAGGTAGGCGGCGACGTTGCCGCCGAGGCCCGCGATCAGGTAGAGCGCGGCGAACCGCACCCGCCCGAGGTTGGCCTCCAGCGACCGACCGAGCACCCACAGCGCCCACATGTTGAGCAGCAGATGAAGCACGCCGTAGTGCAGGAACATCGCTGTGACCAGCCGGTACCACTGGCCCTCGGCGATCCCGCCGAGTGTGTAGTCGGAGAGGTAGGCCCGGCCGAGCACCGCACCCCACTCGGTCAGCGGCGTGCTGCCACCCATCAGGCCGCCGAAGCCGCCGCCGACCGCCGCGTCCCCGCCCCGGGCGGAGGCGATGGAGAGCAGCAGGAGCAGCACGTTCACGGCGATCAGGGCCTTGGTGACATAGCCGTGCCGGCCGGCCGTACCGCCGCCGAAGGCGGTACGCGCCGGCCGGACACTGCGACGCCCCTCGTTGACGCACTCCGGGCACTGGTGCCCGACCGAGGCATCCCGCATGCAGTCCGGGCAGATCGGCCGGTCACAGCGGGTGCACCGGACGTAGGTCTCCCGGCCGGGGTGCCGGTAGCAGACCGGGGTGGTCGGCGGAGACTCGCTCACCGGGCCGACCCTCCGTCCGCCACCACACGGTCCACCGGCACCGGCCGTGCTCCGGAGCGCTCAATCATGCGAGCAAAGGTACCTCGCCAGTCGCTCAGGAAGCGGACCGCTCGATCTCGACCCGCTCGATGACGACGTCCTGCAGCGGACGGTCGCTCGGACCGGTCGGGGTGTTCGCGATCGAATCCACGATCTTCACCGACTCCTCGTCGGCGACCTGGCCGAAGATGGTGTGCCGGTTGTTGAGGTGCGGCGTCGGGGACACGGTGATGAAGAACTGCGAACCGTTGGTGCCCGGTCCGGCGTTCGCCATCGCCAGCAGGTAGGGACGGTCGAACCGCAGCTCCGGGTGGAACTCGTCGGCGAACTTGTAGCCCGGTCCGCCCCGGCCGGTGCCGGTCGGGTCGCCCATCTGGACCATGAAACCGCTGATCACCCGGTGCGAGATGGTGCCGTCGTAGTACGGACCACTGCCCGGCTGACCGGTGCGCGGGTCGGTGTACTCACGGTTGCCCTCGGCCAGGTCGACGAAGTTGCGGACGGTCTTCGGCGCGTGGTTGGGGAAGAGCTCCAGCCGGATCGGGCCAGCGTTGGTGTGCAGGGTGGCGTAGACAGCCTCGGCCACGGGTACTCCTCACTCGTTGGTCAGTTCCATGCGGATCCTCCCATGTGCCCGATCTGGCATCGCGGAGGCATCCGAAGGTGGAGGATGACGAAGGAACAACTCCCAGGAGGTAGGACCGTGTTTGGATTCGGGCGGCGTAAGTCCCAGGGACAGCTGGCCAAGGCCGAGCTGAACCAGAGCATCAGCCACCTGATGCTGGCAGCCAATCACGCCGCGAAGGGCGCTGGCGCGACCGTCGGCCCGCGGGTCCAGGTGGCCCGGGGCTACGTCGCACCGACCGCCGCGAAGGTACGTGACCGGGCGTCGACCGGCTGGGGGACGACTCTCACCACGCTGGCACCGCTGGCGGCGGCTGCTCGTGACGGCGCCGCCCAGGCAGGGCCGCTGACCAGGAAGGCCAAGTCGAAGACCATGCGGATCACCGGTAAGAAGAAGCAGCCGCGCCGTCGCGGCTCGATGATGACCGGCCTGTTGGCGGCGGGTGCTATCGCCGGCCTGGCCGGTGCGGTCGCACTGCGTCGCCGCCGGGAGCAGCAGGAGTGGGCCGAGTACGACCCGACCCGCAGCACCCTGGAGCCGATGCGCGACGAGGTCGACTCGATCGAGGTGCGTACGCCGTCCGCCGCCCGGGGGTCCGACGGGTCCGCCATGTCCGGCGCGGCGGGGATGACCGGCGCGGGCAGCTCGGCGGTGGCCGGCGGCTCCAGCGCCAGCACCACCGCCCCGGCCAAGCAGACCGCCGTCCGCCCGACCGACAAGGTCCCGTCGGTCGCCGAGGGCGCCACCGACGCCTCCGGTCGGCCGACCGACGACCTCACCAAGGCGCTGGGCAAGGACACCGCCCGCACCAACGGCCGCCGCTGAGGTCAGCAGTAGCGCATCGGGCGCCGGCGGGTGGGTTCACCCCGCTCGTCGGCGCTTCGCGTCGGGTGGCGCTATCGCAAGATCAGCACGGGACGGCGCAGAGCACCCTTGCGCGGTCAGAGCCAGCCGTTGCGGCGGAACCAGCGGTAGAGGGCCAACGAGATGCCGAGCATGAGGGCGAGCACCACCGGATAGCCGTACGTCATCTTCAGCTCGGGCATGTTGTCGAAGTTCATCCCGTAGATGCCGGCGATGGCGGTCCAGACCGCGGCGATGGCCGCCCAGGCGGCGATCTTGCGCATGTCATTGTTCTGGTCGACGGTGACCTGGGCCAGCCGCGCCTGGAGGATCGAGTTCAGCAGGTCGTCGTAGGAGTTCACCTGCTCCACGGTGCGGCTCAGGTGGTCCTGCACATCCCGGAAGTACTTGCGGATCTCCTTGGGCACGTCCCGGTTGACCTGGGAGGTCAGCGTCATCAGCGGCCGTTGCAGCGGCACCACCGCCCGCTTGAACTCCACCAGCTCCCGTTTCATCTGGTAGATCCGCTGGATCCGACCATGGCTGTTGCGGTCGAAGACCTCGGCCTCCAGCACGTCCAGGTCGTCCTCGATCTGGTCGGCCACCTCCAGATAGAGGTCGACCACCCGGTCGGTCACCCCGTACGCCACCGCCCACGGGCCATGCAGCAGCAACTCCTGCTTGGTCTCCAGGTCGGCGCGGATCGGGGCGAGCCGGCAGGCATCGCCGTGCCGGACGCTGATCACGAAGTTCGGGCCGATGAAGAGCATCACCTGCCCGGTCTCCACCACCTCGGAGTTCTCGGTCAGCTCGGTGTGCTCGCAGTAACGGGCGGTGCGCAGCACCAGGAAGACGACGTCGTTGAACCGCTCCAGCTTGGGGCGCTGCTCGGCCTTGACCGCGTCCTCGACCGCCAGCTCGTGCAGGCCGTAGGTCTCCGCGATGGCGGTCATCTCGGCCAGCTCCGGCTGGTGCAGGCCGATCCAGACGAAGCCGTGCTCCTCGCGGCGGGCCGCTTCCAGCGCCTCCGCATACGTCCAGTCGCCGGGTTGCCGCTTGCCGTCGACGTAGAGCGCGCAGTCGACCACCGCGCTGCGGCCGGTGCCCGTCGGGGCCGGCACGGGCGGCGAGCCGTCGGCGTTGAGGATCCGGGTCATCGCCCGGACCGGGGAGGGCCACGCCCGAGGTCGCAGGCCCCGACCGGTGGTCGACGGTGCCGTCCGGTCCCGCTCTGTCCGATCCGTCATCGCGTCACCTCCCGCGCTCAGCTGCGGCTTGCAGGCTACGCCGATCACGGTGGAGGACCGGTGTGACGGCGGTCGCGTGGAGGCGGCGCCGGGCGGGCCGGGCCGCATCGGGGGGTGTGCGGGGGACGACACGGCCCGCCCGGCACCTGTGGGGGCGGGAGGTTGTGCTGCCGCGTCAACCCGGGCGGGGCCGGCCCGGAGGCCGGGCGGTGAGCTCCGCAGCTGACGGGGTGACGCTCGCAGCATTGTGGGCCAGCCGGCCGCCCGGAGGGGAGCCCCGGGACGGCCGGCATCGTCGTTCTGTCAGGAACCCGACAGACAATTCAGCTGCGGACGGCCTCGACGGCTTCCGCGAGCCGCCGGACGCCCTCGTCGATCCGGTCGGCGGTCACCGCCGAGAAGGCCAGCCGGAGAGCGTGCCGCCCGCCGTCGAGCACGAAGTCGCTGCCCTTGACCACGGCGACCCCGCGCTCGGCCGCCGCCGGGGCGAGCCGGTCGACCAGCACGTCCTCCGGGAACTCCACCCAGAGGAAGTAGCCGCCGTCGGGCTCCACGAACCGCGCCTGCGGCAGGTGCCGGCGCAACGACTCGGCGAGCACCTGGGCCCGCTCGCCCAGCGCCGCCCGGACCGTCTCGATCGAGCGGTCGATGTCACCGGAGACGCAGAACTGGTGCACGATCGCCTGGGACACCATGCCGGGGGAGATGTAGAGGCTTGTCGCGTTCTTCGCGATGGAGGCGATCAGGTCGGCCGAGCCGACCAGGTAACCGACCCGCACCCCCGGGCAGACCGTCTTGGTGAAGCTCGACGCGTGCACCACCACGTTGCGGGTGTCCAGCGAGAGCATCGACGGCAGCGCCTCACCACGGAAGCGGATGTCCGCGTACGGGTCGTCCTCGAAGATCGTGAACTCGTACTCGGCGGCCAGGTCGAGCAGCTCGCGGCGCTTCTCCAGGGACAGCGTCATGCCGGCCGGGTTCTGGTAGTTCGGGATGACGTGCGCGAGCCGGGGTCGGACCCCCGACTCCAGCAGCTTGCGCAGCTCGGCAGTGTCCAGGCCGTCCGGCTGGACCGAGATGCCGTGCAGCTCGCTGCCCATCCGCTGGAGGTTGAGCAGCGTCCGGTCGTACGTCGGGCGTTCCACCACCACCGCGTCGCCGGGGCGGACCAGATGATCGAAGAGGAACGCGTCGGCCTGGAGCGACCCGTTGGTGACCAGCACCTGGTCGGCCTCGACCCCGTGCTTCTCGGCGATCCACTTCCGCAGCGGAAGGTATCCGACGGAGGTGCCGTACGCCGTCACCCCCGCGGGGTCGGCGTCGAAGGCGCGGACGGCGGCGGCCTTGAGCCCCTCGACATCGACGATGTCCAGCGAGGGAGCCCCACGGGCAAAGGAGATCAACTGCTCGGCGGTCATGGATGTTGAGCGTACGGGCGGCGGCGGGGAACGCGCGGTCGGCACGGCGATGTCCGCATCCTGAGCCACCGGGTCGGGTGACCCCACTCCACCGGTCGGCGGCAGATCAGACCGGAAGGGCGAGCGCGTCGTGCTGCGCGGCCCGGGAAAGTCCCTCCAGCTGCACGCCCAGCGCGTCGAGGAGCTGGCTCCAGTCAAAGTAGGAGCGCCAGGCGGTGATCCGACCCTTGCGGGCCCGGACCACGTCGGCCACCTCCCAGCTCACCAGCCGGCCGGTGGGCGCGACGGTGCCGTACGGCGAATGCAGGGTGCCGGTGTGGGTGCCGGTCAGCCGCAGCTCGACCGCGGCGCCACCGCCCGTGCGGACCGCGCCCATCGGGTCGACCCGCAGGTCTGCGAAGGCGCCGGTCCAGGTGCGCAGCAGCGCGGGCAGCTCGATCGGACGGACCGTCACGCCCGGCATGGCGTAGAACGCCTCCGGGGCGTAGAGATCCGGCAGCCGGGCCACGTCCCGACGCAGGAGCATGGCGTACTGCTGTTCGACCAGCCGCTCCGCGTCGCGCATCGGGACCTCCCTCACGGGCCACGGCATCTCCGCGCCCGCAAGGGATGTCTACCCATCGATCCCGCCCGGCACACCACCCCCGGTCAGGTGGTGGCGACCGCCTGGCTCTCCGACCAGACCCGCATGATGTCCCGGACGGAGATCACGCCGGCCACCTCCCGGCCGTCCAGCACCACCAGGTGCCGGAACCCACCCCGGGCCATCGCGGCGGCGGCCTCGGTCACCGTCCACTCCGGCCCCGCGTAGACCACGTCCCAGGTCAGGTGGGCGCCGGTGCGCTCCACGTCGCAGTCCAGGCCGGCGCCGATGGCCTTCAACACGTCGCGTTCGGTCATGATCCCCACACCCTCGGAGTCGGGGTCGATCACGACCGCCGACCCGACACCGCGGGCCGACATCATCCGGGCCGCCTGGCGGAGCGTGTGCTCCGGACCGACGACGAGGACCTGGCTGGACATCGCATCCCGTACCTGCATCACGCATCACCCCTTTGGGACGGTGGCATTCGGTACGGACATGGTGGTCGGTGGATGTTTCCGGGACAAGAGCGGCATCGCACAAGCTGCGGACGCTGGCTACTGTCGGATGGTGTCCACCGAGCCCCTGCGCTGCGCCGGCGCGCTGATCGTCGACCATGACGGCCGCATCTTCTTTCAGCGCCGCTCACCACACCGACGCCTGTTTCCCAACTGCTGGGACATTGTCGGCGGCCACCTGGAGCCGGGCGAGGACATCGACGAGGCGCTCCGCCGGGAGATCACCGAGGAGACCGGCTGGGTCCTCTCGCACGTCCTGGGCCAGGTGGGCGAGTACAGCTACGTCGGCGACGACGGCCTGGCCCGGACCGAGTACGACTTCCTGGTCCGCGTCGACGGTGACCTCGACCGCCCGACGCTGGAGGCCGGCAAGCACACCGAGTACCGCTGGCTGGCCGAGCACGAGGTGACAATGCTCGACGAGCACCGCGACGTCAACGACGGGCTGATCCGGCGGATCGCGGAGGAGGGCTTCGCCGTCCTGCGGTCGATCGGACTGTGAACACCGTCGAGTTGGCGCCGCACCGGATCGCCGGGCTGCTCGCACCGGCCGTGGACCGGACCTTCCGCGCCGGCATCCTGGCCGGCCGGGACGGTGGTGGCGCCGAGTTGTCCCAGCGCTACGGCGGAGTGACGGCCACCGGCTTCCTGGTCGACCTGCGCACCCGGCTGGCCGCACCCGGCGGCACGGTCGACGGGCCCGGGTTCGCGGCGATCACCCGCTACCACGACCCGGTCGCCTGCCGGCGGACCGTGGACAAGCAGGTGGCACACGGGATGATCTACCGCGGCCCGGACGGCGCCCTCTCCGCCACCGAGCGTGGCGCCGCCTTCCTCGCCGAGCTGTACCAGGTGCACGCCGAGGTCACCGAGGAGCTGTGGGCCGGTCACGACGACCGGGTGGCCCGGCTGGTCGCCCTGCTCGGCCGACTGCTGTCGTACGCCCTGGTGCTGGCCGACGAGGAGGGGGACCGAGGCGGCTCGGCCTTCGCCGCGCTGGCACCCCCGTACGAGCCGGACGGCACCCCGTCGGGCGTGCTGCTGCTCAACCGGCTCGGCACGCTGCGACACCACCGGGCCGACGCGCACGCCGCCGCCTGGACCGCCGCCGGGCACACCGCGACGAGCATCGCCGCCCTGCCAGCCGGCCCCGAGCGGCTCGCCATCGAGCTGGAGACCGACCGGCGGGCGGCCGGCCCGTACGCCGCGCTCAGCGCGGAGGAGCGCCTGACCATGCTGGCCGACCTGGCGGCGTTGCCCGGCTGACCCGGTTGGCCGGAGCGGTGCACCCGGCCGGGGCTATCCTCCAGCGGTGACCGGAGCAGGACGAGGGAGGATGTCGCGATGATCGGAATGGTGCTCGCGGCCGGAGCGGGACGACGGCTGCGCCCGTACACCGACACCCTGCCCAAGGCGTTGGTGCCGGTGGACGGCGAGGTGACGATCCTGGACATCGCGCTGGGCAACCTCGCCGAGGTCGGGCTCACCGACATCGTGATCGTCGTCGGTTACGCGGCGGACGCGGTCCGCGAGCGGCAGGCTGACCTGGAGAAGCGGTACGGGGTCACGCTCACCCTGGTGCACAACGACAAGGCCGAGGAGTGGAACAACGCCTACTCGCTCTGGCTGGCCCGGGAGTACTTCGCGCGCGGGGTGCTGCTGGTCAACGGGGACACCGTGCACCCGGTGAGCGTGGAGAAGACCCTGCTCGCCGAGCGCGGCCCGGGCATCCTGCTCGCCGTGGACACCCTCAAGCCGCTGGCCGAGGAGGAGATGAAGACCACCTTCGACGCCGCCGGCCAGCTCACCCGCATCACCAAGCTGATGGACCCGGGCGAGGCGTACGGGGAGTACATCGGCGCGACGCTGATCGAGCCGCAGGTCGCCGACGCCCTCGCCGACGCGCTGGAGGCGACCTGGCGACGGGACCCGAACCTCTACTACGAGGACGGCTACCAGGAGTTCTCCGACCGGGGCGGGGAGGTGCGGGCGGCGCCGATCGGTGACGTCCCGTGGGTCGAGGTGGACAACCACGCCGACCTGGCCCGCGCGCGGGAGATCGCGTGCCGCTACTAGCTCGGAGCGTCCTCACCCCGCTGCACATCGACGTGCGACGCGGGGCGGTCGCCGACCTGGGCGCGATCCTGGCCGACGGGCGGATCTCCTCCGGGGGTGACGTCGCGGTGGTGGTCGGCCCGGGTCAGGGCACCCAGATCGCGGAGCTGATCCGACCGTCGCTGCGTTCGGCGGACGTCTTCACCGTCTCCGGCGGGACGCTGGACGCCGCCGACGACCTGGGCGGCAAACTCCGCGCCCGGTCGTACGACGCCGTCGTCGGCATCGGCGGCGGCAAGACCATAGACGTGGCGAAGTACGCGGCGACCCGCCGAGGGCTGCCGATGGTGTCGGTGGCGACCAGCCTCGCCAACGACGGGATCGCCTCCCCGGTGGCCAGCCTGATCACCGACGGGATCAAGGGCTCCTACGGCGTGCACATCCCGATCGGGGTGATCGTCGACCTGGACTTCGTGGAAAGTGGCCCCGACCGGCACAACCGGGCCGGCATCGGCGACGTGATCAGCAACATCAGCGCGCTGGCCGACTGGGAGCTGTCCCGGCAGGTACGCGGTGAGCCGGTCGACGGGCTGGCCGCCTCGCTGTCCCGAGCGGGCGCCGAGGCGGTGCTCAACCACCCCGGCGACATGAGCGACGACGCCTTCGTGATCGTCCTCGCCGAGGCGTTGATCTCCAGCGGCCTGGCGATGGCGGTCGACGGCACCAGCCGTCCGTGCAGTGGCGGCTGCCACGAGATCATGCACGCGGTCGACTCGCTCTTCCCCGGCACCGCCTCGCACGGCGAACTGGCCGGGCTGGGCGCGCTGTTCTGCACCTGGCTGCGCGGAGACCTCCGCCGCTTCGGGGAGATGTCGGCCTGCCTGGCCCGGCACGGTCTGCCCCGGCTCCCCGCCGAGGTGGCGCTCACCGACGACCAGTTCATCGAGGCGGTGCAGTTCGCGCCGCGTACCCGGCCGGACCGGTACACCATCCTCGAACACCTGGCACTGTCGCCTACCGAGACCCGGGAGCGGCTGGCAGACTACGCCGGTGCAATCCGCGACCAGCTTGGCTGACCCCCGTCCCACCGTCGCCGACTTCCACCGGGTGAACCGGGGCGGCGGCCTGTTCAGCGAGTCGATCAGCCAGTGGCTGGGGGCCGTCTTCGCGCTCGTCGCCCAGCGGCTCGGGCTGCGACCGACCGCGTTGACGATCACCAACCTGGTGCTCGGGCTGGCCACCTCGGTCACCGTGGTGGCGCTCGCCGTCCCGGTCGCCGCCGGGGACGTACCGGCCTGGGTGGTCGGCCTGCTCGCCCTGGTCGGCTGGCAGGTGGCGTACTCCCTGGACTGTGCGGACGGGCAACTGGCCCGGGTGACCGGCCAGGGCAGCGCGGCCGGCGCCCGCGTCGACGTGCTCTGCGACGTGGCCGCGCAGATCGCCCTGGTGGCGGCCCTGGCCGCCACCGCCGTGGCGCAGGAGCCGGCCACGCCGACCTGGCTCGTGGCGACCTTCGCGGGCACCTGGATGGTCAACCTGGTGACGTCGGTGATGCAGGCTGGCCCGAACGCGGCCAGCATGGTCACCTCGACCTCGCTGCCGGTGCGCCTGGTGAAGCTGGTCCGCGACTACGGCGCGGTGGTCTTCGTGGCTGCCCTGGTGCTCGCCGTGGCCCCCGCGCTGGTCCTCTGGGTGATGGTCGCCTTCACCATCGTCAACGGCGGCTTCCTGCTGGCGAGCATCGCCTTCTCGGCCCGCGCCTCCCTGCGCTGAGCCACCTGCCCCTACCCTCACCCTCAACGCGCCGCCCGTCCGCAAGATCCACCCAACGTCCCCGAAGTTGCGGTGTCCGCCGCCAAGATCGCGCTTGATCCAGGATGTAGTGGCCTCGGAGCAGCCGGATGGGGACTACATCCTGGATCGAGCGCGATCAGGCCAGGCCGGGGGTCAGGGCGGCGCGGGCCGCCCGGACGAGGCTCAGACGTGGTTGGGGGTGCGGGCCAGGCCCGCGTAGATGTCGATGAGCTGCTTGGTGACCACGTCGGGGTGGAAGGTGCGCTCGTAGCGGGCGCGGGCGGCCAGGGTCAGCCCGGACGCACCGGCGCGGGCGACCGGCAGGGCGGCCGCGAGCGCGGCCGGCTCCGGGGCCACCACCCAACCGGCCTCGCCCAGGCCGATCCCCGCCGGCATGGGTGACCCGCCACCTCCCCCGGCGACCGCGGAGGCGATCTCGGCGGGCCCGGTGCCGGCGGGCTCGTGCGGGGCGTCCGCCCCGACCAGGTACGGAATGCCGCCCAACGCCGTACCGAGCACCGGCCGACCGCTCGCCAACGCCTCGATGATCACGGTGGGCAGCACGTCGTGCCACATCGCGGCGGCGATCACCACCGCGCTCGCCTCGACCGCGGCCTGCACACCCGCCCGGTCGAGCTGACCGAGGTAGACCACGTCGGGTCGCTCGGCGGCGGCTGCCTCCACGAGGGCGCGCAGCTCACCGTCGCCGGCCACCCGCAGCGTGCCCAGCGCACCCACCGGGTGCCGACGCCAGGCGTCCAGCAGCAGGTCGACGCCCTTCTCAGGGGAGAGCCGGGCCATGTAGAGGAACCCGTCACCGAGCGGCGCCGGCCGACCCGGGTCGGGTACGGAGTTCGGCTTCACCACGATGCGTTCGTCCGGAATGCCGTAGTCGCGGAGGTGGTCGGCGATCGCCGAGGTGAGCGCGATGTACCGATCCACCGAGCGCCAGGTGCCGCGGTGCACGGCCAGGGTGGTCGCCATCAGCGCGCTCTGCGCCGCCGAGTCGCGGTAGCAGCGGTGCTTGATCGCCGGCACACCCAACGCCCGGCCCTTGCAGTCCTGACAGATCACGCCGTCCCGGAAGTAGATCCCCGACGAGCAGACCTGCCGGTAGTTGTGCACCGTCTGCACCACCGGCACACCGTGCCGGTGCGCGGTCCGCACCACCCAGGGCGAGAGCAGAGGGTACGGGTTGTGCAGGTGCAGAACGTCCGGTCGGTGCTCGGTGAGCAGCCGGCTCAGGTCGTGCTGGGCGCGCGGCGCCCAGATCGGCGAGATCGGCAGCAGCGCCTTCGCCATCTTCGACATCGACGGGATCTCGTCCGAGCTGCGGATGAAGGGCAGCACCTCGACGCCAGCGGCGGTGAGCTGAGCGATCTCCGAGTCGACGATCGTGTTCTCACCGGACGGCTGGGCTTCCCGGTACCGGTTGTGTGCCACCACGATTCTCACGGAGCTCGCCTCTCGTTCGCGATTGCGGGACTCGCGAGCTCATTCCTCACGCTCACGGCAAAGAAGGCTACCGTTGTGTCGTGCCCGAACTACCGGAGGTTGAGGCGCTCGCGGGTTACCTGCGTCAGCGCGCGGTGGGGCGGCGCGTCGATCGGCTGGAGATCGCCGCGATCAGCGCCCTGAAGACGTACCAGCCGGCACCGACCGAGGTCGCCGGTCGGGCGGTGGTCGACGCCAGTCGGCACGGCAAGTTCCTCGATGTCCGCTTCGAGGGCGATCTGCACCTGGTGGTGCATTTGGCGCGAGCGGGCTGGCTGCACTACCGGGAGGCGTTTCCCGCCACCACCCCGCTGCGTCCGGGCAAGGGTCCGATCGCGGTCCGGGTACGCCTGGATGACGGTTCCGGCTTCGACCTCACCGAGGCCGGCACCCAGAAGAAGCTGGCCGCCTATCTGGTCACCGACCTCGCGGCGGTCCCCGGGGTGGCCAAGCTGGGTCCGGACGCGCTCGCCGCGGACCTGCCCACCTTCGCCGAGCGACTGCGGAGCCGGCGGGGGCAGGTCAAGGGGGTGCTGACCGACCAGGCGGTGCTGTCCGGGGTGGGCAACGCGTACTCCGACGAGATCCTGCACGCCGCGAAGCTGTCCCCGTTCGCGATCACCGATCGGCTCACCGACGCCCAGATCGCCACCCTGCACGCCGCCACCCGACAGGTTCTCGGCGACGCGGTCGAGCGGTCCCTCGGTCAGCGGGCCGCGGAGCTCAAGGGCGAGAAGCGCTCCGGGCTGAAGGTGCACGCCCGCACCGGGCTGCCCTGTCCGGTGTGCGGGGACACCGTGCGCGAGGTGTCGTTCGCCGACTCCAGCCTCCAGTACTGCCCGACCTGTCAGACCGGCGGCAAGCCGCTCGCTGACCGACGGTTGTCCCGCCTCGTACGGTGAGTAATTCCACTCCATGACTACGGAGCGGAATCACCCTCACTGAGCGGAAGCTCCGGTCCGCCCTTCTCGCCACACGCGCATCCATCGGTATAGTGGCCCGGTCCCCGGCTTCTGAAATGGTGCGGAGCCGGCCAGATCCCGCCAGCACCGTCGGTCGCCAATCTCCTTCGGGGCGGCGACCGGTCGGAGCACGCGTGGGAGACTGGGACGGTGGGCGACCGGGCCTTCACGGCGAGTGAGCGGCCCGTGTCATGCGGGAGGACATGGGTGAGGTGACGGCAAGCCTCCAGCGCCCGGTAACCAACGAAGGCCGGAGCAGACTCGTGCGGCACGTCGACAGCTTCGAGATCCAGCCGCCGACGCCGCCGTCCCACAACGGCGTACCCCGGTCGGCGTGGGCCCGAGCGCGACGCCGCGTCTCCCGCTGGCACCGGCCCTACACGGCGATCCTGCTGCTGCTCGACTTCGGCGCGGCGGCGTTCGCCAGCTGGATCGCGATCCAGCTCTTCGACCAGGCCGCCTCCGGGTTCTCCGGCACCAAGCAGGACCCAACCTGGTTCCACACCATCTCCTATCTGCTGCTCCCGCTCGGCTGGGTGATCATCCTCTGGAGCAACCGGGCCTACGACCGCCGCTACCTGGGGCTCGGCCCGGACGAGTTCAAGCGGGTGATCCGGGCCGGGGTGACGGTCGCCGCGAGTGTCTCGTTCCTCGCCTTCGCCACCAAGACCGAGTTGTCCCGCTGGACGGTCGGCACGGCGCTGCTCGGTGCCCTGCTGTTGATCCTGTGGGGCCGCTTCGTGGCCCGCTGGGCGCTGCACTACATCCGTCGGCGGGCCGGTCAGGCCGCGCACCGGATGGTGCTGGTCGGCACCCTGCCCGAGTGCCTGGAGGTCTACGCGGCGGTCACCCGCAGCCCGGCCGCCGGGCTGATGCCCGTCGCCATCCACATCACCGACGGGTACGCGGCGGCCCGAGGCATGCCGACCCCGGTTCCGGTGTACGCCGGGCGCGACGTCCTGGCCCTGGTCCGTGAGGTCGGTGGGGACACCATCGCCGTCTGCGGATCGGCCAGCGCCGAGCCGGGCGAGCTGCGCCGGCTGGCCTGGCAGTTGGAGGGCTCCGGCGTCGACCTGGTGGTCGCCCCGCAGCTGACCGACATCGCCGGCCCCCGGGTGCACATCCGGCCGATCGAGGGTCTGCCGCTGCTGCACGTCGAGGAGCCGACCCTCTCCGGGCCGGCGCTGCTGGCCAAGAACCTGATGGACCGGGTCGCCGCCGGTCTCGGCCTGCTGCTGCTGATCCCGCTCTTCCTGGCCATCGCCGTGGCGATCCGGATCTCCGACCCCGGGCCGGTCTTCTTCCGCCAGCCCCGGGTGGGGCACGAGGGGCGCACGTTCCGGGTGTGGAAGTTCCGGACCATGTACGTCAACGCCGAGGAGCGGCTGGCCAGCCTGGTCGACCGCAACGAGACCGACGGCATGTTGTTCAAGATGAAGGAGGACCCCCGGGTCTTCCCGGTCGGACGCTTCCTCCGGGCCACCTCGCTGGACGAACTGCCGCAGCTGATCAATGTGCTCTGGGGTGAGATGTCGCTGGTCGGGCCGCGCCCGCTACCGGCCGACGACGGTGACTTCCTGGGCGACGTCCGCCGCCGCCTGCTGGTCCGCCCCGGCATGACGGGCCTGTGGCAGGTCTCCGGCCGCTCCGACCTGTCCTGGGACGAGTCGGTCCGACTGGACCTCTACTACGTCGACAACTGGTCGCTCGCGTACGACCTGAGCATCCTGTGGCGCACGGTCGGGGTGGTGCTCGCCCGCAAGGGCGCGTACTAGAGGGTTGGCGCGCCGGCTCCCAGGGGCGAGGATCGCTGCGTGGCTGCCAACCTCTCCGCCGTGGTCGGCGTCGTCTCACTCGTCACCGCGCTGACCGCAGCCCTGTTGGCGGTGCTGCGGCTGCGGGCCCGCCGCGGCATCGCCACCGCCACCCAGCGGGCCACCTACGAGGTGCTGCACACCGCCGGCCTGGCCGCCGAGCCGCTGCGGGCGGGGTTGAGCGAGGCGGGCGCGGCGAAGGCCGTACGTCATCTGCGGGCTCTGGTGGGCGCGGTCGGGCTGGCGCTCACCGACGCCGACCGGTTGCTGGCCCTCGACGGGCGCGGCACGCACCACGGGGAGCAACTGCTCGCGGCGGCCCAGCGGACGGTGGACACCGGCCGCTCGACGGTGCTGGGTGAGCAGGAACTGCACTGCGACCGGGTCGACTGCCCGATCCGCGGGGCGGTGGTCGCACCGTTGCTGGCGGCGGACGGCCGGGTGGTGGGCGCGCTGGTGGCGGTCGCCGACAGCCCACCGCCTCCGGGGTTGGTGCAGGCCACCCTGGAGACGGCGCACTGGGCCGGCAACCAGCTCGCCCTGGCCGAGCTGGACTCGTCGCGGGAGCGGTTGGCCCGCGCCGAGATCCGTGCGTTGCGGGCACAGATCAGCCCGCACTTCATCTACAACGCGCTGACCGCGATCGGCTCGTTCGTGCGCACCGACCCGGAGCGGGCCCGGGAGCTGATCCTGGAGTTCGCGGAGTTCACCCGGTACTCCTTCCGGGCGCACGGGGAGTTCACCACGCTGGCCGAGGAGCTGCGGTCGATCGACCGCTACCTGACCATCGAGCGGGCCCGGTTCGGTGACCGGTTGCAGGTGCGGTTGCAGATCGCCCCGGAGGTGCTGCCGGTGACGCTGCCGTTCCTCTGCCTCCAGCCGTTGGTGGAGAACGCGGTTCGCCACGGGTTGTCCCGCAAGCCGGGCACGGGCATGGTGAGCATCGAGGCCCGGGACGCGGGCGCCGAATGCCACATCACGGTGGAGGACGACGGAGTGGGAATGGATCCGACCACGCTGACCGCCGGCATCGCCGAGCTGGCCCGCGGCACCGGCGACCCGGGTGACGACACGGGCCAGCACGTCGGCCTCTCCAACGTCGACGAGCGGCTGCGCTCGGTCTTCGGCGACCGCTTCGGCCTGGTCGTGGAGACCGGGCTGGGCTCGGGCACGAAGGTGAGCATGCGGGTGCCGAAGTTCCACCCCGGCGTGCGGGCAGGGTCGTGAGCGAGCGCACCGGGACGGGTGCGGTGAACGCGTCCGGCTTCCTGCGCGTCCTCGCGGTGGACGACGAGCCGCCCGCGCTCGACGAGCTGGCGTACCACCTGCGGGCCGACCCCCGGGTGGCCCGGCTGCACACGGCCGGGGATGCCACCGAGGCGCTGCGGCTGCTGCGCGACGGCGACGTGGACGTCGTCTTCCTGGACATCCGGATGCCCGGCCTGGACGGCATGGAGTTGGCCCGGGTGCTGCGCCGCTTCGCCCGACCACCGGCGATCGTGTTCGTCACCGCGTACGACGACGGCGCGGTGGACGCCTTCGACCTGGGTGCCACCGACTACGTGCGGAAACCGGTTCGGGCCGATCGGTTGGCCGAGTCGCTGCGTCGGGTGATCGGCTCGCGGGTGGTGCCGTCGCACCCGGCGGCGCTGGCCCGCGCGGAGGAGGACCCGACCATCCCCATCGAGTTGGCCGGCACCACCCGGATGCTGCCCCGTTCGGCGGTGCGGTGGGTGGAGGCGCAGGGCGACTACGCCCGGTTGCACACCGCGGAGGGGTCGCACCTGGTGCGGGTCTCGCTGGCCACGCTCGCGGAGCGCTGGGCCGATGCCGGTTTTGTCCGGGTGCACCGGTCGTACCTGGTGCAGTTGAAGTTGATCGCGGAGTTGCGGCTGGTCAACTCCGGCTACGTGGTGGTGATCGATTCCACCGAGCTGCCGGTGAGCCGGCGGCACACCCGGGAGCTGAAGGACAAGCTGGTCAGGGCCGCGAAGCAGGATTGGAGTCGCTGACCCGGGAATGAAAGCGCTCCTACCGTACGTTGTACGCTAGTCCGTACGACTTCCGGGAGGCCCGCTGTGACCGTGACCCCGTTCAACGCCGAAACCGAGTTCGACCGCCAACTCGACCGACTGGTGCAGCTCGGCTACCCCACCCTCGCCGGGCTGACCGAGAGCGCCTTCCGCGACCTGGTCGCGCCGCTGCGGGCCAGCGCGGTCGACGGCACCACCGGGCTGCCCGCTCCCACCGACGCCCGAACGCCGTTCCTGCTCGTCATCACCCGGGACCTGATCGGCGTACCGGAACGGGTGGGGCTGACCACCCTCGCCGGCAAGCGCAAGCCCGGCGTCGTCGACCGGAACTACGCCGAGGACGACCTGCCCCGCTTCGACCCGATCAAGGAGTTGGAGGTGCCGGCCGGGCCGGCCTACCTGCTCTTCGACGTCGACCGGGGCGAGGAGTTCCGCAACCTGGCCCCGGCCACCGCCATGGAGGGGATCACCGCCCAGGGCCGATTGCCGCTCACCATCGACGAGGGTCTCGCCTTCGTCACGCTGCACCCCGCCGCGCTGGCCAGCAACCGGTGCTTCTCGCTGGTCGGCTCCCGCTGCGGCGACAAGCGGGTGCCGGCGCTCTGGATCAGCCAGGGCGCGCCCAAGCTGGGCTGGTGCTGGTACGGCAACCCGCACACCTGGCTCGGCTCCGCCTCGGCCCGCCCGGAGCGCATCGGCCTGGAGTGACCGCCGGGTCAGAGGATGTCGGACAGCGGCAGGGCGAGGGGGAACGGCTGCTCGGTGCGGTAGACCTCGCCCACCGGCAGAACGACCTCCTCGCGGTAACCGCCCACGCCGTTCACCAACACGGTCAGGGTCGTTGTCCACAACGATCCTCAGCAGTTCCCACAGGCCAGCCTGCGTCGTCAGTGGGTTATCCACAGGCGTGAGTCGTTGTCCACAGGTTATGCACAACACCACCCACCGCTGTGCGCGACGCTGCGGACATCCCTGCTTGACAATCCGGCACGGCGGGCGAGACTGCCGGGGTGGCCAAGCAACTCCCCGACGTGGGGTCGAGCGGTGCGGTACCGCCGCCCCGGCGGTCCCGGATCGTGCTGGCCGAGATCACCCGGCAGGACACCCGCGCCGAGCGGACCCGCGCCGAGCTGGCCCAGCAGACCCAGGTCGGCGAGGCGCTGGTCCGCGGCCTGGTCCGGGCCCAACTCGCGCTGGCGCTGCGGCTGTCCCTGGTGGTGGCCATCGGGTTGGGCGGGCTGCCCTGGCTGTTCGCTATCGCGCCCTCGCTCGGCCGGACCACCGTCGCCGGTGTCAACCTGCCGTGGCTGCTGCTCGGGGTGGCCTCCTTCCCGTTCCTGATCGCGGTGGGCTGGGCGTACGTGCGGTTGGCCGAGCGCAACGAACAGGACTTCACCGACCTGGTACAACGGCCGGAGCGCTGAGGTGGGCAACGACTTCGTGGTCCCGGCCATCGTGGCGGTCACCCTGGTCACCGTCGGGATCGGCTTCTACGGGCTGCGGTTGGCCCGGACCACGTCCGACTTCCTGGTGGCGTCCCGGGCGATCAGTCCGACCTGGAACGCCGCCGCCATCGGCGGTGAGTACCTGTCGGCGGCGAGCTTCCTCGGCATCGCGGGGCTGGTCCTCAAGTACGGCGTGGACGTGCTCTGGTACCCGGTCGGGTTCGCGGCCGGCTACCTGGCCCTGCTGCTCTTCGTGGCTGCGCCGCTGCGCCGCTCCGGGGCGTTCACCCTGCCCGACTTCTGCGAGCTGCGGCTGGGATCGCGTCGACTCCGCATCCTGGCCACCACCTTCGTGATCTTCATTGGTTGGCTGTACCTGGTGCCGCAACTCCAGGGCGCAGGGCTGACCCTGGCCACGGTGGCCGGCTCCCCCTATCCCCTCGGTGCGCTGCTGGTGGCCGCGGTGGTCACCGCGAACGTGGCGCTGGGCGGGATGCGCGCGATCACCTTCGTGCAGGCGTTCCAGTACTGGCTCAAACTGACCGCTCTCGCCGTACCGGTGGTCTTCCTGGCCCTGCAGTGGCAGGCCGACGGCCGCCCGGCGGTGACCCCACCCGACGGGCCGACGTTCCGGGCCGCGACCACCGTCGTGGTCGAGCACCGCGCGACCCTCACCCTGCCCGACGGTGAGATCCGAGAGGTACGCCCCGGCGACGAGCTGACCTTCGCGGCCGGTGATCCGGTGCCGGACGTGTCCGGGGTGGCCAACGACGCCAACGACTGGTTGCTGCCCAGCGCCGCCGGTGACGACGACCGGGGCCTGTTCGCCACGTACTCGCTGATCCTGGCCACCTTCCTGGGCACCATGGGCCTGCCGCACGTGCTGGTGCGCTTCTACACCAATCCCGACGGCGCGGCGGCCCGCCGGACCACCCTGGTCGTGCTCGCGTTGGTCGGCGCGTTCTACCTGCTGCCCACCCTGTACGGGGTCCTCGGCCGGATCTACACCCCGCAACTGCTGCTCAGCGGCCAGACCGACGCGGTGGTGGTGCTGCTACCCGGCGCGACCCTGGGCGACGGGACGGTCGGGCGGCTGCTCGCCGCGCTGGTCGCCGCGGGCGCGTTCGCGGCCTTCCTCTCCACCTCGTCCGGGCTGCTGACCAGCGTCGCCGGGGTGATCTCGACGGACGTGCTCGGTCGGGGCTCGGTACGCGGATTCCGGCTGGCCACCGTCATCGCCGGTGGGGTGCCGGCGGTGCTGGCGCTGCACGTCTCCGGGCTGAACGTGTCGCAGGTCGTCGGACTGGCGTTCGCGGTCGCCGCATCGAGCTTCTGCCCGCTGCTGGTGCTCGGCATCTGGTGGCGTGGGCTGACCGACGTGGGCGCCACCGCCGGCGTGGTGGTCGGCGGCGGCGCGGCGATCGGCGCGGTGCTGGTCACCGTGCTCGGTCCACCGCTGTCCGGCTGGCCGGCCACGCTCATCGCGCAGCCGGCCGCCTGGACGGTGCCGCTGGCCTTCACCGTGATGGTCGCCGTGTCGATGGCAACCCGCCGCCGAGCCCCGGCTGACGTCGCCGCCACCATGCTCCGCCTGCACACTCCGGAAGCCCTCCGCATGCAGTGAGCGCAGCTGCCGCGACGCCTTCCACCATGATCGCCAGCGCCCCGGCGGCTGGCAGCCGTCCGCCTCCGGGATGATCGCGGGTCCGCCCGTCGCCGGACGGCGGAACTGGCGATCGACGGATAACGTCGGCGCATGACTGTTGAGCACCCCGCGCTCGCACTGCGTGGCCTGGCCAAGCGGTTCGACGGCACGATCGCGGTGGCCGGCGTCGACCTGGACGTCCCCGCCGGCTCCTTCTATGGCCTGCTCGGCCCGAACGGCGCCGGCAAGACGACCACCCTGTCGATGGCGGTCGGGCTGTTGCGACCGGACGCCGGCTCGGCCTGGGTGCTCGGGCACGACGTCTGGCAGGACCCGGTCACCGCGAAGCGGCTGCTCGGCGTGATGCCCGACGGGGTCCGGCTGTTCGACCGGCTGACCGGGGCGGAGCTGCTGGCGTACAACGGGTTGTTGCGCGGGATGGACCCGGCGGTGGTCGACCAGCGGGCGGCCGAGCTGCTGGACGTGCTGGCGCTCGGCGACGCCGGTCGGACGCTGGTGGTGGACTACTCGGCGGGCATGAAGAAGAAGATCGGCCTGGCCTGCGCGCTGCTGCACGGCCCTCGGGTGTTGGTGTTGGACGAGCCGTTCGAGGCGGTCGACCCGGTCTCCGCCGCGCTGATCCGGGACATCCTCACCCGGTACGCGGCCGGCGGCGGCACTGTGGTGTTCTCCAGTCACGTGATGGAGGTCGTCGAGCGGCTCTGCTCGCACGTGGCGATCCTGGCCGGCGGCACCATCAAGCGGGTCGGGGCCATCGACGAGGTCCGTGGCGGTCGCTCGTTGGAGCAGGTCTTCGTCGAGGTAGTCGGCGGGCGCACCGCGACCGGCGAGGAGCTGTCGTGGCTCTCCCGGTGAGCGCGGACGCCACGCCCGCCGCGCCCGTACGCCCGGTCTCCGCTCGACACTTCGTGCGGCTGAAGCTGCGGGTGATGGGCAACAACTTTCGGGGCCAGGGCTGGCGGATCGCCATGTTCGTCGGCGGCGCGCTGCTCGGGCTCTGGTTCGCCGCCGGCGGGTTCTTCCTCTTCGCCGCGCCGGGCCTGACCGGCAACGGTCGGTACGCGGTGCTGATCGCGGCGGCGGGCGGCGGGCTGCTGGTGCTCGGTTGGCTGTTCCTGCCACTGGTCTTCTTCGGTGTGGACGAGACACTGGACCCGGCCCGGTTCGCGCTGCTGCCGCTGCCCCGGCGCACGTTGGTGACCGGCCTGTTCGTGGCGGCTCTGATCAGCGTGCCGGCGTTGGCGGTGCTGATCGCGTCGTCCGGGTTGGTGCTGACCGCCTGGTCGTTGGGTGGTTGGTCGGCGGGGTTGGTCGCCGCCCTGGGTGTGTTCGCCGGGCTGCTGCTCTGTGTGGCCGCCAGCCGGGCGGTGACCAGCGCCTTCGCCAGCATGTTGCGGTCCCGACGGGTCCGCGACCTGGCGGCCGTGCTGCTGGCGGTGATCGCCGCGTTGCTCGGCCCGTTGCAGGTCTTCGGCCTGGCCGCGCTGCGGGAGGCGGACTGGACCCGGTTGACCGGTGTGGCGACGGTGATCGGTTGGACGCCGTTGGGCGCACCGTGGACCGTCGGCGTCGACGTGGCCCAGGGGCGGGTGTGGGCGGCGCCGGTCAAGTTGCTGATCACGCTGGTGGCGCTCGGTGCCCTGCTGGCCTGGTGGTCCCGGTCGCTCGAGTCGGCCATGGTGGGTGCGGCGAGCGCCGGTAAGGCCCCGGTGCGGCGCGGGGTCACCGGCGGCGCGGTCGCCCAACTGTTTCCCCGGGTCGCCACCTGGGCCGGCCGGGACCGGTTCGGTGCCCTGGTCGCCCGGGAGGCCCGTTACTGGTGGCGGGACGCGCGCCGCCGGGCCAACCTGATCACGATCGCGGTGGTCGGCATCTTCGTGCCGGTGTTGATCAACGTTACGGGCGGGGACTTCGCGTTCGAGGACGGCGCCGGGTTGACGGCGGCGGCCAGCGACAGCTCACCGGTCGTGGTCACCATCTCCATGGTCCTCGTGGGTGTGCTCGCCGCCGTCACCCTGGCCAACCAGTTCGGCTTCGACGGCAGCGCGTACGCGGCGAACGTGGTGGCCGGGGTGCCCGGCCGGGTCGAGTTGCGGGCCCGGATGACGGCTTTCTCGCTGTACGTGCTGCCGATGCTGGGTGTCGTCGCGGTGGTGTTGTCGTTTCTGCTCGGCCGACCGGGCTGGATCGGGCTCACCATCGGCGGCCTGGTCGCCACCTACGGTGCCGGGCTGGCGGTGAACAGCCTGGTCTCGGTGCTCGGGGCGTACTCGCTGCCGGAGACGAGCAACCCGTTCGCCATGAACAGCGGTGCGGGCCTGGCGAAGGGGCTGCTCACCCTGCTGGCCATGCTCGCCTCGGTGGTCGCCGCGGTGCCCATGGTGGTGGCCGCCGCGCTGCTCGGTGACGCGTGGCTCTGGCTGGCCCTGCCGGTCGGCGTCGCGTACGGGCTGGGCGCGGCGCTGCTGGGCGCGTACCTGGCCGGAGACGTGCTGGACCGGCGCCAGCCGGAGCTGCTGGCCACCGTCACACCGCGCCGCTGAGCACGGCCGTTCCGTCCGGCCGAACCCCGGTCGGGGGCGGCCGTCCCTCGTTATGGTGCGAGCAGTCGGGACGAGGGGGCAGTCGGCATGGGCTCGCACACGCGCTACCGCAGCATCGTCGTCGACGGGCTTTCGATCTTCTACCGGGAGGCGGGGGCGTCGGACACGCCCGTGCTGCTGCTTCTGCACGGTTTCCCGTCCTCGTCGCGCATGTTCGAGCCGCTGTTCGATCGGCTCGCCGACCAGTTCCGGCTGATCGCGCCGGACTACCCCGGCTTCGGGCACAGTGCCGCTCCGGATCCGCGGAGCCCGTACACCTTCGACCGGATCGCCGAGACGATGGCGAGTTTCGCCGCCGCCGTCGGCGCGGAGCACTACCTGCTCTACGTGCAGGACTACGGCGGGCCGGTGGGGTTCCGGATGGCGCTCGCCGATCCGGGTCGCCTGCGCGGTCTCATCGTGCAGAACGCGGTGGCCCACGACACCGGGCTGGGCCCGCTCTGGGGCACCCGCCGGGCCTTCTGGCAGGACCGGGCCGCGCACGAGGCGGCGGTCCGGGAGAACATCCTCTCGATGGCGGCGATCCGGACCCGGCACGTCGGCAACGATCCGGACCCGGAGCGGTACGACCCCGACCTGTGGGTCGACGAGCACGCCTTCCTCAGTCGCCCCGGGGAGATCGAGCGTCAACTGGACCTCCAGTACGACTACCGGACCAACGTCGCCTCGTACCCGACCTGGCAGGACTGGTTGCGCCGAACCCAGCCACCGCTGTTGGTGGTCTGGGGCCGGCACGACACCTCGTTCGAGGTCACCGAACCCGAGGCGTACCGCTCCGACGTGCCGGGGGCGGAGGTGCACCTGCTCGACGGCGGGCATTTCGTGCTCGACACCCGACCGGACGAGGTCGCCGCCCTGATTCGGTCCTTCGCCAGTCGGGTACGGGCGACGGGCGGGGCGGGTCACAATGTTTCACGTGAATCATGAGCCGGGTGCCGAGATCCACCACACCGATCCGTTCGCGGTGCCGACCGGGCAGCGGTCGCCGGTACGCCGGCTGCGTGGTCGCCTCGCCGCACCGGTGACCCTCTGGACGGCGCCCGGCCCGGCCGGGCTGACCGTCTCGTCCACACTGGTGGCCGAGGGGGAACCGGACCGGCTGCTCGGGCTGATCGACGCGGAGTCCGACCTCTGGGCGGCCGTCGAGGAGGCGGGTCGGTTCGCGGTCACGCCGCTCGGCCCACCACACCGGCAACTCGCCGACCGGTTCGCCGGCCTCTTCCCCGCACCGGGCGGGCTCTTCGCCACCGGCGCGTGGGTCGAGACGCCGTACGGGCCGGTCCCGGCGGACGCCGGCGGCTGGGCCGGGTGCCGGCTGGACACCGCCCGGGAGTACGGCTGGGGCCTGCTGGTCGAGGCCACGATCGAGGCGGTCGACCTGGCCGAGGAGGCTGCTCCGCTGCTGCACTACCGCGGTCGCTATCACGAGCTGCCGGCCTGAACGGACGCCGCGCCGGGGGCGACCGATCACCGCAGTGACCTGAGTCACTTGGCGCAGCCAGCCAACCGCTCGGCGCACTCGCCGACCGGCGTCGATCTCAGCCTTCCCTGCCGGGGAGTGCGCTCTTTACCGTGCGCGAAACTCCTCTGACGCCTGTGAAGGTGGTGATCCACAGATGTCCACGGACACACCCGCTCCGGCCGCTTCCCAGTCGGACAAGTACCTGGCCGTACAACGGTCGGACGAGTTCGCCGGGCTGCGGCGTGCGCTGCGCGGCTTCGTCTTCCCGATGACCGTCGCTTTCTTCCTGTGGTATGCGCTTTACGTCATTCTCTCCGCGTACGCCCGGGACTTCATGGGCACGAAGCTGTTCGGCAGCAACATCAACGTCGCGCTGGTCTTCGGCCTGCTCCAGTTCGTCTCCACGTTCCTGATCGCCTGGCTCTACTCCCGGTACGCGGACCGGAAGATCGACCCCATCGCGGACCGGATCCGCGCCGAGATCGGGGAGGTGACCCATGAGCAAGGTCCTCGCGGTTGAGACGTTCCTCGCGGCTGAGGCGGGCAATCACACCGCCCGCAACCTGACCATCACGCTCTTCCTGGTCTTCGTGGCGGTGACCCTGGGCATCACCATCTGGGCCAGCCGGCAGACCAAGACGGCGACCGACTTCTACGCGGGCGGCCGGTCCTTCTCCGGCTTCCAGAACGGCATGGCGATCGGCGGCGACTACATGTCGGCCGCCTCGTTCCTGGGCATCGCCGGCATCATCGCGCTGTACGGCTACGACGGCTTCCTCTACTCGATCGGCTTCCTGGTCGCCTGGCTGGTGGCTCTGCTGCTGGTCGCGGAGCTGCTGCGGAACTCGGGCCGGTACACGATGGCGGACGTGCTGGCCTTCCGGATGCGTCAGCGTCCGGTGCGTACGGCGGCGGCGGTCTCCACCATCACGGTGTCGATCTTCTACCTGCTCGCCCAGATGGTGGGCGCAGGCGCGCTGGTCGCGCTGCTGCTCGGCATCCGGCCGGGGACGACCTTCCTCGGCATGGACGCGGACACCGCGAAGGTGGCCACCATCATCATGGTCGGCACGCTGATGATCATCTACGTGACCGTGGGTGGCATGAAGGGCACCACCTACGTGCAGATCGTCAAGGCGTTCCTGCTCATGGGTGGCGCGCTGCTGATGACCATCCTGGTGCTGGCGAAGTTCAACTTCAACCTGTCGGAGCTGCTCGGCCAGGCGGCCGCCGCCTCCGGCAAGGGCAGCGCGTTCCTCGAACCCGGGTTGCGGTACGGCGTCGAGGTGGCCGGCAACTCGACGCAGACCTTCTACAACAAGGTCGACCTGCTGTCCCTGGGCATCGCCCTGGTGCTCGGCACCGCCGGTCTGCCGCACATCCTGATCCGCTTCTACACGGTGCCGACCGCGAAGGCGGCCCGCAAGAGCGTGCTCTGGGCGATCGGCATCATCGGCACCTTCTACCTGCTCACCCTGGCCCTCGGCTTCGGTGCGGCGGCGCTGGTCGGCAGCCAGGCGATCACTGCACAGGACAAGGCCGGCAACACCGCCGCGCCGCAGCTGGCCGAAGCGCTCGGCATCGACTTCTTCGGCGGTGAACTGGGCGGGGCAGCCCTGCTGGCGATCATCGCGGCGGTCGCCTTCGCCACCATCCTCGCGGTGGTCGCCGGGTTGACGCTGGCCTCGTCGTCCAGCCTCGCGCACGACTTCTACGCGAACGTGCTGAAGAAGGGTGAGGCGTCGGAGCGGCAGGAGGTGCGGGTCGCCCGGATCTCCGCCCTGGTGATCGGCGCGGTGTCGATCGCCCTGTCGATCTACGCACAGAACCTCAACGTGGCGTTCCTGGTGGCGCTGGCCTTCGCGGTCGCCGCCTCGGGCAACCTGCCGGCGATCCTCTACAGCCTCTTCTGGCGGCGGTTCAACACCTCCGGCGCGGTGTGGGCGATCTACGGCGGGCTGCTCTCGGCCGTACTGCTGGTGTTCTTCTCGCCGGTGGTCTCCGGTGCGGCGACCTCGATGTTCCCGAACCACGACTGGCAGTGGTTCCCGCTGTCCAACCCGGGCATCCTCTCCATCCCGTTCGGTTTCCTCTGTGGGTGGATCGGCACTGTCATCTCCAAGGAGCACGACGAGGAGAAGTACGCGGAGCTGGAGGTGCGCGCCCTCACCGGCGCCGGCGCCCACTGACCGCGGCATCTGTCGGAGGGTCCCCTGTTGACGCGCGACGTCAGCAGGGGACCCTTCCGCGATTTCGGGGCTCGGTAGGCTGAGCGCCATGAAGGTTGCTGAGCGCTTTGGTTCCGGTCACCGCGTCCTCGTCACCGGCGGAGCTGGCTTTGTCCCGTCGCACCTGGTGGACGCCCTGATCGTCCGAGGTTGCACGGTGGTGGTGCTGGACAACTTCGTGACCGGCTCCAAGGAGAACGTCGCCCACCTGTTGGATCGACCGACCTTCACCCTCGTCGAGGCAGACATCTCCGACGGCCTGCCGACTCACCCGGCGCTGGCCGAGCGGTTCGACGCGATCCTGCACATGGCCTCTCCGGCCAGCCCCACCGACTTCGCCCAACTGCCGGTCGAGATCCTCCGGGTCGGCTCGGTGGGCACCCTGCACCTGCTGGAGCGCGCGGTCGCCGACGGCGCCCGGTTCCTGATGGCCTCCACCTCCGAGGCGTACGGGGACCCGAAGGAGCACCCGCAGCGGGAGACCTACTGGGGCAACGTCAACCCGATCGGGATCCGCAGCGTCTACGACGAGGCCAAGCGCTTCTCCGAGGCCGCGACGATGGCGTACCACCGCTACCGCGGGCTCGACGCGGCGATCGTCCGGATCTTCAACACGTACGGCCCGCGGATGCGCCCGGACGACGGCCGCGCCATCCCCACCTTCATCTCCCAGGCGCTGCGCGGCGAGCCGATCACCGTGCACGGCACGGGCAACCAGACCCGGTCCATCTGCTTCGTCGAGGACCTGGTGCGCGGCATCCTGCTGCTGCTCGACTCGACCGAGACCGGCCCGGTCAACTGCGGCACCGAGCACGAGCTGACCATGCGGCAACTCGCCGAGTTGATCGTGTCGCTCTCCGACAGCACCTCGAAGGTGACCTATGTCACCCGCAGCTCGGACGATCCGGAGATGCGCCGGCCGGATCTCACCCTCGCTCGTGAACTGCTCGGATACGAGCCGTCGGTCGCGCCCGAAGATGGCCTGCGACGCACGATCGAGTACTTCCGGACGCGGCTAGGGTAACCGGATCCACGCGTACGCCTGCCGCTGAGTGTCGCCTGAAGGCGGCGGTGGCTTCCGCTACGTACCCTGAGTTACATGTCCGCGACCTCGTCTGCCGACGTCCCGCATCCGTACCTGCACCGCAGCGCCGGGCGCGCGTCGGTGCCCGGCCCCGACCGGGGCGCCTCCGGGCGTGCCCGTCCGACCGAGGCGCGCTTCTACCCGTCGTACGACGAGGAGCAGCCTCGCTCCGGCGGCCCGGCGGGGCCCACCGGGCCCGGCGGTCCCGGCGGTCCCGGTGGGCCGGGGCGGCGTGGCCCGCGACCGCGCTGGGGTCGGATCGCCCTCGTGGCCGGGATCGCGGTGCTGGTGCTGGCGCTGCTCGGCAGCGTCGGCGCCTGGCTGTACGCCCGCAACCTCAACAGTGACCTGGCCCGCACCGACCCGTTCGCGGAGATCACCGGCGGTCGGCCCGCGAAGACCGTCGATGGCGCGCTGAACATCCTGCTGGTCGGCAGCGACTCGCGCGACCCGGACGCGCCGGTCGACACCAAGAGTCAGTGGCGCGCCGACACGATCATCGTCATGCACATCCCGGCCGACCATCAGGAGGCCTACCTGGTCTCCATCCCCCGGGACCTGTACGTGCCGATCCCGGAGAGCGCCGGCGCGGACTGCGGCTCGGGCTCGCGCGCGAAGATCAACGCGGCGTTCGCGTTCGGTGGGTTGCCGCTGGCGGTACGCACCGTGGAGTGCTTCACCGACGTTCGGATCGACCATGTGATGGCGATCGACTTCGGCGGTTTCAAGGAGGTCACCGACGCCCTCGGTGGGGTGGACCTGAAGGTGGAGCGAACCGTCACCTCGATCCACAAGCCGTACCGGACGTTCACCAAGGGCACCAACCACATGGACGGCGCGGAGGCGTTGGACTGGATCCGGCAGCGCAAGCAGTTCCCGGACGGGGACTTCGCCCGGATGCGGCACCAGCAGGAGTTCCTCCGGGCGTTGATGGACAAGGCGGCCAGCACCGGCACACTGGCGAACCCGAAGAAGCTCAACGATTTCCTCAAGTCGGTGACCGCGGCCGTAACCGTCGACCAGAGTTTCTCGGTTACAGACATGGCGCTGCAGTTCCGTAACCTGCGCGGCCAGAACCTCACCTTTGTGACCAGCCCGAACTCGGGCAGCGAGACGATCAACGGCGAGTCGGTGGTGGTGTCGGACCGGGAGAAGGCGCTCGCCATGTACCAGGCCATGTCGGCGGGCACGATGGCCGACTGGGTCAAGGCGAACCCGCCGAAGAGCAACGACGGGGGCTGACCGCGGCCCGGCGGGCACCAGCCGTTCGGGTCATCGAGCGGCGACGATCGACTGAGTCTGCGAAATTCGACGTCCGGATTGACCCGGGATGAACTCGCCAAGTCGATTTGATGTACGTACAGTGGTGCCGCCCCCTCCTGATCACGAGCTGGAGCACGAATGCCGGTTCAGGCCAGTCGTCGCCCTTCTTCCTCCGGGTCCGCCGCCCCCAGCGGTCGAGTCGCCGCGGCCATACCAGCGCAGGCACGTCCCTCGGGCGGCGGGCCGGGCTCGCGCCCGCCCGGCAGCGGCGGTGGTGGCGGTGGCGACCGCGCGGGCGGCGGTGGGTCGAAGAAGCGGACGAAGCGCAAGGACCCGCTCTGGGCCAGGCTGACCGTGATCTTCGGTGCCGTGCTGATGCTGACCAGCGGGGTGGCCATCGTCGGCAGCAAGGCGCTGATCGGGCAGGCGACCGGCGGCATCGCGAAGGGCAACCTGCTGGGTGAGGCCGGCAAGTCCGACGCCGAGGGCGGTGCGAGCCTGGACGGCCCGATCGACATGCTGCTGCTCGGCGTGGACGCGCGGGAGCGTTGGGCCGCCGACGACGTCCGCTCGGACAGCATCATCATCCTGCACATTCCGGCCACGCACGACCAGGCGTACCTGATCTCGATCCCCCGGGACACCGAGGCGCAGATCCCGGCGTTCGAGAAGAGCGGCTACGGCGGCGGCAGCGGGAAGATCAATGCCGCGTTCCAGGCTGGTGCCGCGAACGGTGGCGGCTGGGAGGGCGGCGCCCAGCTGATGGCCCAGACGATCAAGCGGCTCACCGGGATCAGCTTCGACGGCGCGGCGATCATCAACTTCGGTGGCTTCAAGAACGTCATCGACGCCCTGGGCACGGTGCGGATCTGTGTGAGCCAGGAGGTCGAATCGCTGCACATGTCGTACGTCGACGGCAAGCCGATGTGGAACGCGGACGCCAAGAAGACCGGCAAGCCGCGGACCCCGGTGGTGCACAAGAAGGGCTGCAAGGAGATGGAGGGTTGGGCCGCGCTCGACTACTCCCGCCAGCGCAAGTCCCTTCGTAACGGCGACTACGACCGGCAGGCGAACCAGCAGCAGCTGATCAAGGCGATGGCCAAGAAGGCCACCGAGGGCGGGATGTTGACCAACCCGGCCAAGATGAATCAGTTGATCAAGGCGGCGGGCAAGGCGTTCGTGCTGGACACCGGCGGCGTGCCGATCGAGGACTTCATCTTCACCATGCGCGGGGTCACCGGCAACGAACTGACCATGCTCAAGACCAACAACGGCACCTTCAACGCCAACGGCAACAACACCGAGGGCTTGAACGAAGAGACGATGGCGATGTTCCGGGCGGTCAAGCAGGACAAACTCGCCGAGTTCGTCTTCACCCACCCCGAGGTGATCTCCACCCGCAAGTAGGGCCGGTAGTCGCGGAAAGCCAGCGACGGCCTCGTCACCGCCCGTAGCCTGACGTGAGCAGGTTTCACGTATCGGCTGCGGGGAGGCGGTCACGTCCAGGTGGGGACGGAACGCAGCGGGCCGGGCCGGAGCGGCCCCGCCCGCCCGGTCGCCTCGGGCCCGTGGGTCGCGGATCCTGCTCGCCGTCGGCCTGGCCCTCGTCCTCCTGGCGGGGCTCGCCGTGGCCGGGCTCAAGATGCTCAGCCACCGGTACGACCGCACGGTGACCAAGGAACAACTGCTCGACCCCGACGCCCGCACCGACCGCACCGATCTGGACGGGCCGCTCAACTACCTCCTGGTCGGCTCGGACCGACGCCCGGGCGACAGCGGCCCGGACCAACGCTCGGACACCATCCTCATCGTGCACGTTCCCGCCGGGCAGCGGGAGGCGTACCTCGTCTCCATCCCGCGGGACCTGCTGGTCGCCATCCCACCCGCGAACGGCTTCGGCGGCGGCCAAGACAAGATCAATGCGGCGTACGAGCACGGCGGCGGCGGGCAGGCCGGCGCCCAACTGCTCTCCGCCACCCTGAACCGACTCACCGGGATCCGGTTCGACGGCGCCGCACTGATCGACTTCTCCGGCTTCCGGAAGGTCATCGACCTGCTCGGCGGGGTGGAGATGTGCGTGGACACCGAGGTCCGCTCGATCCACACCAACCGGGTCTTCCCCACCGGCTGCCAGCAGATGGACGGGGCCCAGGCGCTGGACTACGTCCGCCAGCGCTACGACCTGCCCGGCGGTGACTACGACCGGCAGCATCACCAGCAGCAACTGCTCCGGGCGATGCTGGACAGCGCCGGCAGGGCGGACCTGCGGAACAACCCCGTCAAACTGGACCAGGTGCTCCGGGCGGTCGGCGGCTCGTTGACCGTCGACACCAACGGCGTACCCCTGGAGGACCTGCTGCTCGCGCTGCGCGCGCTGCCGCCCGACGGGATGCGCGGCGTCCAGGTGCCCTCCTCACCGCAGACCATCGACGAGGTCTCGTACGTGGTGCTGGACAACGGGGGCAACGGACTCTTCGAGGCGCTTCGCGGCACGCGGGTGCCGGCCTGGGCGCAGGCCAACCCGCGCTGGGTGACCCGGTTGTGACAGTGCCGACGGCCCGGTCGGTGCCGAACCGGGCCACGAGGATCTAGTGTTGCTTCCTGTGTTCGGACCCCAGGTTCCCACCGTGCCCGTGACCGAGATCGCCGACGAGACCTACCTGCTGGATGTGCGGGAGGACGACGAGTGGGCGGCCGGCCACGCGCCCACCGCCCACCACCTGCCGATGATGGAGCTGCCGGCCCGGCTGGCCGAGGTGCCCACCGACCGGGAGGTGGCGGTCATCTGCCGTTCCGGCGGGCGCTCCGCCCAGGTCGTCGCCTACCTGATCAACAACGGCTGGGAGCAGGTGCGCAACGCCGACGGCGGGATGCGCCAGTGGGCTGCGGTCGGCCGACCGGTGGTCGACGCGAACGGGCAGCCCGGCCAGGTCATCTGAGGCCGGCGCAATGGGCGGGCCACTGGTCTTCGCGCACCGCGGCGCCTCGTTCGACCTACCCGAGCACACCCTCGCCGCGTACCTGCGCGCCTTGGACGAGGGCGCCGACGGCCTGGAGTGCGACGTCCGGCTGACCCGGGACGGGCACCTGGTCTGTGTGCACGACCGACGACTCGACCGGACCAGCAACGGTCGCGGTCTGGTCAGCGCGCGTACCCTCGCCGAGCTGGACGCCCTGGACTTCGGCTCGTGGCACCCGGGCAGCGCGCCGACCGGCGACCTGCCGCCGGACGAGTCACACACCCGGCTGCTGACCCTGGCCCGGCTCCTGGACGCGGTGCTCGCCGCCGGCCGGCCGGTCCGGCTGCTGGTCGAGACGAAGCACCCGTCCCGCTACGGCTCGAACGTGGAACGGCGACTGGTCAGTCTGCTGCGCCGGTACGGGCTGGCCGACCCGGCGCCGGACGACCCGGTGCAGGTCACCGTCATGTCGTTCTCCCCGCTGGCGGTCCGTCGGGTGCGCGAGCTGGCCCCGACGCTGCCCACGGTGCTGTTGCTGGAGGTGTTGCCGCGCTGGTTGCGGTTGGGTCGGCTGCCGTTCGGCACCCGGATCGCCGGGCCGGGCATCGGTCTGGTCCGGGCCCGCCCGCAGTTGCTGCCCGCACTGCGCGCGGCCGGAAACCAGGTGTACGTCTGGACGGTCAACGAACCGACCGACCTGGAGCTGGTGCTGGCCGCCGGGGTGGACGGGATCATCACCGACCGACCGGCGTACGCCCTCGCCCGGTTGGACCGCTGACCCCATCGGCCGGGCGGGGGTGCCCAAAACCGGGTCGGCGGGGCAGACTCGGCACATGCCGGAGCGTATCGATTTCCCCGCTCTCATCGCCGGCCACACCGTCGTGATCGAGATGATCAATTCTGGGGACGCGGGCCTGCCGGTCCTCACCCAACTGCTGCGGGTGGCCCAACCGGCGCTCGGCGCGACCGGGATGGCCTTCGTCGAGTTCGGTCCGACCGGTGGGCGCGTCATCGCCGCGACCGGCGCGGCGGAATGGGTCCTCGGTCGACCGTTGGCGGTCGACGACCCGGACACCGTCTGCCTGCTCTCCGGGCCCCGGGTACGCCAGGCGCGGGTGGCTGACCTCAACGGCAAGCTCGCCGGCGAACTGGCCGGCAGCGGCCTGCGCCGGATGGTGGTCTCCCGGGCCGAGATCGGCGGTCACACCGTCGGCAGCCTGCACGCGCTCTACTCGGGCGATGACGAGCCGGACGCGGAGCAGCAGGGGGTGGTCGCCTACCTCGCGTCCTGCGTCGGCCACATGTACGGCGACCAGAGTGGCCTGCCGGTGCACGGCGACGGCCCGGTGGTGGCGGCCCTCGCCGACGGGCTGGCCGTCGTCGACCGGGACGGGCACGTCCGGCTCTGGAACCCGGCCGCCGCCCAGGTCACCGGCCGGACGGTCGAGCAGGCGCTGAGCCGCCCGTTGCCGTTCCCGCTGCCGCCCTCCGGGCAGGTTCGGGACCACCGGATGCCGGACGGCCGCTGGCTGCGGATCACCTCCGGCGAGCTGCCCGGCCCGGGCACGTTGCGGGTGGTCACCTTCCGCGACATCACCGACCAGCAGCGCCGCGACCACGACCGGGAGCTGTTCGTCGCGGTGACCAGCCACGAGCTGCGCACCCCGGTCACCGTCATCAAGGGGTACGCGGACACCCTCACCGACCACTGGGAGTCGCTGACCGACGTCGACCGACGGCAGGCGGCCCGGGTGATCGGGCAACGCGCCAACGAGCTGGCCCGGCTGGTCGACCGCCTGCTCAGCTCGGCTGCCGAGGTGGGGCCGGGCGACGACCCGCCCACCCCGTTCGACCTCGGCGAGGCGCTGCGCGCCGCCGTCGTGGACCTGCCGGCGGAGCTACGCCGCCGGCTGGTGCTCCGCCTGCCGAGCGATCTGCCCAAGGCGCTCGGTCACCGACCCAGCCTGGCCACCGTGCTGACCGAGTTGACGACCAACGCCGGTAAGTACTCGGCACCGGATTCTCCGATCGAGATCACCGCCTCCGGTGACGGTCAACTGGTGGCGTTCCGGGTCAGTGACCAGGGCATCGGCATCCGACCCGAGCACGTGGAACGGGCGTTCGACCGGTTCTGGCAGGGCGAGTCCGGCGACCGTCGGGGCTACCCGGGGGCCGGGCTCGGCCTCTATCTCGTCCGCCGGATCGTTGAACAGCAGAATGGATGGGTATCCCTACGTCCGAGGACCGGCGGCGGTACGGTCGCAGAGGTGCGGCTACCGCGCGGTTGATCAGGGGTGGCGTGACGTGGAGGCGACGGTGGCAGCGGCAGCGGCAGCGAGGGATCGAGCCTGGTGCGTGGTGGTTCCCCACCACCCGGGCGGGGCACGGCTGGCCCGACACCGGCTCGCCGCTGAGCTGGCGGAGGTCGTACCCCCGACGCTCCTCGCGGACCTGATCGCGGTGCTCGCGGAGCTGGTGGGCAACGCGGTGCGGCACGCCAGGCCGCTGCCCGGCGGCGTGATCCGGGTGGCCTGGCGGTTGCGGCCCTCGGCCGAGGGCGCGCTGATCCAGCTGCGGGTCACCGACGGCGGCAGCGCGAGCACCGGGCCACGGCTCCGGACGGCCAGCCCGGACGCGGCGGACGGGCGCGGGCTGCACATCGTGGCCGGCCTGGCCACCCGCTGGGGCGTCGAGCAGGACGGCATGGGCCAGCGGGTCTGGGCGGAGTTCGACCCGGTGCCGACCCCCCGACCCGACCTGGTGCGGGCGGGCTGAGGACGGCTCGGGCGGGTCCCGGCCACGGCGAGTCGCTCGGGGCTCTAGGCTGTGACGCCGTGAGTAAGCGTCGAAAGAACCAGCGCACCGCCGCCGACACCACCCCCCGCCGCGACAAGGTGCGGGACGTCTTCGTGCCGCGCCCGTTCGACGGGCTGGTCGACGAATCCGAGTGGATCGCGCTGCGCGAGTTGGTGCCCGCGGCCTCCGCCCCGCTGCGGCTGGCGCCCGCCCTCGTCGAGGAGTTCGGCGAGCGGACGGCGACGCTCGCCACGGTGCTGCCGATGGCCGCCCCGGCGATCACCAAGCCGGACGGCCGGGTGCTGATCGGTCTCCAGCGCCACCAGCAGTCCGGTGACGTGTCCCGGGACCTGGCCGACGCGTTGCTCAGCGCGCTGCGTGCCGAGCCGGGTGGCCAGGTGACCGTGCCGCCACTGCCCGGCCCCGGGCCCCGGCTGCAGGACGTCCTCGTGGACGGCCCGCTGGACATCACCATGCACGACGGTTTCGACTTCTGGCTCGACCCCGGGGCCGCCGACGATCCGACCGTCCAGGCGTCGCTGGAGCGGGCGAACGCGGCCATCTACCCGACGGTGCGGCTGACCGCGGCGAAGGCCGCTTACTGGTGTCAGGTCCCGGAGAAGGCCCACGTGCGTTGGGTGCTGCCGGACGACGAGGACGCCGCCCTCGACGCGCTGGCCCGGCTCGGCGCGGCCGGCACGCTGACGCTCGGCGAGCAGACCAAGTTCGCCGGCATGTTCCGCGCGCACGGTCGACTCGTGCCGGTCTGGGACCTGCCGGAGGAGACCCCGGCGGCCGAGTGGGAGGAGCCGGTGGCGCAGTTCGCCAAGCGGTACGCGGAGGCGCTCACCAGCACCGACCCACTCGACGCCGCGGGCCGCCGGGCCCGGCAGGGGCTGCTCGGTCGCCAGCTCACCCTGCGCTGAGCCGGCCGCCGTCCCGCCCTCAACGGGCAACGGGTAGCGGCTCCCGGGTGATCGGGCAGGACATGCAGCGAGGTCCGCCCCGGCCGGAGCCCAGCTCGGAGCCGGCGATCGGGATCACCTCGATGCCGGCCCGCTCCAGTTGCGCGTTCGTCTCGGTGTTGCGCTCGTAGCCGACGCAGAGCCGGGGGGCCAACGCGAGGGTGTTGTTGCCGTCATCCCACTGCTCGCGTTCCGCGGTGACCGGGTCCAGCCCGGTGTCGATGACCCGGAGCAGGTCGAGGTCCATCGCGTCGGCGGCGGCCCGCAGGAACGGCGCCGGCCCGTCCACCCGCGGGTCCTCGCCGTCCCCGCCGGCGATCACCGTGTACGCGGACAGCGTGCTCGCGATGTTGGGGTACATCAGCACGGCGTCCACGTCGACCATCGTGCACACGGTGTCCAGGTGCATGGTGGCGCGTTTCTGGGCGATCGGCACCACCAGGATGGTGTGGGCCAGGCCGGCGGCGAAGACCTGCCGGCCGAGGCGTTCGGCACCGGCCGGAGTCGTCCGCTCGCCCACGCCGACCGCCAGCACCCCGGGGGCGAGCAGCAGCACGTCCCCGCCCTCCAGGTGCTCAAGGCTGGGCCGGTAGACGAACTCGGTGCCGGCGAACCGGGGGTGGTGGCGGTAGATGGCGTCGGTCAGGGTGGTCTCGCGGCGGCGGGCGGGCATGGCCAGGCTGGTGACACCGACCCGGTCGCCGATCCACAGCGACGAGTCGCGGGTGAACAGGAGGTTCGGCAACGGATCGATGACGAAGTCGTGTCGGTCCATCAGCGTGTAGACCAGTCCACCCGGTCGCTCCGAGCTGATCCGCAACTCCTCGTGGGCCAGCCCGGCGGTGAGCACGTCGGCCAGGGCGGCCGGGTCCAGGTAGGAGAGGTGGTCGGCGACGCGGGCGCGCAGGGTGTCACCGAGCCGTCGGGAGCGCAGCACCTGCTCGGTGAGTTCGGCCCGGGCGTCCGCGACGGCGAGCGTCTCGGCCAGCAGGGTGGCCAGGTAGAGCACCTCGACGCCACGCTCGCGCAGGGCGGCGGCGAACGCGTCGTGCTCCTCCTGGGCGCGCCCCACCCAGGGGATCGCGTCGAACAGGAGCGAGTCGTTGTTGCGTGGGGTGAGCCGGGCCAGTTCGGGGCCGGGCCGGTGCAGCAGTACGGTGCCGAGCCGCCCGACTTCACTGTCGACGTAGTGGGTCACTCCCGCAGCGTAGGGCAGGGTTTAGCGGCATCCGAGAAAAGAACTGTGGATGAATATGGCATTCATCCACAGTCACTCCGGCGCTCCGGCTTGCCGAACACCGGTAGTAGCAACGTAGGGTAGTGAGGACATAACTTCGAGGGACCTTTTGCCGGAGGTCGCGATGACTGTCTTTCCCGCACGACGAGCCGTACCGTCCGCTCGGGCACTGCCGCCCATCGCGGTGCCACACCCCCGCGTCGAGGCGCCGGGGGTTCTCGAACCGGTCCGTCCGACACCTCTCGAATGGGCCCGCCGCCGTCGGGCCGAGCGGGGTGCACGCCGCCTGGAGGCGGCCGGGGCCCGGGCGTTGGGCCAACTCGACCATCTCGGGCCCGCCTGGCACGTGATCGAGTGGCCGCGCACCGACGTGACAGACGTCCTCGACCGCGGTCAGGACGACCGAGCCGGGTTCCTCGCCATCGGGCCGAGTGGCCTCTTCGCCGTGACCATCGCCGACCACGGCCGGGCCAGGGTGCTCGTCGCCGGAGACGTGGTGCAGATCAATGGCAAGCGGCCCCCGTACGTGGCGGAGTCCCGCCGGGACGCCAAGCGGGCCAGCAAGGCGCTCTCCGACGCGGTGGGGCTACCCGTTCCGGTGACGCCGGTGCTGACCTTCGTCGGCTCCGGCGTGATCAGCGTCTACGGCCTTCCGAAGGACTGTCTGATGGCCACTCATCGGGAACTGGACCGGTTGCTCGTGGCCGGTGGCAGCCGGATCAGCCCCGCCACCGCCGAGAAGCTTTCCCGGGTCGCACAGCACCCCGGCACCTGGCTGAACGGCACGTACCGTCCAACGGCCGACTACCGGTGGTACGACGAGGGCCGAACGGCCGCTGACAAGCCGGCCCACCGCCGGTAACGTCACCGGCGACGCCACGCGGCTCCGGTCCCCCCGTTCACCTCACCGGTCTCCGCGCCGTCACCGGTCGCCTCGGCTCATGCTGCGCGCCCGGTGACCCGGTGCGCTCGGTGATTCCGTCGGCGACCCGCTAGCGTGGACAGTCGATCGGTGCACATAGGAGGCGCGGTGGCCCACGTCGAACTTTCGCTCTCGGAAGCGTTCGTGCCGGCGGCGCGGGCCTCGACAGAGCCGGAGTCCGACAACGTCGGCCAATGGTCGTCGACAGTCTCCCGCGCCGACGAGCCGTGTCTGCTGATCGACGCCGACACCCGGGTGGTGGCGATCTCCACGGCCGGCTGCGAGCTGCTCTGCCTCGGTGAACCGGACGGGCTGATCGGGCGACCGCTGCTCGACGGCGGGCTCCGCCTGCTCGACTTCACCGCCAACCGGGGCGAGCTGACCGAAGCCGAGATCGACAAGATCCCGCCCCTGCTGGCGCTCTCCTCCGGCCGACTCGCCCGTGGGCTGCTCCGGGTGCAGGCCGCCTCGGCGAACAGCTCCGACGCGACCGTCGACGCGATCTCCACCCCGGTGCTCACCGACGGCACCGTCGCCGGCTCACTCACCTTCTTCTCCGAGGTTTGACCTGCGGCGGAGTGTGTCCTTCGCCGCACGCGGCGTTGCCGGGGTAGGCCCGCACGAAGGCCGTAGGGTGCCCTCATGCTCGATATCGCTCTGCTGCCGGGGGAATACGCCGTGTGCCGGTTGGCCGCCGGCACCACCCTGCCGTACGCGCTGTCGAGTGGGCTGCGCGGCGCGGACGTGGTGACGGTGAGCTGGACCTCCGACGGGATCTCGGTGATCTGCCCGACCGACCGGGCACCGGCACAGGCGGTGGTGGAGACGACCTGGCGCTGCCTGCGGGTCACCGCCCCGGTGGCGCCGGCCGGCACCGGCAGCCTGGCCGCGCTCGTCGACCCGCTCGCCGAGGCACGGGTCAGCGCCGTCACGTTCTCCACGTTCGACACCGACTACCTGCTGGTGCCGACCGTCCGGCTGGCGGAGGGCACCGCCGCGCTCCAGCGCGCCGGGCATCGCGTCACCGGATGACCTTCACCCGATCGGCCGCTCACCCTACGATGGGCTCGGCCACCCCGGCCGCGACGAATTCTCCGATGTCCCGAGGATCGGCCCGTGCCGTTCACCCCACCCCACCCCGCGTCCCCCTCACCGCGGGCGGCGATGCACGCCCCACCGGCGACTCCTGGCCGGGCAGCCGACCGCGTTCCCGCGCGGACCATCGCCCCGGCCCTGCCGACGGTGCTGGCGGCGCTCGCCGTCGCGGCGCTGGCCGGCTGTGGCGCCCCACCCGGGGTGGGAGAGCCGACCAGCGTGCCCACCCACACCGCCACCCCGACGACGCCCGGCCCGAGCACCGCACCGGCGACCCCGTCGGCGACCCCACCGTCTCTCGCCACGGTGACGCCCACCCCCGACGCCGGGTCGGTCGCGACGGCCTGCCGCAACGGGCCGACCGGGCAGCGGGTGCTGCAACTGCTGCGCGGCCGGGCCGGAGTGCTGCCGGCGAACGTCCGCGTCCAGGTCCGCACCGGGCCGCTCTGTGCCGGTGACTGGCACTTCACCGTGCTGGCGGTGACCGGGCACGAGGAACTCCAGGTGGTCACCCGGGGCAAGCCAAGCGCCCCGGTGCTGGTCACCGCCGGCACGGACGTCTGCACCGTCGAGGTACGCGCCACCAGCCCGGCCGGGATCCGCACCCTCGCCTGCGACGCCGGCCCGGCCAATGGGCCGGGTGCGTAGGCTGATCGGCATGCCGGGAACACCGCCGACACGTTTCGTCTTCCTCGGGCCGGAGGGCACCTTCGCCGAACAGGCCCTGCGCTCCGTACCCGCCGCCGAGCGCGGCACCCGTACGCCCGCCCGTAGCGTCGGAGAGGCGCTGGACAGCGTCCGCGCCGGCGACGCCGACGCCGCGCTGGTGCCACTGGAAAACTCGATCGGCGGCGCGGTCGGCGTCACGCTCGACGAGATGGCCGAGGGCGAGCCGCTGGTGATCACCCGGGAGGTGATCCTGGCGGTGGAGTTCGTGCTCGCCGCGCGGCCCGGCACCTCGCTGACCTCGATCCGCACCGTGGCGGCCCATCCGCAGGCTTCCACCCAGTGCCGGGGCTGGCTACGCGATCACCTGCCCGACGCCGTGGTCGTCGATGTGCTCTCCAACGGAGCGGCCGCCGCCGGTGCCGGCACGGGTGAGTACGACGCGGCGATCTGCGCACCGATCGGCGCCTCCCGGCACCGACTCACCACACTCGCCGACAAGATCGCCGATCACCCCGACGCGGTGACCCGGTTCGCGCTCGTGTCCCGCCCCGGGCCGCCGCCACCGCCGACCGGTGACGACCTCACCTCGCTGGCGGTCTACATCGCCCACGACCGGGTCGGCGCGCTGCTGTCCGTGCTGATGGAGCTGGCCGTCCGTGGGGTCAACCTGACCCGGATCGAGTCCCGCCCGACCGGCGAGGCGCTGGGCCGCTACGTCTTCTTCCTGGACTGCACCGGCCACGTGGCCGACGTACGCCTGGGCGAGGCGTTGCAGGGGCTCCGCCGGGTCTGTGCCGACGTCCGCTTCCTGGGCTCCTATCCCCGGCACCGGTGGGCCGAGGCGGCGGGCGAACGTCCGGTACCCGCGCCGGCGGGCCTCTCCGACGTCGACTACGCCGACGCGGCGGCCTGGCTGACCCGACTGCGTACCGGTGAGTTGACCTGACCGGGCGGGGGCGCCCCGAAAATGGAGCGCCCGCGCCGCTGCGGTCAGCTCAGCAGGCCGCCGAGCAGACCGCCCTCCTGCTGCTGCTGGCCGCTGCCCATGATCGGCGGCTCCTCGGACGGCTGCACCACCACGAAGCCCTGGCCGGCGAAGCTCATCGTGAACGACTCACCGGTGCGGCGGCCGAGCAGGGTGCCGAGGCCCATCTGCTCGGCCCGGTGGTAGCCGGTCTGGAGGTTGGCCGACCAGCACACCGCGGCCTGCGGGTCGACGTACGTCGGGGCGTCCACGTTGAGCACGACCGGGGTGCCCTTGGTGGTGATGGCGATCCGCCCGTAGCCACTGAACACACAGTTGAAGAGGCCGGACGAGGACGCCATCCCGGCGCCGCCGACCATCCTGATGTCGTATTGAAGGGTGGAGTCGAAGGCGAGCACGCTGCTGCCGTTGATGGAGAGGGCGTCGCCCGGCTCCAGGTCGATGATGTGCACGTCCTTGGCGAGCTCGGCGAGGAAGACGTCACCCTGGCCGGAGACCTTCATCAGCGGGACGCCCTCGCCGGTGAGCTTCTGCTTGAGGAACTTGCCGAGCCCGCCTGAGCCCAGCGCCTGGAACTGCACATTCCCCTGGTAGGCGACCATCGACCCGACCCGGGCCATCGCCTCGCCGTTGAGCTCGATCTTCAACATTTTGGAGTTCTGCAACCGCATGCCGGGCTGCGCGGACTCCTTCTCCAGATTCTCCGCGGAGAACAGCTCGCTGCGCATGAAAGGGCCTCCTGAATAGGGTCGCGTTCGCTGCTCCGACGGTAGGCGACCTCGGCAAGCACCGCCCGTCGGTCACGCGGCGCGGCGTGGCGCGCGATCAGGCGGGCGCGGGTTGGCGTCGACCGGCGGGCTCAGCCCCAGCCGAGGGCGTGCAACCGCGCGTCGTCGATGCCGAAGTGGTGGGCGATCTCGTGCACCACTGTCACCGCCACCTCGTCGATGACGTCTTCGTCGTTGTCGCAGATCCGCAGGATCGGATGGCGGTAGATGAAGATCCGGTCGGGCAGCACGCCGGAATAGTCCCAGCCGCGCTCGGTGAGCGCGTGCCCCTCGTAGAGGCCGAGCAGGTCGACCTCTCCCGGCGGCGGGTCGTCCTCGACCAGGATCACGACGTTGTTCATCAGGCCGAGCAGTTCTTCGGGCACCTCGTCGAGGGCTTCGCCGACCAACTCCTCGAAGCGCTCACGGCTCATCTCCACCGGCACCTCGCCCATTGTGCCCGACGCGGGGGCACCCGGCCCGGTCCTGCTGTGGAGGACCGGGACCGTCGTCCGCACCTGCACGGAAGAAGCGACCACCCGCTACCGGGCGGAGGCTCCTTCCGTGGACGTACGGTGTGGGTCGAACTGCTCAGGCAGCCAGGCGGGCGTTGAGGGTGATCTCGGCACCCGGCGAGAGCAGGCGGGAGATCGGGCAGTTGGCCTTGGCGGCCTCGGCGAGCTTCTGGAACTCCGCGTCGTCGATCCCCGGGACCTGACCAACCGTCTCCAGGTCGATCCGGGTCACGGTCATGCCGGCGTCGGTCTTGTCCAGGTGCACCTTGGCGGTGGTCTCGACCGAGGTGGCCGTCGAGCCCGCGTCGGCGAGCGCCTTGGAGAACGCCATCGAGAAGCAGCCGGCGTGCGCGGCGGCGATCAGCTCCTCGGGGTTGGTGCCCTCGCCCTCCTCGAAGCGCGACTTGAAGGAGTAGTTGCCGGACAGGCCGCCCTTACCGGTGCGGACGGTGCCCGCGCCCTCGGTGAGATTGCCCTGCCATTGTGCTGAAGCGGTACGGATAGGCATGGGGCAAACGCTAGCGGAAACGCGACCGCCGAGCGACAGACCGGCGCGCTCGCCAGTCCTGCGATCCCTGTCACCACCAGTTTGTTGTGCCATGATGCGACCAGGTCCGTGACCGGCGGAAGGGTGGCCGATGTCCGAGGAGCTTCCAATCCCGCGGCAGGGCGACCGATCCGAGGCCCCGGCGGTGATCGAGTGGGGTGCCGTCGAGCCGGCCCCGCGACGCCGGTTCGCCTGGTCCCTGGCCGACTTCGCGCAGGATCCTCGGCTCCCCCTGCTGCTCGCCGGCCTGGGCGCGGTGGCCGCGATCGCGTCGCTCGTCGGTGAGTGGCTGGTGATGAGCCTGCCGAACGGCGGGCCCGAGGGGAACGCGACGATCGAGGTGCCCGCCGGGGTGTCCGAGGTCGGTGGCTTCGGGGTCGGCTACCTGGTCGGGCTTCTCGCCCTCGTCTGCACCGTGGCGCTGGCGTTGCGCGGCACGGCGGCCGTGCGGCCGAACGCCCGGCTGGCCGGTCTCACCCTGGCCGGCGCCCTGCTGGCGCTGCTGGTGGCCGCCACGACCAGCCTCGACAACCCCGGTCAGCGAAACTTCTTCTACTCGCCCCAGGACGGCTTTCAGGTCGAGTACGGCCGTGGGCTGGTGATGGCGTTCGCCGCCTGTGTGCTCTTCGCGGCCGCCCTGCGGCTGACGCCCGCCGCAGGGCCGGGCCCGTTCACCGGGCCACCAGACGATGACCGCCCCGCCGACGCGCCAGCACCGCGATCCTGGCGCCGCCGCCGCGAGCCCGACCCGATCGAGGACGGCCTCCCCGCCCCCGCCGACCTGACGGTCACCCCGGCCGCCCCCTTCGCCCGCCCCGACCCCCAGCCCTAACCCCACCCACCCTCACCGCGCCGATCTTGCAGTTGCGGTCCCGCCATAGGGCGCATAAACCCGCAAAACGGCAACCGAAAGTGCAAGATCGCGCGCGAGGTGGGGCAGCGCGCGGGGGACATCTCGCGGGTGCCCGGGGTTGGCGTCCGATTCGCCTGGAAGTCATGGATGCGACCCGTTCCGCGAGGTACGGTTGCTGCCCGCCGTCACGCCGGGCCTCAGTTCCTTGACCCTGGCGGTGCGACGGCGGCGGGCGAAGGAGGAACGATGACCCGCCCGGGACTGCCCAAGTTGATCGCGACCGACCTCGACGGGACGCTGGTCCGCAGCGATGACACTGTCTCCGCGTACACCCATGGGGTGCTCGACCGGGTGCGCGCCGCCGGAATTCCGGTGGTCGGCGCGACCGGACGCGGCCCTCGGCTGACCGAGTTGACCCGCAACGACATCCGCGCCGCCGACTTTCTGGTGATGGCCGGTGGTGGGCGGGTGGTCGACCAGAGCGACCCGAGCGGCCCGGTGGTGCTCCGCGACGAGCGGCTGCCCGCCGAGGTGCTGGCCCGGCTCCTCGCCGACCTGGAGGCGGAGGTCGGCCCACTGACCGTGATGGTCGAGGCGTCCGACGAGCACGACGCCCCGCTGTGGGGCGACTACCACGAGAGCTGGCCATACCAGGACCGCTTCGAGGCGCGCACACGCGACGAGTGCCTGGCCTGCGACGTGATCAAGGCATTCGCCCGGACCGCCGACCACCACGTGGACGAGCTGCTGGCGGTGGCTCGCCGGATCGTCCCACCGCAGGTCGCCACGCTCACCCAGGCCGGGCTCGGCTTCATCGAGATCAGCCCGCCCGGCGTGGACAAGGCGACCGGGCTGACCGTGGTGGCGCAGACGCTCGGGGTCGACCCGGCCGATGTGCTGGTCTTCGGTGACATGCCCAACGACCTGCCGATGTTCGAGTGGGCCGGCTGGTCGCGGGTGGCCGTGGCCAACGCGCACCCCGCTCTACGCGCCGCCGCCGACGAGGTGACCTTGCGCAACGACGACGACGGGGTGGCGGTGTATCTGGACCGGCTACTGTCCCGGTAATGGGAGACACACCCCGCCTCATCGCCACCGACATCGACGGCACGCTGATCCGCGACGACCACACCGTCAGCCCACGCACCGCCGACCTGCTCGCGCGGATCTCCGCGCGAGGCACGCCGGTCGTCCTGGTCACCGGCCGTCCGGTCCGCTGGCTCAAGATGGTGTACGACCAGCTCGCCCAGCCGCTGCCGGCGGTCTGCGCCAACGGCGCCGTGGTCTACGACCCGTTCTCCGACGAGGTGGTGCGGGCTGACCCGCTCGCACCGCACCACCTGGCCGAGGTGGCCCGGAGGCTACGGGCCGAGGTGCCCGGGATCAGCTTCGCCGTGGAGATCCTGGACAGCCGGGAGATGCGCCACGAGGCGCACTACCCGCTGCGCTGGGACGTCGACCCCAACGGCATCAGGCCGATCGAGACGCCGGAGGAGTTGCTCTCGGTGCCGGCCGTGAAGCTCCTCGCCCGGGCCGGCGAGCAGGACCCGGACGCCTTCGCCGAGCTGATCGCCACGGCGGTGGCCGGGTTGGCCGAGGCCACGCACTCGTCGTCCTCGGGGCTGGTGGAGATCTCCGCGGCCGGGGTGACCAAGGCGGCGGGGCTGGCCTGGTACTGCGACCAGCTCGGGGTGGCCGCGGCGGACGTGCTGGCCTTCGGCGACATGCCCAACGACGTCCCGATGCTGACCTGGGCCGGGCGTGGCGTGGCGGTGGCCAACGCGCACCGCGCCGTCCTGGCGGTCGCCGACGACGTGACGACGGCGAACACCGAGGACGGCGTGGCGGCGTACCTGGAAAAGATCTTCGGGGTGGACTGAGGTCAGAGGTACTGACCGGTGTTGTGACCCTCGCCGCCGCCCGGCTGGCCGATGCCCGGCATCCCGGGGACGACCCCGCCGGGGCCGCTGGGCAGCGCCTGCCGGCCGCCGCGCATCTGCTCCAGCTGCACCCGGGCAGCCATCTGCTGGGCCACCAGGGCCGCCTGGATGCCGTGGAACAGCCCTTCCAGCCAGCCGACGAGCTGGGCGTGCGCGATCCGCAGCTCACCCTCGCTGGGGGCCTTGTCCTCGGCGAAGGGCAGCGAGATGCGCTCCAGCTCGTCGCGCAGCTCGGGGGCGAGGCCCTCCTTGAGCTCGACGATCGACCGTTCGTGGATCTCCCGCATCCGGTTGCGGCTGGCGTCGTCGAGAGGTGCGGCCTTCACCTCCTCCAGCAACTGCTTGATCATGCTGCCGATCCGCATCACCTTGGCCGGCTGTTCGACCAGGCGGGTCGGATCCTCACCCTGGCCCTCGTCGGTCTGCATCGTGCCGATCGGCCGGCCGTCCGGGCCGACCACCACAACGGTGCCGGAGTGGCCGGAGTCGTCGGGGCCGGGCTCGTCGTTCTGTCCAGCGGAGCGCGCTTCGGTCATGGGGTCCATCTTTACCCAGCGGGCGCGGACCATGCCGGCCGGGACCGACTCCCGGGGCCGAACCACCCGGGCGGGGCGCGCTACCGTCGCGCCATGCCTGTCGACCCGCGCGCCGTGTTGACCCGCCCCGCCCCGGATCCGGACCGAACCGTGGCGTACGGCGACGACCCGGATCAGGTGGCGGATCTGCGCCTCCCGGCGGGCACCGGGGCGGCCCGGCCGCTGGTGGTCGTCCTGCACGGCGGTTTCTGGCGGGCCGAGTACGACCGGCGGCACACCGGCCCGCTGGCGGCGGCCCTCGCCGCTGCTGGCTACCCGGTGGCGCAGCTGGAATACCGCCGGACGGGGCAGCCGGGGGGTGGCTGGCCGGGCACCCTCACCGACGTACTGACCGGGGTGGCCGAGTTGCCCAGGCTGGCGGCCGAGGCGCTCCCCGGCCGGGTGAGCCTGGCCGCGCCGGTTCTGGTCGGGCACTCCGCCGGCGGCCACCTGGCGCTGTATGCGGCGGCCACCGCCCCGGCGACGGTGAGCGGGGTGCTCGCCCTGGCTCCGGTGGCCGATCTCGGCGAGGCGTACCGGCGAGATCTCGACTCGGGCGCGGTCGCCGCGCTGCTCGGCGGAGGCCCGGCGGAGGTCCCGGACCGGTACGCGGCAGCGGATCCACGAATGTTGGTACCGATACGGACACGCACAGTAGTTGTGCACGGCTCGGACGACCACCAGGTTCCGGCGGAGATGAGCCGGGATTTCGTCGCGGAGGCCCGTGCCGCAGGTTCCGATATTTCCCTTGTTGAACTGCCCGGATGCGAGCATTTCGGGCTGATCGACCCGGAGTCCGCCGCCTGGCCTCAGGTCCTCGCTGTGTTGCGGTCCCTGCACGATGATCACTAGCCATTGACGCAGCGTCGCGGACCAGGTAGAACGCCGGAGGGGCGGTGTTCGGCCCTGTAACGCTCCTTGGAAGGAACTCGGTGTCGCAGATGAATCGCAGGCGGGCGCTCCAACTGTTGGCCGCGCTCGGTACCACCGGGTTCGTCGCCGGTTGTGGCTCAGACAGTGACGCCGGATCGACCGCCGACCGCAGTCCGGTCAAGATCGGGTTGATCACGCCACAGGCCGGTGGTTTCAAGAGCATCGGCGACGACATCACCAACGGCTTCCAGCTCTTCCTCGACCTGCACGACCAGCGGCTGGGCGGCCACCCGGTGGAGCTGCTCACCGCCGACGAGGGCGACACCGCGAAGACCGGCAAGGCCGCCGTCGAAGGTCTGCTCAAGCAGGGCGTGCTGGCGCTCACCGGCGTGGTCAACTCGGCGGTGATGATCGGCATCCGGGACACCGTGGAGCAGGCCCGGGTCCCGCTGATCGGCTCCAACGCCTCGCCGAGCAGCCTGCAGAGCGTCTTCTACATCTGGCGGACCTCGTACGTGCTCGACGAGGCCGGTCGGGCGCTGGGCCGCTACCTGCGCGACCAGCTGCCGGCGAACGGCCGCGTCGCGATCATCATGCCGGAGAACGTCGGCAGCTCGGACGTGGTCCGTGGCTTCCGGCAGGAGTTCGGCGCGAGCGACCCCCGGATTCGCGACGCGGTGACCTACACCAACGCCACCTCCAACCCCGGCAAGACCACCTACGCCTCGGACATCACCAGGGCGCTGGCCAAGAAGCCCACGGCGGTCTTCTGCTTCTTCGCCGGGGCGGCCGCGGTGGAGTTCATCAAGCAGCTGCGGGAGAAGTTCGCCGGGCCGATCTACGCACCCGGCTTCCTCACCGAGGGCAACGTGCTGGACAACCTGAAGGACAACGCGCTGGGCATCCAGACCGCGCTGAACTACTCGGCCGACCTGAACAACACGTCGAACCGGGTCTTCGCCTCGGCGTACCGCAAGAAGTACCAGGTCACCCCCACCACGTACGCGATGGCGTCGTACGACGCGGCGCAGGTGCTCGACCAGGCCATCCAGCTGGCCGGCGGGAAGCCCACGCCGCAGCAGGTCAACCTGGCCCTGGGCAAGATCGGCCAGATCGACAGCCCACGCGGCATCTGGCAGTTCAACCAGCCGCGTACCCCGCAGCAGAAGTGGTACCTGCGCGAGGTGCAGCGCGACGGTCAGGTCATGTCGAACGTGCTGATCAACGAGCTGGCCACGCTGGGCTGAACGCCCACCCGGAGCACGATTCGGGGCCGGTCTCCCAGTGGGAGGCCGGCCCCGAGACGTTCGCGGGTCAGTGCCGCAGCTCGGCGATGCAGCACTTCACGCTGCCGCCGCCCTTCTTCAGCTCGGCCAGCTCAACCGGGACCGGGGTGTACCCGGCCGCCTTGAGCTTGCCGGCCAGGCGGGTGGCCTCGCTGTTGAGGACCACGTTCGCGCCGTCGCTGACCAGGTTGAGCCCGAAGGCCATCGCGTCCTCGTCGTCGGCGATCACCGCGTCCGGAAAGAGCTGGGTGAGCACCCGCTGACTGGCCGCGGAGAACGCGCCCGGGAAGTACACGATGTTCGCGTCGTCGATGGCCGCCAGCGCCACGTCCAGGTGGTAGAAGCGGGGGTCGATCAGCCGCAGCGACACCACCGGACGACCCAGCGCCTCCTGCGCCTCCGCGTGCGCCGGGATCTCGGTACGGAAGCCGTGCCCGGCCAGGATGAGCCCGCCGTGCGCCTCCGGCACGTACGCGAAGTCGCCCTCACCCTCGTTGGTCTCGCTGGGCGCGATGAACCGCCAGCCCTGCGCCTCGTAGAAGGCGTGGTGGGCGGCAGCCTCGGCGGCCCGCTGCTCGTGCTTGAACCGGGCGCCGTAGACGCTGCCATCCACCACGAAGCCGCCGTTGGCGGCGTAGACCATGTCGGGCAGGCCCCGCTCGGGGGTGAGCAGGTGCACCTCGTGGCCGAGGCCGACAAGCGTCTCGCGCAGCCGGTCCCACTGCTTGACGGCCAGGTCCCGGTTGACCGGGGTGGTCACGTCCATCCACGGGTTGATCGCGTACTCGACCGCGAAGTGCTCCGGTGAGCACATGAGATATGTCCGCTTTCGCGGGAAACGCTGCTGGTTCACGGTCACCAAGAGTAGGTACCGTAGAACGTTGAAAACAGCCACAAGCGTTGCTTCCCAGAGGCGGAACGTTGCAGATAGATGCGGTAGACCAGCGGATCATTGCGTTACTCGTCGCGGACGCCCGGGCGTCGTACGCCGACATCGGTGCCCGGGTGTCACTCTCCGCCCCAGCGGTCAAGCGACGCGTCGACCGGCTACGCGCCACCGGCGTGATCAGGGGATTCACGGCTGTCGTTGACCCGGCCGCCGTCGGCTGGACGACGGAGGCATTCGTCGAGCTGTTCTGCGCCGGCCGGACCACCCCGGCGCAGATCGGGGTGGCCGCTCGCCGGCACCCCGAGGTGGTCGGCGCGTACACCGTCTCCGGGGAGGCGGACGCGCTCGTACACCTGCGCGCCGCCGACATCGCCCATCTGGAGGCGGCGCTGGAGCGGCTGCGGGCCGAGTCCTTCGTGACCTCCACCCGCAGCACCATCGTGCTCTCCCGGCTGGTCGAATCGCCCGGCGTCGGCCCGTCCGCCGGCCGCTCTTGACCTCAAGTCGGGTTGAGGAGGTGGACTGACCCCGGGGGGCGAGGCAGCCCACCGAGGCCGAGGGGACGTGTCATGCGGGCGATCTGGTTACGTGAGTTCGGCGGGCCCGGGGTGCTGGTGCCCGGCCCCGCGCCCGACCCGGTGCCCGGCCCCGGCCAGGTGCTGATCGACGTCGCGCACGCCAACATCACCTTCATCGAGACGCAACTGCGCGCCGGTCACCCCGGCCCGTTCCGCCTCACCCCACCGCTGATCCCCGGCAACGGCGTCGGCGGGGTGATCAGCGCGGTCGGGTCGGACGTCGACCCGACGCTGACCGGGCAGCGGGTGATCAGCGCCACCGGAGGTTCGGGCGGTTACGCCGAACGCGCGGCGGTGGACGCGTCGGCGTCGATCGCGGTGCCGGCCGGGCTGGCGCTGGACCAGGCGGTGGCGCTGCTGGCCGACGGGCGGACCGCCACCATGCTGACCGATGCGGTCGGCGTCCGCCCAGGTGACCGGGTGCTGGTGGAAGCCGCGGCCGGCGGCGTGGGCAGCCTGCTGGTGCAGCTCGCGGCCCGGGCCGGAGCCCGGGTGATCGGCGCGGCCGGTGGGCGACGCAAGGTGGACCTGTTACCCGGCCTGGGTGCCGAGCTTGCCGTCGACTACCTCCGGCCCGGGTGGGCCCAGCAGGTCCGAGCTGCGGTCGGTGGGGTCGACGTGGTGCTCGACGGGGTCGGCGGTGCGGTGGCCCGGGCCGCCTTCGACCTGCTCTCCCCGGGCGGCCGGATGGTCAGCTTCGGATTGGCGAGCGGGGAGTGGTCCCCGGTGTCGGCGGAGGCCGCCACGGCACGGCAGGTCACCCTGATCCGGCCGGACGTGCCACCCGCGCGGCTGCGGGCGTACACCGAACAGGCCCTGGCGGACGCGGCGGCCGGCCGCCTGCGACCGCTCATCGGCCAGCGTTTCCCGTTGGAACGCGCCGCCGACGCGCACGCCGCCATCGAGGCGCGCGCGACGGTCGGCAAGACCCTGCTGGACGTGGCCTGATCGGGTTTCAGAGGTACATGCCGGTGCGGTGCTCCGACTCGTCGCGTCGGACCGGCTTGTCACCCTCACCGAAGAACCGCTTGCCGCCGAACTCGCCGTGCAGACGGTCGTCCAACTCGTCGGCGAGACCCGTCATCACCTGCACGGCCAGCATCAGATGGGTCGCCTGGAAGTTGCGGCCGAACACCGGGATGGACGCCCAGACCGTGTCGTCGGCGCAGTAGAGGCGGCCGATCGGCATCCGGTTGGTCAGCTCGGAGAGCTTGACGTAGAGCCGCTCGGTCGGCTCCACCTCGGTGAGCACCGGGGAGAAGACGTCCACCAGGGGCGGGTTGTCCCGCACCCGTACGAAGACCATCGCCGAGCCGGCGCGGATGGTGATGTCGCCGTCCGAGTCGATCTGCAACCGGTCGGTGTCCGACTTCAACATCGTGGAGACCACGGTACGGACCCGATCGGCCAGGTCGAGCACGTCGTCCCGCTCGACCTGCGTGGCGGCCGCCTCGGCCAACGCCTCCTCCAGGTCCGCCTCGACGTCGGCGTCCGGGCCGAACTCGCTGCGCGCGGTGCCCAGCGGGTCCACGGCCAACGGTTCACCCTCGGCGTCGTGCACCAGGTAGACGAGGAAGGCCGGGTGCGGAGCACCGTAGACGTCGCGCAGGGTGCGGGAGAGCAGCGTGGCGACCTGGGTCGACTCGCTCGTCGTGGCGTTCAGCCCGAAGGCGCCGCCGGAGCCGGCGACCACCCCGGGCGGGGACCAACCGAGCGCGACCATGTCCGCCACCGCACCCCGGTCCAGTCGGTAGCCCGCCGGAAGCGTGGCGTTCCCGACCGCGCGGGCGGACAGCACCCGGTCCGCGTCCACGTCGACGCTGATCGAATAGACGGCGTCCCCGGTGCCGGAGGCGGTGGGGTCCAGGGTCACGTCGAGGTGCGCGCCGACGGGAAGTTCCCGCAGCCGTACGGCGAGCGCGCGGGCGAACTCCCGCCACGCCTCGGTCACCTTGGCCCGCAGGTCGGTGGTGCTGGGCTCGTCGAGCAGGATCGATTCCGCCGGCTCAGTCGAAGCGCCGGGCAGCTCACCGTGCGGCGCCGAGGGGTGGTCAGCCGTCATGATCGCCTCCGTCCGTCACGATCACCCTACCCACGCCGCCCGTGGGTCGAATCAGCCCGGACCGGGATCGGACAGCGGCGGTCAGGGGGCCGTCCGGTCCACGGGGTCGGCGCCCAACTCGACCGGCCAGGCACCGGCCAGCGCGCTGAGCCGGGCCGCGACGTCCGCCGGCTCCGCGCCCCGGCCAACCGCCAACCCGAAGAGGTACGCGGTGACCGGTGCCCCCGGACGCAGCACCTGGTGGGCGACGTCCCGGGCCAAATCCAGCACCGCTGGCACCGGCACCCCGGCCGGGTCCAGATCCAACTCGGCGCACACCGCCGTGACCCAGTCGTCCATCACCGTCATCGCGCCCACTCCTCCGCCCGGCGTACGTCCTCGTCAGTGTCGCAGTCGAACCACGGCGGCGGGCCCTCGCCGGACCAGGCCACCTCCCGCACGACGAGACCGGCCAGCAGCGCCCGGACCGGGGCTCCGGACAGACCGCCACCCCGCTCGACCGTCAGCCGGTGCAACGCTGCCCGCAGCGCGGCGACCCGCCAGACACCGCAGAGCGACTGCCGCCGGCCGTCCCCGTCCACGAAGCACGCCCCGTCAGGTCGCCCCTCGCCGCCGGCTGCGGTGGCCGGGTCGGTGAGGTGGCTCAGCAGGTCACCGATCGCGGCCCGGGTGAGCAGCGGCAGGTCGGCGGCGAGCAGCGCGACCAGGGTGGTGTCGGGTTCCAACAGCGTCAGGCCGGCCGCCGCCGCGGCGACCGGGCCCCCGCCCGGCGGGTCCTCCCTAACGACCCGCACACCCGCCGGGACGGCGTCGGCCGCACCGACCAGCACCCGCGGCGTCGCATCGGCGACGGCGGCCAGCACCCGGTCACGCATCGGCCGGCCGCCGACCGGAAGCGCGGGCTTGTCGACCCCGCCCATCCGTCGGGCGGCCCCACCCGCGAGCACCACGGCGGCGTACGTCCCCATCCGGCCACCGTAGCCGGGTCGGCGCTCGGTCGGGCCGGCGCTCGCGGGTGCTCGATGGCCGGTGGCCGTGCGGGTGTGCCGGCGGGGGGTGGAGGATGGCGGGATGGGACGGGCAACTGATCGACGGGGTGTGGTCCGGATCGACCTGGACGCGGTGACCGCCGGGCGCGGGTCGGTCCGCCGACCGGACACCCTCGCCGTGGAGGAGCCGCTGGAGATCCGGGTCGGCGCGGTCGGCCCCGGCCGACGTCGGCCGCTCGCTGTCACCATGCGCACCCCCGGCGACGACCTGGACCTGGCCATCGGGTTCCTGCTGACCGAGGGGCTGATCCGGTCGACCGACGACGTGCTGACCGCGCAGCTCTGCGCCGGCGCGGAGACGCCGAACACGTACAACGTGGTGGACGTGGTGCTCGCCCCCGGCGTACCGGAACCGACCACCGACCCGTCCCGGAACTTCTACACGACCAGCTCCTGCGGGGTCTGCGGCAAGGCCAGCATCGACGCGGTACGCACCCGGTCGCTCTTTCCGGTCGCGGCGGATCCGCTCAGCGTGCCGGCCACGCTGCTCGTCGAGCTGCCCGACCGGTTGCGCGCCGCCCAGCGCGGCTTCGATCGGACCGGCGGGCTGCACGCGGCGGGCCTGTTCACCCCCGACGGTGAGCTGGTGGTCCTTCGAGAGGACGTGGGCCGGCACAACGCCGTGGACAAGGTGATCGGCTGGGCCGTGCGGGAACGCCGGCTGCCGCTCGCCGGGCATCTGCTGCTGGTCTCCGGCCGGGCCAGCTTCGAGCTGACCCAGAAGGCGTGGATGGCCGGGTTGCCACTGCTGGCCGCGGTGTCCGCCCCGAGCACCCTCGCCGCCGAACTGGCCGACGAGGCGGGGATGACACTTGTCGGCTTCCTGCGGGGGCGGACCATGAACGTCTACACCGGGCCGCACCGGATCACGGTGGAGCAGCCAGCCTGAGGCGGGCGGCCCGTCAGCGGCCGATCCGGTCGATCAGGTCGAAAAGGGCCAGCCGTGCGGCGGCGTCGCGGGCGATCAGGAAGCCGGCGATGCCGAGGATCCAGCCCAACGCGCTGCCCGCCTTCGTGACGATCCAGGTGTTCAGACGGGCCAGCACCGGCTCGACCAGTCGCGGGCGGGCCACCCTGGCACCCAGCAACAGCACCGCCGGCACCACCATGACCAGGCAGTACCCGGTGAGCAGCCCCACCACGCTCACCGCCCCCACCCCGGAGGTGGCCAACAGACCCACCGCACCGAGGTACGGGAGCATGGTCGCCACCTCGGCGAGCGCCGCGAGGAGCGCGAGCCCCACCAACCAGCGGGCCGACGAATCTCCGGCGGTGGCCCGGTCCCGCCAGCGCAACACACCACCGGTACGGGGGCGCCGCTTGCCGTCGTAGCGGAAGCTGAGCGCCAGCATTCCCACGCCCAGGACGAGTTGCGCCCAGAGGACAGCCGGGTTGTCCAGGGCGCCGCCCAGCGCGTCACCCAGCCTGCTGCCGCCCCAGACCAGCAGCAGCCCCACCGCGAGGTAGAACGCCGCAATGGTGGCGAGGTAGCCCAGGATCCGCCGGGCGTTGACCGGCCCGGGTGCGAGCAGCAGCCAGACCGGGATGAAGAGGGTGCCGATGCTGGTGCTGTCGATCAACGCCAGCCCGGCCAGCGACAGCAGCAACTCGGGGGTCATGTCGTACCAACGCGGAGATCAGCCACGAGATCATTCTCCGGCGGCAGCGGCCCGGCCGCGTCGGCCGTGGACAGGAGCAACGCGTACATCCTTCGACGGAGGTACCCGCCCCGGGCGATCGACCTCGGGGGACGAGGGATCAGCGCCGGGGCGGGAGTCGGCGGGGCTATCGAGCCTTGACCCAGCCGGTGAAACGTTCGGTCAGGCCCTCCGGAGTCTTGCCGCCGTACAGCTCGGTAAGGTGTTCGGTCGCTTCGGCTTGCAGTGCCTTCAGGTGCTCGATCAACTCGTCGGGTCGGCCGCGATACCGACCGAGCAGGCGCAGTTTCGCGGTCGAGCAGGGCCAGGCGATCCCGCAGGTACGGCAGCGCCACGCGGGCTTGAGCAGCGGGTGTTCCGCCTCCTCGGTCATCGGCCAGCCCCCACTGGTTCGCGCCGCGTCGGCGGGCCGGACGCCAACAGGTCGGCTCCTTCGCGGAGCACGAACAGCTCTCGTTTGGCCCGTGCGTCGCCATCCGGTCCCAGCTCGTACGCCTCGATCCAGGTCCAGCCGTGGTAGGTGTGGCGGTCGGTCAGCTCGCGGATGACCCGGACCGTGATGGGCTTGACGAACTGCGGGCTTGCCGCGCGGGACAGGCGTACGAGGTCACCGGCCTTCATCGTCCCGATCATCGCGGCACCGTTGGCGTGGCCCCGCGTGATGCGGGCCGGTCCATGAGCTTGTCCGGCATGTCTCCTCCTCGTCGTTGGGAGGGGCCGCCCCTGAGTGCTCGTCCACGAGGCGGCCCCGACACGAACGCGACCACCGGGTCTCGGGTAGTCCCCACCAATCGCGCCGTCTCAGACGCACACTTCCAAGGGTTGCCAGCCGAATACACTGCGTAGGAATATCTCCAGTGGACGTCTCGGACGTACTGGAGGAGAACCGGATGAACCGCGCCGTCGCTGAAGCCATGTCGAAATCCGGCCTGACCGCCGACAGTCTCGCCGCCCAGATCGGGGTTGATCCCAAGACGGCGGCCAAATGGGCGAACCCGGGACGGATTCCACAGACTCGACACCGGTCGAAGGTCGCCGAGGTCCTCGGCCGCGACGAGAGCGATCTCTGGCCCGACCTGTACAAGCGACGCGAGCCGGCGTGGTTCCGGCCCTGGACGGACATTGAGCGCGAGGCCGTGGGGCTGCGGTGGTACGAGTCCGCTGTTTTACCCGGCCTGCTGCAAACCGAGGCGTACGCGCGAGCCGTGTTGAGCAGCGGGCTCTGGGCCGACGACGACCTGGAGGCGCACGTGGAAACACGCCTCCGCCGGCAGGCCGCCGTGTTCGACCGGCCTCGCCCGCCGTTGAGCGTCTTCGTCATCGACGAGGCCGCGCTGCGGCGGGGAAGACCCGACATCATGGCTGACCAGCTCGATCATCTGATCGTGCTCGCCGAGCGGCCAGCGGTGATGATCCACGTCCTTCCCCTGACGGCTGGCTTCCACCCCGGCCAGGCCGGGCCGTTCGTCATCGCCAGCACGCCCGACGGCGGCGACGTCGGCTACCTCGACGACCAGGCGGCCGGACGCCTCAGTAATGACGTTGCTCCGCTCTGGGCGGTCTGGGATAGCGTGAGGTCGTTAGCGCTACCGCGAGACCTGACCATCGACCTGATGAGAGCGCGAGCATGGATGACCTGACCGGCGCCCGTTGGCGCAAGAGCACCCGCAGCAGCTCGAACGGCGGCGCGTGCGTCGAGGTGGCCGACAACCTGCCGGGTGTCGTGCTCGTACGCGACACCAAGGACCGGAACGGCGGCACGTTGACCTTCGAACCGGCCGCCTGGGCGGGCTTCGTGGGGCTGGCCAAGAAGATCGGCCCTGTCGGCTAGGGCCGCCCTGTCGCATGATCGACTCGGGTTTGCTGATATCGGGGTGTCCCGGTAGCGGGGATAACCCGATATCCGTGAAGCGGAGTCGAGACACCGCGCGCCGATGACTTCGTCGCCCTCCCGGTCAGCGGCGGCCACGTCGACTCCGTCTGCGGGGACGGATGACCCCGGGCATCCCGACCGACGGCCAGCCGTCCAGCTCGGCCGGGGGCACGCCGCGCCGGAGCAGGTCGTCCAGCAGCACGGCGAGCGAGTAGTCGGGGTGCAGGCTGAGCGTGCGTTCGAGCGCGACCGCCGCCAACGCGCCCTGCCCAGCCCGCCAGGCGGCGAACGCCAGCAGCGCGCCGGGAGCGGCGGCCACCTCCGGCTCGGCCCGGCGCAGCACGTCGGTCCAGAGGGCGATGTCCCGGTCCCGACCGTCGGTGCGCTCCCAGGCGTGATCGCGGACCGGCAGGTGGGTCATCAGCAGGGTCAGCCAGGCCACCTCGTCGTCATCGAGCCGCTCACCACGCCGCTGCCGGCGCTGGGCCTCGCGGACCGCCGCCACCCCGGCGGAGCGCAGCGCCCGAGCGCCGAGCAGGTCGCTCTCGGGCGCCTGCTCGACCAGCTCGGCCAGTCTCAGCTCGGCCCGGGCGGTGGCCGCGCGGGCCGCCTCCCTGGCCGGCCCGTCGACCGGTGCCACCTGCGCCACCAGGGCCGTCCGGTCGGGGAGTGCGACCTGGCCGGCGAAGACCGCCGAGGCGGTCACCCGGTTGGCGGTCGGGTCGTAGCGGCGACCCTCCGGCGGGCAGCAGTCGGGCTCGGTGCAGAGATAGGACCACCAGCGGCCGTCGGTGACCCGCAGCGCGTCGAGCACGTGCAGCCCGGTGTCGCTCAGCGCGTCGCGCACCGCGTCCACGGCCGGAGTGACCCGCTCCGGTTGCCCGTAACCCACCACGGTGGCGGCCTCCGCGCCCTGCCGGCGGATCACACCGGCCAGGTGCCCGGCCAGCCCGCCCGTATCGGTCGGGTCGGGCAGGTCCGCGCGGGCGGCGAAGACGATCTGCCGGCCGACCAGCGCCACGGCGACCACGCTGTCGGTGGGATGAAAGCCGAGCAGGTACGGCACGGCGGCGATCAGGTCGGCGGGTGAGCGGACGGCGAGCTGAGGGCGTTCGGTCGAGGTCATGTCGGAAGCCTGCGGCGGGCGTGCCGGGCCCTGCTACCCCTGTGGACGACACGCGGCTTATCCACAGTTACTGAGCGTGTTTTCCCTGCTCGCGCCACACCTACGAGTGCGGAAAGAACGCCGATGTCGTCGGGCGACACCTGGCTGTCGTAAGGAGCGGTTACCGTGCGCTGATGGACCTGGCGTACCTGCGCGCGCATCCGGCACACCTGCCCACCTTCCGGACCCATCAGCGGCTCCGGGAGACGCCGGTCGCCGGTGGAAACATCTGCGCCGCCGCCCGGCTCACCCTGGACGACGGCCACTCCGTCTTCGCCAAGTCCTGGCCGGAGGGCGCCGACCGACCGGCGCCGGAGGGCCTCTTCGCCGCCGAGGCCGCCGGCCTGCGCTGGCTGCGGGAGGCGGGCGCGGTGGCCGTACCCGAGGTGATCGTGGTGTTGCCGGAGCTGCTGGCGCTCGACTGGGTGGAGCCCGGCGAACCGACGCCGGAGGCCGCGGAGCGCTTCGGCCGAGAGTTGGCCGGGCTGCACCGGGCGGGCGCAACCGCCTTCGGTGCGACCTGGCCCGGCTTCATCGGCTCGCTCCCCCAGGACAACACCCCCACCGACGGGCGCTGGTCGACCTGGTTCGCCGAGCGCCGACTCGCCCCCTATCTGCGACGCTCGGTCGACGGTGGCGCGTTGACCAGCGCCGATGCCACGCTGGTCGAGCAGGTGATCGGTCGCCTCGACGGGCTCGGCGGCGACGAGCCGCCCGCGCGCATCCACGGCGACCTGTGGCCGGGCAACGTGCTGTGGGGGGCGGACGACCGGGCCTGGCTCATCGACCCGGCAGCGCACGGCGGGCACCGCGAGACGGATCTCGCCCAGCTCGCCCTCTTCGGCGGCATTCCCCACCTGGATCGGGTGCTGGCCGCCTACCAGGAGAGTTGGCCGCTACCGGACGGCTGGCGTGAGCGCGTGCCCCTGCATCAGCTCCAGGTGCTGCTCGTGCACACCGCGCTCTTCGGCGCCAGCTACCGAGATGTGGTCGTCCAGACCGCCCGTGCCGTCCTGAGCCGGGCCGAGCGCGCTACGGTCGACAGGTGAGCGTCGCCCCGAGGACCGATGGCGTCCTCGTCGACCGGTACGGCCGTGTCGCCCGGGACCTGCGCGTGTCCCTCACCGACAAGTGCAACCTGCGCTGCACCTACTGCATGCCGGCGGAAGGGCTGCCCTGGCTGGCCGGCCCCGAGCTGCTGACCGAAGAGGAGATCGTCCGGCTGGTCCGGGTGGCTGTCGAGCTGCTCGGCGTGACCGAGGTGCGGTTCACCGGCGGTGAGCCGCTGATCCGATCCGGGCTGGTCGACATCGTGGCGGCGGTCGCCGCCCTCGACCCCCGCCCCCGGGTCTCGCTGACCACCAACGGCATCGGCCTGGACCGGCTGGCCCCGGCGTTGCGGGCGGCCGGCCTGGATCGGGTGAACGTCTCACTGGACACCCTGGACCCGGGCCGGTTCACCACGCTGACCCGCCGCCCCCGCCTCGACGCGGTGCTGGCCGGGCTCGCCGGGGCGGCGGCCGCCGGGCTCAGCCCTGTGAAGATCAATTCAGTGCTGATGCGGGGTGTCAACGAGGACGAGGCGCCGGCACTGCTCCGCTTCGCCCTCGATCACGACTACCAGCTGCGGATCATCGAGCAGATGCCGCTGGACGCCCAGCACGGTTGGGCCCGCGACACCATGGTCACCGCCGAGGAGATCCTGGCGTCCCTGCGCACCGCCTTCGATCTCAGCCCGGACCCGGCCGAGCGCGGCGCGGCACCGGCGGAGACCTGGCTGGTCGACGGAGGCCCGGCCCGGGTCGGTGTGATCGCCAGCGTCACCCGCCCCTTCTGCGGGGACTGCGACCGCACCCGGCTGACCGCCGACGGTCAGGTCCGCGCCTGCCTCTTCGCCACCGAGGAGTCGGATCTGCGCGCCGCGCTCCGCACCGGCGCGGACGACGACGAGTTGGCTCGACGCTGGCGTACCGCGATGTGGGGCAAGCGTGCCGGGCACGGCATCGACGACCCCACCTTCCTCCAGCCGACCCGCCCGATGTCCGCAATCGGCGGATGAGCATGCCGGGGACACCGCTGACCGTCCGCTACTTCGCCGGTGCCCGCGCCGCCGCCGGCCGCGCCGAGGAGGCCATTCCCGGCGGGCGGTCACTCGACGACCTCACGGCCGAGTTGACCCGGCGCCACGGCGACCGACTCGCCGCGGTGCTGCGGGTGGCGAGTTTCCTCGTGAACGGCGTCACCTGTCATGATCGTCGGGCACCCCTGCCGGCCGGGGCCACGATCGATGTCCTGCCCCCGTTCGCGGGCGGCTGAGGGAGGCGCACACATGATGGCTGTTCTGGGGTTCGTGGCTGTCCTGGCGCTGGTCACCGGTCTCATCCACCTCTACCTGTGGAAGCGGCTCGTCCGGGACACCACCACGCCGGGCCGCTGGCGACGGATCGGCGGGATCGCCGCCCTGGTGCTGGCCCTGCTCGTGCCGGTCACCCTCGCCGGGACGCAGGCCGGGCTCTACTGGCTCGCCTGGCCGGGCTACCTGTGGCTCGCGCTGATGTTCTACCTGCTGGTCGTACTGGTCGTGCTGGAAGTCCCGATGCTGGTCACCCGACTGGTGCTGCGTCGCCGGGTGGTTGCCGCGGAGCCCACCACCGCCGCGCCCGAGCCGGTGCTGGTCGGTGCCGCCGGGCCGACCGAGCCGCCGGCCGCCGGCGCCGTCGCGGCACCGGACCACGACCCGTCCCGTCGGTTGCTGCTGGCCCGTGGGGCAGCCATCTTCGCCGGCCTCACCGCCACCGGCGTCACCGGGTACGGCATCCGCACGGCGCTCGGCCCGCCCCAGCTCGACCGGGTGCGGATCCCGCTGGCCAAACTCCCCCGCAGCATGGACGGCCTGCGCATCGCCACCGTCTCCGACATCCACCTCGGCCCGCTGCGCGGGCGGGCGCACACCGAGCGGATCGTCGCCGCGATCAACCGGCTCGACGCGGACATCGTCGCGGTCGTCGGTGACCTGGTCGACGGGTCCGTGGCCGAGCTCGGCCCGGCCGCCGCGCCGCTGCGCGACCTGCGCTCCCGCTACGGCAGCTTCTTCGTCACCGGCAACCACGAGTACTACTCCGGCGTGGAGGAGTGGGTCCAGGAGGTCGACCGGCTCGGTCTGCGGGTGCTGCAGAACCGGCGGCAGGAGATCCAGGCCCGGGGCGGTGTGCTCGACCTGGCCGGCGTGAACGACCTCACCGCGGTGGGCACCGGCCTCGCCGCCGGGCCGGACTTCGCCGCTGCTCTCGGCGACCGCGACCCGAGCCGTCCCGTGGTCCTGCTCGCGCACCAGCCCCTGGCGGCCAAGGAGGCGGCCCGCTACGGCGTCGACCTGCAACTGTCCGGGCACACCCACGGCGGGCAGATGGTGCCGTTCAACCTGGCCGTCAAGCTGGAGCAGCCCGTGGTCAGCGGGCTCGGCGAGGTCGACGGCACCAAGGTCTACGTGACCAACGGCGCCGGTTTCTGGGGGCCGCCGGTCCGGGTCGGCGCGGAGCCGCAGATCAGTCTGGTCGAGCTGCGCTCGGCATAGCGGAGGTCACGTCCGCGCGTGGCGGCGGGTGGCCGGCGCGGCGGGCGTGACAGGATGCGGCGTGCCCCCGTTCAGCGCCGTACCCCCCGGTGGCCTACCGCCATTCGTCGCGGACCTGCACATCCACTCGAAGTACTCGCGCGCGTGCAGCCGTGACCTCACCCTGCCGAACCTCGCGTGGTGGGCCCGGCGTAAGGGCATCGGCCTGCTCGGCACCGGCGACTTCACCCACCCCGCCTGGTACGACCACCTGCGGGAGACGCTGCGCCCGGCCGAACCGGGGCTCTACCGGCTCGACCCGGAGGCGGAACGGGACATCGCCCGTCGGCTCCCACCCCGGCTCGCCGGGACGGCGGAGGCGGACCCGGTCCGCTTCATGCTGAGCGTGGAGATCTCCACCATCTACAAGCGGGACGACCGGACCCGCAAGGTGCACCACCTGATCTACCTGCCGGATCTGGACGCGGTGGCCCGGTTCAACACCGCGCTCGGCCGGATCGGCAACCTCGGCTCCGACGGCCGGCCGATTCTCGGACTGGACTCCCGCGACCTGCTGGAGATCACCCTGGAGGCCAGCCCGGACGGCTACCTGGTGCCGGCGCACATCTGGACGCCCTGGTTCTCCGCGCTGGGCTCGAAGTCCGGCTTCGACGCGATCGCGGACTGCTACGCCGACCTGGCCGAGCACATCTTCGCCGTGGAGACCGGGCTCTCCTCCGACCCGGCGATGAACTGGCGGGTCGGCAGCCTGGACGGCTACCAGCTGGTGTCCAACTCGGACGCGCACTCGCCGCCGGCGCTCGGCCGGGAGGCGACCGTACTGACCGCCGAACGGGACTACTTCGCCGTTCGGGAGGCGCTGCGTACCGGTGACGGCCTGGCCGGCACCATCGAGTTCTTCCCGGAGGAGGGCAAGTACCACGCGGACGGGCACCGACTGTGCGGGGTCAACTGGTCTCCGGAGCGCACCCGGGCCGCCGACGGGCGCTGCCCCGAGTGCGGCAAACCCCTCACCGTGGGTGTCCTCAGCCGGATCGAGGAGCTGGCCGACCGCCCGGACGGGCACCGGCCGGCACACGCCCGGGACGTCACCCACCTGGTGCCGCTGGCCGAGATCCTCGGCGAGATCAACAAGGTGGGTGCCCGGTCGAAGAAGGTCGAGGGGCGGCTCAACGAGCTGCTGGCCGCACTCGGCCCCGAGCTGGAGATCCTGACCACGACGCCGCTGACCGACATCGCGCAGGCCGGCGGTGAGCTGCTCGCGGAGGGCATCGGGCGACTGCGGCGCGGCGACGTCCGCCGGGTGCCCGGTTACGACGGCGAGTACGGCGTGATCACGCTCTTCGACCCGGCCGAGCTGGGCGCGCAGGAGACCCTGTTCGACGTACCGGTGCCGGCGCAGCGACGGCCCACGGAGCCGGCTCCCCGAGTCGCGGCCAAGCGCCCGGCGGCGGCGAAGGTGGAGCCGAAGCGGAAGCCGGCCCCGACGCCCGCGCCGCCGATCGCGTCGCCGCCGTCCCCGCACGAGCCGTTCGAGCCGATGCTCTCCGGTATGGAGGAGGTCGGCACCGGCCTGCTGGACCGACTGGACGCCATGCAGCGGGTGGCCGCCTCCGCCCCCGGCGGCCCGCTGCTCATCGTGGCCGGCCCGGGCACCGGCAAGACCAGGACGCTCACCCACCGGATCGCGTACCTCTGCGCGGAGCTGAACGTCTTTCCCGAGCACTGTCTCGCGATCACGTTCACCCGCCGGGCCGCCGAGGAGTTGCGGCACCGCCTCGACGGCCTGCTCGGCCCGGTCGCCGAGGACGTCACCGTGGGCACGTTCCACGCGCTGGGGTTGACCATCCTGCGGGAGAACGCGGACGCGGCGGGCCTCCCGGCCGACTTTCGGATCGCCGACGACGCCGAGCGGGCCGCCGCCCGCACCGAGGCCGGCGACGACAGCGTCGCCTACACCTCACTGCTGCGTAAGCAGGACCTGGTCGACCTGGACGAGCTGGTGAGCCTGCCGGTGGAGCTGCTGCGGGCCGACCGGAAGTTGGTCGAGCGGTACCGGGACCGCTGGCGGTGGATCTTCGTGGACGAGTACCAGGACGTCGACGAGGTGCAGTACGAGCTGCTTCGGCTGCTCAGCCCCGCCGACGGCAACCTCTGCGCGATCGGCGACCCGGACCAGGCGATCTACTCGTTCCGAGGTGCCGACGTCGGCTACTTCCTGCGCTTCTCCGAGGACTTCACCGACGCCCGACTGGTCCGGCTCAACCGCAACTACCGCTCGTCGGCTCCGATCCTGGCCGCCGCCGTGCAGGCCATCGCACCGTCCTCGCTGGTCCGAGGTCGACGACTGGACCCGGCCCGGCTCGACCCGGAGGCCCCGCTGGTCGGGCGCTACCCGGCGGCGTCCGTGGTCGAGGAGGCCGACTTTGTGGTGCGTACCGTCGACGACCTGGTCGGCGGCCTGTCGCACCGCTCGCTGGACTCGGGCCGCATCGACGGCCGGTCCACCTCGCTGTCGTTCTCCGACATCGCCGTGCTGTACCGCACCGACGCGCAGGCCGCCCCGATCGTGGACGCCCTGACCCGGGCCAACATCCCCGTGCAGAAGCGTTCCCACGACCGGCTGCGGGATCGGCCCGGGGTGGCGGCCATCGCCCGCGAGCTGCGGCACGCCGACGGTCTGGCCGGCTCACTGGCCGCCCGGGTACGGCTGGCCGGCCAGGTGGTCGCCGAGCGGTTCGCCGTGCCCACCCTGGACGGCGCGGCCAGCGCGGTCCGCCCCGAGGACGTCCGCTCGGCCGTGGACCTGCTGACCCCGTTGGCCCGACGCTGCGGCGACGACCTGGAGACCTTCCTGTCGCAGTTGGCCACCGGCGCGGAGGTGGACGCGCTCGACCCGCGCGCCGAGGCGGTCACGCTGCTCACGCTGCACGCCGCGAAGGGCCTGGAGTTTCCGGTGGTCTTCCTGGTCGGCGTCGAGGACGGGCTGCTGCCGCTGCGCTGGCCGGGCTCGACGCCCGACGAGGACGCCGTGGCCGAGGAGCGCCGGCTCTTCTTCGTCGGCCTGACCCGGGCCCAGGACCGGCTGTACGTCAGTCACGCCGCCCGGCGCACCCGGCACGGTACCGAGCGCGACTGCGCCCCCTCGCCGTTCCTCGGCACCATCGACCCCGGCCTCTTCGAACGCTTCGGCGAAGCCGAACCCCGCCGCCCCAAGGACCGCCAACTCCGCCTGATCTAACCCACCCCGCACCCCGCGGGCCCCGCGCCCGCGCCCGCGCCCGCGCCCGCGCCCGCGCCCGCCGATCTTGCACTTTCGGTCGTCGTTGTGCGGGGCATGCACCTTATGTCGGTGCAGAAACTGCAAGATCGACAAAGTCGTGGGCGAGGAGCGGGGGTGGGCGGGGCGGGTTAGGCGAGGAGGGCGGCGAGCCAGGCGCCGGTGAGCAGGGCCGGGCCGAGGGGCAGCAGGGTGTTCCGGTGCACCTTTCGGGCAGCAAGGAGACCGAGCACCAGGCCGCCGTGCAGCAGGTGTGGCAGGAGCAGCCCGGTGAGCAGGGCATCCCGGCCCAACCAGCCGAGCGGCAGGCCGAGGACGGCGGCGAGTTTCACGTCCCCGAAGCCCAGTCGTGAGCCGGGCAGCAGGGCCAGCAGCACGTGCGCCACGCCCGCGACCGCCGCACCACCCAGCGCGCCGGGCAGCCGGCCGGGAGTGCCGGACAGCAACGCCACAGCGGTCAGACCCCCGAGGGCCAGCATCCCGGCGACGAGGACCAACGGGTCGGGCAGCCGCAGGCAGGCCAGATCGACCCGCGCCAGCACCAGACCGACCGCCGCGACCGCGAGGAAGACCGGCAGCGCCGGGTCGTCACCCACGGCGACGGCAAGGCCGACAAAGACGCTGGCCGCCACCATCGGGTCGACCCAGGGCCGCCGGACCGGCTGCGGCCCCGGAAACGCCCATGGCCGGGCGTCCGCCGTGGCGAAGCGCCGCGACACCAGGGGTACGACGAGACCGACCAACGCGCCGAGCAGCGCGGTCGACACCAGCGCGGCGGCCGACATGGGCCGGACGTTACTGGCGGTCGCGCGCCAGCGTGGCCCCCGATCGTGATCCCGTGCCCGCCCGACGCGGCCGTTCGGTGGTCACCACCAGGGCGACCCCGGCGACGATGACGGCGCCGCCGAGCAGCACCTGCGCAGTGATCGGCTCGGCCACCAGCAAAGCGCCGAGCGCCACCGCGACCGCCGGATTCACGTAGGCGTACGTCGACACCAGCGAGATCGGCGCGTTGTGCAGCAGCCAGACGTACGCGGTGAAGGCCACCAGCGAGCCGGCCACCATGAGGTAGCCCAGCGCCAACCAGGACCGGGTGCTGACCGCCGCCGGGTGGAAGTCGGCCAGTTCGCCCCGACCGGCGGCGACGACGACCAGCACCAGCGCGCCGGCCAGCATCTCGTACACCGTGGCCACGAAGGGGTCGGCGGGCATCCGGATCCGTCCGGACAGGAACGACCCCACCGACCAGGAGGTGGCCGCCGCCACCACGGTCAACGCCCCGAGCAGCGGCACCGCGGCCGAACCACCGCCGGGCAGCACCAGCAGGATGAGGCCGACGAAGCCCAGGGTGACCCCGGCGAACGTCCAGACCGGCGGCCGGTCCCCGGTGGCCGAGCGCAACAGCACCACCAGCAGCGGCACCGTGGCCACCAGCAGCGCGGCGATCCCGGACGGCACCGCCACACCCGGCGGCCCCGATTCGGCGAGCACCACCAGGCCGTTGCCACCGGCGAGCAGGAGCACCCCGACCAACGCGGCCGAGCCGAGTTGCCGTCGGTCCACCCGCAGCGCGCCGGGGCCTCGACGCAGGCGCAGCACGACCGCCAGGATCAGACCGGCCACGGCGAACCGGAGCGCGGCCGACAGCAGCGGAGGCAGCGTCTCCACGGTGATCCGGATGGCCAGATAGGTCGACCCCCAGAGCAGGTAGACCACGATCAACGCGGTCCAGATCAGGGTCGGGGTGGTGCTGGCGCGACGGTCGCCGAGGACCGTGGCGCTCGGTGAAGGTGAGCTCATCAGTCGACCACGCTACGGTGACCTCGGAGTCCGCGTCGCGCTTTGGTGGCCGGCCTCTCACCACTCGTGCAGGAGGGCGGCATGACGAACTACGGACAACCGGGAGGCGGCCACCCGGGGCCGTGGCGTGGGCAGAGACCCGACGAGACGCCGGGTCACCCGGTGCAGCAGCCCTACCCGCCCGCGCCGACGCCCTACCCGCCGGCGGTCCCGTCGTACCCGCCCACACCCCAGGGACGACCCGGGCCGTACGACGGCCCACCCGCCGCGCCCTACGGTGCGGCGCCCGGCGCGCCCTACGGCGGTGGAACGGACACGCCGTACGGCCACGAGCCCCGCGCGCCCTACGGCGGCTCGTACCAGCCGACCCCGACGTACGGCGGGCAGCCGCCGTACCGGCCCGACGACCCGCACGGCGGGGATCCGGCACCGGGGCGGCGCGGTCGAGGGCCACTGATCGCGGTACTGGCCGTCGTGCTGCTGGTGGTGGCCGTCGCCGGCGCGTTCTGGGTCCGCCGTGGGCAGAGCGACCCGGCGCCGGCAGCCGCGCCGAGCAGCTCGGCCGTTGCCGGTGAGCCCAGCGCGGACGCGGTCGAGCCCGCGCCGAGCGCGGCCGCGCCGGAGTCGTCGGCTGATCCGCGGTTCGCGAAGGTCGGCCAGTGCGTCCGCAACGACGGCACCGCCGGCGGCAAGCCGAAGCTGCTGATCAGCGGCTGTACCGCGAAGTCGTACCAGGTGCTGAGCCGGATCGACGGCCCGACCAGCGGCGAGCGCGACGCCGAGGCCAAGTGCGCCAAGGTCGAGGGCTACACCAACTGGTATTTCTTCGACAGTGAGCTGGACACTCTCGACTTCGTCCTCTGCCTCAAGCAACGCTGAGACCACCCACCCCCGGGGATGACATGACGACCTACGGACCTGCGGGTTCCGATCAGCCGGACGACCCAGATCAGCGACCGCCCGCCGGGCCTGACAGCTCACCACCGGTCGACCCGACCCTGCCCCAGTGGAGCAAACCGTCAGCCGCGGAGGACCCGACCCGTGCGCAGTGGGGTCCGCCGTCGACCGGCGCGGAGCCACCGACGGCACCCATGTGGGCGCCGCCATCCACCAATCCGGAGCCGCCGACCACACCCATGTGGGCGCCGCCGCCCACCTCGGGCCCGGGATACCCACCGCCCGGGCCGTACCCGCCGGCCGGCCCGACGCCGCCCATGTCGGGGCCGGGTTACCCACCGGCCGGCCCGCCACCGCCGTCCGGGCCGTTCCCACCACCCGGCCCGTTCCCGCCGGCCGGCCCGACGCCCGGTCAGCCGGCCGGGATACCGGGTCAGCCACCCGCGCCATGGGGTCAGCAGCCGCCCGGCGGCTACGGGATGCCGCCCGCCGCGCCGGTGAAGAAGACCGGCCGCAACGTCGCTCTCATCATCACGGTGGTGGTGCTGCTCGTGCTCTGTCCGTGCCTCGGCCTGGCCGGTTGGGCGGTCTGGAAGGTCGCCGACGCTGGCAGTGACGCGGCGCGTACCCCGTCGACGAGCGCCCCGGTCGCACCGCCCGCTCTGCCCAGCGACGCCCCGACGTCGGCCGCGCCGACCCCGGACGAGGAGTTCGCGAGGGGTGACTGCGTGGTGAACGACGGCAGTGAGGACGACGCGGAGCTCCGCAAGGTGCCGTGCGGCCCGAACACCTACCAGGTGCTGCTACGGATTCCGGCGACCACCGACGGCGACCGGTGCGAGACGCTCGCGCCGCAGGCGACCGCGAACTACGTGCACGACAACTCGGTCGACCTGTTCGACTACGTGCTCTGCCTGAAGAAGCGGTAGCCCGATCCGGGGGCCCGGTACCCCGATTGGCAAAACTAGGGCTGTCTAGCGTCCACGCTAGACAGCCCTAGTTTGTGGTCGACGGTCTCGACACGCCGGTAGCCCCATCTATCCATGTCTAGCCTCGCAGCTAGATGGCCCGATAATCTGCGATGCGTGGATCCGGTCCGCAACCCGTACGCGCCGGGCGCCGGCCAGCGTCCGCCCGAACTTGCCGGGCGGGGGCGGGAGCTGGACGTCTTCGACATCGTGCTCGAGCGCATCGCCCGGGGCCGACCCGAGCGCAGCCTGATGCTCACCGGGCTGCGTGGTGTCGGCAAGACGGTTCTGCTCAACACCCTCCGGTCACAGGCCATCAACCGGCTCTGGGGCAGCGGCAAGATCGAGGCTCGACCGGACCAGTCATTGCGCCGACCGGTCGCCGCCGCGCTGCACATGGCGGTCCGGGAGCTGGCCCCCCGCCACCGCGCGCCGGACCGGATCGACGCGTTCCTCGGCGTCCTCAAGGCGTTCGCCCAGCGGTCCACCCCGACCGGCCGGGCCGGTGCCGCCACCAAGCTGCGCGACCGGTGGCAGCCCGGCATCGACGTGCCGGCCGCCAGCGGTCGGGCCGACTCCGGCGACATCGAGATCGACCTGGTCGAGCTGTTCAGTGACGCCGCAGCCGTGGCCAGCGATGTCGGCACCGGAATCGCCATCTTCATCGACGAGATGCAGGATCTCGGTCCGGAGGACGTGTCGGCGCTCTGCGCCGCCTGCCACGAGCTGTCCCAGCTCGGTGCGCCGCTGATCGTCGTCGGTGCCGGCCTTCCGCACCTGCCGGCCGTGCTCAGCGCCGCCAAGTCGTACTCCGAACGGTTGTTCCGCTATCAACGCATCGACCGGCTCGACCGGATCGCCGCCGATCGGGCGCTCTGCGCGCCCGCCGAGCGCGAGGAGGTCGAATACGAGCAGAAGGCCCTCGACCTGCTCTACGAAAAGTCCGGCGGCTATCCCTACTTCGTCCAGGCGTACGGGAAGGCGACCTGGGATCACGCGCCGCGTTCGCCGATCACCGCCGCCGATGTGCGGGTCGCCGCGCCCGAGGCGGAGGCCGAGTTGGCGGTCGGCTTCTTCGGTTCCCGCTTCGAACGGGCCACTCCCGCCGAACGCGAGTACATGCGGGCGATGGCCATGATGTCAGCGGTCGAGGGCGAGACCGGCGCGGTGGTCCGCGACGACATGGACGCCGCGGTGCCCACCGCGGAGATCGCCCGTGCCCTCGGCCGCAAGCCGGCCAGCCTGTCCCCAGCCCGGGACGCGCTGATCAAGAAGGGGCTGATCTACTCCGGTGAGCGGGGCACAGTCGCCTTCACGGTCCCGCACTTCGGCCGGTACCTGCGGACCCAACCGGCCTGACCACCACCCACCGCGTCGGGCCGGTCAGACCTTCGACCAGGGCGCCGGAAAGAGCACCTCACCGCGAGGCGGGGGGCCCTCCTCGCTGGTGGACGGCGGCAGCACCAGCGCCTGCCAGGGCTCACCGAGGCCGGTCCACGGGCCGGTCAGGCCCAGCTCACTCGCCGGGCCGAACCCGAACCGGCGGTAGAAAGCCGGGGCACCGAGGACGACGACGAGCCGCTCGCCCAGCTCGGTCGAGGCGTCCAGGGCGGCCTGCACGACCGCCGTGCCGTGCCCGACTCGCTGTCGGTGCGGCGCGACCGCCACCGGGCCGAGTGCCAGGACGGGCATGTCCGAGCCCCGCTCCGGCCGCAACCGCACCCGGGTGAGCAGCGCGTAACCGACGACCTCACCCCCGTACTCGGCGACCATGGCCAGCTCCGGCACCCAGGCGGTGGTGTCGCGCAGTTCGTCGACCAGGCTGACCTCCGGCGGCGTCGCCACGTCCGGGCGGGCGAAGGCGGCGGCCAGCACGCGGCGGACCGGGCCGGCGTCGGCCGGGTCCTCGGGGCGTAGCCGCAGCGTGGTCACCCGCGCGACGTTACCCGTCAGCGCCCGCCCATCCGTGACGGTCGCTCGATTCGGCGTGGCGTACGTGAACGAACACCAATCCGATCCTGCGGTTGCCGGGGTAGCAAACGCCGCGACGGGGTATGACTGATCCATGACGCCCGTACGCTCCCTCGCCCGCGCCATGCTGAGCGGCATCTTTGTGGTCAGCGGGTATCGCAACCTCCGCAACCCCGGCCGGCTCGCGGTGGCCGCCAAACCGGTGACCGACAGGGTCGCGCCCGTGCTGAAGAAGGCACACCCGAGCTTCCCCACCGAGACCGAGACCTTGATCCGGCTCAACGCGGCCGTGCAGGTCAGCGCCGGGCTGATGCTGGCAACCGGCCGGTTCAGTCGACCCGCCGCGCTGGTCCTCGCCGGTACGCTGGTGCCGGTGACCATCGCCGGGCATCCCTTCTGGAACAACGACGACCCGATCGCCAAGAACAACAACCAGATTCACGTCCTGAAGAACCTCGGGCTCCTCGGCGGTCTACTGCTCGCCGCAGCGGACACCGGCGGCAAGCCGGGTCTACGGTGGCGGACGGGTCATCGCATCGGTCACTCTCGACGTTCCATGCAACGCGCCGTCCGGACCGCCCGACGCGAGGCCCGAATCGCCGTCCGCTCCGCGTCCACCGCACGTCGACTCCCCGGCTGACCTGCGTCGATCCGTCTCGGTCTCACCCCCACCCCCCGCTAAGGCCACGAATTACCTGAACCACCCGGTAGGCGTTAACGCGGTGGAAATGTCAAAAACATGTGTGGGATCGGACACGGTCGCATAACGCGGGAGGCACTGACGTGAGGCGCCGTTCTAGGCTCCGTGCAGGACCTGGACGGGTAGGACGACCTTGGTACGGGGGTGGCCACGCCATGCCGACGGCTGTCGGTAGACGGGCGGACCGCCTCGCCCCAATCCAACGTGTGACGCGCGGGATCGACCGCGTGACGCGCGGGATCGATCGCAGGAACGTCGTACGGGGCGCCATCGTGGCGGCCGTCGCCTATGCCGCATGGCTCGCCATCGGCACCTTCGGGCGACCGTACAACTTCTTCGACATGAAGATCTACCACGGTGCCGTGGTGTGGTGGGCGAGCGGTCACGAGCTCTACGAGTTCATCGCGCCCGGAACCACACTGGGGTTCACCTACCCACCCTTCGCCGGGTTGGTCATGCTGCCGATGGCGCAGCTGCCGATCGGCGCGGCGGGCATGGTCAACGCCGCCGCCAGCATCGCCGCGCTGGCGCTGGTGCTGGCCGGGCTGCTCCGACCCATCGTGGACCGGCTGGGGTGGCCACTGTGGTTCACGGTGGCCGTCGCGGTGCCGCTCGCGGTCGCCATCGAGCCAGCCCGGGAGACACTCGGCTACGGCCAGGTCAACATCCTGCTGTTCGCCCTGATCATGGCTGACCTGATCGGCCTTCGCTGGCGGTCCCGCCGGGGCACCCACTACGCCGCCACCGACGGCCCGCTGCTGCGCTTCATCTACGGCGGGGCCTGGGCCGGGGCCGGAATCGGCCTCGCCACCGCGGTCAAGCTCACCCCGGCGCTGTTCATCGCCTACCTGCTGATCACCCGTCAGTGGCGGGTGGCGGCCACCGCCATCGGCACCACGATCGGCGTGACGGTGGGGACCTTCGCGATCGTCGGTGACGAGTCGCGGACCTACTTCGGCAGTGTGCTGTGGCAGACCGAACGGGTCGGCGCAGCGGACATGACGCCCAACCAGTCCCTCGCCGGTCTGCTCGCCCGGCTGTACGACTCGATCGAGACCCCGGGGCTGCTGTGGCTCGCCTTCTCGGTGCTGGTCCTGGCGCTGGGCTTGTCCCGGGCGGCCAGTTCCCGCGCCGACGGTGACGAGCTGACCGCCTTCACGCTGGTCGGTCTCACCGCGAACGTGATCAGCCCGATCTCCTGGACGCACCACCTGGTCTGGGTGATCCCGGCGATCATCGTACTGGCCGACGCCGCCGTGCGTCGCCGCGAGGCGAGCCGGGGGATGCCGCAGCGCACCGGCCAGGGGCCGGCATTCGGCGGGCTACCCGGGGTCAACGGGCTCCGCCCGCCGATCTGGTACCCGACGCTGACCGGGCTCCGCCACGGCGTCGCCGCGATCGGGCTCTACCTGCTCTTCCTGATCTCTCCGATCTGGCCGTACGAGCACCAACTGCCGGAGATGTCGCACTACCAGGACGGCCTGTTCGGAGCACTGATGGAGAACTCGCTCGCGCTCGCGCTGATCGTGCTGGTGGCCGCGCTGCCCTGGCGCCCGGGTGCGGAACCGGCGTTCTACGGCGACCGGCCCGCCAGGTCCGTGATGGTCAACGGCCACCGCTGACCGGTCAGGGGCAGTTGACCCATTCCTCGGTGCCGTCGGTGAAGACCTGCCGCTTCCAGATGGGCAGCCGCGCCTTGACCTCGTCGACCAGCCGGGCGCAGGCCGCGAAGGCCGCCGCCCGGTGCGCGGTGCTCACCGCGGCGACCAGCGCCACGTCACCGATCGCCAGGGGGCCGACCCGGTGCGAGACGGCCACCGCGTAGACGTCGGGCTCCGCGGCGATCTCGGCGGCCACCTCGCGGAGCACCTGCGCGGCGCTCGGGTGCCCCTCGTACTCCAGGCTGGTGACCTGACGGCCGTGGTCGTGGTCGCGGACCACACCCTGGAAGGACACCACGGCACCGGCCCGGCGGTCGGCGACCGCCGCCTCGTGCGTGGCCAGGTCGAGCGGCTGGTCGGTGACCTCGCCGAAGGTGATCGCTGGTGCGGTCACGACGCACGCTCCCCGGGAAACAACGGCAGTGGCACGATCGGCACCCGGTCGCCCGGCTCGCCGCTGGTGCCGGGTCGGATGACCGCGAACCCGTCCGCGCCGGCCAGGCCGCGCAGCATCGCCGAGCCGACGTGGCGGACCGGGGACGCTACGCCGGCGGCACGGTCCAGTCGGACCAGTGCCAGATGGGTGTGGTCACCGCGACCGGGCACTGCCTCGGCCAACGTGACCTGCGGCAGCACCGGCATCGACCGGCCCTGGAGGCCGGCGAGCAGCGGGGCGACCAACGACACCAACGCGACGATGGCGGACTGCGGGTTGCCCGGCAGCCCGGCCACGAACCGGGCTCGCCCGTCAGGGCCGGTCAGCCGCGCCAGCAGCATCGGAAAGCCCGGGCGGACCGCTACCGTGTTGACCACGTAGTCGGCGCCGAGCGCCTCCAGGGTCGGGTGCAGGTGGTCGACCGGGCCGTTCATCGTGCCGCCGGTGGTGCAGACCAGATCGACGTTGGCCAGCGCCGAGCGCAGGGCCGCCACGTGCGCGGGCAGCGTGTCGGCCACCGGGCCGACCACGTCGGATGGGCGAACCTGACAGCCGTACCGCCGCAGCCACGCCGGCACCGCGGGCCCCAACGCGTCGCGGACGCGACCGGCCGCGGGCGGACCCGCCGTCAGCAGCTCGTCGCCGAAGACCAGCAGCGCGGCGCGCGGCGCCCGCCGGACCCGCAGCGTGTCGTGCCCGCAGGCGGCCGCCAGGCCGATCACCGCTGGGTCGACCGGCGTGCCGGCTGGCAACAACTCCTCATCGGCGTACGCCTCCTCGCCGGGTTCCCGCCACTCGGGCGCCTCCCGGGGAACGCCGCTGACCAGGCCGTCAGCAGTTGTCGACTCTTCCACGCGCAGCACGGCGGTGGCACCCTCGGGCACCATCGCACCGGTCGCGATCTCGACGGTCGTGCCGTCCTCGGTGAGCGGCGCGGGGGTGCTGCCGGCCAGGACCCGGCCGACGACGCGCCACGGCCCACGACCGCGCACCGCCCAGCCATCCACGCTGGAGGTGGGGAATGCCGGCAGGTCGGTGCGGGTGGTCAACGGCTCGGCCAGGGTCGACCCGTCGGTGTCGACAAGTGGTCGGGCGGCGGCGGGCAGCGCGGCGGCCAGACCGACCGCGTAGACCCGCGAACGCGCTTCCTCCCACCCGGCTGGTGGGGGTGCGGTGACCCGATCCGCGGTGGGTGCGGTTTCCGTGCTCACCGACCGAGCCTATCGGCACGGACCGACACCCGCCCGGGCCTGGCGCGCACCGGCAGATGGTCCCCGCCGCGAAGCGGTCAGTGGTCCCCGCCGCGAAGCTGGTCGACGGTGTGTCCGAGGATCGGCCCGAGAACGGCCAGGCCGTCCCGGGCGCCGCCGGTCGAGCCGGGCAGGTTGACCACCAGCATCCGCCCGGCGACCCCGGCCAGGCCCCGGGACAGCACCGACGTCGGCACCCGCTCACGACTGTGCGCGCGGATCGCCTCGGCGATGCCGGGGATCTCGTAATCCAGCAGGCCGCGGGTCACGTCCGGGGTCCGATCCGTCGGGGTCACTCCGGTGCCACCGCTGGTCAGCACCACGTCGACACCGTCGGCGCGGGCGGCCCGCAAGGCGTCGCCGACCGGCTCACCGTCGGGCACCACCACCGGGTCGTCGACCTGGCAGCCGAGCTCGCGCAGGCCGGCGACGAGCAGCGGCCCACTGGTGTCGGCGTAGACACCGGCCGCGGCCCGATTGGAAGCGACGATCACCCGAGCCCGGATCACGGCCGGTCCTCCGGACGAACCCACTCGCCGGTCTTGCCGCCCTCCTTGCGCAGCACCCGGACCGCCTCCACCGAGGCCGCCGGGTCGACCCCCTTGACCATGTCGACCAGGGCGAGACCGGCGACAGCAACCGCCGTCAGTGCCTCCATCTCCACCCCCGTCCGGTCCGCCGTGCGGGCAGTGGCCGTGATCTCCACGGTGTCGGCGGTCAGCCGCAGGTCGACGGTGACGCCGTGCAGGGCGATCGGGTGGCAGAGCGGGATCAGATCCGGAGTGCGCTTGGCCCCCATGATCCCGGCCAGCCGCCCGACGGCCAACGCGTCACCCTTGGGCAGCCCGTCGCGATGCAGCAGGTCGATGACCTCGGGTGTGGTCCGCAAACGGCCGGCCGCGACGGCCAGCCGCCCCGTCACCGCCTTGGCGGAGACGTCGACCATGCGGGCCGCGCCGGCGCGATCGACGTGGCTGAGCTGCGCGGGTTCGGTCACGGTCGTGAGCCTATCGGTGCCCTACGACGGCGATCGGAAGGAGCGGCGTCACGCTGACGACCGCGCCGGGTGCTGACGGCGCAACGGCCCCGACGCCGCTCCTTCCTTACCGACCCGCCGCCGAGGTCGCTGGGGGGACCCAGCAGCGGGCGCGTGTCGACGACCCGGTTCTGCCCAGGCGCAGAACCTCCCCCGTTCGCCGATACGGCCGGTAAGGTACGGGGCCGGCCGATAAGAAATCGATAAGCGGCGTTCAGACCTGGTCAGCGCTCTGCGACCAGGGCCGCGTCGATTAACTCGGCGAGGCGACGCTCGGCCTCGAAGCGCTCCGGCACGCCCATCCGTCGGAAGATCGCCAACGCCCGCTCCCAGTGCCGTCGGGCCTCGGCCGGGTCCGTGCGGACGAAGTGTTCGGCCAGCCCGGCCAAGGCCCGACCCTGCTCGTGTGGGTGCGCGATCCGCGTAGCCAACCGCAACGCCTCCTGGTGCACCTCGAACGCCTCGTCACCCCGCCCCTGCGCCAGCAGGGTGCGCCCGAGTTCGTTCAGCGCGGCCGCCTCGACGTGCCGCTCCCCTGAACCGATCGACAGCTTCCGGGCCAGCTCGTGTTCCCGCTGGGCCTCCACCAGACGACCCAGGCCGCGATAGGCGATCCCGAGGTCGTTGCGTACCTCAGCCTCGGCGTACCGGTGGCCGGTGCGATCGCGTAGGGCCAACGAGGCCAGAAGAATGCGAATCGCCTGCGGAAGGTCGCCCATCCGGAGGCGTACGGCGCCAATGTGGCTGAGCGCGTTGAGCGTGTGGAACTCGTCGGAGTTCGTCCGGGCCCACGCCAGGTGCAGGCGGTGCATCCGCAACGCCTCCTCGTAGCGGCCCAGGGAGGTCAACGCTATGCCGAGATTCGGCAGCACCATGGGCACCCTGACGTTGCCGTACCCCTTGTAGTCGCGCAGGCACTCCAGACCGACTGTCACCGCTTCGGTCAGATTGCCGCTCCACCAGTAGACGGCGGCAAGATTGGCGCGGTACCGGGCGGCGTTCAACATGTCCCGCGAGTCTCCGGCGAGGGCGACCGCACGGGTCAGATGGTGCAACGCTGCCCGGTTGTCACCGGTTCGGACGTAGCCGGAAGCGAGGTAGTTGTTCATCAATGCCGTTGCATCGACGTCCCCGGACGCTTCCGCCGCGGTAAGCGCGTGCCGATGAGTCGTGATGATGTCCTCGAAGTATCCGCGGATGTAACAGAATCGCCAGAGGGCACGGGCCAGTCGCCAGGAGTGCTCGTGGAAACCCTCGTCGAGCGCTGACCTCACCATCGTCACCAGGTCCGTCCGTTCCATCTCCAACCAGTCGGCGGTGGGCTCTCCGATCGCGTCGATCAGCTCGGGTCGCCCGAACGGGAGATGTGTGACGCGAGATCCCAGGTCGTTTAACTCCAGCGTCTTGGCGACCCTCAGTGCCACCTCCAGAGTGAAGTCGAACAGGTGAGCCAGCCCAGCCTTTCGGTCGCTCGCGGAGTCGGTACCCGAGCACAGTTCGATGGAGTACTGCCGTATGAGGTCGTGCAGTCGGAACCTGGTGGAGTCCAGGTCCTCCACCAGGTTTCGGTCGACGAGGTCGTCGAGCGCCGCGCGAGCTTGCGCGATCGTCAGCCCAGTCAGTGCGGCGACTGCCGGCGCGCCGAAGCGGCTGCCGGGGTAGAGACCCAGGAATCGGAAGACCCGCTTGGTCGAAGGTGGAAGCGGCTCGTAGGAAGCGGCGAAGGCCCCGCTGACAGTGCTCTCCTCCTGAGCCAGATGGTGCAGCACCGGAGCGTCGCCGGCCATCTGCCCGGCCAGGTCCGCCAACCGCCAGCCCCGCCGATGCGCCAGCCTGGCACCGGCCAACCGAATCGCCAGAGGGAGGTAACCGCAGCGGCGCACCACCTCGGCGGCCGCCTCCGGCTCGGCTTCAACCCTGTCCCGACCGACGCTCAGGCTGAGGAGATCCACGCTCTCCCGAGGGTTCAGGAGCGGCAGCGTCCGCGAGGGCCCGACATCCGGGTGGGACAGCTGCCGCCGGGAGGTCACCAGCACGACGGCGGTCGGCTCGGCCGGCAGCAGGGGCATGATCTGCTCGCTGCTCGCGGCGTTGTCGAGCACCACCACCGACCGCCGGCGGGCCAGTTCCTGTCGCCACAACTTCACTCTGTCGTCGAACTCCACCGGAACCCGGTTGGCCGGCATCCCAAGCTGTCGGAGCAGAGTGAACAAAGCACTCGCCGGCTCGATCCGGTTCTTGTCACCGTGCCCGCACAGGTCGATGAACAACGCGGCGTCCGGGTATCGATCAAACAGCCGACGGGCGAGGTGGACGGCGAGGGCCGTTTTGCCGCTGCCCGCCATGCCGTCGATGATGTGGACGGCCGGCACCCGCTCCTCGACCCGTCGGGTCTCCGCCAGCAGCCGCGACACCACATCCTCTCTGCCCACGAAGTCGGTGACTGCTCGGGGGAGGTGATCCACCGGGTCGGGCCAAGGTGCTCTTTCAGAGAGAAGAACACCGCCTGGGGGAGCTGCGTTCGAGACAAGGCGGGCGCTCTGGCCAGCCGGACCGGATGCGGCGTGCTTCGGCGGTCGCTGGGATGGCACCGCCGAAACGATCGTGCGGTAGAGAGCCTGGAGGTCGGAACCCGGAGGGACACCGAGTTCAGCCATCAGCCTCGTCCGAACCTCGTCGTAGGTGACGAGCGCGCCCGCGTGGTCGCCTCGCTCGTGCAGCGCCCGAGCGAGGAGGGCGTACGCCGGTTCCCGCAGGGGGTGACGGGCGATGATTTCCCGTAACAGGGGGATCGCCAGGTCGCTCCGTCCCGCCCTGAGCTGCGCGTCGGCAAGGAGTTCCACGGCCAGCAGCCGCTCCTCCTCAGCGCCCACCACACGTGCGCCGAGCACGGGCCCGAGCGACATGCCGGCGAGCATCGGCCCCTGCCAGCGCGCCACGGCGGATCCCAACCGTTGCAGGGCGCGGTCCATCTGGCCGGCTATCAGGGCTTCCCGGCCCGCAGCGAACTCCCTCTCGAAACGAAACACATCAATGGCTTCCGGCCCCAGGGTGAGCCGATAGCCGCTCTGCTGCCTGACGATGACACCTTGACCAGACTCGAAAGACTCGAAGGTGCGGCGCAGATTGGCGGCGTAGGTCCGTACGTTCGCCACCGCCGAGCGCGGCGGGCCGTCTGGCCACAGCTCGTCGACCAGGTCGTCGACCGTCACCAGTTGTCCCGGTTGGATCGCGAGCATCGCGAAGACAGCCTGTTGTTTAGGTGTACCCAGGTGCAGCTTGCGAGCGAGCAGTTGCACCGAGAGGCCGCCCAGAAGTTGAATCTCCACCCGTCCCCCTGCTCCAGCGGGGTATTCAGCTGATCACGCACCGAAGCTTACGGGCACCCGATGCAACGCCCGACGCCAATCAAGCAGCCATGGCCGACGCTCCCGGGTGGTCGAGTGTGACGGGACCGTGAGTGCAATGCGAACATTGCAAGAACCATCTGTTGCCTCAGCGTTCTCAACTCCTGCCGCATCACGGAAAGAAGGAGCGAAAGCCGCAGTCGACCCCCGAAACTCCTGAGCCAAGCTGGTGAGCGGTTGACCGAATCGGCGGATGAGTTGGGGCATCCCAGCACCCACACTGAGGACGCGGTCTAATCACTCGGCACGGCCCCGCGACATTCCGCAACGGATCGGCTGCAGCAGGCGAGCATCCCAGCGCTCTCCGCACCGGAACGCCAACAGAATGTCACTTATGCGCACAGGATTAACTAATGTTGAGGATAACGACATTTATCGTCCCTAACTAGGGCCAACCCCATTTAAGCTCCATTCGTAGAGAGTCGGCGGCAAGAGAGTCCGACAACCACACGAAGGAGAGGGTGGGTGAAATGCGCGGAAACGAGTGGGGCTGACATCGATGCAGGACTTCTGCATCGCTCGGCGATATGGTTACAGCACGACAGGCGAGGTAATCCAGGAGTTGCGTGGCCTCTTCACAACGACGCGATGACGGGACCGATCGACGGCTACGGCTGATCGTCGGTCTCCTCGTCGTTGCGGCCACGATCGTTGCGCTCGCCTCCCTGAGACTGACCTTCCCCGCGGCCAAGGCTCCGACACCCGACGGAGCAACCCTGGTAACGCTGACCGCCATGATCGCCTTGGGTGCGTTTGTCAAGGCGCGCGTACGTGTCCGGTCCACGGTGCACCTGATCAGTTGGAGCGAGGCGGCGATCGTCCTTGCGGCTGCCATTGCTCCCGTTCCCTGGGTGGTGCTCTGCACCTGCATCGGGATCACCATCGCCTCGGCCCGTCTACCACCGATCAAGCTGGCCTTCGGCGTCGGCAAGAACATCCTCGTCGCGGCCGGGGCGGGCATTACCTTCGCGCTGCTCGGTTGGACCTGGCCCGCCATGCAGGCCCCCCAGCTGGTGGGGATCCTGTCGGTCGCGTACCTCGCCGCTGCCGTTCTCGACGAGTTGCTGGCGATCCCCGTGATCGCGCTCGCTTCCCGCACCAAGATCTCGACTCAGTTCCGCAGCAACCTTGATCTCCGCCTGGCCGGTTACGCGGTCCGGTTCGTGGTGGCGGCCCTGACCCTGCTCACCCTCCAAATGGACCCCCGGCTGCTGCTCGCCGTCCCGCCCCTGGTCCTGAGCCTGCACCTGGCCTACTCCGCACGCATTCGAGGCCGCACCGAGCAGCAGGCGTGGCAACGGTTGGCCCGCACCACCGACGCGCTCAACGTGGTCGACCTGGACAACGTCCTCACCACCGCCGTCACCCAGGCCGCCGAGTTGTTCTCCGCCGACGAGGTCGAGATTGAGCTGCGCGACGGCGACCGCACCGTGCGCGGTGGCACCGGCGGCATCACCTTCGACGGGCCGACCGGCACGCCCACCGACGTGGACGGCACGATCGTCCCCGCGCCGCTGGAAGGACACGACCGGACCGTCGACGTCGGCATGCTTCGACTGCGCTTCCGCGGCCCGGTGCAGCTCTCCGAGCGGGAGCAGTACACCCTGCGCACCTTCGCCTCCGCGCTCTGCACCGCCGTCCGCAACGCCCAGGCGTACGCCGAGCTGGCCCGGGTCGCCGACGAGCACGCGTACGCGGCCTCGCACGACGCGCTGACCGGGCTGGCCAACCGCCGACACCTCCTCGACGAGGGCACCGAGCAGTTGAGCACCCGGCACGCCGACGGGGTGACCGCACTGGTACTGATCGACCTCAATCACTTCAAAGAGGTCAACGACACCCTCGGGCATGCCGCCGGCGACCAGGTGCTGGTGCAGGTGGCCGACCGGTTGCGGGGCGCTGCCCAGGCGACCGACCTGGTGGCCCGCCTCGGCGGCGACGAGTTCGCCGTACTCCTGCGCGGCCTGCCGGCCCCGGCGGTGGCCGCGCACCGGGCCGAGACACTGCTCGCCGCCCTGCACGAGCCGTTCGAACTCGATGGCATGCGAATCAGCGTCGAAGCCAGCGGCGGGATCTCCGGCGCCCCGTCCAACGGCGGCATGGCCGAGCTGCTGCGCCGCGCCGACGTGGCCATGTACCAGGCGAAGCGGGCCGGGCAACGGATCTCCACGTACGCCCCGACCCGGGACACCGCCGACCTGGGCCGCCTCACCCTCGGCGGTGACCTGCCGCGCGCGGTCGCCGACCACGAGTTCGTCGTCAACTTCCAACCGATCGTCGACCTGGGCACCGGTGAGGTGACCAGCGCGGAGGCGCTGGCCCGCTGGCACCACCCCACCCACGGCATGATCGACCCGCTGCGGTTCCTGGAGGCGGTGGAACGTTCGGGCCTGCTACCGGCCTTCGCCGAGGCGATCCTCGACCAGGCGTTGATCGCGGCGGTGACGTGGCGCGACGCCGGCTTCGACGTGCCGGTCGCGGTCAACGTGTCCCCGCGCAGCCTGCTCGACGCGCGGTTCCCCGGCTCGGTGCTGGCCCGCCTCCGCGCCCACGACCTACCACCGGACCGACTGGTCCTGGAGCTGACCGAGACCCTGACCCTCAGCCAACTCGACGTGGTCGACCGGGTGCTCAGCCGACTACGCGACGAGGGAGTCCGGTTGGCGTTGGACGACTTCGGCACCGGCTACTCCTCCCTCTCACTGCTCTCCCGGATCCCGGTACACGAGCTGAAGATCGACCGGAGCTTCGTGACGACGATGGAGAGTTCGGCGGAGGCCGCCGCCGTCATCCGTTCCACCCTCGACCTGGGCCGCAGCCTCGACCTGGACGTGGTGGCCGAGGGGGTGGAGAGCGAACCGCAGCGGCGGGCCCTCTGGGAGTTGGGCTGCGTCGCCGGCCAGGGACATCTCTTCGCCCGACCGATGCCGTCCGGCACCCTGCTCGCGGCGATGCAGCGCGGCTCGGGCGGCCGACCGGGCACCCTCGCGGCGCCGCTGCACGACGCCGGGGCGGTGATCCGGTTGAGCCAGAACCGCCGTCAGGCCGGCCGCTCCAGGCCCGACCGCCTCCCACACCTGCCCGCCTGAGCAGGCATCGGCCCGCCGCGCAGGCGGCCCGGTCTGCCAGACTGTCGCGCGTGATCGTCGACGACCCGACCGCCCGCCGCCGTCGCTGGCACTGGCGGACGCTCGACAACGCCGCCGGAGGACTCGCCCTCGACCTGGGCCTCTACGCCGTCTCGGCCGTGTTCGCCGCGATCACCGCGGTCACGTCGACCCTGCTGCCGCACCGCGCCTGGGGCGCGGTCGCCGCCGTCGGCTACCTGCTCGCCACACTGACGGTGATCGCCCAACTCCTGCTGCGTCGACGCTCACCGGCCTCCCGGCTGACCGGCCTGCCGGCCCGCTGGGCGGTCACCGGTCTCGCCTGGGCGGGCACCACACTGCTGCCCCTGGCCTGGCAGAGCATCGACCGGGCCGGTGGGCGCACCGACCGGGCCCAGGAGGAGGTGCTGGTCGTGGAGCAGGCCGGCAGCCGCCTCCTGGAGCACGGCACGCCCTATCTCGGGCCCGACGCCATCGCCGCCCTGCCACCCGGCGAGCAACTGATGGGCTACACCCCGTACCAGCCCGGCATGGCGCTGTTCGGCCTGCCCAGAGCACTGCTCGACACCTGGTGGACCGACTCCCGGGTCTGGTTCGCGGTGGGCACCGCGCTGGCGCTCGCCCTGGCCGTGGCCGCCCTCCGCCGCACACCGGCCGCCGTCGGCCAGGCGACCTCCGCCGCGACCCGGCGGGACGCCGCCCTACTGCGCGGCGTGCAGGCCGCCACCGTACTGCCGATCTGTGCCCTCACCCTCGCCACCGGCGGCGACGACCTACCCGTACTCGCGCTCTGCCTGCTGGCTCTCGCGTTCGCCGCCGCCGACCGACCCGGCCGGGCCGGCCTCGCGGTCGGGCTCGCCGGCGCGCTGAAGCTGTTCGCCTGGCCGGTCGCCCTGGTCCTGATCGTCTGGGGCCTGACCCGGCGCGCCGGCAGCCGGGTCGCCGCCGGCGCCATCGGCCTGCCCATCGCCGCACTACTACCGGCGCTGCTGGTGGACCGCGACGCCCTCATCGAGAACGTGCTGCGCTTCCCCCTTGGCCACGGGCTGGTCACCAGCCCCGCGCAGTCCCCGTTCCCCGGCTACCTGATCGCCAGCTCGCTACCCGCCGGCCGGCTGATTGCCGCCGCGCTGCTGGTCGCCGCCGGAGTGGCCATCGCCGTCCGGCTCGCCCGCCGTCCGCCCCGCACCGCCGTCGCCACCGCGCTCATCTGCGGGTACGGGCTGCTCGCCGCCATCGCCTTGATGCCCACGACCCGCTTCGGCTACCTGCTGTACCCGATGGCCCTGCTGACCTGGGCCCCCGCCCTGCACCGCCCAGTCGACACGCCGATCGCCATGGTCCCCGACGAGCGGTCCGGACGGGCCACTTCGGCGTAACTTCCAAGCGGAACGGCGCGTCAGGGCGTAGACCTGAAGGCATGACGACGTACCGCGACCGGGCCGATGCGGGCCGGATGCTCTCCGAACGACTCACCGCGCTCATCGGCGACCCGGACGTCGTCGTCCTCGGCCTCGTCCGTGGCGGCGTGCCAGTCGCCCGGGTCGTCGCCGAACGGCTCGGCGCACCACTGGACGTGCTGGTCGTCCGCAAACTCGGGATGCCGTGGGCCCGGGAGGTCGCCTTCGGCGCACTCGGGCCGGGCGGTGTCCAGGTCCTCAACGACGCGGTGGCCAGCCGACTCAGCAGCGACGACATCGCCGAGGTCCGCCGTCGGGAGCAGGCCGAACTGGAACGCCGGGAACGGCTCTACCGGGGCGGTCGCGCACAGGTGGACCTCACCGGGCGGACCGCGGTGATCGTGGACGACGGCCTCGCCACCGGCGCGACCGCCCGCGTCGCCGTCGAGGTCGTCCGCCAACTCGGGGCACAGCGGGTAGTGGTCGCGGTCCCGGTCGGCGCCCAGGAGGCGTACGAGCTGCTGACCGCCGAGGCGGACCAGGTCATCTGTGCCCAGCGCCCACCCGACTTCGGCGCGGTCAGCGTCTACTACGACGACTTCCACGAGGTGTCCGACGAAGAAGTCACCGAGGCGCTCACAGCAACTGCATAGGTCCACCGGGTACCTTCGGGAGATGAGTAGCCTCACCTGTCCCAAGTGTCATGGAGAAATGCGCCAGTACGAGCGCAGCGGCGTCGTCATCGATCAGTGCGGGGAATGCCGAGGCATCTTCCTGGACCGCGGCGAGCTGGAGAAGCTGTTCGAGGCGGAGGCCAACTGGAGCCGCCAACAGACCGGCGGCGCGCCAGGGCAGCCCGCGCAGCAGCCGGCCGGCTACCCGCCCCCGCCGCCCCCGCCGCACCAGCCCGGTTACGGCGCCGTCCCGCCGCCGCCCCCGCCCGCCCACGGCTACCCGCCGCAGCCGGCCTACGGCCACCAGCAGCAGCAGCACCACGGCTACCACGGCCACTACCGGCAGAAGAAGCGCAAGGGCTTCCTCGACGAGATGTTCGGCTGATCCAGGCCGACCTTCCGCCCGGGTCGATCCACGCGTCGGCCCGGGCACATCACCCAAGCCAATGATCGTTGGCGGGCGCGAGGCTTCATGCGAGGCTGAATCGCATGACCGCGACCCGACCGGACGAGGCGCTGGCCCAGGCGTACGACGGGATCACCGCGGTGGTCGGTCCCCTGGACGACGCCGGCCTGCAACGAGCCACCCGCTGCCAGGGCTGGCTCATCGCTGATCTGCTCCTGCACGTGCTCGGTGATGCCCAGCGGGCGCTTGTCACCCTGGCCAGCCCCGTCGACGGCCCCGCCGACGTCGACGACGTGAGCTACTGGCGTGACTTTCCCGGTAGCGATGACGAGGCCGCCCGGCACGCCTGGTGGGTACGCCGATCGGCTGCCGCCTTCGACCGTCCGACCGGGATTGTCGACCTCTGGCGGGACACCGCCCCGGCGGCGGTCCGCGCCGCCGGTTCAGCCGACCCGGAGGGGTACGTGACCACGCAGGGACACGTACTGCGCGTACCGGATTTCCTCGCCACCCTGACCACCGAGGCCGTCGTCCACCACCTGGACCTCACGCTGGAGCTGCCCGACGCGCCGCCGCCCGGCCCGCTGGCGGTACGCGTCGCGGTAGCGACCATGGACGGCCTGCTCAGTGACGATGCCGTCCGACCCACCGCCTGGGACGACCACGATCTCCTGCTGAAGGCCACCGGGCGGGTCCCGCTGACCGACCGGGACCGGCTGGAACTGGGTGAGTCGGCGGGCTGGTTCCCCCTGCTCGGCTGAGCGACGACGGGGCGTCGCGCCGGTCAGCCGATGGCCATGTCGACGAAGCGGGACAGGTGCAACTGGGCCGCGACGGTCACCGTGTCGGTGGGCCCATTTCGATGCTTGGCAACAATAAAATCCGCCTCCCCGGCCCGCGGCGACTCCTTGTCGTAGTAGTCGTCGCGGTGTAGCAGGATGACAACGTCGGCATCCTGCTCAATTGATCCCGATTCACGCAAGTCGGACAGCTGGGGGCGCTTGTCGGTGCGCTGCTCGGGGCCACGGTTCAGCTGGCTGACCGCGATCACCGGGCACTCGACCTCCTTGGCCAACAGCTTCAGGCCACGGGACAGGTCCGCGACCTCCTGCTGACGGCTCTCGGTGCGCTTCGGCGAGGTCATCAGCTGGAGATAGTCGACCACGATCATCTTGAGGTCGTGCCGCTGCTTGAGCCGGCGGGCCTTGGCCCGGATCTCCATCAGGTTCATGCTCGGCGTGTCGTCGACGAAGAGCGGCGCTTCGCTGATCTCACCCATGCATCGGGCCAGCTTGGTCCAGTCGTCGTCGGAGAGCTGACCGCTGCGCAGAACGTGCAGCGGCACCCGCGCCTCGGCGGAGAGCAGTCGCATGACGATCTCGACCTTGCTCATTTCCAGCGAGAAGATGGCGGCTGCCTGGTTGGCGCGAATCGCAGCATTTCGGGCAAAGTCCATGCTAGCGGTGCTGTTGTGGGTAGGGATCATCGCCCGGCTGGCCAGGTACAGGTGTTCGTCGTTATCGACGGTCACGCATCGCACCGGAACGCTGGGGACCGGCCGGACGTCGACGATGAACCGTGAGGTCGTTCGAACGTCGGAGGTGGTGCGGCGGCGTTCGGCGTGTGCATCCTGCTTGCGCGTGAGCCGGAAGATGACATCCGGGGTGGAGAAGTTCAACGTGTACGCGATCGACGACTCGGGGGTGCGGCCGCGCACCGGCTTCGCGTTGACCGTGCAGCGGTAGCCGAGGCTGACGATGAGCTCGCGTACGTCATCGGCCAGACGCTTCGAGGTTGATGTGTACTGGAGGTTGCCGGAGGGGGCGACGGTCCCATCGGTGTCCATCAGCCCAGCGAGCAAAGCCCTGCGCTGAACCTCCGAAGCGCGCAGATAGATGCCCGGGATGTGCTTGTTCCCCGCTACCCCGACCTGACGCAACAGCCCAAGGAAGGAATCGTTCCGGTGACGGCAGTCGGAACACTTCCTGGTCGCTGGGTTCTCACGCAACGCCCGGGTCGAAACGCCGCAGTCCACGCAGACACCGCTCCCCGGAGCAGCGGACGTGGGCGGCAGCAGAATGGTGTAGACCATCCGCCCGCTGGGCCGCACGACGAAGCCGTCCGCCTCGACGTGCGTGACCATCTCCGAATCTGCCGTGGTGAAGCGGCTGGCACCGCTGTGCCCGTCACCGAGCCACGTCCCCAAGGTATAGGGAGGAATCAGCAGGTCCTGATCCGGCAACTGAAGGGGGGCGCTGTTTCGTACGGCGTGGTTGAGCCGGCGTTCGACGCTGTCAGTACGCAGCGTGGCCGCGATCTCGGCAGTGGTGACGACGCCGTCGTGGTCGGCCCGGCTGCCGGCATTGACCTCCCGCTCGGCTCGTTCAAGGAGCGCGCTCAGAAGCGGACCAGCCGGGTAGCCGGGTGCAGTCCAGTTCTGCGGCTTGCCGTTGCGGACGATGGGGCGGCTGATCCGGCCGATCGACCCGACCTCACGGGCGACGGTGTGCAGGACATGCCGAAACTCGGGGCCGACCTGTTCAATGGTGTCGAAGAGAGTGATCGGTTGATTGCGCAGGGAGCTCAGCCGCTCGTGTGCCGCACGAACGTTGGTCAGCGCCGATTCGGACCAGTGCCGTCTTTGCCGCGCCGGCTCCTGCCGCCGACTAGCCCGACTGGTCGTCTTCCACAGGTGTTCCGCGTCGGCCACGATGACCGTGCCGTCGGAGAACTCCACCTCGTAGCAGGGGCGGTCGTGCATGACGTCGAAGGCATGGGTGACAGTGGTGGGTCTGCCGTCCGCCGCCAGTAGCTGATCCCCCGCCTTGACCTCGCCCATCGTGGTCCAGCCGTCCGGGGTCGGCAGTGGGGTGTCGAGTGCGAGCGCCTTACCCAAACCAGGTCTGCCCGCCACGATAATCAACTGCCCGGCGTGCAGGCCGTTGAGCAGCCGGTCCAGGTCGCTGAAGCCGGTCGGCACTCCGGTCATCATGCCGCCCTGCGCGCCCACCGCCTCGATCTCGTCCAGCGTCGGCTGCAACATGTCGGCCAGGATCGCGAAGTCCTCGCTGACCCGCCGCTCGGTGACGTCGTAGACGGCCTGCTGGGCCAGGTCGACGACGTCGTCCACGTCGCGGCTGCCGCCGCTGGCGGTGCCGTAGCCCAGCTGCACGATCTTGGTGCCGGCCTCGACCAGCCGGCGCAGCACGGCCCGCTCGCTGACGATGCGGGCGTAGTACGCCGCGTTCGCGGCGGTGGGCACGCTGGCGATCAGAGTGTGCAGGTACGGCGCGCCACCGATGCGTACCAGATCCCCGGAGTCGGCGAGCGCCGCCGCGACCGTGATCGAGTCGGCCGGCTCACCGCGGCCGTAGATGTCGAGGATGATGTCGAAGATGGTGGCGTGCACCGGCCGGTAGAAGTCGTTGGTCTTGAGGATCTCAACGACGTCGGCGATGGCGTCCTTGGAGAGCAGCATCCCACCGAGCACGCACTGCTCGGCGGCGACGTCCTGGGGCGGGGTCTTGTCGAACTGGCCATCCCGCTGCGCAGGTGGCTGGCCCCCGCCGGAGCGTGGCTCTGCCCGCATGTCGTCGGTGACCGACACGGGTCCCCCCTCCCACTGCGCCGGGTCCAGCCCCAGCTCTACCGCTGGGGTCTGACACTTCCGTCCGACCGGGCCGGTCGATCGGGGGCCATCGCCGGCGGTCGAGGGCCAACCATACGGACCCCGAGGTCAGAGACTCAACAACGCCGGTGGACGAGCCTCGGGACAACCTGTGGATCGCGGTGGGCAGCATGTGCGCAGCGTGTGCACAGCCTGTGGACAACCATTGGGGAATTCTCGGCCACAAGTCGTTGACCTGCGAAGACATGCTCCCCAGCCTGTGGAGGAGAATATTTCGGTCGGGCCTGTGACACGATCGTCCCGTACTATCTCCAGCGAACGGCTACACCTGGACAGCGGATTCCGCTTTCGGTTCAGAAGGGTCACAATCCGGCCGTGAGTTACCGGGACTGGGGACGCGGCGATGGCAGCCCGCGCGAGCGCCAGCCAACCGCCTCGTGGGGTGATCGCGCGGCGTCTGTTCCGGTTGATCCGTACGACGAAGACGGGCGCTACCGCACCTCCAGCCGACGGCGTGCGTTGGACCGCGGCCAGGACGAGCCGGTCGACGCCTACCTGCCCCGTTGGGCGTTGGAGTCAGGGGTCCGGCACGCGGACGGCGGCGGTCGCCACGCGGCACCGGACGAGGACGAACCCGAGCGGCCGACATCCGATGCGGGCCGGCGGTCCGCCGAGTCGTCGAGTGGTCGGCGGCGGGGCGGCGAGACGCGTCGGCGAGAGCAGGCAGCGATCGGCCCCGCGCCGGACTCGGACCACACCCGGGAGTGGACGCTCGACCGGCCGCAGGAGCAGGGGTACGCCGGTCGCCGACGGGCCGACGCCGGGGAGGACGAGCCGGTTTCTGGCGCTGTCTCGGACCGGCGCCCCCGCCGCGCGCCCGTTGGCCGTCCGCAGGTGATCTGGTCCGGCGGGGATTTGGAGGCCGCCCCTGCCGAGCAGGTCCCGGACCAGGAGCCGAGTCGTCGCAGCCGGCGGAGCCGTCGCGCGGCGGAGGAGTCGTGGTCCCGTCCGGCGGCCGACCCGTGGGTCCGCGGATCGGACCGGGCGGCCGAGCCCGAACCGTCGTACCCGCCGGCGGTGGACCCGTGGGACGCCTCGGGCGTGCACGCGTGGCCGCCGGCGAGCGGCGCGGATGACGGGGATCTGAGCGGGCAGTGGTCGGCGGTGGAGAGCGTCGGTGGCTGGGAGCGGTCGGACCGCACCGGCCAGTGGGAGCGGTCCGCGATCGAGGATGACCAGTGGGACCGTACGCTGGCACCGCGCTCCGATCGCTCGGTGGCGGCCGAGGGCTGGCCGAGCCGGGAAGACGGGTTCTGGTCCGGCACTCGGTTGGCCGATGACGACCCGCGTTGGATGGATCCTCCGACGTCGGCACCCCGGTCTCCGGTGGTGGGATACACCGCTCCACGACCGCGCAACGCGCCTGCGCCGCGTGCGGGTGCGCCGCGTGCGGGTGCGCCGCGTGCGGGTGCGCCGCGTGCGGGTGCGGGTGCGGGTGCGGGTGCGCCCTCCCGGCGTCGGGCGGACCGGCCGGCGGTGGGAACGGCATCGGTGCGTCGGCGGGTCGAGTCCGCGGCCACGGGTGCCTGGGCGCGGCGGCTGGAGGACGACCTGCTGGACCCGGACCCGGGTGGGTCCGTCCGGCCTCTGCTGTACACGGCCGCCTGTTACCTGGTGCCGGCGATGCTGATCTTCGTGTGGCTGTTGACGTTGGACAGCCAGGCGCCGGCTGGTTGTGTGACCGACATCAGCGGGGGCGGGTGCGACTCGGCCCGGTCCCGCGCCTTGGAGTCACTCCTGGCCGGTTCGCCGCGCTTCGGGTTGGCGCTGGTGAGCAGTCTGGTGGTGGCGGCGCTGCTGCGTCGGGTGGGTACGACGTGGCGTTCGGCGACCATCGCGGTTGCCGCCGCGGTGGTGGGCGGCGGTCTCTCCACGGTGCTGATCAGCGCGGTGACGGGCCAGCCCATCGGGTGACCCGTCCGCGGGTCGGGGTCGGACCGGCGGGCGGCGGGTCGGGGCACGCCCTGAGCGGTGTCGGGCCGAGCACGCCAGGCGGACGGGGACCATCAGCCCAGATGTGGTGCCGGTTGGACGACGTACGCACGAGGGCCCGCACCGAGCGATCGGTGCGGGCCCTCGTGTGGTGTTGCGGACGTCAGCCCTGAACGACGTTCAGGTTGAACGCTGCGGTCACCTCGGGGTGCAGCTTGATCTTCACCGGGTAGGTGCCGGTCGACTTGATGTGACCGGGCACCTCCAGCCGACGCCGGTCGAGGACCGGGCCGCTGGCCGCCTTGACGGCGTCGACGATCTCGGCCGGGGTGACCGAGCCGAAGAGCCGGCCGCCGTCGCCGGCGCGGACCTTCAGGTTGACCTTGAGACCCTCGAGCTGAGCCTTGACCTCGTTGGCGTGGTCGAGGTCGCGGATCTCACGGGCCCCACGGGCCCGCTTGATGACCGTGACCTGCTTTTCCGCGCCCTTGGTCCAGGCGATCGCGAAGCCCTGCGGCAGCAGGTAGTTACGGCCGTAGCCGTTCTTGACCTCGACGATGTCGCCCGGGGCACCGAGGCCGGACACTTCCTGAGTCAGGATGATCTTCATATCGGTGCCTCCTCTCAGCGGGTGGTGGCCGTGTACGGCAGGAGCGCCATCTCACGGGCGTTCTTGACCGCACGGGCGATCTGCCGCTGCTGCTGCGAGGTCACGCCGGTCACCCGCCGAGCGCGGATCTTGCCGCGATCGGAGATGAACTTGCGCAGCAGCGCGGTGTCCTTGTAATCGATATAGGTGATCCCGTCCTTGTCGAGCGGGTTCACCTTCTTCTTCGGCTTGCGAAGTGCCGCAGCCTTGGCCATTGCACGTGCTCCTGGTTTACGATCGCGGGCGCTCGGCGCCATTAGAACGGTGGCTCCTCGTCAAAATTGGCGCCCGAACCGGCACGCGCGGGAGAGGGAGCAGCCGAAGCCCAGGGGTCGTCGAAGTTGCCTCCGCCGCCACCCTGGTTGCCACCGCCACCGCCGCCACCGAAGCCGCCGCCACCGCCGCCGGAGCGGGACATCTTCTGCACCTTTGCCGTGGCGTAGCGCAGCGACGGGCCGATCTCGTCGACCTCAAGCTCGATGACAGTGCGCTTCTCACCCTCGCGGGTCTCGTACGACCGCTGACGCAGCCGGCCCGACACGATCACCCGAGCGCCACGCTGCAGCGACTCGGCGACGTGCTCGGCGGCCTGCCGCCACACGGTGCATGCGAGGAACAGCGGCTCGCCGTCCTTCCATTCGTTCGACGCCTTGTCCATGAAACGGGGCGTCGAAGCGACTCGGAACTTGGCGACCGCAGCCCCGGAGGGGGTGAACCGCAACTCGGGGTCATCGGTCAGATTGCCGATGACCGTGATGGTGGTGTCTCCTGCCATGACCATCTCCTCGCGCACTCAGCGTCTCGTCGTACAGGCTCGCAGAGCCGTACGACAGAGTCGCGGAGGCTGATCCGGACGAACCGGGGTTGGATGCTCTAGCGCATTTCCGGTCGGATGACCTTGGTGCGCAGCACGGACTCGTTGAGCCGGAGCTGACGGTCCAGCTCGGCCACCGCAGCAGGCGTGGCCTGCAGGTCGATGACGGCGTAGATGCCTTCGGCCTTTTTGTTGATCTCGTACGCGAGGCGCCGGCGGCCCCACACGTCGGTCTTCTCAACCGAGCCACCCGCGGTCCGAATCACGTTCAGGTACGTGTCGAGCGACGGTGCGACGGTGCGCTCCTCGAGGCTGGAATCGAGGATGACCATTAGTTCGTAGTGACGCAAGACGTGCTCACCTCCTGTGGGCTAAGCGGCCACGGTCCTTCCGTGGCAGGAGGTCTTGTGTCGCCGCCCGCACGCGCCGAGGGAACCCGGCCGGACGCGGACAACCTGACCAGGATACCCGGTCCGAACGATCATGCCCGGGGCGGTCGGGTCCGCGCCCGGACATGCCGACGGGGGCCCACCGTCCGACCGTCAATCGGTCGGTGGTGAACCCCCGTCTACGAGGCCGCGGGGCGTCCGGTCCGCATTCCTTGGGTGGGACCTGGGGAGGAACGACCACACCGATGAGGTTGGACCGAAGACGCCCCGCGGAGCTTTATCGTGTTGTTATCTGACGATACAACAGCACTCGTACCTTGTCGGGGGGAAAAGCACAATTTTCCGAGATTCGTCATCGCTCGGTAGCCGGTGTGCGATGGGGTCGCCCCCGCTGCGCCGGGCCGCGCAGCGAGGGTGACCTCGCTATCGGCCGCCGACCGCCGGTCGCCGGGTGCGACGCTCGCGCCGCTGGCGGCGCCGGCTGCTGGTCGCCGGTTCAAACCCATCAACGATCGTCGGTCCGTCCGGTGACGCGACACCGCCCCGGCCGTCGGCCCGCCGGTCGGGGTCGCGACGTAGGCTCGCTCGCATGCGTATCGGAGCCCACGTCGACTCGACCGACCCGCTGGCGGAGGCGGCCGCCCGGTCCGCCGACACCGTGCAGTTCTTCCTCTCCGACCCCCAGGGTTGGAAGGCGCCCAAGCCTCGCGAGGACGCCGAGCAGCTGAGCGCTGCCGAGGTCGACCTCTACGTGCACGCGCCGTACGTCATCAACGTGGCCACTCTCAACAACCGCATCCGGATCCCGAGCCGAAAGCTGCTGCTCGGGCACGCCACCGCGGCCACCGCCATCGGCGCCAAGGGCCTGATCGTCCACGGCGGGCACGTCAATGCCGGCGACGACCTGGCCGTCGGCTTCGACAACTGGCGCAAGACCTTCGCGTACGCGGCGGACTCCGGCGGCTTCGGCGTACCGGTCCTGATCGAGAACACCGCCGGCGGCGACAACGCGTGCGCCCGACGGCTGGACGCGCTCGCCCGACTCTGGGACGCCATCGGTGACTACGAGGTCGGCTTCTGCCTGGACACCTGCCACGCGTACGCGGGCGGCGAGGAGCTGCTCGGTCTGGTCGACCGGGTCAAGGCGATCACCGGGCGGATCGACCTGGTGCACGCCAACAACTCCAAGGGCGCGTTCAACTCCGGCCAGGACCGCCACGACAACCTGGGCGGCGGGACGATCGACCCGGAGCTGGTGGTGGCGGTGATCCGGGCCGCCGGAGCGCCGGTGGTCGTCGAGACACCGGGCGGCGTGGCCGGCCAGGCCGCCGACATCGACTTCCTGCGTGAGCAGCTCGGAGCGGAGAGCCCGGCGGCATGACGAGCGGACAGCCCGGGACCGGCAACGCCCGGCCCACCTCCACCGGTGCGGACGCCGAGATCCGACCCGCCACCACGACCGCGGCGAGCACCCCCACCCAGCCGGCTCGCTCCTCTGACAAGCCCTCCGCCGAGACCACCGCAGACCAGCCAGCACCTGGCGACCGCGGAACGGCCCCGAATGGCGACCCTGAGGCCGATCCCGCGACGAGCGGTCCTGCCAAGGACGCGGCCCGGCGCGGCGGCAAGCAGGGCACCACAGACGCCACGGCCAAGCAGAAAGACGCCGAGGGCGGCACCGCAGCCAGCGACAGCACCGCCAAGGGCACCGACGCATCCAGGGACAGCGACCCGGTAGCTGGCGCGACCACGGTTGCCGCCGCCAAGGACAGCGACCCGACCAAGGACAGCGGCCCGACCAAGGACGGCGACGCGACCAAGGGCGGCGACGCGACCAAGGGCGCGAAGGCGGGTGACGCCGGCGGCACGGACAAGGCCGACGGCGACGCGAAGCCGGTCGGCCCGGAGCGCTGGGAGGCGTTCGCCTCCGCGCCGGAACCGCGGCCCTCCATCTTCAGCCGGGCCGGCCGGGCGGTCGGTCGGTTCCTGATCCACGAGTGGACCCTGGCCGCCCTCGGCGCGTTGGCACTGGCTGTGCTGATGACCTGGCCGACGCTGCGTTATCCGCGCTACACCCTGCCGCAGGACTACTGGGATCCGAGCCTGCAAGCCTGGCAGATGGCCTGGTCCGGCCACATCCTGCTGGCCGAACCGGCGCGGCTGTGGCAGTCGAACACGTTCTTCCCCGAGCTGTGGAGCTTCGCGTTCTCTGACACGCTGCTCGGGTATGCCCCGGCCGGGATGCTCGGCAGCGGTCCCGAGGACGCCGTGCTGCGCTACAACATCATGTTCGTGCTGGCGCACGCGCTCGCCACGCTCGGGGCGTACGCGCTGGCCCGACAGCTTGGGGCCGGCCGGATCGGTGCGGCCGTCGCAGGGGTGAGCTACACCTACGCGCCGTGGCTGCTGGCCCAGGCCGGGCACCTGCATGTGCTCTCCAACGGGGGGATCCCGCTGGCGCTGGCGATGCTGGCGCGCGGGCACGGGTGGTCCCTCCGGCACGGCTACCGGCCGGAGCGCCGCCATGACGGTTGGGTCTACGCCGGCTGGCTGGTGGCGGCCTGGCAACTCAGCCTCGGTTTCGGCATCGGGCTGCCATTCGCGTACTTCCTGGCCGGCGCGGTCCTGGTCGCTGCCGTTCTCTTCTTCGCGCGGCGGCTGCGCACCGGGCAGGCCGTTCCGTTCGGTCGCCGGTTGTTCGCCGCCGACGTGCTCGGCGGAGTGTTGTTCGCCGGTGTTGGTCTGTTGATGGCGTTCCCGTTCTTCAAGGTGACCGAGCTGCACCCGTACGCCGAGCGCACCATCGGCGACATCAGCCTCTTCTCGCCGCCGGCGTCGGGCTTCGTGACGGCGCCCGGTGAGTCGCGGATCTGGGGTGGGCTCCACGAGGGGGCACGGGCGGCACTGCCGTGGCACCCGGAGATGACTCTGCTGCCGGGGTTCGTGCTCTACGCGCTCGCCGCTGGCGGGCTGTTCTTCTCGGTCTGGCGGTTGCGGCACCGACTGCTGCTACTCGCCGGGGTGCTGGTGACGATGGCCTTCGCGATGGGCACCCGCTTCTTCGACGGCACCTTCACCTATGTGCCGCTCTTCGAGCATCTGCCGGGTTGGAGTGGGCTGCGTACCCCGGGGCGGTTGATGCTCTGGACCACGTTGTTGCTGGGCCTGCTCGCGGCGGGGGCGGTCACCGCGCTCACCGACCGGGTTCGCGAGTTGACCGCGCAACGGATCCCGTCGTGGCCAGGGCCGTGGCTGCGGATGGCCACCCTGCTGCCGTTGCTGCTGGTCACCGTCGAGGGCTTGAACACCACCCCGCATCCGGTGGTGCCGACCCAGCCGGCGGCGATGCGTTCGGCGCAGGGGCCGATGCTGGTGCTGCCCAGCAATCAGAGCCTGGACCAGCACGTGATGCTCTGGTCGACCGACGGGTTCCCCGACGTGGTCAACGGCGGTAGCGGCTTCACGCCGCGCCAGCTCGACGACGTCCGTCGGGTGAGCCAGTCGTTCCCGGACCAGACGAGCGTCGACTACCTGCGCACGCTCGGCGTCCGCACGGTGGTGCTGCTGCGCGGCCAGGTGGCCGGCACCCCGTGGGAGATCAGCATCGACGCGCCGGTCGAGTCGCTCGGCATCAGCCGGCAGGAGGTCGGGGACGGCGTCGTCTACCGCTTGTGACGCTCTAGGGCGGGTTTTCGGGGGAGCCCGCCCGGCTCCGGGCGGTCAGGCTTGGTCCCTGCGCCGGCGGGCTCCCCGAAAACCCTGACCTGGTCCAGGCCGCAGTCGGCCTCTAGGTCAGGTAGTTGCGATGGGTACGGGTGCCGGTTCGTTGGTCGTCTCTTTGCGGCGCCAGCGGTCTATCCAGGGGGCGTCCGGTGCGCCGTCGAGAACGCCGCCGTCCGGGTCGTCCGGGTAGGTAGCCCGCACCGCGTCCTGCTCGGGGTGCAGGATCTCCTTGACGACGAACACGCAGAGCACCACCACAGTGACCAGTCGCAGCGTCGAGGCCAGCACGAACACCCCCTCAGGGAAGACCGGGCGGCTGGTTGCCGCACCGAGCAGCTCCCCGTAGAAGACGACGAAGTAGCAGACCTCGGCGATCTGCCAGGCCAGGAACGCACCCCACTTCGGCCGGGCCAGCACCACCAGCGGGAGTAGCCAGAGGACGAACTGCTGCGACCAGACCTTGCTGAAGATGAGGAACGCCGCCACCACCAGGAAGCCGAGCTGAGCCAGCCGCGGTCGGCGCGGTGCCCGCAGCGCCAGCACGGCCACGCCGAGGCAGGCCAGCCCGAACAGCGCGTACGAGACGGTATTGAGGGTCGGGATGTTCGCGTTGAGCCACTCGAACGGGCCGAGGTTGGCGGGATCGTTGCCGACCTTGCCGTCCAGGTAGCGCCCGATGTACCAGAGCGTGCCCCAGTCGATCGGCCGGGTGGTGTTCAGCTCGAAGAACCGGTCCCAGTTCTCCGGGTACGCCCGCGCTGCCGGCAGATTCACCAGCACCACGGCCGCGACCGCCGAAGCGATGGCGGTCAGCGCTGCACGAACCCGGTCGGCCCGCAGCGCCAGGATGAGGATCGGCCCGAGCAGGAACAGCGGCCAGAGCTTCGCCGCACCGGCCAACCCGAGCAGCACGCCGGCCGCCACCGGTCGTTTTCGGGCCCAGGCCAGCAGGCCGAAGGCGGCCAGCCCGATGGCGAGCAGGTCCCAGTTGACGGTGGCGGTCAGCACCAGCGCCGGGGCGAGTGCGAACAGCGCCGCGTCCCAGGGTCGTCGGCGGCGCAATGCCAGGATCACCGCCACCGTGGCCACCGCGAGCGCGCCCAGCACCAACGCGTTGAGGTTGTAGAACCACTGACCCTGGTTGATGCTCGGGTCCCCGTCACCGATGGCGTGCACCGGCAGACCCAGCGCCCCCATGAAGTAGCCGGTCAGCACCGGGTACTCGACCGGGTGGTCGCGGTAGGGCACCTTGCCCTCGTTGAGCCCTTCGGCGTAGTAGAGGGCGAGCACGTCGGTGTAGCAGAACCGGGTGTACTGGACGTTGTTCTGCCAGGCACCGTCCTGGCAGGGCGATTTCTGCACCCAGTGCAGCGCGAGCGTGAGGCACGTCAGCGCCAGCACGATCCGCACGGCGGTCCAGAAGCGACGCTCCCGGCCGGCCGGCCGATCCAGCGCGGTCGCGTGGTCGCCCAGCGGCCCGCCGATGACGCTGGAGACGCCGCGGACGAACCCGTCGGAGCGGGACGGGTGATCAGTGGTTCCGGCGTCGTCGATGCCGGGCGTCGACTGGGTGCTCATGAAGAGGCATCCTGCCGTACGACAGGGGCGCCCGTCCCGTCCCGGCGCGGAGTTCGGGGTACGAAAACGCCGCCGCCGGCCAGGACAGGTCGTCCGGCCGGCGGCGGCATCGTGCGCTGTTGCGGGTCAGTTCCGGTTCGGTGGCAGGCTGGGCAACAGCCCGCCACCGCCACCGCCGGGGTTACCACCAGGGTTCCCGCCGGGATTGCCCCCAGGGTTGCCGCCCCCGGGGTTGCCGCCCCCCGGGTTGCAGAACAGATCGATCAGCGGGTTACAGGGGGTGCCCTGGCCGGGCAGACCCGGGTTGTTCGGTGGCGGAGGCGGCGGCTCCTTGCCGTTGCCCTTCGTGACGTCGCCCTCGCCGGTGACGCTGGGCAGGGAGATTTCCTCCTGGCCCTTGAGGGCGGTGTTCATGTACTTCTCCCAGATCGGGCCGGGGAGCGTCGAACCGCCGATGTCCTTACCGCTGGCGAGCCGGATCTGCGGCTTCTTCGGATCCCGGCTGCCCACCCACACCGCGGTGGCGTTCTGCGGGGTGTAGCCGACCGTCCAGGCGTGCGAGTTGTCCTTGTTGTCGTACTCCCAGGTGCCGGTCTTGGCGGCGGCTTGGCGGCCGTTCTCCAGGGAGATGTTGTTGGGGCGAGGGATCTGCTTCAGGACGCCGGTGACCTCGTCAGTGATCTTCTTGGGGATCCGCTGCTCCGGCTTGATGCGCTCGCTGCCGACCACCTTCCACTTGCCGGTGTCCTTGTCCTGCTGCTCGATCTTGACAACGAAGTGGGCCTTGATGTACTTGCCGTCGTTGGCGAACGTGGCCATGGCGTTCGCGTGGTCGAACACGGTGATCGGGTACTTACCGAAAGCGGTGTAGTTGTCGAACGGGTTCGACCCCTTCTTCGACAGGTCGAAGGCCTTTGGCGGGTCGACGCCCCACATGGTGGTCACGCCGGCTTTCCGGGCCATGTCGACGACCTTGTCGGCGCCGATCGTGTCGGCGACCCAGTAGAAGGGCACGTTGTACGACTGGACCGTCGACTCTTCGAGAGTGCAGTACTTGCCGCACTTGAGGTTGGTGCGGCCGGCGTTGCCGATCGCAACCTTGGAGCCCTCAGGCTTGTACGGCGTGGGGTCCCAGTGCGACTTGACCGAGATGCCGGCCTCGATGGCGGCGGCCAGGGTGTACACCTTCATCGAGGAGCCCGGCTGGTGCCCACCGGTCAGGTCGCCGTTCTTGTCGATGTTCTTGCCGGCGTAGTCGAAGTCGGCACCGCTGTCACCGCCGTAGTAGGCCAGCACGCGCCCCTTCGAAGGGTCGATCGACACCACCGCCGCCATCAGGTTCTTTGGCTGGTCGTTGAGCTCGGAGCCCTTCTTCGACTGCATCGCCGTGTTTTCGGCGGCGGCCTGGAGCTTCGGGTCGATGGTGGTGGTGATCCGGTAGCCGCCATCACGCAGCGCGTCGACGCAGCTCGTCTTGCCCTCCGCACCGCTGTCGGAGCAGAGGCCCATCTCGTCCATCTCTTGCCGGACGTAGTTGATGACGTTGCCGCGCGGGCTGTCGACACCGAAGCCGACGCCGTCCTTCTTTGGCGGCAGCACCTTCGGGTACTCGGTGGGCGCCGCGGGGTGGTTGGGGGAGTCCAGCCACCCCTCCTTCTTCATGCCGCCGATCACGTAGTCCCACCGCGTCTTGGCATCGGTCGGGTTGACCGCCGGGTCGTACCCCCTGTGAGTGTCGGTCGCCTGCGGCTGCTTGATCAGCGCGGCCAGGACCGCTCCCTCGGCGGGAGTGAGCTTGATGGCCGGCTTGCCGAAGTAGGTCTGCGCCGCCGCCTCGATGCCGTACGCGCCGCGACCGAAGTAGATGACATTCAGGTAGTGCTGCATGATCGTCGGCTTGTCGTACTTGTCGTTCAGCTTGGAGGCGAGGATCGCCTCCTTTACCTTCCGGCCGTACGTGTCGTCCTTGAGGTTCTCGAACGCGTTACGGGCGTACTGCTGGGTGATCGTCGAGGCACCCTGCTTGTCGCCGTTGGAGACGTTGTTCCATGCGGCCCGGACGATGCCCTTGTAGTCGACGCCCGAGTGCCGGTAGAAGTTCCGGTCCTCCGCCGCGGCGACCGCATCCTGCACGTGCTGCGGAATCTGCTGGATGGTCACGAAGGTGCGGTTCTCGCTGCCCAGCTTCGCGAGCTGCGTCTTGCCGTCCTTGGCGTACACGGTGGTGGACAGCGGCAGCGGCATCTCGTTCGGCATGACCACGTTGGTCGAGTAGTAGGTGAACCCGACCACGCCGATGCCGGCGAGCATGATGAAGACAGCCATCCCGGCGATCAGCAGGTTCATCCGCTTGCGCTTCTTCGCCCGCGCCGCAGCGCCCGAGTCACCCGGACCGCGACCGCCCCGACCGGGACCGCCCGGTCCGCCCGGTCCGCCCGGCCCACCGGGACCGCCCGGCCCACCGGAGACCGGTGAGACGCTCGCCCGGGCAACCGCCGCACGGCCACCGACCGCTGCGGAGCCGACGCTGGCCCGACCCGCCGACGCGGAGCCGACGCTGGCCCGACCCGCCGAGGCGGCGCCGACCGCGGCCGCACCGACCGAGGCCCGACCTGCCGGTGCGCCCGGTGCCGGGGAGACGGGCACCGAGGCCCGACCGGCGCCGGCGCGGCCGGCGGCCACACCCGGTGCCGGCGACACCGGCACCGAGGCCCGACCGGCCCGACCGGTCGCTGCCGAACCCACCGAGGCCGACCCGGCGGCCGCGCCGCCACGCGGCGGCACCGAGGCCGCACCACCGACCGTGGCGCGACCACCGGCAGCGCGCGGCGTCACCGAGGCACGGCCCGGGGATGCCGCGCCGCTTTCCGAGGCTGACCAGCCGCTCCCGCCGGAGTCACCGCCGGGTCTGCGGTACGCGTCGTCCGCGCCCGGTCCGGGGTCACCGGCTGGACCCGAGTGCTGGGTCCGTCCGCGCGCAGAACTGGGATCGCCGTACGAGTTCATTCCTCACACCCTGCCGGTCGCGGTGGGGCGCGGCTGCGCCGCCACCGGGTTGCCGTGAGTTGCTTCACCCGGGACGCCGGCACGGGGGTGCCGGATGACCGGGGTCATTGCCGTATCAATCGGGTCAATCGGACCAACAAGCGGTCGACCGTCCCGGGTTTCGTCTGCGGCCCCGGGGCCGGTCCAACCAGCTGTGATCACCGTTGCGCCTCTCGCCTCCGCCGACCGGCGCCGTCGGCGCCCGCCGCGTCCTGTTCGCTGGTGCCGTCGCTGTCGCCGGTCAGACCGTCCCGGCCGAGCAGGTACTGCTCGACGAGATGGTTCCAGTCACAACCGAGGCACACCTCCACCACGAAGACCTGGAACTCACGCAGCGTCATCGCCAGCACGGGCAACTCGGTCAGTGTCCGGGCCTGCCCGGCGGACTGCTTGAGTTCGTCACCGTAAATGTAGTGGACGAGGGTCAGGTTTTCGCTGCGGCAGATCGGGCAGCGCCGGTCGGTCGGCTCGCCGTGGAAGCGAGCGGCGTTCTTCAGGTACGGCGACGCGTCGCAGACGTCGTACGTGCCGACTCGACCGGCCAGGAGTTCACGCAGCACTGCTCGCTTCTGAAGCGAGTAGTCCACGACCTGGCGCTGCGTACGCATGCGGAGAAGGGTACGCGGTCCAGCCCGAGCAGGCGACCACGCTCACAATCCGTGACGGCAGCATCTCGGAACGGGGGTTTGCCCTGGCCCGCGTGAACCGCTAACGTGCGATGTATCGGTCCGATACATCGCGGCGGTTACCACCTCACGCCGGAGGGTAAAGAGAGGGTGGCCAGTGCTTGAGTTCGCCATCCTCGGCCTCCTGCAGGAGTCTCCGATGCACGGCTATGAGCTGCGCAAGGAGTTGACCGCCAAACTCGGCGCGATCCGGGCGGCGATCAGCTACGGCTCGCTCTACCCGACGCTACGCAGGCTCCAGGCGGCGGGATGGATCACCGAAGCTGCTGAGACACCCGCCACCGCCGAGGAGGTTCCCGCGCTGACCAGCCGACGAGGTCGGGTGGTCTACAAAATCACCGCGGAAGGCAAGGAACGCTTCGCCCAGCTGATCGCACAGGCCGGGCCCGAGACGTACGACGACACGGGCTTCGGGGTGCACTTCGCGTTCTTCGCCCGGACCGACCAGGCGACCCGACTGCGCATTCTGGAGGGTCGCCGCCGCAAGATCGAGGAGCGTCGCGAAGGGCTTCGTGACGTGCTGGGCCGGGCGGCCGAGCGCCTCGACGCTTACACGCTGGAACTGCAGCGCCACGGCCTTGATGCCTGTGAGCGCGAGGTCCGCTGGCTGGAGGAGCTCATCGCCAACGAGCGCTCCGGCCGAGCCCCGACGGTCCCGAACATCGGGACAGCCGGCGGCCGACGAGAAGACAACAGCCCGCCTCCGCCTGGAGAGACCAGGAATGAGCGGCCGTGACAGAAAAGAAGGAGGCAGACGCTATGGGCTCCGTCCGCGTCGCCATCGTCGGTGTGGGTAACTGCGCCTCGTCCCTGGTTCAGGGCGTCGAGTACTACCGGAACGCCAACCCGAACGACCGCGTCCCGGGTCTCATGCACGTCGCCTTCGGCGACTACCACGTCAACGCCGTGGAGTTCGTCGCGGCATTCGACGTGGACGCCAAGAAGGTGGGCATGGACCTCGCGGAGGCGATCGTCGCCAGCGAGAACAACACCATCAAGCTCTGCGACGTGCCGCCGACCGGCGTCAGCGTGCAGCGCGGTCCGACCTTCGACGGCCTGGGCCAGTACTACCGCGAGATCGTCGAGGAGTCGGACGCCACCCCGGTCGACGTGGCGCAGGCGCTGCGCGACGCGCGGGTCGACGTCGTTGTCTGCTACCTGCCGGTCGGCTCCGAGCAGGCCGCCAAGTTCTACGCCCAGGCGGCCATCGACGCCGGTTGCGCGTTCGTCAACGCCCTGCCGGTCTTCATCGCCTCGGACCCGGAGTGGGCCCAGAAGTTCACCGACGCGGGCCTGCCGATCGTCGGTGACGACATCAAGAGCCAGGTCGGCGCCACCATCGTGCACCGCGCCCTCGCGAAGCTCTTCGAGGACCGCGGCGTCGAGCTGCTGCGCACGTACCAGCTCAACTTCGGCGGCAACATGGACTTCATGAACATGCTGGAGCGCAAGCGGCTGGTCTCGAAGAAGATCTCGAAGACCCAGTCGGTCACCTCGCAGATCCCGCACGAAATGAGCAAGAGCGACGTGCACATCGGCCCGTCGGACCACGTGCCGTGGCTGGACGACCGCAAGTGGGCCTACATCCGCCTGGAGGGCCGCTCGTTCGGTGACACCCCCCTCAACGCCGAGCTCAAGCTCGAGGTGTGGGACTCTCCGAACTCGGCCGGCGTCATCATCGACGCGGTCCGGGCCGCGAAGATCGCCCTGGACCGGAAGATCGGCGGCCCGATCCTGTCGGCCTCGTCGTACTTCATGAAGTCCCCGCCGGTGCAGTACGCCGACCACGACGCCCACCAGGCCGTCGAGGAGTTCATCGCCGGTGAGGTCACCCGCTGACGCGCTGAACCAGCAAGCAGGTCGAAGGGCCGGGTCCGCACGGACCCGGCCCTTCGCCGTGGGTCCGCTCCGGTCCTGGGTACGAAAGCTGTCCGGTGATCCCCGCCCCCAGTCAACGCTTCCTTCCGGCCGGGGGGACGCCGCGGGACGACTCAGGACCAGGCGTGTCGCAGGGCGACCCCGGCCTCCAGCTCCAGCAACGTGACCTTGCGGGGCAGACCCCCGCCGAAGCCGACCAGCTTGCCACCCGCGCCGACGATCCGGTGACACGGCACGATCACCGGCACGGGGTTGCGGTTGCAGGCGACGCCCACGGCCCGTGCCGCCCCGGGATCGCCGACCAGGCGGGCCACCTCGCCGTACGTGAGCGTCTCCCCGTACGGAATCCGCGTCATCTCCCGCCACACGGCACGCTCGAAGTCGGAGCCGCGCGGCGCCGACACCGGGACGGTGAACGCGGTCAGCTCGCCGGCGAAGTACGCCCGCAACTCGTCGACGGCCTGCCGGGACAACGCGTCGTCGGGCTCCTCGGTGGCCGCCTCGACGCGGCCGAAGTGCGCGCCGCAGACGCTCGTGCCGTCGGTGGCGACGGTGAACTCGCCGATCGGCGAGTGGAGCACGGTCCAGCGCATCAACCCATTGTCCCCGATGCCGCTGTTGCACGGGACAGGCCCGCCCGGTCCCGGGGCGGGTGCAGAACCACTCGGAGTGCCGCCCGTTGCGCTCGAAGTGGCCAGACGGGCGGTGCCCGCCGGAGCCGCCCGGTAAGGGCGACGCCGGCGGGCACTGAGAACTGATTCGGTGGTGCGAAGGCCGATCAGGCCGGGTTGACGAAGAAGCGCTCGCCAGCCGTGAGACCGAAGTCGTCGAGAGCGGCGTTGAAGTTCATGTTCGGGATGAGCTGGCTGGTGCCGGCGCTGCCCGCGCTGACCGCCTGCCCGTCGATGTACGCCCGCAACCAGATCGATCCGTCGCCCCGGTACCAGCGGACGTCGAAGACCTCCCAGTCGGCCACGGCGGGACCTGACGCAACCAGTGGCTTGCTGCCGGCGCCCTCGGCGCTGACGTACTTGCCGTTGGCCAGCGAGCGGAGCGCGAAGAAGCCGAAGTCGATGTCGACCATCTCGAACTTCTCCCAGGTGCTGACCGAGGCGGCCAGCGGGATGAGCGGCTTCGAGCCCGCACCGTCGGCGGAGACATACTTGCCGCTGGCGGCCGACTTGATGCTGACGATCGGGTTCGGCGCCTCGACGTCGAACTTCTCCCAGGTGCTCGCGCTCGGCCGGCTGGCGATCAACGCACCACCGGTGTTCGGTGCGGTCACGAACTTGCCGTTGATCGTGGCCTTCAGACTCACCGTGCCATCCGAATTGTCGATCAGCTGGAATCTCTCCCAGGAGCTGATCGACGACCGGTTGGCGATCAGCGGCTTGCTGCCCGCGCCGTCGGCCGAGACGAACTTCCCATTGACCTTCGCCCGCAGCGCGACCAGACCGCCACCCGCGTCGACGACGTCGAGCTTCTCCCACCCGCCGAGCGCGGGGCCATTGTTGACCAGTGGCTTGCTGCCAGCGCCGTCGGCCGAGACGAATTTTCCGTTGGAGCGTGCCCGCAACCCGTGCGAGTCACGCGCCGGCGAGACGGCAGCCGCAACGTTCAGCAGTCGGTCCGTACCGCCCCACGGGTTGTGCACGGCACCGGCGATGCCCCTGGTGACGATGGTGTCCCGGACCTGCGCCGGGGTCCAGATCGGATTGGCCTGGAGCAGCAGCGCCGCGGCCCCCGCGACGTGCGGGCTGGCCATCGACGTGCCGTTGAAGGACACCGAACCGTTGCCGGTGCCGGCTGCGGCGGAGACGATGCTCATGCCCGGCGCGTAGATGTCGATGCATCTGCCGTAGTTGGTCCACCAGGACCGGTAGTCGACCATGTCGGTCGCGCCCACGGTGATCGCGGCCGACACGTTCGCCGGAGTGTAGGAGCAGGCATCGTCAAAATCGTTGCCGGCGGAGACCGCATAGGTCAGGCCGTAGGCGACGGAGTTGTTGATGGCGTTGGCGACGGCCTGGAAGGTGCCGCTGTCGTAGGCACCGAGGCTCATGTTGACCACGGACGGACCGGTCTTGTGCGTGGTCGCCCACTCGATCGCGGCGACGATGTCGTCCGTACGGGCGTTGCCGTCGCAGTCGAAGACCCGCAGAGCGACGAGCTTGACCTCCTTGGCCACGCCGAACCGGGTGCCGCCGATGGTGCCCGCCACGTGGGTGCCGTGCCCATCGCAGTCCTCGGCGACGTCGTCCTGGTCGGCGAAGTCGTACCCGGAGACGGCCCGGCCACCGAAGTCCTCGTGGGCCACGTCGATGCCGGTGTCGATCACGAAGGCGGTGACCCCGGCGCCCGTGTTCGGGTAGGAGTACGAGCCGTTCAACTTCGGCGAGACCTGATCGACGCGATCAAGGCCCCACGAGGGTGGCGCGGTCTGCGTCCCGCTGGTCGACAGGGTCCGTACCGGCTCCACGTAGGCCACGTCCGAGTTGGTTGCCAACCGGGACGCCTGCTGACGGGTCATCGTGACGGAGTAGCCGTTGAGTGCCTTCTCGAAGACCTGACGGACCGTGCCGCCGTTGCTCTTGGTCAACGCCGAGGCGGCGGCCCTGCGCTGCCCTGGAGTGGCCTTCTTGTCCTTCAGGACGACGATGTAGCTGTCCGGCACGACGGCACTGGGCTTGGTCTGGGGGCGCTTGGCGTGCGTCTCCGCAGCCTGCTGGGAAGACCCCGCCGAGGAGGGGGCGGATGGTTTGGCCAGCGCGGCGCCACCGGTGCCGGCGCTGACGATGAGGGTTGCGGAGGCGAGTGCTAGGCCCGCCACCGCCGAGCGGCGAATGACGCCACGACGTTTCACAGAAAGAACTCCCCGTGTCTCGTTGACCATCCCCCGCGGATGGTCAGACATGCGCACGGCCGGTATCGCATCGATGCGTGCGACTGCGGCGGCGCTCAGTCATGATGGACGATCGCCAGCCACACCCACCTCGGCTTTTCGGTCGACACGCACCCGTGTCGTCGTCGGTTGGCCGACAGAACCACGGGCATCGAAACGTTGCGGGACGTCGATACCGTGCTGGTCGTGGCAACGGGGACGCTCATCTTCCTGATCATCGGCGGGGCGGGCATCGGCGTGCTCGCGCTCGCCCTGCTCGGCACCGAACTGCTCCACTTCGGGCACGCCGACGTGGACGGGCCGATCTCGGTCGAGACGGTCGCCGGCTTCGCCGGGGCGTTCGGGTTCGGCGGCGCCATCGTCAACGAACTGCTCGGCGCGCGTACACCTGGCATGGTCGTCGGGGCGGTGGCCGGCGGCGTGCTCGCCGCCGTGCCCACCGGCTGGTTGGCCTCCCGGCTGAGCCGGGCGGCCAGGAACATGCGCACCGACCCCACCCCCACCCGCGACGACCTGGTCGGAGCGCTCGGCCTGGTCGTCACGCCGGTGCCGGCCAACGGGTACGGCGAGGTTCGCATTCGCCTCGCCGGCCAACCGGTCAAGCTCAGCGCCCGCGCGGACCAGCCGATCCCGATCGGCGCCCAGGTCTTCGTCGTACAGGCGCTCAGCGAGACCAGCGTGCACGTAGAGACCTACTGACCTCCCCCCTCGTAGACGGGACTCCTTATATGGCTCTACTCATCGCCATCGGTGGCGCGGTCCTCCTCGTGCTCATCCTGGTGCTCTTCGTGCTCTCCCGGATCAAGGTGGCCGGCCCGAACGAGGCGTTCATCGTCACCGGTCGCAAGGGCCGCACCACGCAGACCGCCGACGGTGGGCGGTCCACCGACAACTCCGGGCAGAAGGTCGTGCTGGGCGCCTCGGTGTTCGTGCTGCCGGTGGTGCAGAAGCTCCAGTCGCTCGACCTGTCCAGCCGGCGGATCGACGTCGGCATCCGGGGCGCCGTGAGCAAGCAGGGCATCCGCGCCGACCTGCACGGCGTGGCGATCGTCAAGGTCGGCGGCACCGAGGACGCGATCCGGGCCGCCGCACAACGGTTCCTGCACCAGCAGGACGAGATCGACAACTTCACCCGGGAGGTGCTGGCCGGCGCGCTGCGCTCGATCGTCGGCCGGCTCACCGTCGAGGAGGTCATCCGGGACCGGGCGGCGTTCGCCAGCGCGGTCGCCGAGGAGGCCGAGCACTCGATGACCAACCAGGGTCTGGTGCTGGACACCTTCCAGCTCCAGGACATCCTCGCCGAAGGCTCCTACCTTCAGGACCTGGGCCGACCCGAGGCCGCCCGGGTGCTCAAGGACGCGGCGATCGCCGAGGCGCGGGCCCGGCAGCAGGCGGAGCAGGAACGGCTGCTCGCCGAGGAGGCCATCGCCGAGGCGAACCGCAACCTGGCCCTCAAGCAGGCCGGCATCCAGGCCGAGATCGACGCAGCGAAGGCGAAGTCCGCGGCGGCCGGACCGCTCGCCCAGGCCGAGCGGGACCAGGCGATCCTCTCCGAACAGCAGAAGGTGGCCGAGCGCAACGCTGAACTCAAGCAGCGCCAACTCGACACCGAGGTGCGCAAGCCGGCCGACGCGGCCCGGTACAAGGTGGAGCAGGAGGCCGAGGCGTCCCGCAACGCGGCGGTGCTGCACGCGGACGCGCAGCGCCAGTCCGTCATCGCCGCCGCGCAGGCCTCCGCCGAGCAGGCCCGCCTCACCGGTGAGGGTGAGCGGGCCCGGCGGGCCGCGCTCGCCGAGGCCAACGCCATCGAGGGTGCCAAGGAAGGTGAGGCCGAGCAGCGCCGACGCTCCGCCATCGCCGAGGCGGTGGAGCGGGAAGGTCAGGCCGAGGCCGCGGCCATCCTGGCCAAGGGTGAGGCCGAGGCCGACGCGATGGCGCGCAAGGCCGAGGCGTTCGCCGCGTACGGGGAGGCGGCCGTGCTGGACCTGCTGGTCAAGGTGCTGCCGCAGGTCGTCGAGGCGGCCAGTGCCCCGATCGGGGCGATCGACAAGATGACCGTCATCTCCACCGACGGCGCGTCGTCGCTCACGAAGTCGGTGGCCGGCAACGTGGCCCAGGGCCTCCAGCTCGGCAGCGACCTCACCGGGATCGACCTGCCCGGCCTGCTGGCACGGCTCGGCGCCGGACGGACCGACGCCACCGCGCCGGCCACCGGGGTCGACACGGTGGACGGCAGCACCATCTCGCGCTGAGCCCGAGGGACCGGCCGACCGTCAGGGCTCTGACCGGCACCAGATGACCCACGAACGGCCGGCGCCCGCAGGCACCGCCTCCCGAGGGAGGGGTGCCGGCGGGCGCCGGTGGTAATCAGTGACTGGTTCAGGCGAGGTTGAGGACGTAGCGCTCGCCCGCCGAGAGGCCGAAGTCCGGAGCCCAGAAGTCGAAGTCCTTGTTCGGGATCAGCTGGCTGGTGCCGGCGCTGCCGGCACTGACCGCCTGCCCGTCGACGATCGCGTTGATCCAGCCCGACCCGTCCGTGGCCCCAACACCGCGGTGCCAGAAGGTGAATGCCTCCCAGGCATCGATTCCGGCGGCCGAGGCAACCAGCGGCTTCGATCCAGCACCGGTCGCCGAGACCCACTTGCCGTTGGCCAACGAACGCAGGCCGAAGTAGCCGTAGTAGTCCAGATCGAACAGCTCGAACTTCTCCCAGGTGCTCACCGACGCGGCCAACGGGATCAGCGGCTTGCTCCCGGCACCGTCCGCGGAGACGTACTTGCCGCTGGCGGACGATTTGAAGCTGACGATCAGGTTCGTCTCGAGGTCGAACTTCTCCCAGGTGCTGGCGGTCGCCGCGCTGGCAATCAGCGGGCCACCGTTGTTGGGAGCACTGACGTACTTGTTGTTGACCGTGGCCTTCAGGCTCACCGTGCCGTCGATGTTGTGAACCAGCTGGAACCTCTCCCAGGTGCTCACCGACGCGGCTGCGGCGATCAGTGGCTTGCTGCCGGCACCGTTGGCGCTGACGTACTTACCGTTGACGTTCGCCCGCAGCGCGACCAAGCCGCTGCCAGCGTCGACGATGTCGAGCTTCTCCCAGCCGCCCAGCACTGGGCCGACGGCGGCCAGAGGCTTGCTGCCCGCACCGTCAGCCGAGACGAAATAGCCGTTGGAACGCGCCAGCAGGCCGTGCGAGGTACGCGCGGGAGAGAGGGCCGACGCGACGTTGAGCAGACGGTCCACCCCGCCCTGCGGGTTCAGCACAGCGCCAGCGAGCCCCCGGGTCACGATCGTGTTGCGCACCTGCGACGGGGACCACGTCGGGTTCGACTGAAGCAGCAGCGCAGCGGCTCCGGCCACGTGCGGTGCCGCCATCGAGGTCCCGCTGAAGGCCACCGACCCGTCGGTGGTCCCGCTTGCCGCCGAGACGATGTCCACGCCCGGAGCCCAGACGTCGACACACGGACCGTAGTTCGAATCGAAGTATTCGGTCGAGGCCCGACGGTCGATCCTGTCGGTAGCTCCGACGGTGATCGCCGCCGACACCCTGGCCGGGGTGTACGAGCAGGCATCGTCCGCTTCGTTGCCGGCGGCCACCGCGTAGGTGAGACCGGTGGCGATGGAGTTGCTGACCGCGTTGGAGATCGCGGGGTAGTCCGGGTCGTGCGGCCCGCCGAGGCTCATGTTGACCACGGCAGGCTTCTGCGCATTGGCGGTCACCCAGTCGATCCCGGCCAGGACCTGCTCGGTGGTGCCAAAACCCTCGCAGTCGAGCACCCGGACGGCGACCAGGCTGGCGTTCTTGGCCACGCCGTACTTCGTGCCTCCGACGGTGCCCGCCACGTGCGTGCCGTGACCGTTGCAGTCCTGCGCCACATTGTCCTGGTCGACCGCGTCGTAGCCGTACGAGGCACGGCCACCGAAGTCGCTGTGGCTGATGTCGATGCCGGTGTCAACGATGTACGCCTTCACCCCGGCACCGGTGTTGGGGTAGGTGTAGCTGCCACTCAGCTTGGGCGAAACCTGATCGATCCGGTCCAAGCCCCAGGAGGGCGGCGCGCTCTGCGTTCCGCTCTTGTGGAAACGGACCACCGGCTCCACGGATGCGACATCCGGGTCGGCGGCCAGCCTGCCGGCCTGCTTCGCGGTCATCGCGGCGGAGTAGCCGTTGACGGCGTTGCTGTACAACCGGCGAACGCTGCCGCCGTTCTCCTTGGCCAGAGCCGAAGCGGCGGCCTTGATTTTGGCGGGGGTGGTCTTCTTGTCCTTGAGGACCACGATGTAGCGATCCGGTACGACCTCGGCTGGCTTGGCTGCGGCCAACCGGGCGTCCGGCTTGGTCAACTTGGTTGCGGGCTTCGGCGCCATCGGAGCGGACGGTTCGGCCATGGCGGCCCCACCGGTCGCGGCGCTGACGATGATGGTTGCGGAGGCGAGAGCAAGGCTCGCCACCGCCGAGCGGCGTATCACGCCACGGCGTTTCACTAGGTGATCTCCCCGTTTGGTCGTCGCCCGTCCAATCCGGACGGCCGGACGGGCGGTGGGGTCGGCGGCGGTGTCAGTGCACCGGTAGCCGACGGACGCCCAGCCATCATGGATGACGATCAAAGGGCTACACCTCAGCCATTCGGTCGATCCGCTCGCGTTTCGTCGTCGACCAGACAGCTGTGGTCTGCGTCATCCTTCATCGCCGTCGGCCACGTCCTGCACTGACGGCTCCTGCCACCTCACGGTGGCGGGAGCCGTCAGTCAGGCTGACCGGGTCAGGAGACAGGCGTCGGTAGGGCGTGGCCGGAGAATTCTCGAGTCGACGCGATGGACGCACCGCCTGAAGGAATCTGACGGTCGTACACGCGAATCCCGTTGTTGAGGTTTCGGTAAACGATCATCCAGCCGTTGCCATTACTGCTGCTGATCGGTGCGACCGAAGGGTCGGTGGCGGCCGGGTCGCTCAGGTCCGGACTGACGCGGGCCCATTCCCCCCAGGTGCCCGAGCCGAGAGTGGTCTCGAAGACCCGGTAGATCTCGTTGTCGACACCCCGGACCACCACCGCCGTCCGGCCGAGTGCCGGGTCGATGATGACGGCCGGTGAACCTGCGGCGGCCTGGGTGCCCACGCTGATCCAGGTCGACGACCATGCGCCTCCCAGGTCCTGCTGCTTGGTGACGACAGAGCCGTCGGCGGCCCTGGCGAAGATCGCCGTACGGGGACCGGGGTAGACGACCGCGGCGGGGCTTCCTGTGAGCACGCCACCTAGGTCGCGCCAGGCCGCCAAGGAGCCGTCGTTGGCGTAGATCGCAGTTTTGATCGAACCTGCCGCGGTCGTGCCGATGATCTGCACACCGGTGCCAATGTTCGCCGCAGTGACCGAGCCGACCAGGCCAGCGCTACCCAGAACCGACCACTGCGGATTAGCGCCTGACTGTCGGTAGTGCCAAAGCCGACCATCGATGTCAATGCCGAAGACCACGCTGGTGCCGTCGCTGAGCGTCACCGCAGTCGGTGAACCGGCCATTGACCCGCCAATGGTGGAGATGGGGCCCCAGGTCGCCGCGCCCTCGGCCGTCTGACCACCGGCCCAGATGGTGCCGTTGGTGTGCCGAGCGGTCACCTGGACCGGCTTGCCGCCGGGCTGGTTCAGTGCCGGCTGCCCGGTGAGCGCCTCCAGTCCAGACGCTGCGTTCCACTGGATGGTGCTGAAGTCGTCCGGGCTGGTCTGGTGTCCGATCCGCAATTGTCCCGAGTTATCCACGTACGCGTACTCGATGGCTCCGACGGCGGTGCCGGAAGGCCGGGCTTGAAGCACCGAGGTCCGGGCGTACGCGGCGATCGGCAGCGGCGGAACAGCCTCTGCGAACCAGCCCTGAAGATCGATCACCACGTGGACCGTTCCACTGGAATTGTTCCAGATACGCACCTTTCCCTCTGCGTCCACTTTGGATACCAGGAGGCTGGATCGCGCTAGATGACCAGCTGTGAAGTTAAGCGTCGACCCCGGGATCGGGGGATCGGTACCGGCTGGCGGCTGTCCGATCCTGAAGGCGCCGTTCGCAACAGGGTTCACCGCCGTGACGTTGAGAACGACGCCGGCGATTCCCCTGGTGGGCAGCCCATTGCTGCCACCCACCGCAACGTCGATGTAGTTACCAGCAGCGACCGGAACAGCACCGTTGACCGTGCGGGTGTCGAGGAGCCGGCTGGCAAGGATCGGACGCAAACCGGCGCCGGTGGTCGGTTGATCGGTGAAGTAACCCTGTACCGAGATGACGACGTCGACTGCCGATCCGTTGTTGGTCAGTTGCACCGTTGAGCTGCCGTTGAGCTTGACGCTCAATCCCATCGACGTGCTGCCTGGCAGATAGTCGATACCGGTTGCAGAAAGGGCATCGGACCCTACGGTCAGCCAGCCACGGTCCGTCGCCCCGATCACTGACACGTCCAGCATGACTGCTTTGGCTGTACTCGGCAGCACAATCGGATCTGACCCGACCCTCCTTTGCTGCAGGCTGACGTTGCGCGTCTCGCCGCTCGCCAACTTCTTGGGAAGTCCCCACAGTCGGTCCCGAGTGTCCGTCATCACGACGTGGTCCATCGACACGAATCCAGAGCCGATGGTCCCGGTGTTCGTAGTGAAGTAGCCCTGCACGTCCAACTTGAGGTGAACCTTGCCGGCCTGGTTGTGGACGGCGACCTTCCCGTTGGCGCCGAGCTTCACCACGACGGAATTGGAGATGACCTCTCCTGGGGAGGCATGGATCGACGAAGCGGTCGACCTGGTCGTCTGGTCAGGGTAAACGGTCACGACGGTGTTGAGGGTCGGGCTGATAGCCGACACATCGACCAGGAGGGCGCTGACCCCGCTGGCCGGTATCCCAGGTACGCCGAGGGCGACCACCGTCGCCACGGTGTTCGCGTCACGAGGGCCGGTATAGCCGCCGGTGCCATTGCGCGTGTCCAGCAAGACCGTTTTGTTGATCGGTACGTAGTCGCCGCCCTTGCCTGCCGCATCGCCGTAGGCGGCGGGTGCAGGAAGGCCGACCGCGCCAGCGGTGACCAAGAGCAGGACAGCCAGCAATCTTCCGATTGCCAACCGGCCACTGGTTCGAGATTGCAACGATACCGCCCTTTCACAAGTAACACCGAGATCCATCCCGGCGGTCGCTGGGATGGAAATTTGGAAGGCAGTGAATACGCTCGGCAGGACAGGGGCCCATGAGCCAGGCCGGCCATAGGAGAGTCCGCAGCGAACGCCATTTCTGCGGTCCGGCGAGCAGTGCCAGCGTGGAGCGCGCTGCGGACTAGTTGGGTAGAGAGTCGCTCCGAGCCACCGACGGATCAGCGGTCGACGCAGAGAAGACACCGCCGGTCGAAGAAACCGGAGCGCGAGGAACCGAGTCGCCAGGGTCCGACCAGAATCGGCCACCGCCGCCTGACTGTGCCTGCGCCTGCCTGTGCCAGCCCATTGCCAGCGGGTCGATTGTCACCGCGTCACGCCCCCGTGCTGCTCATCATCGATGTGCGGTTGTACCTTCGCAGCGCCGGAACGCAGTGTCAATAAGTGATGGCACAGGGTGAAGGGGGTACCGCAGCAGCCTGGGAGAACTACTTTGGGTAACAGGAGGGCCCGCGCCGACGTGAAGGACAGATGGGACGCGGAGCTGACGTCGGGCAGGCTGGCGTCAGCCGACGATGCCCTCGGCGCGGGCCCAGCGCAGCAGCTCCGCCTCGGCGGCGTCGCGGTCCAGCGGGCCGTGCTCGAGGCGCTGTTCCTTGAGGTGCTTCCAGGCCCGCCCAACCACCGGCCCCGGCGGTACGCCGAGCAGCTCCATGATCGCGTTGCCGTCCAGGTCGGGTCGGACCCTCGCCAGGTCCTCCTCGGCCGCGATCCGGGCGATCCGATCCTCCAGCGCGTCGTAGTCGGCCGCGAGCTGGGCGGCCTTGCGCCGGTTGCGGGTCGTGCAGTCCGAGCGGGTCAGCTTGTGCAGACGGGGCAGCAGGTCACCGGCATCGGCGACGTAACGGCGCACCGCCGAATCGGTCCACTCGCCCCGCCCGTACCCGTAGAAGCGTAGGTGCAGCGCGACCAGTGCGGTCACCTTCGCGGTGACCTCCTTCGGGTACCGCATCGCCTTCATCCGGGCCTTGGTCAGTCGGGCGCCGACCACCTCGTGGTGGTGGAAGCTGACCCGGCCGTCGGACCCGACCGCCTTCGTCGCCGGCTTGCCAGCGTCGTGCATCAGGGCGGCCATCCGCAGGATGAAGTCGCAGCCCTCCTCCTCGTAGGAGACCGCGTTCTCGACGACCGTCAACGTGTGCTCGTAGACGTCCTTGTGCTGGGCGTGTTCGTCGATCTCCAGCTTCAGCCCGGTCAGCTCCGGCAGGAACCGCTCGGCCAGCCCGGTGTCGACCAGCAGCCGCAGCCCGGTGATCGGGTCCGCGCCGCAGAGCAGCTTGGTGAACTCGTCGCGGATCCGCTCGGCGGTGATCCGGTCCAGGTCGGCGGCCATCTCGGTCATCGCCAGGTGCACGTCCGGGTGCACGGCGAAACGCAGCTGGGCGGCGAACCGGGCGGCCCGCAGCATCCGCAGCGGGTCGTCGCCGAACGACTCACCCGGCGTGCTCGGGGTACGGATCACCTTGGCCGAGATGTCGTCCAGCCCGCCGTGCGGATCGGTGAACCGGTGGTCGGGCAGGCTGACCGCCATGGCGTTGATCGTGAAGTCGCGCCGCTTCAGGTCCTCGTCGAGGCTGGTGCCGTACACCACCACCGGGTTGCGGCTGACCTGGTCGTACGACTCCGCGCGGAAGGTGGTGATCTCCAGCCGGAGGCCGTCGCGCTGAGCGCCGATGGTGCCGAACTCGCGTCCGGTCTCCCAGATCGACTCGGCCCAGCCCTTGATGATCCGCAGAGTCTCGTCGGGGTGCGCGTCGGTGCAGAAGTCGAGGTCATCCCCGAGTCGACCGAGCAGGGCATCTCGGACCGAACCGCCCACCAGGTGCAACTCGTGACCGGCGCGGACGAAGCGGCGGCCCAACTCGTCGGCGACCGGGGACACCCGGAGCAGTTCGGCGACGGCGTTGCGCTGCGCGGCGGTGAGTTCGCGGCGGTCGGCGGCGTGAGGAGCGGAGGCTTCGGACATGGGATCGCCAGCTTATCGGGCCGGGGTGTGATCCGATCCGCCGGGCGCGGGTAACGGGTGGGGGTTGACTATGGTCTGTGGCGTGCGGGTCGGTGTCCGACTCGACGTACCCCTGGGAGGCTGGAGATGAGCGGCGGGCTCTACCGCAGCGCCAACGCCGCGAGCGACGGCGGCGCCGGCGCCCGTCCCGGGGACGGCGCCACCTTCATCTCCGCCGAGCCGCTGAACCAGCCGGCCATGGAGTCGACCGCGCCGCCGCAGGAGCAGGTGGCCGAGGCGAGCGCGGCGACGAACAGCGCGGTGATGGCGATCGGCAGCCTGGTCAGCCGGGGTACCGGCTTCCTGCGCAACCTGGTGATCGCGGCGGCGCTCGGCGGCGCGCTGGTGGGTGACGCGTACACCACCGCGCAGATCCTGCCCGGCATGGTCTACGAGTTCCTGCTCGGCGGCGTACTGACCAGCGTGTTGATTCCGGTGCTGGTGCGTCGCCGCAAGGTCGACGCCGACGGCGGCCAGGCGTACGCCCAGCGGCTGCTGACCCTGGCGGTTCTTGCCCTCGGCGTGGCGGCGCTGCTCGCGGTCGCGGGCGCCTCGACGCTGACCTGGCTCTACGGCAGCGGCGAGTCGACCGACGACTACTCGAAGCTGGTCACCGGGCTGGCCCGCCTGATGCTGCCGATGATCTTCTTCTCGGGGCTCAGCGCACTGATCAGTGCGGTGCTCAACACCCGGGGGCACTTCGCCGCCCCGATGTGGGCGCCGATTCTGAACAACCTCGTGGTGATCGGCACCGCCGGCCTCTACATCGCCATATTCGGCGCGGAGATCATCCAGCCAGGTGAGATGACCACCGGGCGGATCCTGCTGATCGGCGGTGGCACCCTGCTCGGCGTCGCCATCCAGGCGATGGGCCTGCTGCCGGCGTTGCGCAAGGTCGGCTTCCGCTGGAAGCTGCGCTTCGACTTCCGCGCGCTCGGGCTGCGCGAGTTGGGCCGCCTCGGGGCCTGGATGATCTGCTACGTCGCGGTGAGCCAGATCGGCCTGATCGTGCTGTTCAATCTGCTCAACCGGGCCGGCAAGGAGAACGCCGCCGGTCCGCTCATCTACAACAACGTCTTCCTGCTGCTGATGACCGCGCACGGCATCATCGCCGTCTCGATCATCACCGCGCTCATGCCGCGGATGAGCGCGGCCGCCGCCGACGGCCGGTACGCCGACCTCGCCGCGGACCTCTCCAGGGGTACCCGCACGGTCACTGCGGTGCTCGCCCCGATCGCGGTCTGCTACGCCGTCCTCGCCACGCCGATCGCTTTCACCCTCTTCCGCTTCGGCGCCTTCAACGAGGAGAACGCCACCGCCACCTCGGTGGTGCTGCTCGCCGCAGCGCTGGCGCTGGTTCCGTTCGCGGTGAGCCAGCTCTTCACCTTCGCCTTCTACGCGCTACCGGACACCCGCACTCCAGCGCTGATCAACATTCCCGTGGTGGCCCTGCGGATCGGTGTGCAGATCGTGCTCTTCGCTGCCTTCTCGGCGAGCTTTGCCGGGGCCGGGATGATGATCGGCAACGCGGTCTCCTATCTGGCTGCCGCCATCGGCTCCGCCTGGCTACTTCGGCCGCGCGTCGGTCGAATCGGCCTCGGCGAGATCATGCGGACCGGCGGCAGGGTGGCGGTCGCGGCGCTCGGTTCGGCAGTGGTCGGCCTGCTGGTGGTGAATCTGCTGCCCGGTGACGACACCCCGAGCCGCCTGGAGGCGATCGTCCAGTTGGTGATCGGTGGTGCGGTGATCGGCGGGACCTATCTGGGTCTGGCCATGCTGCTGCGGATCGGGGAGATCACCGAGGTGGTCGGAATGGTTCGCCGCCGCCTCGGTCGCTGACCGTCGGCACCTGATTACAACAAGTTGACACTCATACGGACCGTGACTACGGATCACCAGGCTGGGGATGCTCCTGTGGATAACTCCGCGATTCGCCGGTCAACCACCGCTTCAGCCTGTGGATAACCAACCGTACGGCTGAGGATGGCAACCCGATCGGTGGGAACGTACGAGGCAGCGCGAGTGCCACGCCAGCCCAGCCCCGGCGTCGGTCACTTGCGGTGAAGCCGTAGATTAGCTAGTACATGTGCCAGCAACGTGGCTGACAACGGTCGTAACCGGACGACCTCTGCGACTGCCGGAACCCCGCCAGGTACGGCGGGAAGATGACATGTCGGAGAGACGGGCAACCCGGGTAAGGTCGCTCTCGACGGGTACGGCAGGGGCCGACGCTGCGCGTCGACACCGGTCGGCCGGTTCCTTCAACGGCAGAGCGGGAAGCCACATGCCCAGCAGTTCGGGTTCATCGATCGACACGATCACCGAGGGAGGACGGGTGACCCAGGTCGGCGAGGGTCAGGAGGCGGACGAAAGCGCTCCTCCGGTCATGACCTTCGGTGCTCCCACGGCCGGTGAAGTCCTCGCCGAGCGGTACGAACTGGTTGAGCACATCAACAACGACAGTGCGGGTCGGCTGGTCTGGCGCGGGGTCGACGTCATCCTGCGCCGTCCCGTTGCCGTGGTGCTGCGTTACCCGGGTGGCGACTCCGCCACCGAGATGCTTCAGGCCGCCGTCGCGGCCAGCCGGGTCATCCACCCCAACCTGGTCGGCGTCTACGACGCGATCGACGAGGCCGACCGGGCGTACGTGGTGCGCGAGTGGGTCGACGGGCAGTCCCTGCGGGATCTGGCAGCCGACGGCCCTCTGGACCCGGCTCGGGCCACCGCCATCGGCAACGCCGTGGCGAGCGCGCTCGCCGCGGTCCACGCCACCGGCATGGTGCACGGCAACGTCCACCCCGGCACCGTCATGATCAGTGACGAGGGCCGGGTGGTCCTGGCCGACGCCCGCACCGACGGCGCCGACAGCCAGGAGAACGACATCCGGGCGGTCGGCGGGGTCCTCTACTTCGCGCTGACCGGTTCCTGGCCGCATGCCGAGGCACCGTTGCGCGGCGCCACCGCCGGCCACGGCCGCGCCGCCATCCCGGACGCTGTCCGGGACGCCGGGGGTGCCATCGCGGCACCGCGCCAGGTTCGGGCGGGCGTTCCCGCGTACCTGGACGATCTGACCATGGATCTGCTCGACGCCGAGATCGCGCCGCCCTCCTCCGACGTGCTCGCCGCCGAGTTGGCGCGGCTGGACGTGCCGGCCGAGGAGGAGCACTACCTCGACAACAGCGGGCCACTGCGGTTCGCCGCCGACACCGAGGAAGAGCCATCACCGCTGGCCGCGGCCGGGGGTCGCAAGGTCGCCGTCGGCATCGCTGGCCTGCTGGCCGTCGCCCTGGTCGGTCTGCTGATCGGGATCATCGCGCTGGGCGGCGACGACGAGGACCCGAAGTCCAACCCGGTCGCCGCGCCGACCTCCAGTGCACCGGCCGGCGACGCCACCCCGGCAGCCGCGACCGCCCGCAAGCTGACCGTGAAGAACGTCCGGATCATCGACCCGGACAGCAAGAACCGCAGTGAGGTCGACGGCGCCGAGAAGGTCATCGACGGTGACGAGGACAACGGCTGGGAGACCGAGACCTACCGGGACCGGCCCAACTTCGGCAACCTGAAGAAGGGCATGGGCGTCTGGATCGACCTCGGCGAGCCGCACACCGTCAAGTCGGTGCAGGCGGTTCTCTCGGCCACCAACGCGTCCGCCCAGCTGCTCGCCGGCACGACCAACCCACCGTCCAGCTCCAACGGTGACAAGCAGTTGGTCGCGAGTTACAAGACCGCCATCGGTCAGCCGTTCGAGGACCACGACGGCACCACCATGACGTTCAACGGCTTCGACGCCGACCAGAAATACCAGTACCTGCTGTTCTGGATCACCGAGTTGGCTCCGGCCGAGGGTGGGTTCAAGCTGGGGGTGCAGGAAATTACGGTCCAGGGGTCGTGAGCCGGGCGCCACGATCCGGGCACCGCACGCACTGGACGCGGTGATGGACGGGCGTGCCGCCGCAGGCGACCTGGAGCTGCTGCGCGCACACGTCGCCGGGGACCGCGACGCCTTTGCCGAACTGTTCCACCGGCACCGCGACCGGTTGTGGGCGGTGGCCCTGCGGACGCTCGGCGACCGCGAGGAGGCAGCCGACGCGCTCCAGGACGCCCTGCTGTCTGCCCATCGGGCGGCGGCCCGGTTCCGCGGTGACTCCGCCGTCACCACCTGGCTGCACCGGATCGTGGTCAACGCCTGCCTGGACCGGATCCGACGCCGGCAGGCGCACCCCACCGTGCCGCTGCCGGACGGCAACCGGGCCGAGGACGGCTCGGGCACCGGCGGGCTGGAGCCGGCGGCACCGGCAACGGACCACGACACCGTGCTGGTGGTCCGCGAGGCGCTCGCCGCGTTGCCCCTTGAGCAGCGCGCCGCGCTGGTGCTGGTCGACGTGCAGGGCTACCCGGTCGCCGAGGTCGCCCGCATCCTCGGCGTCGCCGAGGGGACGGTGAAGAGCCGGTGTGCCCGGGGCCGGGCGCGGCTCGCCGTGCTGCTCGGGCATCTCCGCCCCACTCCCGTCGCGACGCCTTCGGCCCGATCGGACCCTGCCGCGCCGATCACGGGCGTGCCCGGCGTCACGCCGGGGAACCCGGGCCCGGTGGAGGGCGTCGGATCGGGGTTAGGCCGGTACCGGCGGGACGCCAACCAGGAGGACACGTGACGACCGAGGGGTTCCGGGAGGTCGACGCCGACCTCCTCGCTGACTACCTCGGCGGGGCGTTGGACGGCACCCCGCAGCAGGACGAGGTCGCCCACCTGGTCGCCGCGGACCCGTCCTGGGCCGAGGCGTACGCGCTGCTGGCCCCCGCCGTGACCGAGGTCCGGTCGGATCTGACCCGCTGGGCGGAGCCGTCCCCGGAGATGCCGTCGGCGATCACCGACCGCCTGCTGGCCGCGCTGGCCTCCGCGAAGCCGCCGAACGGCAGCTCGACCGAGGGGGCACCCGCCAACGCGGGTCCGGACGGCGACGCGGCGACGCCGCTGGTGCCCGCGCAGGCCGGTCGGCGGCCGGACGTCCGCACACCCGTCGGGCCGGGGCGCTGGGCGTCCACCGGGCCGGGCCGCCGCCGGCGCGGCTGGGCCCGCCGTGGCGCACCCGTGGCCGCCGCCGCGATCGCCGTGATCGCCGTCGCGCTGGGCCTCAACCAGCTGTCGATGCGCGCGGCGGACGACGCCGACGGCGTCAACGCCATGAATCAGCCGGCCAGCGCGCCCGAGGGCGTCGCGGGGGCCGGGACGGTCCGCACCACCGGGCCGGCGCTGCGCAGCGGTACGAACTACACCCCGCAGACCCTCGGCGACGGGTACGGCACGGACGCGCCGAGCACATCTGCCGACAGCCGGGCGAGCGGCAACACCCCGGGCGAGCAGCCGAAGGTTGATGCCGAGGGCGAACGCCGTCCCTCTCCCGACGGGTCGGACCAGCTGGCCCGGTTGACCGACGAGGTCGCGCTGACGACCTGTCTGGCCAGCGTCGCGGCGGAGCACGGATCGGCCCCACTGGTGGTCGAGGTGGTCGACTACGCGCGGTTCCAGAGTGAGCAGGCGCTGGTCATCCGCTTTACCGATGCGACCGGAGCCCGGTGGGCCTGGGTGAGCGGCCCGGAGTGCGGAGTGCCCGGGTCCGGCTCGGACAGCCGGTATTCGGCGCGGGTAGGGTGAATCCACGGTCAATGGCACGATGACCGCCCACGTGACCTGACCCACCGGATGCCCGGCTCGGGAATCCCCGGTTCGTACGATGACGTTCTGGAAGTCAGCTGCCGGCCCCCACCCAGGCGTCGGCAACTCGGATCAGCATCGGTGCTCGCGCCGACGCCGAACACACACAACTCGGGAGACGGCAGTGGACGAGGTCCGCAACCTGATCATCATCGGCTCCGGGCCGGCCGGTTACACGGCGGCCGTCTACGCCGCACGCGCCAACCTGAAGCCACTGATCATCGAGGGCGTGCAGTCCGGTGGCGCGCTGATGACCACGACCGAGGTGGAAAACTTCCCCGGCTTCGCTGACGGCATCCTCGGCCCCGAGCTGATGGACAACATGCGCAAGCAGGCCGAGCGGTTCGGCGCCGAGTTCCTCACCGACGACGTGACCCGCGTCGAGCTGGTGGACACCGGCGACGCCGGCTCTGGCGCGGTGAGCACCGTCTGGGTTGGCGAGACCGCCTACCGGGCGCGCTCCATCATCCTCTCCACCGGTTCGGCCTGGCGTCCGCTGGGCGTGCCCGGCGAGCAGGAGTACCTGGGCCACGGCGTCTCCGCCTGTGCCACCTGCGACGGCTTCTTCTTCCGCAACCAGCAGATCGTGGTCGTCGGCGGTGGCGACTCGGCTATGGAGGAGGCCACCTTCCTCACCCGATTCGCGGAGTCGGTGACCATCATCCACCGCCGCGACTCGTTCCGGGCCAGCAAGATCATGGCCGACCGGGCGCTGAGCAACGAGAAGATCAAGGTCGAGTGGAACAGCACCGTCGAGGAGATCCTCGGCGACGACGGCAAGGTCACCGGGGTACGCGTCCGCAACGTGCACACCGGTGAGACCAAGGTGATGGACGTGACCGGCGTCTTCGTCGCCATCGGTCACGACCCTCGCAGCGAGCTGTTCCAGGGCCAGGTCGAGCTGGACGACGAGGGCTACGTGAAGGTCCACGCCCCGAGCACGCGTACCAACGTGCCCGGTGTCTTCGCCGCCGGCGACGTGGTCGACCACACCTACCGCCAGGCGATCACCGCGGCCGGCACCGGTTGTGCCGCCGCGCTCGACGCCGAGCGGTTCATCGCGACGCTCAGCTGAAACAAGGAACACATCCCGGAGGAGGGGCATAGTGGGAACAACCAAGGCGGTCACCGACAAGAGCTTCGTCGCTGACGTGCTGCAGGCCGACAAGCCGGTGCTGGTGGACTTCTGGGCGGAGTGGTGCGGGCCGTGCCGCAAGGTGTCGCCGCTGCTCGAGGAGATCGCCCGGGAGATGGGTGACCAGGTCACCATCGTCAAGCTCAACATCGACGAGAACCCGGAGACCGCTCGGGCCTACCGGGTGATGTCGGTGCCGACGCTCACCGTCTTCAAGAACGGCCAGCCGGTGCAGTCGATCGCCGGTGCCAAGCCGAAGGGCGAGCTGGTCCGGCTCATCGAATCGGCCCTCTGACCAGCAGAAACATCAACCGAACCCCGTACCCGCTCGCCGGGTGCGGGGTTCGGCGTCTTCGTCGGCGTATTTCTCCGCCCCAGCCACCTCGCCGCCCCGGAGCGCATAGCCTCAAGCCTGGGCCGCCCGGCCAGCCAGTGTCGTGCAGAGGGGGTCGTGCGTGCGTCCGATCCGACCCGGTGACCGGGGACCCGCGGTCACGGAGATCCGTACCATCCTGACCGGCCTTGAGCTGCTCGCCGCCGCCGGCCCGCACACCGACGAGTTCGACCTCGACACCGAGCGGGCGGTCCGCGCGTTCCAGCAGTCGCGCGGGCTCAGCGTGGACGGCCGGGTCGGAGCGGAAACCTGGCGCGCCCTGGACGCCGCCCGCTGGCGGCTCGGCGCCCGCACCCTCTACCACGCGGTTCCCGAGCCGCTGACCGGCGAGGACGTCCGGTCGCTACAGGAGCGACTGCTGGAGATGGGGTACGACGTGGGCCGGGCGGACGCCATCTACGGTGTCCGGACGTCCCGGGCGGTGGCCCAGTTCCAGCGTGAGGTCGGGCTCACCCCGGACGGCTCCTGCGGCCCACACACCATGAACGCGCTCCGCCGGATCGGCCGCAAGGTGGTCGGCGGCCGCCCGCAGTGGCTGCGCGAATCCGACGCCATCCGGCAGTCCGGGCCGGCGCTGGTCGGCAAGACGGTCGTCATCGACCCGGGGCACGGGGGCACCGACCCCGGGATGGTGGTGCCCGACGGCTCGCTGCGCTGGACCGAGGCGGACCTGGTGCACGACCTGGCCAGCCGGCTGGAGGGGCGACTCGCCGCCTCCGGGGTGCGGGTGCAGCTCACCCGGGGCCCGTCGCCGGACAGTTGCCTGCCGGACACCGACCGGGCCCTGCTCGCCAACTCGCTCGGCGCCGACGTGTTCATCTCGCTGCACCTGGACGGCCACGCCAACCCGGATGCGGAGGGCGTCGCGACCTATCACTACGGCACCGACAACGGGGTGACGTCGGCGACCGGTGAACGCCTGGCCGGGCTGGTGCAGCGGGAAATCGTCGCCCGCACCGGGCTGCGGGACTGCCGCACCCACGCCAAGACGTGGGAGTTGCTGCGGCTGACGCGGATGCCCGCCGTCCGGGTCGAGGTCGGCTACCTCACCTCGCCGACGGACCGCGCCCGACTTGTCGACCCCCGGTTCCGGGACCGGGTGGTGGAGGCGATCGTGGCCGCCGTGCAGCGGATGTACTACCCGATCGAACGGGACGTCCCGACCGGATCGCTCGACGTCAGCGAACTGCGTGCCGTCGTGGCCGCCGGCACGGTGGTCGACTGATCCGCCGTCGGGCGTCAGCCGTTGGTGGAGCGGGTGGCCGGGGCGGGCCGGACCGGCCGGAGCAGAGTCTCCGGGCTCATCGACCCGAGCAGCTTCTCCAGCGCGTACTCGACGTCGGACTTCCAGCTCAGCGCCGTACGCAGCTCAAGGCGCAACCGAGGGAAGCGCGGATGCGGACGTACGGTCTTGAAGCCCACGGAGAGGAAGAAGTCGACCGGGGCCACGCAACCGCCGGCGGGGTCGTCCGCGTCGCCGAACTTGGCGTCGCCGAACGCCTCGATGGCCTTGATCCCGCGCTTGGTCAGATCCCGGGCGACACCCTGCACCAACATTCGGCCCAACCCTCCGCCGGCGAACGCGGCGACCACGTTGGCGGTCATCAACAGTGCCGCGTCGGCGGAGACCGGTGAGGTCGGGAACGCCATCGAACGGGGCACGTAGGCGGGCGGGGCGTACATCACGAAGCCGGCCGGCATGCCGTCGACGTACGCGAGTTTTCCGCAGGAGCCCCACTCCAGCAGCGTTTGGGAGACCCACGCCTCCTTCTCCAGGCCCGGGTCGCCGGCGGCGCAGGCCCGGTCCGCGGAGACCGGATCGAGCTCCCAGTAGACGCACTGCCGGCATGGGCGCGGGAGGTCTTCCAACGTGTCGAGGGTCAGGCTGACCAGACGTCGCGACATATGGCGCATCCCCACAATAGGCTCGGTGGTGAGACCGGCATGGAACGACAGCGCCGCCTTCCTGCCCCCGACGAGCGATCGTACGCCGCCGATCGGCGATGCGGGAGGGGACGCGCAGATGCTCACCGCAGCGGGGGACGCCGAGGACGGTCCGCCATGTGGTCGATCTGCCTCGGCACGGAGGCAGCACGACGTTGGCGGACTAGGATCGACAATCGGTGTGTCCGCCGCCATGGTCAGCGGTGTGCGGGGTACCCGGGGCGGTAGCCACCCGAGCAGTGATCGAGGTGAGGTCATGACCGGCACGACACTCGACGACTACACCGACCGGTACGCCCGGCGGGTACGCGGGATGACCGCCTCCGAGATTCGAGCATTGTTCGCGGTGGCCAGTCGCCCGGAGGTCGTCTCGCTTGCCGGCGGCGCACCGTACATCGCCGCCCTTCCGCTGGACGCGGTCGGCGAGATGCTCGGCCGGCTCGGCTCCGAGCACGGCGTGACCACCCTTCAGTACGGCATCGGCCAGGGCACCCTTGAGCTGCGCGAGCGGATCTGCGAGGTGATGTCGCTCTCCGGCATCGACGCCGCGTGCGGGGCCTCCCCGGAGGACGTCGTGGTCACCGTGGGCGGGCAGCAGGCACTGGACCTGGTGGCCCGGCTCTTCCTCGACCCGGGTGACGTGGTGCTCGCCGAGGGGCCGACGTACGTCGGTGCGCTGGGCGTGTTTCAGGCCGCCCAGGCGCAGGTCGTCCACGTACCGATGGATGAGGACGGGCTGATCCCGGAGGCGCTGGAGACGGCCATCGCCGACCTGGCCCGCGCGGGTCAGCGGGTCAAGTTCCTCTACACGATCCCCACCTACCAGAACCCGACCGGCGTGACGCTCAGTGAGGTGCGCCGGGACCGGGTGCTCGACATCTGCGAGCGCGCCGGCCTGCTCGTCGTCGAGGACGACCCGTACGGTCAGCTGGGGTTCGAGGGTGAGGCCCCGGCTCCCCTGCGGGCCCGCCGCCGGGACGGCGTCTTCTACCTCAGCACGTTCTCCAAGACCTTCGCTCCCGGGCTGCGGGTCGGCTGGATCCTGGCGCCGCACGCGGTCCGCGACAAACTGGTCATCGCCAGCGAGGCGCAGATCCTCTGCCCCAGCGGTTACGCCCAGGCCGCGGTGGCCACCTATCTGAGCACGATGCCCTGGCGGCAGCAGCTCAAGGTCTACCGCGAGGTCTACCGGGAACGCCGGGACGCCCTGCTCGACGCGATGGCCGACCTGATGCCCGAGGGCACCAGCTGGACCACACCGGCCGGCGGTCTCTTCGTGTGGGCCACCCTGCCCGACGGGCTCGACTCGAAGGCGATGATGCCGCGAGCGGTCGCCGCCCGGGTCGCCTACGTCCCCGGCACCGGCTTCTACGCCGACGGCACGGGCACCGGCACCATGCGGCTCAACTTCAGCTTCCCTCCGCCGGAGCGGATCCGCGAGGGCGTCCGCCGGCTGGCCGGCGTGATGGAGCAGGAGATCGCCATGCGCCGGGTCTTCGGTGCCGTGGGTGGCGCCGCCGGCCGACGCGGCCGGGCCGGCTCCGACGTGCCCGGGCCCGACTTGGCATGATGCCGGCATGGGTACGACCGCCGAGCACCTCCTCGTGACCGATTCCGCCATCTCGGCCGACCTGCGCGTCGTGGTGCTCGCGGGCGGGCTCTCCTACGAGCGGGACGTGTCGCTGCGCTCCGGCCGTCGGGTGCTCGACGCGCTGCGCGCCGTCGGGGTGGAGGCCGAGCTGCGAGACGCCGATGTGGCCCTGCTACCGGCGCTCGCGGCCGACCCGCCGGACGCGGTGGTGATCGCACTGCACGGCGCGACCGGCGAGGACGGCTCACTGCGCGGGGTGCTGGATCTGTGCGACATCCCGTACGTCGGCTGCGACGCTCGGGCCTCCCGGGTCGCCTGGGACAAGCCCTCGGCCAAGGCGGTGCTCCGCGAGGCCGGCATCCCCACCCCCGACTGGGTGGCGCTCCCGCACGATCGTTTCTCCGAGCTTGGCGCGGTCGCCGTCCTGGACCGGATCGTCGACCGTCTGGGCGTACCCCTGATGGTCAAGCCGGCGCAGGGCGGGTCCGGGCTGGGTGGGGCGGTGGTCCGGGACGCCGCCGCGCTGCCCGCCGCGATGGTCGGCTGCTTCGCGTACGACTCCACGGCGCTGGTGGAGCGGTACGTGCCGGGAATGGACGTGGCGGTCTCCGTCGTCGACCTCGGCGACGGCCCGCAGGCGCTGCCGCCGGTGGAGATCGTGCCGCGCAACGGCGTGTACGACTACGCCGCCCGCTACACCGCGGGGCGGACCACCTGGCACGCCCCGGCCCGGCTGGACCCAGAGGTAGCCGCCACGGTCGCTGACGTGGCCCTCGCCGCGCACACCGCGCTCGGTCTACGGGATCTCTCCCGCGTCGACGTGATCGTGGACGCGGCCGGCCAGCCGCACGTGCTGGAGGTCAACGTCTCGCCAGGCATGACGGAGACGTCACTGCTCCCCCTTGCCGTGCAAGCGGCCGGGCTGGACTTCGGCCGGCTCCTCGGCACCCTGGTCGGTCGGGCAGCGGCCCGCCTCACCACTCACTGAGCTACCCGCCAACCCCGTCGGCCGAGCGGCACCGCCCGCCCCGTCGGCCATGAGGTTGGCCCCGGCAGGCCAACCTCACGGCCGGTTCCAGATCAGTGGCTCGCGCGTACGTCGGGTGTGTCGCTGCCGTTGGTGCGCGCGGCTACGCCCGGAGTGCCGACGCCGCCCTCGGGGGCGGGCTTCCTGACGGTCTCCCCGGAGGCGCCCTCGTTGGCGGGCCCGGAGCCGGCCGGGTGAACGGGACTCGACGGAGTCTCGTCGGCGCCTTCGCTCGTCGGGTTGCCCTGAGGTCCGTCGGGCGTCTCCGCCGGGCCGACGTGGGGTCCGTCGGTGGGCGCCGCCGTCGTGGCTGCGCTGCCGGACGCGGCGGTGGTGGAGTCCCGGACGGCGGATGCCGGAGTGCCGGAGGTCGAGGTGCCGGGTGTGGCGCCGGGAAGGTCGGTGGCGGATGCCGTCCGAGCGGGCTCAGCCGTCGGACCGGTGACCGCGGACGTCCGAGCAGGGTCAGCGGTCCGGTCGACGACGGTGGTCGCCGTCGAGCCGGCGTCGGCGTCCGCGTCCACGACCGGTTCGGTCGGGGGCGCGCTGTCGGCGTCGGTCGAATCGGAGGTGGGGTCGAGCGCTGGTTCCGGGATCTCCGCTGCCGCCTCGATGACCGAGACCGCCTCCATCCCGGCTGCTGCCGCCGAGGCAGCCTCCGCTGCGGCAGCGGCATCCGCGGCGGCGGACTGGGCCAGCAGACTGGACGGCGCCTGCCACTGGATGCGGGGTGGCTCGGCGAGCGGACGGCCACCGAACTCGGCGAGCCAGGCGGCGACGAGCGCCAGATTTTCCCGCCACTGCGCCTCGGAGATCGGCGGCAGGATCGAGTCCCACAGGGACAGGAACGTGCCCCGTAGCTGAAGGCGGCCGTACGGGCGGGCGAGGAACCACATGTGCAGATGAGCCGAGCCGTCGCCCCAGCGATTGACGTGCACCCGCGCGACGCCGTCGAGCGACCGGATGGCCCGCTCCAGACGGACGGTCATCACCCCCAGCTCGGCAGCGAGCAGGTTCGGCAGGTCGCCGAGGTCGAGGTGGGTCCGCGATTCCAGGATGAGCACCATGGGTAGGCCGGTGGGCCGGTCCATGGCGCGGACCCGCCACCGCTCGCCCACCCAGATGTAGGCGTCGTCGGGCGCGTTGCAGGCGGTGCATTCCCGGAGACCCTCGCCCTTCCGGGGCGGTTCGACCGGGACCGGATCATCGAGTTGCTTCACGTGGAGGTCACCCTCGAAGGGAAATGACGGCCACTGGGTGAAGTCCGGGACTGAGGGAGGGGTGTCGTGCACGACGCTGACCCTAACCGAGTCTGGCACCGCTGTCCCTACCTGTTTGAGCCGTCCCGGCCCACCGGATCGGCACCCGCCGTCGACCGGGTCCGGGTGGCCGCACGGGCGCCGAGAGGCGATATCCACAGGCTGCCGAGATCCTGAACACAGGCCGTCATCCACAGGCTGGCACCCGCTCCCACGCGCTGTTTCACGTGAAACGGGGGGTGCCTGTGGACAACCGGTGTGGATAACTTTTCGGCCGGTCGGTCGTTGTCCGCGAACCGCCACTCAGGCGGGTTTGATGGCCCACGGGGGCCGGCAGCGGACGGGTGCGCGCCGGTCGCCTCGCAGGCCGCCGTCGGCGCTCCACCCACCGCCGAACGACGCTCGCTGGCTCACTGCGCACGGTCGGCGTTGACGGCTGGCCCGGTCGCGGACTGCGTGGGGCATCACCCCGGCCCGCACGCCAGAACGTCCTGACGCCCTCGACTCTCGGACGCCCTCGACGCCTAAGGCGGGCAGCTCGAACCGCCGCACCGACATCGCACGCCCGAGACGCGCGGCGACTCCGCTGGACCGTCACTCCGAACGACAGTGGGTCCGCTCGGCGTCAGTGAGCACGGGTCGTCTCGGCGATCCCAGTGAGCACCGAGATGGGCGCAGCGGGTGGCTCTGTTTCACGTGAAACGAGCGGGCCGTCGACGTTCCGGCCGGGTCGGCGCGCCGGACGGGACGCCCTCGTGCCGACGGCCGAGCGAATCTGGCCCGCCGCGACCGACCCGCGCACAGGGCCGTTTCATCGGGCGTTCCGACACGGTCGGTCGCACTGCGGAGCTCGGCTCACCCGAGGATGACCACGGAGACGCGTTAGGCCCCACTCAGCTGCTCGCTGGCGCTTCGAACGGGGCAGGGGGTGGTTGCGGTCGAGTGGACCATTCCGGAGCCTTCTGCGACGCGTGTGGGGATCCACCCGTCGCCTGCCGTCCGTCGTCGCCACCCGCCGCTGTCGCCGCCGTCCGGCGCCGAGCTCGCCATCGGCCCGTCGACCCGCCCACTGCCGTTGCCGCGTCCGCCGCCCGTCGCCGTGTCTTCTGCCGCCGTCATAGCGCCCGCCGCGCGCGCCTGCGGATTCCGACGCCACGTGCGCGGGGTAGCGCGAGCCGTCCACTCACGCGTACTCCCGCGCCCTCATCATCGGTCAGGGTGAGGGCGGGCTAGCTGAGCGAGCCGAGCACGACGACGATCCGTGGGGCATGCCGATCTCCTGAAGCACGGCGGTCGCGTTTCACGTGAAACGCGACGACCCGGGATGCAGAACGGCCGCGCTCCCGGTGGGTAGCGCGGCCGTGGCCGAGGGGGCGGTCTCAGTCCCCGCTCTCCTCCTGCTGCACGCCGATGATCCCGACGATCCGCTCAAGGTCGTCCACCGTCGCGAACTCGATCGTGATCTTGCCCTTGCTCCGGCCGATGTCCACCTTCACCCGGGTGTCAAACCGGTCGGACAGTCGATCGGCGAGATCGGTCAGGGCCGGCGCGTGCGCCTTGGGTCGCCGCTTCGCGGCCTGACCCTTTGCCGGCCCGTCGTTCAGCGCCAGGGCCACGATCTCCTCGGTCGCCCGCACCGACAGTCCTTCGGCCACGATCCGCAGGGCCAACTGCTCCTGCGCCTCCGCCTCATCGAGGCTCAGCAGAGCGCGGGCGTGCCCCGCCGACAGGATGCCGGCGGCAACCCGGCGCTGCACCTGGGCGGGCAGGTTCAGCAGTCGGATCGTGTTGGAGATCTGCGGGCGGCTCCGGCCGATCCGGCGGGCCAGCTCCTCGTGGGTGGCCCCGAACTCCTCCAACAGTTGCTGGTAAGCGGCGGCCTCTTCCAGCGGGTTCAGGTTGGCCCGGTGGATGTTCTCCAGTAGGGCGTCGCGGAGCATGGCGTCGTCACGGGTGTCCCGGACGATCGCCGGGATGCTCTCCCGCCCCACCGCCTGGGCGGCCCGCCAACGCCGCTCGCCCATCACCAGTTCGTACTTCTCGTCGTCGAGCTGCCGAACGACGATGGGCTGAAGGAAGCCGACCTCCTGGATCGAGGTCTTCAGCTCCTCCAGCGCCTCCTCGTCGAAGACCTGGCGGGGCTGCTTCGGGTTCGGCATGATCGCGTCGACCGGGATCTCGGCGAATCGAGCACCGGGCACCGGACTGAGCACGGGCTCCGGCTCGCGCTCGTCAACTGGCGCTCCGGCGGGCACCGCGGCGACGGCGACGGTGCCCGCGTCGTCCACGTGCTCGTGCTCCGGCTCGGCCGTCGCGGTGCCAGCGGCACCCGGCGCCGGTCCGGTCGGGATCAGCGCCCCAAGGCCCCTACCCAGGCCGCCCCGAGGACGGTTCTTCATGCCACGCCTCCCAGCGACTCGTCCGCACTACGCATTCCGGCCCACCGGCTCCTTGACGCCCCGCTCGGCGATCTCCTGGGCGGCCTCGAAGTAACTCGTGGCACCCCGCGAACCGGGATCGTAGGTCATCACCGACTGGCCGTAGCTCGGTGCCTCGGAGACCCGGACGTTGCGGGGGATGACCGCCTGAAGGACCTTGTCGCCGAAGTGGTTCCGCACGTCCTGCTCGACGGCGTCGGCCAACCGGGTGCGACGGTCGTACATGGTCAGCAGGATGGTGGAGACGTCGAGCTTCGGGTTGAGGTGCTGGCGTACCAGGTTGATGTTGTTGATCAGCTGGTTGAGCCCTTCCAGCGCGTAGTACTCGCACTGGATCGGGATCAGCACCTCCTGCGCGGCAACCAGAGCGTTGACCGTGAGCAGACCGAGCGAGGGCGGGCAGTCGATGAAGACGTAGTCGAACTCGCCCGGGTAGGCGGCGATCGCCCGATCCAGGCGCGACTCCCGGGCCACAACCGACACCAACTCGATCTCCGCGCCGGCCAGGTCGATGGTCGCGGGTACGCACCACAGGTTGGGGATGCCCTCGACCGCCTGCGCCACCTCGGCCAGCGGCACGCTGTTGATCAGGCAGTCGTAGACGTCCGGGATTCCGGTGTGGTGTGGGACGTTGAGCCCGGTCGAGGCGTTGCCCTGCGGGTCGAGGTCGACCACGAGCACCCGGTTGCCGTGCAGGGCGAGCGCCACCGCAAGGTTGACGGTGGTGGTGGTCTTACCCACGCCGCCCTTCTGGTTGGCGACGCACATGACCCGGGTCCGGTCCGGCCGAGGCATTGTCACCTCGCCACTGGGATTCAGGATCTGCACGGCGCGCATCGCCTCCATAGCCAACGGTGGGTCATCCTCTTCGCGCGTCGGGGTTTCACGTGAAACGTACGTGGGGTCGGTCGCCACAGCAGCCAACGACTCGGTCGAAGCGACCGGCGCGTCGGCGACCGCCGGGGCGGCGTCCCGGGCGGCGGACGCAGTGGGTTGGTGCGGGACGGCTGGCTCGAAGCGAACCGCTGCGGCGGTGTTCCGCCGGCCCGAGGTCGACCGCACCTCGGCCGCGTTGACCGGTCGACTCAACGCCTCCGGCGTCCGACGAACACTCGCCGGCTCAGCAACAGCCGAGCCCTCTGACCGGCCAGAACCCGACGGCGGGTCGAGCGCTGCCGGCGGATCGTTGTCTGTGGGTCCGGTCGAGGGCCCGGTCGCGCCCGGCGACCAGCTCGGGTAGTCGGTTTCACGTGAAACGGGATCGCTGGTCGACCCGGTCACGCGTGGATCGTCGTACCTGCCGTCGTCATGCACCTGTCATCCCTGCCCGCTTCGGATGGTCGGTCCGCGCCCCGGTCAACTTGGCCGCATCCACGCCCGCAACCCGGAGCGTACGGCCCACGAGAGCGGTCGGAGACCCGCGACGTCCGTCACCCGCTCCACACTATCGACGCGCGGTCAGCCTACGGCGGACGGGCGCGGCCGGTCCACGTCGGGTTCTCATCCCCTCGTCCATCCGTACCGGTACAACGAGGCAACCCACCGGCCGGAAGCCCGATGGCGCGAAGTGTCAGCCTCGGCGGGAACGTCCGCCCCGGGCGCGCTTCTTGGCCGCCGGGCGGGGCGGGCCGACCATCCGCTCGCGCACGATCTCCACGACCGTGGTTGGCGGATCGATCACCCCGACGCCGCAGAGCTGCACGGCCGGCTCGCCACCGCCGAGTCGCGCCACCACCTCGGCGTGCTCCTCGATCTCGGCTGCGGCCGATGAGCCCTTGAGCGCCAGCAGCCGGCCACCGCGAACCGCCAGGGGGAGGCTCCAGCCCGCGAGCCGATCCAGGGGTGCGACCGCGCGCGCGGTGACCACGTCTCCGCTGATCGGCTCCCGGCCGCTCGAACCGCTGGCGGCCTCGTCGGCCCGACCTCGGAACACCCGTACCGACTTGGCCAGGCCGAGTCGCTCGACGACCTCGATCAGGAACGACGTCCGTCGGGCGAGCGGCTCGATCAGGGTAACCGTCAGGTCGGGGCGGGCGATGGCCAGGACGAGGCCGGGCAGACCCGCGCCGGAGCCGACGTCGAGCACCGTCGCGTCGGTCGGGATCCGCTCGGCGACCGCAGCACAGTTGAGCAGGTGCCGATCCCAGATGCGGGGTGCCTCCCGGGGGCCGATCAGACCGCGGACCACGCCGTCGGTGGCCAGCAGTTCGGCGTACGCCGCGGCCAGGTCGAGACGATCGCCGAAGAGGGTCAGCGCGGCCGGAGCCAACTCTGGCGGCAACGCCGCGTCGGCCGGGGACGGGGTGGCGTCGCGCCCGGTCGGTTCGGCCTCGCGGTCGGAGGTGGCGGGGCGGACAGCGGACGGCCCGGGCGGCGTGCCGCCCGGGCCGGACACGGCCTCGGCCGTGATGTCGTCGTGGGTCACCCGGTCAGTCCGCCGGCCGTACGACGATGCGCCGGTTCGGCTCCACACCCTCGGACTCGCTCGCCACGCCGGACATGGCGTTGACGACGTCGTGCACGCACTTGCGCTCGAACGCGGACATCGCCTCCAGGCGGACCGGCTCGCCGTACTCCTTGACCTTCTCGACGGCGTTCTTGGCGACCGCGGCGAGTTCCTTGCGGCGGTTCGCCCGGTAGCCGCCGACGTCGAGCAGCAGCCGGCTCGGCGTACCGGTCTGCCGGAAGACGGCAAGGCGGGTCAGCTCCTGGAGCGCCTCCAGGGTGGCCCCGCGCTGACCGACCAGATTCTGCAGTCGCTCGCCGACCACCTCGACCATCGGCCGGCCGGCGGCGACCAGCTCGTCGATGTCGCCGTCGTAGTCGAGGATGTCGAGCAGGCCCTCGACGTAGTCGGCGGCAATCTCGCTCTGCCGGAACAGGTCGCCCTCGCCCACAGCCTTCTTCGCCCGGGTGCCAGCAGCGGTGTCGGTGTCGTCGTCCACCTCGGTGTCATCGGCTTCGGTGTCGTCGCCGTCCACCGCGAGCGTGGCGGTCTCCTCCTCGTCCAGGGACTGCTCGGCGCGGGGGATGCTGGTCTCGGTCACGGTCTCATCTCCGTACTCACTCGGCCGGACCGTCGGGTCCGACTGGTTTCCCGGGGCCGGCGGGAGGTCGCCGGTGCCCACGGGCACGTCTGTACGGGCAGTGTCGCCCGTGGCCGCGCGGTGCGCGGTCGGTTCCACCCGGCGCCGGCCGTACGGCGGCTGCGCGGTGCGGAACGGGCCGCCGCCGGTGATCCGACGGCGGCCCTCCCAGGTCAGCCCTGCCGCTTGGCGGGGCGGCTCTTCTTCGGGTTGTTCACCGGCTTGGCACCCGGCTTCGGCCCGGCCACCTTGGGTGTGGCGGCCTTGACCGGCGCCGGCGGGGCCGCCTTGCCGCGACCGAACAGACCACCGGACTTGGCGGGCTGCACGGGGTTACGGGAGGCGGCGGGGGCGACCGCCTTCTTGGCGGTCACCGGCGGCGGGAACTTCCGCAGCACCCACTGCTGCTGGCCGAGGGTGAAGAGGTTGTTGGTCACCCAGTAGATGATGACGCCGATCGGGAAGATCGCGCCGGAGATCAGCAGCGACGCGGGGATGCCGTAGAGCATCAGGCGCTGGATCATCCGCTGCTGCGGGTCCTCCGCCCAGCCGGTCTTGAGGATCATCTGACGGCTGGTCAGGTACGTGGTCGCGATCATGACCAGGACCAGGACTCCAGCAATGATCTTCACGGTGCTGCCGTTGGCGCCGAGGCTGGCCAACTCGTCGGCCGTGGAGCCGAACTTGCCGGCGATCGGGGCGGTGAAGAGCTTCGCCTGCGAGGCGCTCTCGAACTGGTCGGCGGTCCAGCCGTAGAGGGTGTTGTTCTGCTTGTCGGGGTCGAGCCGGCGCAGCACGTGGAAGAGGCCCAGGAAGACCGGGATCTGAAGGAACATCGGAAGGCAACCCATCAGCGGGTTGGCCTTCTCCTTCTTGTAGAGCTCCATCATTTCTTTCTGGAGCGTCTCCCGGTCGCCCTTGTGCTTCTCCTGAAGCTCCTTGACCTTGGGCTGGAGCGCCTGCATCGCCCGCTGCGACTTGATCTGCTTGACGAAGACCGGGAACAGGATCACCCGGACGGTGACCACCAAGAAGATGATGGCCAGGATCCAGGCGAAGTTGGTGCCGATCACCGAGCCGACCGGCACCCCGATGGCGTCCCAGGCAGAGTGCCAGGTCAGCAGGATCCACGAAATCGCGTAGTAGATCCAGTCGAGACTCAGACTCAATTCGGGGCTCCAGTCACATCAGCACGGCGGCGGCCGCCCGGCTCCGGCACCGGGTCGTATCCACCAGGGTGAAAGGGGTGGCAGCGCAACAACCGCCGGACCGCCAGCATGGCTCCCCGGAGCGCGCCGTGCCGAGCGACCGCCTCCTGGGCGTACGCGCTGCACGACGGGTAGAACCGACAGCGAGCCGGCAGGGCCGGACTTATCCACCGACGGTACGCGATGATGGGCGCGATCAGCACCTTGGCACCGGTTGTCGACGGGCGTGAGCTGCTCTGCTCGCTGCCGCTCATTTGGACCGCCGCTCGCGAGGTGACCGGGCGACCGCGATGGCGGCGTCCAGGTCGGTGGCGAGCCGGGGGTACGACGCCTGCGCCGCGGCGGGCAGCGCCCGGACGACCAGGGTGCTGCCGGCGGGCAGGGCGGTCAACCGCTCCCGGACCAGCGCCCGGAGTCGACGCCGGACCCGGTTGCGGGTCACCGCGTTGCCGACCGCCTTGGACACGACAAAGCCGGCACGGGACGGCACGGACGACTGCTCCGCACTGTTGTCCCGTACCGGCTCCGGCGAGGTCGGTGTGCTGGGGTCGACGGTCACCGGCATGGTCAGGTGGACCACGACGGCGCCACGTCCGGCTCGTCGGCCACCGCGAACCGCTGCGGCGAAGTCAGTGCTGCGCCGCAGTCGCTGTGCGGCGGCCAGCACGACTGCCCACGTCCCCTGGACCGGCCCGGTCGGCTCAGGCCGACAGGGTGGTGCGACCCTTGGCGCGACGGCTCGACAGGATGGCACGGCCGGCACGGGTGCGCATGCGCAGCCGGAAGCCGTGGGTCTTCGCGCGCCGGCGGTTGTTCGGCTGGTAGGTGCGCTTGCTCACGTCAGGCTCTCCGTTTTCGTACGCGCCCCGCGCGACGGGATCGCCGGGGTCGTGTGGTGGTCCAGGCCACCGCGACGGTGGCCCACGATCGGTGCTGTCCGGCGGAGCGGGGCCTCGGCGATGCGGGGATGCGACCGCGGACAGCAAGCACCCATCACCCTAGCAGAGGGCGAGAAAGCAGCCGTTCCAGCCTACGCAGGGGGGCAATGACCGTCAAACACCTCGAGCAGCGGACAACGGGACGCGCCCGAGGCCGGAGGGCGGTTTTCGCTGATGCCGACAAGGGCGCTGCGGCGTCGCCGGTTGATGGCGCAGGGACAACGCTGTTACCGTGCCCGATTGCGGTGAGCGTCGGAAGCTCCGGTCGTCGCGCAGGCAAGACCGGACAAGGCAGTGAATCGTTCGGCACGGTGAACCCGCTTCAGCGCCCGATCAGGCAGGGGCAGGTCCCACCCGCGTCCGGCGGCCACAATCGGTCGGTACACAGGCTGTGGATAACTTGTGGATGACCACCGGTCGACCGTCCGGGTGGGTGTTGTTCCACCCGCGAACGCGGCGGGCCCGGAACGGCCGGCTGGCAGACAGCGGCGGCCGGGAGCAGAAGCGAGGGGGTGGCACGACGGTGGCCGGTACGACCGACCTTGCCGCAGTGTGGTTAGCGGCGACCGACGAGCTCGCCGACGAGATCATCTCCGCCCAGCAGCGTGCCTATCTCCGACTGACCCGGCTGCGAGCGATCGTCGAGGACACCGCACTGCTCTCCGTCCCGGACGCGTTCACCCGCGACGTGATCGAGTCACGGCTGCGCCCGGCGATCACCGAGGCGCTCACCCGCCGGCTCGGCCGACCGATCCAGGTCGCGGTCACCGTTCGGGTGGCCGAGGATGCCACCGGCCGACCGGCTGGCACCGTCTACCGCAGCGCCCCGGAGCCGGGGCCGCTCGACATCGACGGCCCGGGCGGCTCACCGTTCGACGACGACCAGCGCGCTCGACCGTCGGCCGACGCGATGATCCCTGAGCAGTCGCCCGCGCCGCGTACGCCCGATCCGGTGGCACCACCCGCGCCGGCGGGTCCGCCGCTCGCGCCGACCGTCGACGGGCATCGCTCGGGGCTGATTCCCGCCAGCAGGGACGGGCAGGAGGCGTTGTTCAGCGCCGCCTTCGCGGAGCCGATGCGCCCGCCCCGACCGGGCCCGGACCGACGCGGCTACGACGAGCAGGCCGCCCGCCTCGACCCGCCCGGCCCGGACACCCGGCCCTACGAGCCCCGCTACCGGGAAGACTCGGCGTCACCGCGCGACCAGCACGTGATCCGCTCGCTTCCGCGGGACAGCGGAACGGACAGCGGCCCGGGTCGCAGCGCGGTGGACCATCGGGCCGGTGGCCGCGACGACCGCCGGTTGCCCGGTGCCGACACCGGCGGCAACCGGCTCAACCCGAAGTACATGTTTGAGACGTTTGTCATCGGCTCGTCCAACCGCTTCGCCCACGCGGCGAGCGTGGCGGTGGCGGAGTCGCCGGCCAAGGCGTACAACCCGCTCTTCATCTACGGGCACTCGGGGTTGGGCAAGACCCACCTGCTGCACGCCATTGGGCACTACGCCACGACGCTCGGCAACGCCCGCTCGGTCCGGTACGTCTCGACCGAGGAATTCACCAACGACTTCATCAACTCGCTCCGGGACGACAAGACCAGCGCGTTCCAGCGGCGCTACCGCGACGTCGACATCCTGTTGATCGACGACATCCAGTTCCTGGAGAACCGCGAGCGCACCCAGGAGGAGTTCTTCCACACCTTCAACACCCTGCACAACGCCAACAAGCAGATCGTGATCACCTCGGACCGGTCGCCGCGTCAGCTCGCCACCCTCGAGGACCGGATGCGAACCCGGTTCGAGTGGGGGCTGCTGGCCGACATCCAGCCACCGGATCTGGAGACCCGGATCGCGATCCTGCAGAAGAAGGCGGCGCAGGAGCGGATGTACGCCCCGCCGGACGTGTTGGAGTTCATCGCCTCCCGGGTGTCGAACTCGATCCGGGAGCTGGAGGGCGCCCTGATCCGGGTGACCGCCTTCGCCAGCCTGACCCGGTCGACCGTCGAGCTGTCGCTGGCCGAGGAGGTGCTTCGGGACTTCATGCCCGACGGCGCCGGTCCGGAGATCAACGCCGACCAGATCATGGCCTCGACCGCGGACTACTTCGGGGTGAGCCTGGAGGACCTGCGCGGCCAGTCCAGGTCCCGGGTGCTGGTCAACGCCCGCCAGGTGGCCATGTACCTGTGTCGGGAGTTGACCGAGCTGTCGCTGCCCCGGATCGGGCAGGCGTTCGGTGGCCGGGACCACACCACGGTGATGCACGCCGACCGCAAGATTCGTCAGCAGATGGCGGAGCGCCGCTCGCTGTACAACCAGATCGCCGAGCTGACCAACCGGATCAAGCAGAACAGCTGAGGCGTACGACCGCCTCCGCGCGGCGCACAGCCACGGACACGCCCGGCCGGATCTCCCGGCCGGGCGTTCTTTTTGGTCCGCCAGCTGGACTCTCGACATGGTGTAGGCCACAGCATCGAGGCCGTGACCGCCTCGACCGCCACTCGTTGTCCACAGCTCGTTATCCACCATCGGTGGATAACTACGGTCCGTCCCTCGCCGGTTACCCACAGGCTGTGGAGAAACCCTGTGTACGAGGCTGTGGACGCCTGGGGACGACGGTCACGTTATCCACCGATCATCATCAACCTGTGTACGAGCTGTTGAAGGTTCTGGGGATGATGGCAATGCTGATCTTCCCCGCGATCCACAGGCTTGGGGAGAAAGTCGGTGGATTACCGGTGGACAACCGGTGGACAACGGTGGACAACCAGCCGCCCGGGCCGGGCTGTGGACACACAAGCCGGTTGTACCCCCGGTTATCCACAGCTAAATCACCGGTGGATAACCTGTCTGAGCTGCGCAGACCTTGGTTTTCCACAGTTTGCACAGGTGCGATGAAGACGATGAGTTATCTCTTCTAAGAGAACAAAAACCAATCATCACCGTTGGGCTTTCTGTGGATCGGGCCGAACGCTGTCGGATCAGCCGGTCAGCATCGACACGATCCATGGGGTCGGGCGCACAGCCGATGTCCCCGCGCCCTAAGGTGCGATGGGTACCCGCACGGTCGGGCGGGACGGTAGGCAGCGGTCGGCATGAGAGAGTTGTCGCTGACGTCGACGCGGAGGCATTGATGAAGTTCCGAGTAGAGCGCGACGCGCTCGCCGAGGCTGTGGCGTGGACCGCGAAGAGCCTGCCCAACCGGCCATCCGTACCGGTGCTGGCCGGGGTGATGCTCCGCGTCACCGACGGCAACCTGCGGGTCTCCGGGTTCGACTACGAGGTCTCCAGCCAGGTGACCGTCGAGGTGCAGGGCGACGCCGACGGCGCCGCGCTCGTCTCCGGCCGCCTGCTCGCCGAGATCACCAAGGCGTTGCCGGCCAAGCCGGTCGACATCGCCGCGGTCGGCGCGCACCTCGAGTTGGTCTGTGGCAGCGCCCGGTTCACCCTGCCCACCATGCCGGTGGAGGATTACCCCGCGCTGCCCGAGATGCCGCAGAGCGCCGGCACGGTCGACGCCGCCGCGTTCGCCACCGCGGTGTCCCAGGTGGCCATCGCCGCCGGTCGTGACGAGACGCTGCCGATGATGACCGGTGTCCGGGTCGAGTTGTCCGGCGACACGCTGTCGATGCTCGCCACCGACCGTTACCGGTTGGCGCTGCGTGAGATCCAGTGGCGACCGGACGACCCCGAGGTGAGCATCAACGCCCTGGTGCCGGCCCGCACCCTGAACGACACCGCCAAGGCGCTCGGCCCGCTGGGCGGCGAGGTCACCCTCGCCCTCGCCCAGGGCGCTGCGGGCGAGGGCATGGTCGGCCTCGCCGGCGGCACCCGCCGCACCACCAGCCGGCTGCTCGACGGTGCCAACTACCCGCCGGTGCGGTCGCTCTTCCCGGCCACCCACAATGCCGCGGCCCGGGTGCCGGTCAGCACGCTGATCGAGGTGGTCAAGCGGGTCGCGCTGGTCGCCGAACGGACCACTCCGGTGCTGCTCAGCTTCAGCGCCGACGGCCTGGTGGTCGAGGCTGGCGGTTCCGAGGAGGCGCGGGCCAGTGAGGCGATGGAGGCCACCTTCACCGGTGACCCGCTGACCATCGGCTTCAACCCGCAGTACCTCATCGACGGTCTGGCAAACCTGGGCGCCCAGACGGCCGTGCTCTCGTTCGTCGACGCCTTCAAGCCCGCGGTGATCTCTCCCGCCGGCGAGGATGGCGAGGTCATTCCGGGGTACCGGTACCTCATCATGCCGATCCGCGTCTCGCGCTGATCGCGCCCAGCAACACCCAGATCCACGGAGGTAGAAACACATGCAGCTCGGCCTGGTAGGACTCGGCCGTATGGGCGGCAACATGCGGGAGCGGTTGCGTTCGGCCGGGCACGAGGTGGTCGGCTTCGACCACAACGCGCAGATCAGCGACGTCACGACCCTCGCCGGCCTGGCGGAGAAGCTTGAGTCGCCGCGCGCGGTCTGGGTCATGGTGCCCGCCGGGGTGACCGACGCCACCATCGACGAGCTCGCCGAGGTGCTCGGCGAGGGCGACATCATCATCGACGGCGGCAACTCGCGCTTCAGCGACGACGCCCCCCGCGCCGAGCGCCTCAACCAGCGGGGCATCGGCTACCTGGACGTCGGGGTCTCCGGCGGCGTCTGGGGCCGGCAGAACGGCTACGGGCTGATGGTCGGTGGCGCCCAGGAGCACGTGGACCGGCTGATGCCGATCTTCAACGCGCTCAAGCCGGAGGGCGAGTTCGGTTTCGTGCACGCCGGCCCGGTGGGTGCCGGGCACTACTCGAAGATGGTGCACAACGGCATCGAGTACGGCCTGATGCACGCCTACGCCGAGGGCTACGAGCTGATGGCCGCCTCGGAGTTGGTGACCAACGTCCCGGGCGTCATCAAGTCCTGGCGGGAGGGCACCGTCGTCCGTTCCTGGCTGCTCGACCTGCTGGACCGGGCACTCGACGAGGACCCGGAGCTGGCCGACCTGAGCGGTTACACGGAGGACACCGGCGAGGGCCGGTGGACGGTCGACGAGGCGGTCCGGCTGGCCGTGCCGCTGAACGTCATCACCGCCTCGCTGTTCGCCCGGTTCGCCTCGCGGCAGGACGACTCGCCCGCCATGAAGGCCGTCTCCGCGCTGCGTCAGCAGTTCGGTGGCCACGCCGTCCACAAGCGCTGAGCGGTATCCACAACCTGTGTACGTTCACCGGCTGGAACTGGTCGACTTCCGCTCGTACGAGCGGGTGGCCGTCGACCTCCAGCCGGGGGCGAACGTCCTGACCGGGGCCAACGGCGTCGGCAAGACCAACCTCGTCGAGGCGCTGGGCTACGTGGCGACTCTGGACTCGCACCGGGTCGCCACCGACGCGCCTCTGGTCCGGATGGGCGCCACGTCCGCGGTGATCCGCTGCGTGGTGGTGCACGACGGCCGCGAGCTCCTGGTCGAGTTGGAGATCGTGCCGGGCAAGGCCAACCGGGCCCGACTGGGCCGCTCACCGGCGCGGCGGGCCCGCGACGTGCTCGGGGCGCTCCGGCTGGTGCTCTTCGCCCCGGAGGATCTTGAGCTGGTCCGGGGAGACCCGGCCGAGCGTCGCCGCTACCTGGACGACCTGCTGGTCAACCGACAGCCCCGGTACGCGGGCGTGCGGGCCGACTACGAGCGGGTCGTCAAGCAGCGCAACGCCCTGTTGCGCACCGCGTACCTGGCCCGCAAGACCGGTGGGTCTCGGGGCGGTGATCTCGGCACCCTCGCCGTCTGGGACACCCACCTGGCCCAGCACGGCGCGGAGCTGCTCGCCGGCCGCCTGGAGCTGGTGGCCGCACTCACCCCGCACGTGGCCAAGGCGTACGACGCGGTGGCCGCCGGTCGGGGTGCGGCGAGCATCGCCTACCGACCCTCGATCGAGCTGGCCGAGCCGACCACCGACCGGGCCGCGCTGGCCGAGGCGCTGACGGCGGCCCTGGCCGCGTCCCGCTCCGCCGAGATCGAGCGGGGCACCACCCTGGTCGGCCCACACCGCGACGAGTTGGCCCTGAGTCTCGGCCCACTGCCGGCCAAGGGGTACGCCAGCCACGGCGAGTCGTGGTCGTTCGCGCTGGCGCTGCGGCTGGCCGGGTACGACCTGTTGCGCGCCGACGGCATCGAGCCGGTGCTGGTGCTCGACGACGTCTTCGCGGAGTTGGACACCGGCCGCCGGGAGCGGTTGGCGGAGCTGGTCGGCGGGGCGAGTCAGCTGCTGGTCACCTGCGCGGTGGACGACGACGTGCCGGCCGCCCTGCGCGGCACCCGCTACCAGGTCAGCGAAGGGACGGTACGCCGTGTCGGATAAGCCAGGCACCGATCGGCCAGCGGCAGGCGACGCCCCGGCTGCGCGTACTCCCAAGAAGGACGAGGCGGCGGCCGCCAGCGGGCCGGAGCTGGCCCGGGCGGTGCTCGACGCGGCGCTGTCCCGACGGCAGGCGGCGGCCCGCGCCCGGCGTGCTCCCGGCGGCGGCGACGCTGCCGGCGGCTCGGGGCGGCGGTTGCGCGGCTACTCCGGTCCCGGCCCCGACCCGCGCGATCCGCAGCCGCTCAGCGCCGTGCTGAATCGGCTGGTGAAGGCGCGCGGTTGGCAGCAGCCGGCGGCCGAGGCCACCGTGTTCGGCGCCTGGGAGCGGGTCGTCGGCGCGGAGGTCGCGCAGAACAGTCGCCCGGTGAAGTTGGAGAACGGCGAGCTGACCGTGGAGGCGCGTTCGACCGCCTGGGCCACCCAGCTGCGGCTGCTCGCCGGCTCGCTGCTCAAGCAGATCGCCAGCGAGGTCGGTCACAACGTGGTCCGCAAGCTGCACATTCACGGCCCGGCCGCGCCGTCCTGGGGGAAGGGCCCGCGTCGGGTACGCGGCCGGGGCCCACGCGACACCTACGGCTGAGCCGCGCCGCTCAGCCGCGCCGGTCGGCCTCGCGGGCTGCCCGCTTGCGTTCCCGCTGCTCCCGGGTAAAGCGCTTGCGCTCGGCCAGGTCGCGCTTCCACGCCTCGCGGGCCTCGGCCGAGCCGCCCTGGACGGCGCCCTGCACACCCTCGGCCGGGCCGGCGAGGTGCCGGAAGGCCCAGCGCATCAATCGGCCACCCTCGCCCGGGGCCCTGGTGACCGCGCCGTCCTCGCTCATCTGCCGCCCTCTTTCCCGCGTCGCCTCGCCGGTTCTCGTCCGTCACCCGAGCATACCGTTGGGGCACAGATGGTTGGTGTACCAATGATCGGTACGATAGTCATCGTGCGTGGGGAGGGCAACCGATGAGCGAACGACCGGACGGCGTCGACCCGCTGGCCCTGGAGCAGCAGGTGTGCTTCGCCCTCTCGGTCGCCGCGCGCAGCGTGGTGGCCGTCTACCGGCCGCTGCTGGAGCCGATGGGGCTGACCCACCCGCAGTACCTGGTGATGTTGGCGCTCTGGCAGCACGCGCCGTTGTCCGGCCGCGACCTCAGTCGCCTGCTCCAGCTCGACCCGGGCACGCTGTCACCCCTGCTCAAGCGGCTGGAGGCGGCCGGCTACCTGCGCCGCGAACGCGACCCGAGCGACGAGCGCAGCCTCGCCGTCACCCTCACCGCCAGCGGTGCCGCGCTGCGGAGTCAGGCAGAGCTGATCCCGGCCGCGATCGTGCAGCGACTCGGGCTGCCCGTCGAGGACCTGCAACACCTGCACTCGGTGCTCACGCAGCTGATCGCGGCCGCCAACCGACCGGCCACCCCGGCGGTCGACACGGCGGCTCAGGCGTCGGCGTAGACGGCGAACCCGCGCTCGGCGCAGCGCCGGTAGAACGCGGCCAGCACGCCCAGCTCGGCGCAGGTGAAGTTCCACTGCGGCGGGTCACCGCGCTCGTCGCGCAGCGCGTCGAGCCGGCTCTCCAGCCAGCGCAGCTGCTGCTCGGCCAGTCGACCGTCGCCGAGCAGGGAGCGCAGCACGGTGCTCACCGACTCGAAGGTGACCGCCTCACCGGCCGGGCGGTGCCCGGCCACGAACCGCTCGATGCCGCTGGCGATCCAGGAGCAGCCGTCCGGGTCGATCACCGGGTCCTCGTCCTCGGCGGCGGCGTCTGTGGCGTACAACACACCTTCCAGGCCGAGCAGCAGATCCACCAACTCGGTGTAGGCGGTCGCCCGGATGGTGCCGGTCTTCGCGATCAGCTCGGCCAGCGCCGCGGTCGGCGCGGAGATGCGCGGCAGATCGACGATCTCGCCGAAGTCGACGAACTCGGCCGGCGCGACCGGATCGTAGAAGCGGCCGGTCCGCGGCCAGTGCACCGCGACGTTGTCCAGCCCCATCTGTCACCTCTTAAAGAGCACGTGTCGGGTCGATCGGGTCGATCGTCCCGGTTCCAACCGGTAAAGATCAAGGCTGGTTCCGGGGCGCCGCAAACGTACGGCACGGACGCTTCGGCCGCGACCCCCGACCCGCCCGACCGCGGGTCAACCCGTTCCGGGGCGGCGCGTGCGATGGGAGCCTGGCGTGTGGGGGGAGTCGTGGGCGACGGGGTTCTGCCGGCTACGGACTTCTCAGCCGCCTCGCTGAGGGTGCCGAGTGGTGGTTCTGTCCTCCGCGCACAGTAGGATTGACAGCGAGACGAAGACCCGGTGCGGGAGTGGGACGGGGCCGGTGGCCCCAGATTCATTCTCCACGTCGGGTCGAGCCGATCGCGATCCGCGGGCAACCGCGGCGACCGGCGCGTTCGACCCGCTGTCCGGAGGTCTCCGGCGTCGGTCCGCGCGCCGACGTCGCGTCCTGTCCGCCGAACCCGCGCCCGCCGCGCCCTACCGGCGCGGCTGACGCGAGAAAGTGGCCGAGGGTGGCAGCGCAGGACAAGCAGGAGTACGGCGCAGAGTCGATCACCGTTCTCGAGGGGCTGGAGGCGGTTCGCAAGCGGCCCGGTATGTACATCGGGTCCACCGGCGAGCGCGGTCTGCACCACCTCGTCTGGGAGGTCGTCGACAACGCGGTCGACGAGGCGCTGGCCGGATACTGCGACACCATCGACGTGGTGCTGCTCGCCGACGGCGGCGTCCGGGTCACCGACAACGGCCGTGGTTTCCCCGTCGACCTCCACCCGAAGCTCAAGAAGCCGGGTGTCGAGGTCGCGCTGACCGTGCTGCACGCGGGTGGCAAGTTCGACGGCAAGGCGTACGCGGTCTCCGGTGGTCTGCACGGCGTCGGTGTCTCCGTGGTGAACGCGCTCTCCACCAAGATGGCCGTGGAAATCCACAAGTCCGGCTTCGTCTGGCGTCAGCAGTACAACAACTCCAAGCCCGGCCCGCTGGACAAGGGTGAGACCACCGACCGCACCGGTTCGGCGGTCTCCTTCTGGCCCGACCCGGACGTCTTCGAGACCGTCGACTTCGACTTCCAGACCATCTACCGGCGCCTGCAGGAGATGGCCTTCCTCAACCGTGCCCTCCGCATCCACCTGCTCGACGAGCGGGTGGCCGAGGAGGAGGACGGCCGGCAGCGCGAGGTCACCTTCTTCTACGAGGGCGGCATCGCGGACTTCGTCCGGCACCTCAACGCCTCGAAGAGCCCGATCCACAAGACCGTGGTCGAGTTCGAGGCCGAGGAGGAGGGCATGTCACTCGAGATCGCCATGCAGTGGAACGAGTCGTACGGCGAGTCGGTCTACACCTTCGCCAACACGATCAACACCCACGAGGGCGGCACCCACGAGGAGGGCTTCCGGTCCGCGCTGACCAGCGTGGTCAACCGGTACGGCACCGACAAGAAGCTGCTCAAGGGCGACGAGAAACTCTCCGGCGAGGACATCCGCGAAGGGCTCGCGGCGATCATCTCGGTCAAGCTGGCCAACCCGCAGTTCGAAGGCCAGACTAAGACCAAGCTGGGCAACACCCCGGTGAAGAGCTTCGTGCAGCGGGTCTGCAACGACCGGCTGGTCGACTGGTTCGACCGCAACCCGGCCGAGGCCAAGATGATCATCACGAAGGCATCCCAGGCGGCCCGGGCCCGGATCGCCGCGCAGCAGGCGCGCAAGCTGGCCCGGCGCAAGTCGCTGCTGGAGTCCGGCTCTATGCCGGGCAAGCTGGCCGACTGCCAGTCGACCGACCCCCGCGAGTCCGAGGTGTTCATCGTCGAGGGTGACTCGGCCGGCGGCTCGGCCAAGCAGGGCCGCGACCCGCGCACCCAGGCGATCCTGCCGATCCGCGGCAAGATCCTCAACGTGGAGAAGGCCCGGATCGACCGGGTGCTGAAGAACAACGAGGTCCAGGCGCTGATCACCGCGCTGGGCACCGGCATCCACGACGACTTCGACATGGAGAAGCTGCGGTACCACAAGGTGGTGCTGATGGCCGACGCGGACGTGGACGGCCAGCACATCCAGACGCTGCTGCTCACCCTGCTGTTCCGCTTCATGCGTCCGCTGGTCGAGATGGGGCACGTCTACCTGGCCGCCCCGCCGCTCTACAAGATCAAGTGGAACAAGAAAGGCGACGACGCCCAGTACGCGTACTCCGACCGCGAGCGGGACGGTCTGATCGCGCTGCGCCAGCAGAAGAAGCCGAACGCCAAGCCGGACGACATCCAGCGCTTCAAGGGCCTCGGCGAGATGAACTACCCCGAGCTGTGGGAAACCACGATGAACCCGGCGACGCGTACCCTGCGTCAGGTCACGCTCGACGACGCGGCGACCGCCGACGAGTTGTTCAGTGTGCTGATGGGTGAGGACGTCGAGGCGCGCCGGTCGTTCATTCAGCGCAACGCCAAGGACGTGCGGTTCCTGGACATCTGACAGGCCGCGGTGGATCGGCCGGGCACTGCCCGGCCGATCCACCGGTCCACAGAGTTATCCACAGCTTGGCCGGTATCCACAGCCGTTATCCACAGCACGAAAACGACTCTGAGTCTGATAAGGGTATACAGTGACCGATTCTCCCGAGTCCACACCGAACGAGCCCGAGGTCCCCGCCGAGGCCATCGCCGCGGTGGTCGCGCACGACCGGATCGAACCGGTCGGGCTCGAGGTGGAGATGCAGCGCTCCTACCTCGACTACGCGATGAGCGTCATCGTCGGTCGCGCGCTGCCGGACGTCCGGGACGGCCTCAAGCCGGTCCACCGCAAGATCCTCTACGCGATGTTCGACTCCGGCTACCGTCCGGACCGCGGCTACGTGAAGTGCTCCCGCGTCGTCGGTGACGTGATGGGTCAGTTCCACCCGCACGGCGACTCGGCGATCTACGACGCGCTGGTCCGGATGGCGCAGCCCTGGTCGCTGCGCTACCCGCTGGTCGACGGCAACGGCAACTTCGGCTCGCCGGGTAACGACCCGGCCGCCGCCATGCGATACACCGAGTGCAAGCTCGACCCGCTCGCCATGGAGATGCTGCGGGACATCGACGAGGACACCGTCGACCTTCAGGACAACTACGACGGCCGGGCCAAGGAGCCCACCATCCTGCCGTCGCGGATCCCCAACCTGTTGGTGAACGGCTCCGAGGGCATCGCGGTCGGCATGGCCACCAAGATCCCGCCGCACAACCTGCGGGAGATCGGCGCGGCGGTGCAGTGGTGCCTGGAGCACCCGGAGGAGGACGAGGAGACCACCCTCGAAGCCCTGCTCGGCATCGTCAAGGGCCCGGACTTCCCGACCCACGGCCTGATCGTCGGCACCACCGCGATCCAGGACGCGTACCGCACGGGTCGCGGCTCGATCCGGATGCGCGCCGTGGTGGAGGTCGAGGAGGACAAGCGGGGCCGCCCCTGCCTGGTCGTCAGCGAGCTGCCCTACCAGGTCAACCCGGACAACCTCGCCGAGCGGATCGCCGAGCTGATCAAGGAGGGCAAGCTCGCCGGGATCGCCGACATCCGCGACGAGTCCTCCGGGCGTACCGGCATGCGGATCGTGCTGGTGCTCAAGCGCGACGCGGTCGCCAAGGTCGTGCTGAACAACCTCTACAAGCACACCCAGCTCCAGGAGACCTTCGGCGCCAACATGCTGGCCCTGGTCGACGGGGTCCCGCGCACGCTCAACCTGGCGCAGTTCATCCGCTACTACGTCGAGCACCAGATCGACGTGATCCGCCGGCGGACCGCGTTCCGGCTGCGCAAGGCCGAGGAGCGGGCGCACATCCTGCGCGGTCTGGGCAAGGCCCTGGACGCGCTGGACGAGGTGATCGCCCTGATCCGGCGCTCTCCGACCGTGGACGACGCCCGACAGGGCCTGATCCGGCTGCTGGAGATCGACGAGATCCAGGCCACCGCGATCCTGGACATGCAGCTGCGCCGGCTTGCCGCGTTGGAGCGGCAGCGGATCGTGGACGACCTGGCCAAGCTCGAGATCGAGATCGCCGACCTCAAGGACATCCTGGCCAAGCCCGAGCGGCAGCGGAAGATCGTCTCGGAGGAGCTGGGCGAGATCGTCGCCAAGTGGGGCGACGACCGGCGGACGCAGATCATCCCGTTCGACGGCGAGGTCTCGATGGAGGACCTCATCGCCCGCGAGGACGTGGTCGTCACGATCACCCGCACCGGGTACGCCAAGCGGACCAAGGTCGACCTGTACCGCTCGCAGCGACGCGGCGGTAAGGGCGTCAGTGGCGCCACGCTGCGGCAGGACGACATCGTCAGCCACTTCTTCGTCTGCTCGACCCACGACTGGATCTTGTTCTTCACGAACAAGGGCCGTGTCTACCGGGCCAAGGCGTACGAGTTGCCGGAGGCCAGTAGGGTAGCCAAGGGCCAACACGTGGCCAATCTGCTCGCCTTCCTACCCGACGAGCAGATAGCGCAGATCATTGAGATCCCGAACTACCAGGTAGCCCCCTATCTGGTACTGGCCACGAAGAACGGCCTGGTGAAGAAGACGCGGCTCGAGGAGTTCGACTCCAACCGTTCCGGCGGCATCATCGCGATCAACCTGCGCGATGAGGACGAGCTGGTCGGTGCTGCGCTGGTTGCGCCGGAGAACGACCTGCTGCTGGTCTCGAAGAAGGCGCAGGCGATCCGGTTCAACGCCTCGGACGAGGCGTTGCGGCCGATGGGCCGGGCCACCTCGGGCGTGATCGGCATGCGCTTCACGGACGACGACGTCCTGCTCGCCATGGAGGTCGTGCGGGAAGGTTTGGACGTTCTGGTGGCCACGAACGGGGGATACGCGAAGCGGACCCCGATCGAGGAATACCCGGTGCAGGGCCGGGGAGGTAAGGGCGTGTTGACTGCGAAGATCACCGAACGGCGCGGTGGTCTGGTTGGCGCGGTGGTGATCGATCCGGACGACGAGCTGTTCGCGATCACCAGCAATGGTGGTGTCATTCGGACTCCGGTGAAGCCTGTACGCCGTACGCGTGACCGGAACACAATGGGGGTCAAGCTGATGGACCTCCCGGACGGCGTGACTATCGTGGCGATTGCTCGCAATGCCGACGAGCCTGACGAACAGGACTAGTTGAATGACGGAGACACAGGCGAAGTCGGGGAACACGGGGACCTCGGCCAACCCGGTCGACGAGGAGGCCGCCAAGGGCGGTACACCAGCGACCGGCCGCGCGGCCGTGGGCCGGGCGACGGTCCCCGCCGATGCGCCTGCCCCGAAGTTCACCAGGGCTCCAGGTATGACACCCCCGCCGGAGCAGCCGGGCGAGGACGGCGGGTCGGGCGACAAGACCGAGGCGTCCAGCGCCGAGGCGCCGACGTCGGCCGCCGCCAATCCTCCGGGTCCGGCGGCGGCACCCTCGGCCCGTCCGGCGACCACCCAGCCGATCGGTGTCCGGCCCGGTCAGGCGGCGTCAACCGGGTCCACCGGCACCCAGCCGCGGATCACACCCGGCATGACCCAGCCGCAGCCGGATGCGGCGCGTGCGGCCGCCACTGCCGGCCGCCCGGCCAGCGGTGGTGGCCTACCGCCGGGGATCGGCAACGCGTCCGCCGTCGGGGCCGCCCGCGTCGGTGACGCGGTGCGTGCGGCGCGTACGTCGGTCAGCTCGGCAGCGTCCCGCGGACCACGCCGGGCCCGGCTGAACCTGAAGCGGATCGACCCGTGGTCCGTGATGAAGTTCGCATTCGCGGTCTCGGTGGTGCTCTTCATCGTCGTGGTGGTCGCCACCTCGGTGCTCTACCTGGCGCTGGACGCGATGGGTGTGTTCCAGAGCGTCAACGAGAGCCTGAGTGATCTGGTCAACGCCGGCGGTGGGCAGAGCACCAGCGGCTTCCAGATCACCGCCAAGGGCGTGATCCTCAGCTCGGCGCTGATCGGCCTGGTCAACGTGGTGCTGTTCACCGCGCTGGCCACGCTGGGCGCGTTCGTCTACAACGTCTGCGCCGACCTGGTCGGCGGGATCGAGCTGACCCTCGCCGAGCGGGACTGAGTGACCGGGACGCCGGGGCACCGCGAAAGCGGTCGCTCCGGCGTCCCGTACTCGGGTAGGTTTTGCAGGCGGCGACGGGCCCGGCTCGCAGGCGTGGACCCCGATTTGAGGCCGGCCGAGCGGATGGGTTAATCTTGCTCGTCGCTACGCGGGGCTATAGCTCAGTCGGTTAGAGCGCAGAGCTGATAACTCTGAGGTCGATGGTTCGATTCCATCTAGCCCCACCGCATGTCGTCCGACAGTAGTCGAGCGCGAGGGGTCGCCCCATGTTCAAGAAGCTGCTGATTCTGGCTGGCGTCGTCGGCGTGGCCGCCGTCGTGTTCAACAAGATCAAGGCGTCGAACGACGAGCGTGCCCTGTGGCACGAGGCGACCACCGCGCCCGACCTGCGCTGACCTTCCGGCCCGGCGGCGAGCAATCGACGCCGCGGCCACCCACGGGGCCCTAGCTCAACTGGCAGAGCACTGCCTTTGCAAGGCAGGGGTTAGGGGTTCGAGTCCCCTGGGCTCCACCACACACAGCCTGTGAGCTGCACCGGAGCTAGGTTCGAGATCATCGGGCACAGATCCGGCACACACCAGGAATGATCTTCCCTCGGTCGGCATCTACCGGCGGTGCGCCGCAGCCCGCAGGACATCACCGATGACACCGCGCCGCCGCTCGCGGCGAGGCCACCAGTGAACGTAGGTCTCCAAGGTGATCCGTAGCGTCTGGTGACGCAGGAGCCGTTGCACGTCCTGTGGTTCGGCGTGATTGGTGATCAGCGTCGTGGCGAAGAAGTGCCGCAGCGCGTGAAACCCTCCGTGCTTCTTGGGCCATCCCGCCTTGTCCCGCCACTTGACCCACTCGTTCGACCAGGTCCGGTCCGTGAACGGATTCCCTCGCGTGGTCGTGAACAACAGTGGCACCGAGCGGCGGACCGGGTCGCCGGAGGTTATGTCGACCATCTCGACCTCGACCGGTGGGAAGTCGCGGACGTGAGTTTCGAGCGCTTCCCGCACGGCCTGGTCCAGGTCGAGGGTTCCCGACGAACCGGCTTTGGGCGGGCAGAGGTAGAAGCCGCCGTAGCCCTGCGGGGAGTACCGGAGCTGCTGAGTGACGTGCAGCTCCTGGGCGCTCACGTCGACGCTCTTACCGTGCTCCATTCCCAGCATCTCGCCGAAGCGGCACCCTTGGCCGGCACCGAGCCAGATCGCAGCCCGATACCGAGCCGGAACCGCGTCGAGTAGCGCCAACACCTCATGTTCTGTCGGTACCCACTTCGGCACGCGGGACAGGCCACGGAGCACCTTCACGAGCTTCACTCCGTCGCACGGGTTGTCAGGGATCACCTTGTCGGTGACGGCAGCCGCGAGGATCGCGTCAAGCAGCTCGAAGTACAGACGCAGCGACGATTTGGGGACGTCGTTGGCGAGCTGCGAGGTCAGCCACTCCAAGACGGTGGTCAACGTGATCGAGCGAGGAGTCACCGACCCGAAGGCGGGGAACAGGTGGCAACGTAAGTTCGATTCGACCCGCTTCCGGGTTTCCATCGCCCAGCCGATCTCACGCGACAGCCGCCAGCGTTCGGCGTAGTCCTGGAAGGTCACCGACCGCTGAGCGCGGTCCACCTTTGCGGCGTCGACGTTGCCGGTTCTGGCGTTGGCGTCGAAGTCCTTGGCGTCGGTCTGCCGGTCGAACAGCCGCTCACGACTAACGCCGGAGGCGTCCGAGTAGCGAACCCGCCAGCGTTTGCCGCGACCGTGCCGCTTCGAGGGCAGGCGCTTTCGATCCGGCCCTACCGCCTTGAGGTACCACAGGTCATCGACAGCCATGTCAGGCCGCCTTTCGGTCGAGCCAGTCCCGCACGTCGGCAGGGTCGTAACGGAGGTGACGGCCGACCCGGGAAGCACGAGGCCCGATCCGGCGGTAACGCCACTGGTAGAGAGTCGCCACCGGTACGCCCAAGTAGGTGGACACGTCCTCCACCGTCCACAGCGGGTCGATCGACCGGGGGGTCTTGGTTCCTTCCGTGATCACTGCTTCTCCTGTCTGGTCAGGCGGCGACCGGCACAGTGCCGGCGGGGGTGGTGCCGAGTTCGTGGGCGAGTTCTTCGCGGCCGGTGGTTCGTCGCTCGCGTGCCATGGCTGCGGCGGTGTTGGCGAGGAGTGCGTCTCCGGTGGTGTGCCAGCCGACGCCGGCGAAGGTGAGGGTGCCGACGATGAGCGTCGTGTCGTCTTCGTCGAGGTGGTCGACGGCGCGGAGGGTGCCGGGGTGCTCGTCGGCCTGGTGCTCGTGCTCGTGGCGTCGGTAGGTGACGCGGGTGTCGCGCAGGAGTTGGAAGGTGACGGAGTAGCGGCGGGCTTTGGTGAGGAAGTGGCCGCCGTAGCCGAGCATGTGCGCCCAGCGGCGCAGCCGGGCGTAGGGGTTGGTGGCTTGTGGTCTGCTGGCCGGTTGGGTGTCAAGGGCGGCTTGACGGTGGGCGACGCAGACGGGGCAGGCGGGGTAGCGGGTGTGGGTGCCGCAGTCGGGGCACTCCCAGCGGTCGACGAAGCCGGGCCGGGGCCGGGGGTCGCGGTGTCGCTCCGTCAGGGGGACGGGTGTGCTGGTGGGTCGGCCGATGCGCCAGCAGGCGTCGATGAGACGGGCGGTGTGGTCGCCGTCGGGGTCGGCGTAATCCCCGATGGTGTCGGCGGTGAGGCGGGTGGAGGTGTGCCCGGTGGCCTCGGTGCTCTTGGTGGCGTATTTGGCAAGGTAACCGGCGACCATGCCGTCGGTGACCTCGCCTGTGCCGTCGGTGGCGATGGGTTCCAGGTCGACCTGCTCGCCCCAGGTGATCGGCCAGCCCTCAAGCCGGTCCGGGTGGGTCGGGGTGTGGAAGGCGACGTGTCGGGCGGCGTGCCGGAGCGCGTCGAGCAGCTCGTCGACGCCGAACCCGGCGGGTGGGGGTACGACGGCGTCGGGTTCTTGGCCGTCGACGCCGTCGAGGCGGGCGATGGCGTGGAAGTGCACCGCTCCGCGTGCTTGGAGTTCCGCAACCTTCCCGGGTGAGAGCCGGACCGGCGGGACCTTGCGGATGTTGCCGGAGGCGGTGACGACATCGACGCGGGGAATGCCTCGGTGGCGGGCGAGTTTGGCGAGCCATCGTTCCGCGGCTTGCTTGGTGCGGTGCCACAGTTCGCCGGAGAAGATGTTCCAGACGACCTGGTGGTCGTGGTCGTAGCAGTCCAGGCACAGCGGATGCCCGAGCAGGGTGTCTGCGGCTTCGTGGCGTGCCCAGCAGACGGCGGGACGCCCGTGCTTGCACAGGCCGGTGTCGCGGCGGGCGTGGCAGGGTTCGGCGCGGCAGTCGCAGCGGCGGCGGTTGCGGCAGGTGTGACGCTTGACCACCCGTGCGTGGACGGTCCCGAACGAGGGGGCGGTGAACGTGGCGAAGACGGCAGGGTGCGAGGCGACCGAGTCGGGGATGCCCTTGCCGCCGACGAGGCCGGCGCGCAGCAGTTGGAAGGCGTCGCGCTGGTAGGTCTGCGCACACGACGGGCAGACCCTCGACCGGCGGTTGCCGCAGGCGGTGTAGATCGCGGCGTCGGGCATGGCGTCGGTATGCCGCTGCTCCAGCACCCGTCCGGTGCCCTGTTCGACGGTGAGGAGTTGTCCGGCGAGGCGGATGGGGCGGGTGCAGCCGGAGGCGGCGCGGACGTGTTCGAGCCATCCGAAGTAGTCGGGTTGGGTGGCGCGGGTGAAGGCGGAGCCTTCGGCGGTGTAGTCGTGGACGGGGATGGTGTCGGCGTTCGAGCCCACACCCCGGGCCAGAGCGGTCCGGGGTGTGAGGTCCAGCGTCGAGGCCATCAGCCGCGAACCTCAGCGAGGGTGCGGGTGGTGATGGTGCGTTCGGTGACGATGACCCGGCAGGCACCGCACTGGCGCTTAACCGGTTCGTGCCGACGACACGCAATGGTGGCGGTGGTGTCGCCGCAGCGGATGGTGACCGGTGCCCGGCATGGACCACCGGGGATGACGTCGACCAGGGTTCGGCGGATGTCGAACGGGTGGGCGTCGGGGTAGGCGGGGCAGGTGTGGGTGACCTGCTCGATGTCGACCAAGACGATGGTCATCGGACACCGCCGATGGTGGTCAGGAGCTTCCCGGCGACGGCCGGGCTGATGTCGAGGCGGTCGGCCAGCTCGGCGGGCGTGATGGGTTGCCCGGTGGCCTGTTCGTGCTGCACGGCCGCGAAACGGGCCGTGGGCAGCAGATGAGCGGGGACGTCAACCGGCTCCGAGGCCGGCACGGTGACGGGTTCCGACTCGACGGCCGGGGTTGGCTCGGGTGCCGGGCTGATGGCGGCCGGTGGTGCCGGCTCGGTGGTGACCTGCTCGGCCACCTGAACACGGATCGGCTCGACCGGGGCAGCGGCCTGTGTCATGGGTTGCGCGGTGGGTGCGGGGGCGAGGACGAGTTTGACCAGGGCCATGAACGCCAGCGCGGGAACCGCCGATAGGAGCCACCCGGACGGGCCGGGTTTGGCAACGGCGAGTTGGGCGGCGAGGGAGAGGCCGGCGGCGGCGATGAGCAGGACCATCGGGTAGCCGATGGGAGCGCCAACCCGGCGGCGTCGGCGGATGGTGAGTAGGGCGGCGATGGGGACGAGTTCGGAGATGACGGCGTTGGCCCAGCCGAACCA
>NZ_JCADBI010000011.1:0-234671 GCF_059358895.1 Micromonospora sp. BQ32 | reverse complement strand
GATGGTGAGGGGTTCGCCATCGACGAGAAGGGTGGGCTCGCCCAAGACACGTAGGCGAAGCCGCCGCGAGGAAGCATTGGGCCGGCTGCGGGCTCGCCTCTGGTGGCTTGCCGCGGTAGCTGAGCCTTCGGTGGCACCACGGTTTCGTTAGGGGTTCTTGGTGTTGGTGTCGATGGTGTAAACCACGTCTGGCCCGACGTCATGGCGGGTGATGCCGGGTACGTCGGGGATGTCAAGCAGTGGTTCGTACGGGGTACCGTGGACCCGGTCGCGCAGCAGGACGACGCTGCGGATGCCGAGCTGGTGCAACCGCTCCAAGGCCGGCTTGCTGGGGAAGGTCGCCATAACGTCGCGGATCGCCTGACGGTTGGGTGTGGTGTAGCTGGCCGCACCGTTGACCATGGTGGGAAAACCGTCGGTCGACCAAAGCAGGACGTTGAGGTCGATACCGTCGTTGGACGGCAATACCATGATGGGAGCGTGCGCGGAGGCTAGCGCCATCGCGGCCGGTTTGGCTGGGGTTTGGGGATGGTCCAGGTCAGGCAGGCCCTCAGCTAGCACGAGGACCAGCAACGGAACGGTCAGCAGACGTGCCGCTCCCACCGACCATTTCGGCTCGGCGCCCCTGCGAGCCACCTCGGCCAGGTGGGTAACCAGGCCAGCCGCGAGGATGGCCAGGCAGAGAGTGGGCCACAAGATCAAGCGGCCTGGTGTACGGGATCCATCGAACCCGGGCACGTAAAGATAGAGCAGGCGGTAGAGCGGCCCGTTCGTGCCCAGCGCGAACAACACTCCGACGACCGCCCCGAACAGCAGCAGAAGCCGTTGCACCGCTGACCAGCGGGATAGGAACAGGCCGGCGAAGGCCAGTAGATACAGTGCATACCCGCATAGCAGCACTTTCTCAGTCGGTACGCCACCAAGAGCGGTGCGGGCGTCGCTGTGCAGGGTGCCCCAGGGCAGCGAGGACTGCGGCGCCACGAGAAGCCCGCGCAGTGTCGGGGAGAAAAATGCGACGTAGTCCCAGTCCCGGGTGACATCTGGGTTGAGCTCGCGCACGTGTTTGTACGCGTACGCGAAGTATCCGGTCACCGCGGTGAAGACCAGCCCGCCGATCAGATCACCGACGATCAGCCAGAGGCTAAGGCGTGGGCGGTGGATCAGCCAGGCTATCAGTGTGATCAGGCAGAGGGCGGCGAGGACGTATACGAATCCCAGCCCCACGCCGAAGCCTAGGCTGACCTGCCAGGCCGCAACCAGCCAGCCAGCGAACGCCCAGCCCGGCCGGACTCGTTCGGCAAGGTAGCCGCGGGTGAACGAGAGTCCGTGGCCGCGCGCCAGCATCGCCAGGGCCAGAGTGATACCACCGGTGGAGAGAATATTCAAATGGCCGTCGTGGCCGTAGCGCCAGGGCGCGTAGGCGAGGGCAGCCCCGGCTACCGCGGCGGCGACCTTATTCGCGCCAAGCTGGCGCAGGAGCGCGTAGCCGCCGAGGAACGCGAGCGCGAAAGCCAGCACGAACAGGATGTTGTAGCGCAGCACGGCGCCGACTACACCGTTGCCTATCAGCCCTGCCGGGGCATAGCCGAGCAGGCTGTCGTTCAGGGCTAGGCCGTACGTGTCGGGATAGAAAGCGTTGGTATCCCACAGGCCACGCAGACCGTGGGTGAGAGCGTGGCCACCCCATCCCACCAGCCATGCTTGGGCCGTCGGGTCACCCACGTCACCGACGATGGTGTGGGCCGGGTCGGCGATCGGCACAGTCTTGGCGCCGGCAGTCACCACGCGAACCGCGTACGGCGGAATCAGCCAGATCATCGCGACAGCGAGGAGCACCGAACCGAGGCTCGCGATACTCAGTTCCCGCCGATGGGCCCTACGTGTCAGCCAGTCCCTCGTGCCACGACCGACGCGCGCGAGTCGGCCAGTTTGTCCAAGCTCGCTGAGAGTGACGGCTGATGTGGGGCCTCCTGCCGGTGGCTCTCCCTGCGTCATCACATCTACCCTCACTGTTGAGCCGCCGCAGTAAATCATGAGCAGGGCGGCGCATAGAGTCAAGACATCGATCAATGCCGTTCCGGTAGCCGGGCCTTACGCTGTTTATCAAAGGCGCCTTGTCACGCAGGAGTCGCGATCGGTGCAGCGGCGAATTTTGCCGCTGTCGGAACAGGACACGCCAGGGTTGCTGCAGGCCCTCGCCCGGGTTCCGGACCCACGGGACGCTGGCGGCCGGATCCATCCGCTGCCGGGACTGCTCGCGATCGCGGCGGTGGTTTCGGGAATCGAGCCGCGTCGTGGAGATCGTCGAATGGGCCGCCGACCTGCCGGAGCGGCGTGGGAGCGTCTCGGTGCAACCCGCGACGCGTTCACCGGTGTCCGGCGGGTGCCTGACGACAGCACCCTGTGATGCCGGTGCTCCTGATGCAATGCCGTCCCTGCTGCTAATCGAACACCTCGAACCGGTCCAGGAGTACGCCGGTCTCGTCGGACAAGACGGCGGCCTCCAGTTCGAGCAGGGGTATCGCGTCGTTCCCGTGGTCGTCTTGTTCGACGAATGGTCTGCCCACGTACGGGTTCTTGCTGGTGCCGGTGGGGTCGGGGGTGTAACGCCAGTGTGCGTCGCGGTGGCGCCGGGCGATCTCGCCGACGTACCAGATCGCCCCCTGGACGAAGTCGTCGTCCGCCGGTTCGCGCAGGGCGTCCTTGGCCGGGATCCGGCGTCGTACGATCTGCTCGAGTGCCAGCAATGACTCCGGGCTGAAGTCCAGATCGTCGGCTCGGCCGGTGGCGGCGGACCACTCGGGGAATCCTTGTTCACGGATGGTCAGCCAGTGTGTGAGCCATGGATCGGTGGGTGCGGCAGCCAAGGTCTGCGTGTGTAACGCCGGCTGATCGGTACGTCGCGGTTCCCAGAAGGGATCCTCGTTCCGGCGGGTGGCCGCTAGCGCCCGGATACGTTCGTACGTGGCCGACCACACCGTCCCGGTGCGGTGTACAAGGGCGTCAAGGACGAGCCGCATGGGCTCGGCCGTTTCGCCGACGCCGAGGTCGGTGACGGGGAGGTCGGAGTCCGGGTCCCAGGTCCAGGCGCCTCCGCCGACGGTGAGCAATACTTCCCCAAGGTAGCCGCCGGCTGCCTCGGCCAGTCCCTCGCGTGGCGGCTGCCCGGCCGGTGTCTCGGCGAGCAGTGTGTGTTCGAGGTCGCGTAGGGATTCGACGGAATCATCGAGGGACTCGTCGGGTCCGACGACGAAATCCTGGAGTCCCGCAAGCATCGGCTCGAGCCGCTCGCGCCAGTCGTCGAGCTTCGCTTCGGTCGCGTCCTGCACGAGGGTCACCGTAGCAATGAAGCGATGCCCGAAACCTTGCTGGACGATCAAGCCGCCAGAGGTAACTTCTTACCAACCGCATCGGGAACGGCGCTCGAACCCTGTGCCGGCGGTCGAGCCGGTCGACGTAATGTCGGCGCTGTCACCAGGTGGCCCGCACTCGGATGACGGGGGCGAGTCAGTGGTCTATACGCCAGTTGTACGACGATTGTACGGGCCACACCGTACCGTTCTGCCGTCCAGACTGGCCCATCGGGGAGCACCCCCGTGCGCCCTGGATGCGCGGCAACGCGCGACGCCCAAGCGGGACCGTATATCCACACCCCGCGCGCGGCGACCCTCGCCCCACAGTCGTACTACTGGAGGATCTTGCCTCATGCGTAAATCCATCGTGGCCGCCGCGACGGCGCTGAGCGTTGTCGCGACCGGTCTCGCCGTGGCTGGAGGCGTCGTGCCCGCCGGGCCGGCGGCTGCGGCGCTCAGTGACGTTCCCGCGGACTGTAGCGTCTCCACGGCGGCGTACCGTTCCGATGGGCAGCGTCTCAGCTACGTGTACTCCGACAGGACGACCAGCACCAAGGCCTACGCCAACGACAACCTTGGCTGGGTGCCGTCGGCGCATCAGCAGATCGGTGCCTCTGGTGACGACACCAGCTTCCGCAGCACCGAGTACGCCGCCCATCCGACCGACGGCTGGCTCTACAAGGTGAGCCGCCAGGGCGAGTTGGTCGACGGCACCTGGAGAATCACGGCGATCACCGCCAGCCGCTTCAAGAACGGGTTCGCCGATACCCGCATCCTCGCATCGGCGTCGCCGTACCTCTACCGCGTGGCGGGTACTTCGCTCTACCGCTACACGGAGACCTACGTGGACGACGTGTTCACGCTCTCCGCGCCGGTGAGGCTGACCACCACCGGCTGGGACACGGTCAACACACTGACCTACGAGCGCAGCGGCGGAACGGGCAGCGCCGCCGTGGACGTGCTGATCGGTACCAAGGCCAACGGGGAGCTCAAGGAGTGGCGAGTCAACCGGGCCACCCCGACAACGATCACCTCGAAGGTACTGCGGGCGAGCGGCTGGGGATCCTTCACCAGCCTCAGCACGGGCTACTGTGACGCGCACCCCAACGGCCGGCCGCTGCTCGGGATCACCGCCGCCGGTTCGGCCTCCGTGCACTTCGACGCCCTGAAGACGGACGGAGTCGGCACGGACATCAAGGGCGGCTCCCTCGGCTCGCTCGGCTGGACCGCGAAAGCTTACGGTCAGTAGCGGGAGGACCTCCGTGAGTCCGTCCGAGACTAGCTGTACTCGGACGGACTCGTCCGAACTCACAACGGCGCCGTGCCGACGATCCTGACCCGGGATTGCCGGCACGGCGCCGTTGTGAGTTCGAGTGAAACGCCGTCCAACACTTTCAGAACGCCGTCCAACACCTTCAGTCCGTGTGCCGCGACACGCGACAGAAAAAAGCCCTGACCAGCGGAAACTGGTCAGGGCTTTACGTTTGCCTGTGGGGTTTTGAACCGCCCCCCGAAAACCTCATTTACTGGGCCAGGTGAGAATCCGACGATCGTCAGCCCTCACCATCATCGCCGCATTGCGAGCAATCGAGCGATGCGGCCGGCGTCAGCGCCCGGTGGGCACGATGTTTGAGGAATGGCCGTTCTGCTCGTCGCGCTTCAGGCGCTTCGCAGTCTGCTTCTCCTTGATCGTCTTACCCTTCTTCTTGACGTTCGCCTTGGTCGTCGAGTCCTTGGACATGATCGAACCTCCTGGAGCAGGTCGGTGAACGTGCAGCGTGGTACTCGCCTGATCGCGGCGTGCAGATGACGGAAGACCCGCAGCGTGCGCGAGGTCTTCACTGCACGCCGACCCTACGCTGTTCCAGCTCTTGCCGATGTCTGGAAGTGCCTCGCCGGCGGTGGGGCCACGGTTCGTGTCGCTCACCGACTCGTACCCCCATGCCGGCGGTACGGTCCGAGCAGGGATCGAACACGCCCTGTCCAGGATGAAATGGTTAGCACCTGAAGCCGTGCCTGGATGTCTGCGACGACGTGAGCGTCGGTCATGTGGTCGACGAGGGGTGCGAGGTCGGTCAAGATTCGCAAACGGTGTTGCGATTTTCCACGTCACCCGATCATGACGGACAAGCTGGGACGTTGGGGACGGCGTATCGTCAGGGCCCGCGGATGTTGAGGTCTGCCGAGGTGGCGCTGGGACGTGACGACACAATTGCGGATCTACACCGTCCGGCCGGGGCGGCTCGACGCGTGGGTGACGGCTTGGCGGACCCTCGTCGTGCCACTGCGCCGGCGCTTCGGCTTCGAGATCTCGGGGTCCTGGGTCGATGTCGAGCGTCAGCAGCACATCTGGCTCGTGTCACACCCCGGTCCGCAGTCGTTCGAGGAGGCCAACGTCGATTACTGGCGCTCGCCGGAGCGTATCGCGATGGGCCTGGACCCCCACGATTACCTGCTGAGCGAGGAGATCCGCACTGTCGACCCGGTGCTGTGACGACGGGCGGCCCGTCAGATCTCGGGGTAGCCGATCAACCGTCTGGCCTCGCCCAGGAGCGGGGATCGCGGCAGCGGACGCCCGTCGATTTCGGTGGCGGCCAGGATCCCGCTCAGCGACCCGGTCAGCCACACGCCGTCCGCGTGTACCAACTCGTCGGGGGTCACCAGGGCCTCGTCGGTGTCCAGGCCGAGCGCGGCCGCCTGCCCGATGAGCGCGCCCGACGTGGTGCCGGCGATGATGCCCGACCAGACCGGCACGGTGAACATGGTCGAGGACCGGATCCAGACCAGGTTGAAACTGGGGCACTCCAGCGCGTAGCCATCGGAACTGACCCAGAGCATCTCCTGAGCGCCGTGGCTGGCGGCCCACCGCTGGCTGGCGCCGTGCACGGCGTACGACAGGGACTTCACGCCGCCCAACAGCCACGGGGCTTTCGCGCGTTCGCGGACCGGGAACCCGACGGTGCCCGTGACGAGACGAAGCCCGCGCCTCCGGTTGACCGACGTCCAGGGCGGCACGGGCTCCACTGTGGTGAAGATGGTGGGCCGGCCGGTGCCGGCTCGCCCCCGGGTGCACACCAGGCGTTGGACCGCCTCGACATCGTGGGGCCAGGCCGCCGCGACTTCGAGGACGAAGGTGCGCAGCGCGTCGAGCTCCGGTAGCGGCAGTGCCAGGCTGTGCGCCGATCGGGACATCCGGTTCAGGTGGGCGGGCAGCAGTACGGGCTCGCCACCAGCCAGGAGCCACGCCTCGAACGCCCCGTCGCCACGCAGCAGCCCCGGGTCGTCGGCATGGACGATCGGCGTGGCCGGCTCGACCAGGCCGATGCCGAAAACTGCCACAAGCCGGTCCATTGCCGAACACTCCTTCGCCACTGCCAGGAGTGTGCGTACAGCCCTGGCATGCCCTCGGTCGGAGCGTCGCCGCCGCCGAGCGCGCCGCTCGGCCGCATTGCCGTTGGCCTATGCTATGACAGGCCCCAGCCACGTCGCGCTGAGCAGATTGATGACTGATGGAAGCACCCACTGGGAACATGGAGGCGGCTTCCTCCGCTCTGGATCCCGTTGCCGTCTGGACCGATGGTCGGCTGGGTCTGCCCGGCACCAAGACGGCGTCCGGCCTGATCCTGACCGGCACGCGGTGGACGGTCGCCTGCGTGGTGGACGCACGCCACGCCGGCGCCGATGCCGGCGTGGTCCTCGGAGTCGGGCCGCTTGGCGTGCCCGTGGTGCCGGATCTCGCCGCCGCCTCGCGAGCCGGTGCCCGCAGCGTGGTGATCGGCGTCAACTCGATGGACGCGCACACCGTCGTCCCCGACCGGCTGAAGGCTGTGGCCGTCGACGTGGTCCGGCACGGGCTCAACGTCATCTGCAGCACACACGCCCGGCTGAACGACGATTCCGACCTGGTCGGCTTGGCCACCGCGGCCGGTGTCGAGCTGGTCGACGTGCGGGGCGACGGCCCCCGGGAGACGCTGTCGGCCGACCTGTCGGTTGACGCGACGGTGCTGCTGACGACCGGCACCGACTGCGCCGTCGGAAAGATGACGACGGCCCTCGCGGTACACCGCGAGGCGCTCTCCCGGGGTATGCGTAGCGCCTTTTTGGCGACCGGGCAGATCGCGGCCATGTGTGGCGCGGACGCGGTGGTGCAGGTCGACCGCATCTTCGCGGACTTCATCACCGGGGCCGTGCAGCGTGCCGTCCACCGCCTGGCCGGCGCGGGGCACGAACTCGTCGTCGTCGAGGGGCAGGCGGCGACGTTGCACCGCGTCTACGGTGGCAACTCGGTCAACCTCCTCTATGGAGCGTCGCCAGACGCGATCATCATGTGCCACGACACCGATCGTCAGGTCCGGGCGATGTTTCCCGGCCTGCCGGTCCCGCCGGTGACCGACGAACTCCAGACGATCGCGGACCTCTGTCGCCGAGTCGGCATCGCCGCCACCCTGGCCGGGTTCTCGGTCTTCGGTGGCAGTCCGTTCCACGAGGGGGATCGCTATCCCGTGCCGGTGGTCGACACCCGGGCCACCGGTGCCGCCGCCATCCTGCTGGACTCCGTCCTGCGGCTGACTCGGCACACCGAGCGCCACCGACGATGAGGGCTCACTGCTGCCCGGGCGATTCGTCTGGCAGAGAGAGCATGTGCGACTGTCGCTCTCCCGCGGACAGATCTCGGAACACCCGGCGCCGGGCTCGGTTCCGAAGGTCGTCAATGTCGGGCTGGACCGACCAGATTCGGGCCGACTTGTCCAGCGAGGCGCTGAGCAGCGTCCGCCCGTCGGCCGACCAGGCGACCGACGTCACCCGATCCACGTGTACGCCGACCACCCGAGGCTCCGCGTCGTCCAGCGCGCTCCAGACCCGGATGGTGCGGTCGTAGGAGCCGGTGGCGATCTGGTCGCCGGACGGCGACCAGGCGACCGCCCGTACCCGCCCCTCGTGGCCTTCGAGGGTCCGGATGTGCCGACCGGTGCGGGGGGCCCAGATCCGGGAGGTCCAGTCCGCCGAGCAGGTGACGACGAACTGTTCGTCCGGTGACCAGGCCACACCGTCCACCCAGTTGTGGTGGCCGCGAAGGACGGCGAGTTCCTCGCCGGTGGAGCTGTCCCAGACCCGGGCGGTACGGTCATCCGAGGTCGTGGCGATCATGCGCCCACTCGGCGACCAAGCGAGGCGGACCACCCAGTCGGTGTGGCCCCGCAGTTGCAGCAGCCGGCGGCCGGTCGTGGCGTTCCAGATCGACGCCGTGCCGTCCCGGCAGGCCGTGGCGATCCGTGTGTTGTCCGGGGCCCACATGAGACCCTCGCAGATCGTCTCTTCGTCCAGCCGGAGGTATGGCTGGACGCTGTCCGGGCGCCACAGTTGCACGGAGCCGTCGTTCGAGCACGAGCCGAGGCGGTGCCCGTCGGGTGCCCACGCCACCCCCCAGACGGTGCCGGTGTGCCCGGTGAAGGTGCTGACGACTCCGGACGCCACGTTCCAGACCCGGACCGACCCGTCGTCCGAGGCGGTCGCGATCCGGGACCCGCCCGCGGCCCACACCGCCGCGCGGAGCCCGCCGGTGTGCCCGGTGAACGCCTGTCGTTCGGCACCGCGGGGCAGTATCGACCAGACCCGGGCGGTGTGGTCGCTGGAGGCCGAGGCGAGCGCGGTGCCGTCGGGCGACCAGGCCACGCCCCACACGGCGTCCTCGTGACCACGCAGCGTGGCGACCTCCCGGGCGTCGCTGACGTCCCAGATCCGTACGGTGCGGTCGCTGGAGGCGGAGGCCAGCGACCGTCCGTCGGGTGACCAGGACACGTCCCAGACGAAATCGGTGTGCCCACGGATCAGCAGCAGTTGACGGCCGTCGGTGACGTCCCAGATCCGGATCGTCTGGTCGCCCGAGGCCGTGGCGAGCCGTCGCCCATCCGGGCACCACGACAGGCCCTCGATGAAGTCGCTGTGCCCCCGCAGCACGGTCTGCTGATCACCGGTGGCGAAGTCCCACACGATGGCGGTGCGGTCGTGCGACGTTGAGGCGAGCAGCGTGCCGTTCGGCGACCAGGCGAGACCGTAGACATCGCCAGTGTGCCCGCGCAGGGTCGCCGTGTGGTCGCCGGTGTCCGTCCGCCACACGTGGATGTGGTGGTCCTGTGCGCCTGCGGCGACGTGCTCGCCGTCCGGCGACCAGGCTATGCCGCGGATCAGGTCGTCGGCGCCGTAGAGGGTCGGCGGCGGATCGTCCGCGCCCACCCGCCACAACTTGACCGTACGGTCCCGGGAACCGCTGGCGACGCGGCGCGAGTCGGGTGCCCAGGCGATGGCCTCCACCATGGCGTCGTGACCGGTGAAGTCGGCGATGGTCCGGCCGGAGTCGGGGTCCCACACGCGGATGGAGTTGTCCCGGGAGCCGGTGGCGATCAGGCGGCCGTCCGGGGACCAGGCGATCGACCGTACGGTGTCGGTGTGCCCGGTGAGCACCCGTCGCAGGTGGCTGAAGGCGAGCGCGGACATGAGGGCGCGTTCGATCAGCGGCGTGATGGGCGCCTCGGCGATCGCCGCGATGGAGAGCAGGATCGACAGTTCCGGAAACCGTTCGGCATTGGCAAGGACGTACCGGCCGATGTTCTCCGACACGCGACGCAGGAAGGCCAGGTCTCGGCGCTTCGACTGCTCGATCAGGGCCCGGACCACCTCGCTCGCCTGGCCGAGCGCCTCCAGGCCGGCGAGCCACTGCTCGGCCAGCACCAGCCGCTGCCCGGTCAGTAGGTAGTCGTCGCTACGCCCGGAGTGCTGCCAGTCGGCAGCCCACCGCTCCAACTCGGAGCGCCGACGGAGGTGCTCGGCCCGCGTCTCGACCTCCTGCCGCAGCGGCGCCCAGAGGCGGAACAGCGACTCGTGCGCTACCTCCACGACCGGATCGCCGTCCTGTACCTTGCTGACCAGCAGCCTCGCGTCCACGAACGCGGCGACAATGTGGCGCTGCTCGGAGCTCAGCTCCCGCAGAGCTACCGGTCGTTTGGTCGCCTCGCTGGAGTCGAGCGAGACGAACCGCAGCAGGGTCGTCAGGATCGGGGCGATGCCGCCTTCCCCGCGTAGCTCGGTGACGACCTGGTCGGCCTGCCGGGTGAGTGCGCCACCGACCCCGCCGGTGGCGAGGTACGCCTTCAGGCTCACCGCGGCCCCTGGCCGGACCTCGAAGAAGAGCTCCTGCAGCAGGTACGCCAGCAGCGGCAGCGCGTCGGTCGTGCCGACGTCGGCGATGATCCGGTTGACGACCAACGGCTCGAACGTCATGCCGGCGATCCGGGCCGGCTCCTCGATGATCGCGCTGAGGTACTCCGTCTTGATGGCACCGATCGCGACGGGATTCTGAAACAGCGCCGCCATGTCGCTGTCGAGGAACTGCGCGAGGTATTCGATGCGCATGCTTGCGATCACCGACAACCGGGAGTCGGCGGCCAACAGGCGCTCGACGATCTCGAGGAACAGGTGCCGATCGCTCTCGCCGGACAGCGTGAACAGCTCCTCCAATTGGTCGATCACCAGGAGCACGTGGCCGAACCGGCGTCCCATTCCTCGGCGGATCTTGGCGACGTAGTTAGCCGCGCTGGCCGGATTTTCTCGTATCGCCCGGACAATGACCGGCATGGCGACCGGCTCGGGGAGCGCCTCGGTGATGGCCTTGGCCAGATTCGTCACCGGTGCGCTGCCCGGGTTGATCGTGGGCAGGTTGATCCACCGCCGGGTCTTGAGCGTCGGAACGACACCTGCCTGCACGAGCGACGACTTCCCGCCGCCGGACGAGCCAACCACCACCAGCAGCCGCTCCCGCGGGTCCGCCGAGGCAGCGAGCATCCGCCCGACGATGTCCGAGATCTGCTGGTCCCGACCGAAGAAGACGGCGGAGTCCTCCTCCCGGAAGGGCTCCAACCCCGGGTACGGCGGCCGGCGCGGGTCCCAGTCGGAGCGTTTCGGTTTGGGATTCGCCACGACGTGGAGAACGACCTGCCCGACGACGAGGAGGACCACGATCGCGACGAACGCCGGAATCGCCACCGACTGCAGGACCCGCAGGTAAGTGGGTGGCTCACTCAGGTTCGTCAGATAGTTGCCGATCAGACCGAGCAGGCTCGTGGCCAGAATCAGCGCGACATTGAGATACAGCGCGAGTGCACGTTGTCTCTTCACGCCGACTCCGAGTTCAACAGAACGTGCCCCAGAGGCGAACCCCGTGCCGCCGTCGTCAGTGCATGGGGAGCCGAGAATGCGTAAGCCTCGCCCATGGTATCGCTTCGATGTCTCAGCGGCGCAAGGCGACACGAGTCGGCAAGCCGTCCTGGGCACCCTCGCCGACACGGCGGCAAGTGGGCGGTGGACCGTGTCAGCGAGCTACCCGCCGTTGTGCCGGATCCGGCAGCGCCGGCCAAACTCGGCCAGGAGAGCCAGGTCCAGCGGGCTGCGGGCGGTGTGCTGTTCGAAGTGCCATTGGACGCCGAGCACGAATCGGTGTGGCCGGTCGACGGCGATGGCTTCGATCACGCCGTCGGGTGCCACCGCTTCGATGCTGACGCTGGTCGGCAGCCGGTCGACGACCTGCCAGTGTTGGGAGTTGACCAGAAACTCCGCGCTGGGCAGGTGGCCGAGCAGATTGGCGAGGTGGCCGCCAGGGGTGAGGGTGACTGGGTGGGCCGGGCCCCACCGGTCGTCGTTCTCATCGGGTAGCCGCCGGTGGCTACCGGTGGGGTCGGTCTCGCACAGCAGCCCGCCGCTGTGCACGGCGATCTCCTGCATGCCCCGGCAGCTGCCGAGCACCGGCAGGTCGGGCAGGTGGGCCGCGGCGGCGAGCAGGGCGCTGGCGACGGCATCGCGCGCAGGGTCGTAGACGCGGTCCGGCCGGATCGGCGTGGTCGTGTCGAAACGGGCCGGGTGCAGGAAGGACGGACCACCGGGCAACACGAGGCCGTCGAGGACCGACAGGATAGCGCTGGCATTGTCCGGCTCGGTGGCCGGAATCAGTACGGCGGCAACGTCGGCGTGCCGAGCGAGTTGACTTACGACCGTCCTGTTGACGTGTGAGTAGGTGGTGCCGGTGGCGCTCTGGCTGCTACAGGCAAGCACGCCGACGACGGGTGGGGTACCTGATGGTGATCTCACGTGGTCAGCCTCTCGCCCCAGTGCGACCGACGACAAACGACGGTGCCACGCGGCGACGGGCCGCTCGCTGTCATCGATGGCTCCTCTATCGTCGGTGCGACGGGAGCAGATAGGAATACAAATGCGATCATCGCAATTCCGGAGCAGACCAGATCCACGGCGGCTGGCGGCGGACATTCTCTACGGCGACTCGGAACTACACGCGCAGAAGGAAGCGACGACGGATCGCGGGGTGTGGACCAACGCTCGGCGGGCTGTCCTGTTCGACGACTACAGCGCGATCCGACTCATGAATCAGATCCCGTATCCGGACGGGTTTCAACTCAGAGCCCGGCTGCGCGCCGGAGACGACGACATCATCGTCTGTCGGCCACGGCCACCAGCCGGATTCGACGAGTACTACTCAGGGCGCCTCGGGCTGGGTGATCCGGTTTGGTTGCATCCCGACTCCGCCACTGACCTGTGTTCGGCGGCCTGGAGCGACAGCCGTACGTCGGCGGCCCTGGTCGAAGCCGCTCGCGGCGGCGCTTGTCTGCATCCCTACCACGCGTCCGAGGCGGCGTGGCAGCTCGCTGATCGCATGTCCCGTGCCGCGCGTCGATCGGTGCCGGTGCTCGGGCCGCCTCCCCGGTTGTGTCGGTTGGCGAATGACAAGTCCTGGTTCCTCAGTACAGTCGCGGACCTGCTCGGCGCCGAGGCGATCCCCCGGTTCCGGGTGACGCGCCGTTTCGCCGACTTCCCGGCCGTAATCGAGGAGATCTCCCGACACTCGCCCAAACTCGCCGTTCGGATACCGGATTCCGCTGGCGGTCTCGGCATGCGCGTCTTCGCCACCGACGTCCTGCGTCGACTCGATCGGCAGGCCCTCATCGCCTGGGCCGCCGACGTCTACCGAGATCTGGGTCTCCGAGGTGACTCGGCCGTGCTGGTGACCAGCTGGGAGGAAACACTCGCCGCACCCAGCATCGAGGTGACGATAGCGGCGGAGGAGGCGGCGGCACCGATCTGCGGCAGGGTGATCGATCAGATCTTCACCGACGCCGAACGCTCCCAGTTCGGCGGCGGCGTCGCCGGCGCACTTCCGCGCGAGATCGTGCGCCGTCTGCGCTCGCACGCCTCGACGATCGCGGCGCTCCTGCAAGCACTGGGATATCTCGGACGCCTGTCGCTGGACTTCATCGTCACCGGCCGGTCCTTCGCGGACGCGGACGTTCGGGTCGTCGACTGCAATGCCAGGTGGAGCGGCGGCTCGGTGCTGGGGGCCATGTTGGACCGCCTCTTTCCGCACAGATCACCGCCTTACGCCTTCGGCGCCCTGCGGCATCCGCAGCTGCGTTCGATTCCATTCGACGTCCTGATCGATCGTCTGGAAGGCAGGCTCTGGAATCCGTCCACCAGGCGCGGTGATCTGCTCGTGCACAACGTCGGTCATCTCGCGGCGTCCGGGCGTGCCGACATCGTGGTGCTCGCGGACAGCGCCGAAACGGCCCGGCACCGCCTGGCGGACCTGTCCCGCTCGGTGGCGGACGGCACCGCCGCGCTGTTGCTCGCAGAAGACGCTGGAGCTGGCCCGGCTACCTCTTGAGCAGTTCGACGAGCGCGTTGTCGGCCTGCGCCAGGATCGGCGATGTGTCACGGCCAGGTGGGTGGCCCCGGGTCAGCGGCAGGACGGCGTGCGGGTGGGCCGGTGCTCAGCGGCGCCGGTGCGTTCTGGGTCATCAGCCGATCGGATGATCAAAGGCGATGATCGGCTATTTCCATGTGCGACCGACACCCCGCGACGCTTAGGAAGGTGGCATGACCAACGAGCGGACCGTTCCCCTGCTGCCGTGCGCATCCATTGACGAGATCGAAACGTTCTACGGAGTTCTCGGTTTCCGCACCACGTACAAGCAACGCAAGCCCTACGCGTGTGTGGGGGTGCAGCGGGAGGACCTGCATCTGCAGTTCTTCGAGATCGCCGGATTTGACCCGGAGCAGTCCTATGGCTCGTGTCTCGTACTCACCGCGGACATCGAGGGACTGCATCGGGCATTCGCAGCCGGCATGCGCGCCGCGTACGGCAAGGTACTGGTGTCCGGAACGCCGCGGATGACCCGGCCCCGGGCGCGGAAGAACGCCGACGGGTTGGGCGGATTCAGCGTCATCGACCCGGGCGGCAACTGGATCCGCGTCTTTCGGGACGCCGCCACCGCGCCCATGCCGGCCGCCACGCCTGCCGGGCGGCTGGCCAAAGCCCTGGCAAATGCTGTCGTGCAGGCCGATTCCAGGGGAAACGTCGGACAGGCCGTGCGGATCCTCGACAGCGCCTTGGCCCGCCCGCACGCCGACGACGACCCGGTCGAGCAGGTAGAGGTCCTGGTCTACCGCGCCGAACTCGCGTTGGTGCTGCACGATCCAAAGACCGCGGCCGAGATGCTGGCCCGCGCCCGGTCCGTCACGCTCACGGAAGACGAATCAGAAAGGGCGGCACCCGCGTTCGACAACGCCGCCGAACTCGCAGCAGCACTGCGGTAGCGAGTCGCGACGGGTAGCCGCACGCTGTTCTCTGGTGACGGGAGACCGATCTGGACATGGGCGGTCCGAGAGGGTCCTCACTGCCGCGTATCCGCTGGTGAGCGCTCGCCTGCCTTGATCTCCAACCACCGTGGCCAGCAGTGCCTTGCTTGAAGAACAACTGGCCTCAGTCGGCGGCTACTTCGGTGAGCCCCAGTCGGTTGTCCTCCGCTGTCAGTTGCGAGATCGGCAGAAGATGTCGGTTGACGGTCACGAGCGAGTACGCCGTGCGCTGATCGTCCCTGTCGAAGAGCCCTGAAACCTGTCTCGCTGCCACGCGGCATCCCCAGACAGAAGCGAATCGTCCAGGCTCTCGCGCAGCGGCTGGACCGTACGCCGTTCGATCTCGCCAACCGCCCGCCGATCCGGTTCGCGCTCGCCTCGTCGGGTCCGCGGCGCCACGCCCTCGTGCTCACGGTGCACCACATCCTGTTGGACGGCTGGAGCATCGCGCTCGTCCTGCGGGAGGTCTTCGCCCGATACGACGCGCTCGTCGTCGGTGAGCAGTACGAGCCCGGCCCGGCGGTCCACGCCGACGCCTACGACGGGTGGTTGCGGCAGCAACGTGCCAGCGGTGCCCTGGCCGGGCAGCTGGCCTTCTGGAAGCAGCAGTTGCACGGGGTCCCCGAGTCGCTGGAGCTGCCGTCGAACAAGCTGAGGGCGCCGCTGCGCGAGGCTCGTGGCGCGCGCGTCGCGGTGGACCTGGTCCGGAGCTGACCGATCGCGTACGCGCCGCCGCCGCGTCGGCCGGGATCACGACGACCTCGTTTCTGCTCGCGGCGTTGGGGCTGACGGCGGCCCGCCACAGCGATGTGGAGCAACTCGTCATCGGGATGCCGGTGGTGGGCCGCCGTGCGGAGCTGACGGAGCTGGTCGGGCTCACGGTGAACCTGCTGCCGGTGCGTGTCGACGTCCGGCCCGACGCCAACGTCGCGCAATTCCTGTCGGGGGTTCATCGGAGCATCGCCGGGAGCCTCGACAACGGCGCGGTGCCGTTCGCGGACATCGTCGACGCGCTCGGCATCGTCAGCTCGGCCCGCCAGCACCCGCTGGTCCAGATCGCGTTCGGCGTACATCACAACGTGGTTCCCGCCGCGATCGCGTCCCGGTTCCTCGACATCGAGGTGGAGGAGGGCCACGGTGGCGGCTCGCAGTACGACCTCGAACTGTTCCTCAACCGGGCCGAGCCGATGATCTGCGCCGAGCTAGGCTTCCGCAATGCTGATCATCGAAGGCGCGGGCCAGTGGACCGCACCCACCGGGGCGGCCAACGACTGGGTCGAACACCTGAGGGTGCCGGACCTGTCGGTGGGAACGTACTGCATCCCGGCGGGCGGCCTCGACGGCCAGAGCCCGCACACCGAGGATGAGATCTACGTGGTCACCGCGGGGCGGGCCCGGATCGTGACCCCGGACGGCGCGGCCGAGGTGGGCCCGGGTTCGGTGATCTTCGTGCCGGCTGGCGAGGAGCACCGGTTCGACGAGGTGACCGAGGACCTGGCGCTGCTGGTGGTGTTCGGCCCGGCGTACGGCTCGCGCGCTCCGGATCGCCGCGCCGAGTAGGGCCAGGTTGCCAGCGGCGGCTCCGGTCACGTGCTGGGCGTCGCGGGCGGAGAGGCTCAGCCGTCGCCGGGGCGGACCAGCCCGCTCTCGTACGCGATGACCACCAGCTGGGCGCGGTCGCGGGCGTTCAGCTTGTGCAGCAGACGACTCACGTACGTGCGGGCGGTGTCCGGGCTGAGATGCAGGGCCGCTCCGATCTCCACATTCGACCGTCCGGTGCCGACCTGCGCCAGGACGTCGCGTTCCCGCCCGGTGAGCCCGGCCAGCCGGGCCGGGTCCCCGACGGGGGAGCGGGCGGCCGCGGCGATCACCCGCCGGGTCACCGCCGGTGACAGCAGCGCGTCTCCGCCGGCCACCACCCGGACGGCGTCCCGCAGGGCGTCGGGCGGGGTGTCCTTGAGGAGGAAGCCGGCGGCGCCGGCGCGAATGGCCTCGAAGAGGTACTCGTCGTCGTCGAAGGTGGTCAGCATGACCACCCGCACGTCGGCCAGCGTCGGGTCGGTGAGGATGCGGCGGGTCGCCTCGATGCCGTCGCCGCCGGGCATCCGGACATCCATCAGGACGACGTCGGGCCGCTGCTCGCGGGTGACTGCCACGCCGGCCCGGCCGTCGCCGGCCTCGCCGACCACGGTTATGTCCGAGGCGCGTTCCAGCAACGCGCGGAGTCCCGTGCGCACCAGGTGCTGGTCGTCGACGAGGACGACGCGTACGTCGCTCATGCGGCGACCCCGGCCAGCGGTAGGTGGACCGAGACCCGGAAGCCGCCGTCAGCGGCCTCGCCGGCATCGAGGGTTCCGCCGAGCAGAGCGACCCGCTCCGACATACCGCGCAGCCCCTGCCCCGTCTCACCTGCCGTGCCTCCGACGGATCCCCGGCCGTCGTCGACGACCTCCACCGAGAGGCGGGCCGGGGTCGCCCGGATCGTCACCGTGGCGCGGGTGGCGTGGGCGTGGCGCAGCACATTGGTCAGTGCCTCCTGCACGATGCGGTAGACGGTGCTGCCGACCACCGTGGGCAGGGCGTCGACCGAGCCGTCGAGACGCAGCTCGACCGGCAGCCCACCCCGGCGGACGCCCTCGACGAGCGTACGCAACTGGGCGAAGCCGGGGGCCGGCTCGCGCGGTCCGGGCTCACGACGCAGCGTGCCCAATGTGGCACGCAGCTCGGCCATGGCGCTGCCGCTCACCGAGTGGATCGCGGCCAGGGCCTCCTCGGCCTGCCCGGGCTCGGCATCGGCAAGTGCCTCCCGCGCCACAGCCGATTGCAGGGTGATCACCGACATCGTGTGTCCGAGCGTGTCGTGCACCTCCCGGGCGATGCGCAACCGCTCGGCCTCGACCTGCCGGGCGGCCTCGCGGCGGCGTTCCTCGGCAGCCGAGGCGGCCTGCCGGGCCAGCGTGACCCGTAGCGAACGCCGGTTGCGGACGGCGTCACCGAGCGCGATCACGGCGAGTATCAGGGCCGCCTCGGAGCCGAGACCGGCGCCGATCACGACAGAGATGTCGTCTCCCTCGACGAGCCGGGCGGCCACCGAAACGGCCAGCAGACTCCCGCCGACGGCGGCGGCCGGGACCACCCGGCCCCGCTGGGCGGCCACGTAGAGGATGGCGGCGGCCGGGGCGGCCACGCCGACCGGCGGCAGCTCCAGCGCGTAGTAGCCGAGGATGCCGGCGGCTGTCGCCAGCAGCGCGGGGACCGTCCAACGCCGGGCCACCAGCAGCAGTACGGCCAATCCGACCCCGAATCCGCCGGCCAGCGCCGCCTGCGCGGTTGACGCGTCCTCGGTCACGACCGCCGCCGTGACCAGGCCCAGGATGGCCACAGCGAGCAGCGCCTCGGTTCGGCTGGGTGAGGTGGCCTGCACGTCCGTGAGCCTAAGTCGGTGCGGGCCCGCGCCGCTGCCGTCCCCAGGCATCATCCCCGCCCCGGCACGTACGTCGAGAAGCGATGTCAGCTCGCGCGGCTGCGCGGCAGACGGCCCCGAATGGGCGACCTAGCGTCGACGGCGACATCACAGATCGTGCCCGCAGGGGCGCCCGAAAGTCAGGGAGAGTGCTGCTGTGTCCCGTATCAAGCTGACCTGGATCGTGCTCATCGTGCTCGTCTGGGCGGCGATGATGTCCTTTGGTGGGGTCGCGGCCGAGACCGTGATGCTCTACCCGAACATCTTCGGGGACGCGCCCGCCTCGCTGGACCGGGCCCGTGAGTTCCTGGTCGCCGGGGGCCCGAGCGACTACTTCCCGCCGCTGGGCGCCTCGGTCGTGCTGACGAGCCTCGCCGCGACCGCCCTCACGTGGCGCAATCGGCGGCTTCGATGGTACGTCGCCGCCGCCGCGGTGGTCTTCATCGCCTGCGAGTTCCTGTTCTCGGTGGTGTTCTTCTGGCCGCGCAACGAGATCATGTTCGTCGACCCGGTCGGCACGCACTCACCGGAGTACCTGCGCCAGGTCGCCGAGGAGTTCGTCGCCGGCCACTGGGTGCGCCTCGCCGGGGGAGCGGTGACGTCCGCGCTGGCCTTCACCGCCCTGCTGCGCTTCGCCCGGGAAACCGCGCCGGTACGGGTCGAGCGATGAGCGCCGGGCGTCGTGCTCTCGGGTTCTCCTGGCCGGCTCTGGTCGCGCTCGCCGTACTGGCCGCACCGCGGGTGGTCCTGCACGACCTGCACGTCGTCGAGGAAGGGCGGCTGGCCGCCGTCCTGCTCGCGGTCGTACCGCTGATCTGCTGGGTGGCCGCCGTGCTGTGGCGGCGTCCGCCGCGTCCGTTCCTGACCGTGGTGGTCATCGGGACGATCTACGGTGTCCTGCTCGCGGTTGGTCACCAGATTCTGTGGGACGAGGCGTTCGGTGCGACCGGGCCGAGGCTCGGGGACATCGACCCCCGGGCGCAGGAAGCGATCCTTCGGGTGGCGGCGGTGTTCTCCAGCCTCGTCACCGGGGTGCTCACAGGGGTGGTGACCGGGACGGTGGCGGCGGTGCTGGGCCGGCTCGTCATCGGGCGGCAGCGCGCCGCCGGGCTGTCGGTCGAGAAGGCGTGGCGCGGACCGGACGACGCCAGTGCCATCGGCCACGGCAAGGTTGATCTGTCAACTGGGGAGCACCAGCCCGGCGCGAGCAGGGGACGGCCGCCGAACGCGGCCGTCCCCTGAGGTAGCGCGGGTGTCAAGGGCATGTCCCGAGGTTCAGCGGATCGTCGCCCCACCGGTGGGGGTCGGCTGGACCCGCTCGAACCGCACCTTGCTCAGCCATCCCGGGAGGTCACTGAGCACGTACAGTTCGCCGTTCACATCGGCGCCGAACGCCGTCGGCTGGGTGGGGAAGGTGCCGATCTCAGCGGACTCGTAGCCACCCGTGGACTTGGGACGCACGGCGAAAGCGCGGGTCGAGCAGTAGTCGCTGGCGATGTAGGTGCCCCGCGCCTCCGGGGTGACGGACCCCCGGTACACCAGGCCGCCGATGATGGAGCAGTTCTCCGTCATGTAGTGGTCGTACTCGACGATCGGGTCGGTGAGTCGCACGCCCGGCCGGCACTGCGTCTCGTCGAAGACCGGCGTGCCCTCTCGACAGGACCAGCCGAGGTTCGCGCCACGCTGCGACGGGCGGACGTGGTTGATCTCCTCGATCAGACCCTGGCCGACGTCACCGATCCACAGCGAGTTGTCGGCCGGGTCGATGGAGAACTTCCACGGATTGCGCAGCCCGTAGACCCAGATTTCCGGGCGCGCGCCCGGCGTGCGGACGAACGGGTTGTCGTAGGGCACGCAGTAGGGCTTTCCCCCGCAGCTGCGGTTGACGTCGATCCGCAGAATCTTGCCGAGCAGGGTGCCGAGGTTCTGGCCGCTCTTGTAGGGGTCGTTCGCGTAGCCACCGTCGCCGAGGGACCAGTAGAGGTAGCCGTCGCGGCCGAAGGCCACCTGTCCGCCGTTGTGGTTGCCGTACTCGGCGTGCTCCTGGGTGAGCAGCACCTGCACCCGATCAGGAGCGTTGATGGGCACTCGCGCCAGGGTCAGCGCGCCGGCCGGCAGGCTCGTGTAGGCCACGTAGAGCATCCCGGTCCGCGCGAAGTTCGGCGCCGGAGTGATGCCGAGAAGGCCGCGCTCGTTGTCCGACGTGTCGATCCGGGCGGTCAGGTCGATCACCGGGTCGGGTGCCAGGCCGGTGTCGGGGTGGTAGGCGCGGACAGTGCCGTTCTTCTCCGCGATCAGCATCCGGCCGTCCGGCAGCCCGGTGATCGCGATCGGACGCTGCAGACCGAAAGCCACCTGTTCGGAAACCACGGTCAGCTCAGCGAGTGGCGCAGCACGGAGTTTCGATGGGCCGGCCGCGGCGGTGCCGGCCACCGGCGCCAGTGGCGACAGAGACGTAGCCAGGGCCAGAACGAGCAACCCGGCCAGCATGGCGGCCGGGCGACGACGTCGTCGTGACATGTTCAGCTCCTCGAGCAGGTGGGTGGTGGACGCGGTCTGGGAGCGTTCCCACGATACATTGGTCCGAATCGATATCCAACCTCTCGCTGATCTCTCGCGGCCGGTCGTACCAGGTGTGGTTGCGGCGGGGTGCGCGCTGACGCAACTCCGCTGGCTGCCGGCTCGTTGGTAGCGAGGGGCGGACGGAGGCGGACGATGGCGGCGGGGCGGGGTGCCGAACTGCTGCGCCCTCCGGTGAGCTCGGGTCGGGCGACGTTCCTGGAGCTGTTCTTCGATCTGGCGTTCGTTGTGGCCCTCACCCGGGTCTCACAACGATTCGCGGGGTTGAGTGATGACACCGGCTGGGCGCTCGCCGGGGGGGTCGGGCGTACCCTGCTGCTTTTTCTGGCGCTCTGGTTGATCTGGTCGCACACCGCCTGGATCACCAGCCGGTACGAACCGGAGCAGCCGATCATTCAGGCCGTCGTGGTCGGCACCATGTTCGCCGGCCTGATCATGGCGGTGACGCTGCCCCGCGCCATGGAGGAGCGAGCGCTGCCGTTCGCGGTCGCGTACCTGATGGTGATGGTGGTGCGGCCGCTCGTGGTCGCCCTCGCGCTGCGTGGCCATCCGCGACGGCTGGTGCCCTTCCGGCTTGCCGTGTGGGCCTTGGCGAGCGCCCCGCTGTGGCTGGCTGGCGCGTTGGGCCCGGATCACCTCCGCCTGCCGCTGTGGATTGTCGCCCTCGCTGTCGACTACCTCGCCTGGACATTGGGCTGGCCGCTGCCGCGGCTCGGGGTCGCGAAGGTGGGTCGGTGGCGGATCGCGGGGACCCATCTCGCGGAGCGTTATCAGCAGATGTTCCTCATCGCGCTCGGTGAGTCGATTCTGGTTATCGGCGTGGTTTTCAGCGGCGCGGACTACTCCGCGGAGCGGGCAGCCGCCTTCGCGGTCGCGTTCGCCACCAGCGCGCTGCTCTGGCGGATCTACTTCTACCGCGCCGGGCTGCTGCTGACGGAGACGTTCGACCGTGCGGGTATGCCCGGCCGGCTGGGAGCGGTGTCGGAACGGACACATCTGTTGATCGTGCTCAGCGTGCTCGTCACGGCGGTCGGCTACGAGCTGGTGATCGATCATCCGTACGGGCAGCCGCGGCCCAGTTGGCTGCTGTTCGTGGTGGGCGGTCCGATGCTCTTCCTCGTCGCCCGCATGCGGCTGGAGTACGAGATCTTCGGCCAACCCTCCCGGTCCCAGATCATCGGCTTCGTCGCCCTGCTGCTGTTCACGCCGTTGCTGGCCCGTTGGACGCCGATGGCCGGGCTGAGCGTGGTGGCCGGAGTGCTGGCCCTGGTCGCGCTGACCGGCGCGCTGCGAAGGCGGGGCCAGTCGCTGAAGGTTTCCGCCTCGCCGATCGGACGGGAGACGTCCGGAGATCGCGACTCCGAGGCGTGACGTGGCGGTCCTGCGCAGCTACGTCAGCGTGCGTTTGGCCGGAGTGGTTCGCCGATGAACACCGAGATTCCTTGAGAGGCTTGAGGCAATGACCGAGCGCAGCGCAGGGCGGCTGACGCTCAACGTTATCCGTGACGAACTCGCCCGCATCGTCGAACAGCGCTCGGTCGACGACCCGAATCTGCACCACCTCGATGGACGCGACCTGTACGGCGAGCCGGACTACGCCGAACTGCCAGCCCGACGAGGTCCACCCGGACCCTGCGGGACATCGCCGTATCGCCGAGAACTTCGCGCGGCTAGCGTTCGGTGACGGCAGCCCCTTCGCGGTCGGTGCCGCATTACCGACGCCGCCACGACCGAAGCGGACATGCACCGGTCCGGTCGCCGCGATGACCCCTTTCGCCGCGTAACGCCGACACCTCGAGGTCAGATCGCAGCCGCGCTGCTTTCACGCGTAGTGGCGAGCGCCATCGTGGCTCCCGGCAAGATAGAACGGTCGGTCTTGACGGTCAAGGCCCGGTCCGGTACGTTCTCAGGGACAGAACGGTCGTTCCACCTGGCGTCGGCCAAGTGCGGCCGTGCCTGAAGGAGAGCGCCATGCCCACCAAGATCACCCTCGTCATCGGTAACCCCGCCGACCCCGACGAGTTCGAGAAGGTCTACGTCGACGTACGCCGGGCCGCCGAGACGTTCCCGAAGCTTCAGCGGGTCGAGTCGGCCAAGGTGTGGCCGAAGGAGGACGGCACGCCCACTCCCGCTTACCGGACGCTCGACCTGTACTTCGCCAGCTACGAGGACGCCGCTGCCGCAGTCGCGACGCCCGCCGCCGGTGCCGTCTTCGGCGGGCTCCACGGTGCTCAGGTGGAGATCACGGGGCTGTTCTCAAACATCAAGTAGCACCGCCCTTCCCCTCCCGGCGGCGGCCCGCACCCCCCGCTGGACGTCCCCTTCGCTCCGGAATCACCGAGAGGATGACCATGACCACCGTTGCCGTTCCCGGCATCTCGACGACGGCCGCTGCCCTGCGGCGGTTGTACTTCGGTCGCTTCGCCTTCGCAATCGTCTGGGCCGCCGTGACGCTCCCACTCGCCAAGCACCTCAACCCCCTCACCGCCGCGCTGCTCGTGCTCTACCCGCTGTTCGACGTTGCCGCCGCCATCGTCGACGTCCGAGCGTCGCGGGCCACCGGATCGCCCACCCTGCTGTACGTGAACGTCGCGATCAGCCTGCTCGCCGCGGTGGGCCTGGGCATCGCTGGCGCGTCCGGCATCCCGGCGGTCCTGCGCGTCTGGGGCGCCTGGGCGGTCGTGGCCGGGCTGGTGCAGCTGATCGTGGCTGTCACCCGCCGCAAGATGGGTGGCCAGTGGCCGATGATCATCAGCGGTGGCATCTCCGTGATCGCCGGTGGATCGTTCTTCGCGGCCGCCTCGGCGGACAACCCGGCGCTGACCAACGCGATCGGGTACGCCATCCCCGGCGCCATCTTCTTCCTGATCGCGGCCATCCGCCTCGGCCGCGCCGCGAAGGGGAACTGACGTGGAGAACGCCACGTACGACGTCATTGTCATCGGCGCCGGACCGGTGGGGGAGAACGTCGCCGACCGCGTCGTGCGGGGCGGCCTGACCGCCGCGATCGTCGAGCGGGAACTGGTGGGTGGTGAGTGCTCGTACTGGGCCTGCATGCCGACCAAGGCGTTGTTGCGCAGCCAGACCGCGCTCCGGGCGGCTCGTCAGCTGCCCGGTGCGCGCGAGGCGGTGACCGGCGTGCTGGACGCGGCGGCCGTGCTGCGCCGCCGGGACTCCGTCGCCTCGCACTGGAAGGACGACGGTCAGGTGTCCTGGCTGGACTCCGCGGGGATTGCGCTGTATCGGGGCCAGGGGCGGATCAGCTCCGACCGGACCGTCGAGGTGACCGGCACGGACGGCGCCACCACCTCGCTCACCGCCCGACACGCGGTCGTCCTCGCGACCGGAAGTGGCGCACTGGTGCCGGACATCGCCGGTCTGCGCGAGGCGACGCCGTGGACCAGCCGTGAGGCAGCCGCCGCGAGCGAGGTTCCCGGCCGGCTCGCCATCATCGGTGGTGGCGTGGTGGCCACGGAGATGGCGACGGCCTACGCGGGCCTCGGGTCGGCGGTGACGGTGCTCGCGCGGGACGGAGTGCTCACGCCGGCGGAGCCGTTCGTCGGCGAGCGGGTCACGCAGTCTCTGCGGGAAGCTGGCGTGTCGGTCCGTCTTGGGGTCGAGGCCACGTCGGTGAGCCGTGACGGCGACGGCACGGTGCACATCACGCTCACCGGCGGCGACCAGGTCGATGCCGACGAGATCCTCGTGGCGATCGGCCGTACGCCGAACACGCACGACGTCGGCCTCGACCGGATCGGCCTGAAGCCGGGCGCCTGGCTCACTGTCGACGACACCCTGCGGGTGGTCGATGATGCCGGCGCGTTGATCGGCGACGGCTGGCTGTACGCGGCCGGGGACGTCAACCGGCGTGTGCTGCTGACCCACCAGGGCAAGTACCAGGCTCGCGCGGTGGGCGACGTCATCGTGGCGCGGGCCACTGGCGAAGCGGCTGACGACCGCCCGTGGGGTCGGCACGTCGCCACTGCCGACGAGCGCGCCGTGCCGCAGGTCGTCTTCACCGACCCGGAGATCGCGTCGGTGGGGCTGACCGCAGCCGCCGCCGAGGCCGCCGGGCTGCGGATCCGAGTCGTCGACTACGACCTGGCCGCCGTCGCCGGGGCCGCGCTGCACGCCGACGGCTACCAGGGGCAGGCCCGGATGGTCATGGACGAGGACCGACGGGTGATCGTCGGCCTCACCCTCGTCGGCCCGGACGTCGCGGAACTGATCCACGCCGCGACGATCGCCATCGTCGGCGAGGTCCCACTGGAGCGGCTGTGGCACGCCGTGCCCGCGTACCCAACCGTCAGCGAGGTCTGGCTGCGCCTGCTCGAGGCGTACGGCCGCTGATCTGAGCCGTGCGGCCGTCCGCGCCGTCGCCTGCGAGCGAGGGCGGGCTCAACCGGTGGCGGCAATACTGAGGAGCTGGGTCATCCCCTCACCGGGGGTGGCCCAGCCCGAGGTCGTGCGCGGGCTAACGGGCCGACTCTGTCGACTGGCGCTCCGAGTTGATCCTGAGGAGTCCTTCGACACCGCGCAGGAAGGTCTCGGACACCAACGTGGGGTCGGAGAGGCATCCGGCCGCCATGGCGCCGTCCCGAAGCATGACGAAGTGGCGCGCTGCGGGGTCCGCCGTTCCTTCGTGGACCTGTGCCATGAGCATGGTGATGGTGTCCAGGAACCACTGCCGGTGGGCCATGAGTTCTTGGTGTACCGGATGGTTCGTGTCGGGATATTCCGCCGCGGCGTTCAGGAACGCGCACCCGCGGAACCCGGGGGACTGGATGTTCTGAGCGATGGAATTGGCGATGGTCAGGAGCGGCTCGACCGGCGGTCGGTTGGCGGAGAGGGCCTGGTCGACCATGCCGCGCTCCAGCTGATGCACCTCACGCAGGTAGGCCAGGATGAGGTCGTCCTTGCTGGGAAAGTGCCGGTAGAAAGTAGCTCTGGTCACCTTCGCCTCGGCGATGATCCGGTCGACGCCGACGGAGTGGATGCCCTCCGCGTAGAAGATCCTGGTCGCCGTATGGAGAAGCTTGAGACGTGCCTCAGAGGGTCGGGCATTGGGTTCGTCGCTCGCCATCCAACCATCTTAGCGACAGAACGTTCGGTCTGATGTGTCTCAGGTATTGGCGTGGCGCCCACTGAAAATGCTCCGCCGATCGTCCTCGTCGGTCCGGCGTGCATACCGCAGGCGGCGGGGCGGTGAGGCATCTCGAAAGGAACTCCAGATGAGCGCTGCTCCTGACATGTCTGCCCAGGACGCAGGGATGCCGACAGTTGTGCTGATCCACGGGGCATTCGCCGGCTCGTCGAGTTGGAATGGGGTGATTGCCAACCTCAAACGTCGGGGGTACCCGGTCATTGCCGTCGCCAACCCGCTGCGCGGTGTGCAGAAGGACGCCGCTTACGTACGGGCTCTCCTGGACAGCCTGCCCGGACCGGTCGTGATGGCGGCCCATTCCTACGGCGGGCTGGTCATGACCGAGGCCGCGGCCGGTGCCTCCAACGTCAAGGCCCTGGTGTACGTCGCCAGCGTGAGCCCGGACGTAGGCGAAAGCGTGATCGGGTTGCTCACCAAGTACCCCGGAAGTCAGCTCGCCACCAGCATCAACATGGTGCCGATCCCCTCCGACGACGGCGGCACGACCATGGACCAGTACATCCTGCAGGACAAGTACCCCGAGGTGTTCGCCGCCGACGTCGACTCCGGCACCGCCGAAATCATGGCGGCAACGCAGCGGCCCGCCTCGGCGAGCGCCCAGGAGGAGGGCGTGACGAAGGCCGCCTGGAAGACGATCCCCTCCTGGACCCTGATCACCACCCAGGACCAGGGCATTCCGCCAGACTTGCAGCGCTTCCTGGCCGACAGGGCGGGGTCCACGGCAGTTGAGATCGCCGCTTCCCACGCGGTGGCGGTCTCGCAACCCGGCCCGGTCGCAGACCTCATCGACACCGCCGCCCGCTCCACCGCACGCTCCATGCAGACGTCCAAGAGCCGTCGGGGTTAACCAGGCTTGCCGAAGCGGCGGTCCGGTTCATTCCACCGCCGTCGGTGCCGAGCAGAACGGTGCCCAAGCCGAGCGTCCGAAGCTGCGATGATGCTTCGGTGAGGACCGCAGCGGCTGGGGAACCCTCGCCGCCATGCGACTCGGTCAGTTGGCGACGGCCGACGGCGACGACGCCACGGCCGCGGAGGCGTACGCCAAGGTAGTCGAGGCCGGGGATCCACGCTGGGCCGGTGAGGCAGCATGTCGCCGGGGCACTCGGCTGGCCGCCCTGGGCGACGCCGGCCGTGTCGAACAGGCTTGGCGCCAGGCTGTTGAGTTGGACGACGCGCGTTGGTCGCCGATCGCGGCCCGCGAGCTGGGGCGCCTGCTCTGCGGCGACCCGGCCACCAGGTCGGCCGGCCTCGCCTATTACCGTCACGCGCTGACCAGCCTGGACGACCCCGGCCTGGTACTCGATGCCGGCGACGCTCTGCGCGACGCCGGCCGGCACGACGAAGCCCGAGCGCTCTATCGGCGCCTGGCTGGCCGGCCGGACCCACCTTGGGCGTCAACGGGCGCCGAACGGCTATCTGGGCTTCCGTAGCTCGCGGCGATCGCCAGACGGCGGTGATCCATCCGCGTAACGCCCTCTCGTCGAGGTGGCGGCGCAGCTTGAGTCCGAAGACAGCGCCCCACCACGCGAGTGAGGACTCTCCTGAGCGCGCCGATGATGCGTGGTTGACGTGGCGACCTTGCGGTGATCGTTCACGATGGGGACATGCGTGTGGCGGAGCTTGTCCTCGCGTACGTCCGGGTGTTGGTTTGGCCGCTGCTCGTTGCGGTCTTGGCGGTGATGTTCCGCTCGCGAGTCCACCACCTTTTCGAGCGGATGAACAGGGTCGACGCGTTTGGCGCGAGTATCGAATTCGCCCAGTCCGTAGGGGCGGCCCGCGAGGCACTGGCAGCAGCTCTTTCACCTGGCGAGGAGGGCCCATCCGGGACGTCGCCGACTCGTCCGCCGGATGGGCTTGAACGGGAGCCGTCCGTCGCGGCGGCGGCGCAACAGGCACTCGCGGGCGTTCCTGCCTGGCGGTGGCCGCCGGGCCGTTCCACGGGCCTCGCCATGATCGAAGCCGCCGACCTCCGCCAAGCGCGGGACGCGCTCGCGACCGCTATGGACAGCATCGAGGAGGCGTTCGGGCCGCTGACGCGGGGCAGCGCCAGCCAACTGGCCATCCGGACGGGGATGCCCCAGTGGGCCACGGTCATCCGCGCCCTCGATGGCGCTGACCGGGCGAACGGCCTGGCGAGCTACCTGATCACGCACTCGAGGTCCGACGCCCTGACGCCGTACACGCGTGGACTGGCCGCCGACTACCTAAAAGTCATCAGTGATGCGCTGGATCTCCTCGTAGAGGCGCTGGATGCGACGGTCGTACGTCATCAGGTGGAATCCTGAGAACGGACATTTGTGCCATGGATCTTCGTCATGAGTCTGGCGACTACTGCGTGAGTGTCAGCTGCCCGAGTTCCTGGGTGCATCGGGTGAGCGCGACGTAGAGGCCGTTCCAGCCGCGCGGTTCGGCGGCGATGCCCTGAGGGTCGATGAGGAGTGTCGCGTCCCATTCCAGTCCCTTGGACTGGGTCGCGGTGAGCACCGGCACCCCACTCAGCACGGCTTGGAGTGTGGCGATGCGCTCCGTGGGGGCGATGACGCCGACCGTGCCGCCGTGCCACCGTTGCTGCAACTGCCGCACCGCTTCGACCGCGGCACCGGCAAGCTCAGCGGGGGTGATCGTGAGCTCCCAGGGGGCGATGCCGGAGGAACGTACCGCTCGTGGTGGAGTGTTGTGGCTGCCAGCCTTCCTCAAGACCGGCCCGGTGAGGTCCATGACCTCGCGTGGGGTCCGGTAGCAGATGGTGAGTTGCGCGGCGGTCCAGCGGTCTCCGAAGGCAGCCTGCACCGCTTGTGCCCAACTGGTGTGCCGGTGCGCCGCCTCGGCCTGGTCGATGTCGCCGACGGCGGTGATGGAGCGACTGGGGCAGCGCCGCAGGACCATCTGCCACTGCATCTCGGACAGCTCTTGCGCCTCGTCGATGACGATGTGGCCGTACACCCAGCCGCGCTGGCGGCGCGCGCGGTCGGCGACGAACTCGCCCTGTGGTTGCGGGGCGTCGACCTCGCCGAGCAGATCGGCGAGGGCGTCGAGCAGCGGGATGTCACTTGATGCCCACGGGGTGGGCTCGGCCGAGACGGCCGTGATCTCCTCGGCGGACAGCTGCGGGGCGAAACGGGCCAGCAGCGTGCGGTCGCTCAGGAAATCGCCCAGCAGGGTTTCGGCGTCGAGGGTGGGCCACCATGCCTCGATGAACCGGGCGATGGTGGCGTTCTCCGCGATTCGACAACGGAGATGCTCGATCTCCTCCTCGGAGAGCAACCCGTTGACGTCGCTCCCGGTGGCCCTTCGGGCGGAGTGGTGGTCCTGCCCCATGCCCTTGTCGACGCTGGCGAGGATGTCCTCGAAGCCCTCCTCCATCTGATCCATCAGCGCCTCGCGCTGCTCGGCGACGACATCGGCAAGGAGGTGATGCACCTGCTCGGCGAACGCCGCGCGGGCACGGTGGTACGGGCGTCCCTGCACCGCCGAGGCGAGCGCCTGCGCCACCGTCGCGGCCGGGATGACGTAGAACTCGCCCTCCCAGCGCAGCTTCAGCTCGCGCGGCCGGGGGAGCAGCGACGCGACGTAGCCTTCGAGTGTGGGTTGCCAGAGGGCGCGGCCCTTGATCTCGGCGAGAGGCCGGCTCTCGTCGCGGCCCACGTCGATGCCGGCCAGCAGGGTGTCGCAGGTCGCCGAGACGACGGCGGTCTCACCGAGCGCGGGCAGCACCTGGGCGATGTACTGGAGGAACCGCGGCGAGGGGCCGAGGACCAGGACCGCTTGGTCGGCCATCTTCCGGTGACTGAACAGCAGGTACGCGACCCGGTGCAGAGCAACGACGGTCTTGCCCGTGCCGGGACCACCCTGAACGATCAGCGGGCCGGTCGCCTCAGCCCGGATGATGTCGTCCTGTTCGCGTTGCAGGGTGGAGATCGCCGTCGACATGTGACCGGTGCGCCGCTGGTCGAGGGCAGCCAGTAGAGCGCCCTCGCCGACGAGGTCCGCCGTGGTGCTCCCGTCCAGGGGCTCGTCGTCCACGCCGACGACGGCCGATCCCGTCGTGCGGATGTGCCGGCGCCGCGCCTGACCCTGTGGGTCGACAGCCGTCGCGGTGTAGAAGGGCCGAGCTGCGGGAGCGCGCCAGTCCACCAGCAGTGGCTCACCGTCCTCGTCGTCCTTGCGGAGACCGACACGGCCTACGTGTCGCACGGTGCCGTCAAGGCCGTCGAGGCGACCGAAGACCAGCCCTTCTCCCGCCCGCTGTAGCTCGTCGTACTGTTGGCGGAGCATGCGCTGCCGGGCTCGTTCCAACGCGTCCCGGGCCTCGGCCGAAAGCTCGACCCGCAGGTGGTCAACCAGCCTGTCGCGCCGGGCGGTGGCCACGTCCAGAAACGCCTGTTCCTCGGCGACCGCGGATCGGCGCGCGGCACCCTCCGCGGTAGCGGTCGGCAGTTGGCCCTCCGACGTTACGTCGCTGACGCCAGCAGGGCCGTTGCTCAGAGCAGACTTCCGGCGCATTCGCAAATCCTTGTATCGGTGTTCCGCTCGGCCCCGACCGGGCCGCAGTGTTTTCGGCGGCAAGCATAGATTTCGTTTCCCTCATCGACCAGGAAATCCGCCGGCAGAGATCGGAATCTCAATGCCTTGCAGTTCCGGGGTTGCTTGTGGCCTTAACCAATACCGATTCGCTTATTGACAGTCCGGTCTTTATCTGTTCTTCGGGCGCGTGCCGACCAGTGACGGCGCTCTTCGGCCTCAGGGATGGGTGGGGTGTTCCCCGCCGGATCCGGGCGGTTCGACGGTCGCGTCAGCGGCAGAGCGCGCGTCGATCCGGCTAGACGGTGAACCGGCCCGCCGAACCGCGCTCACCGCCCGGATGGCTGTTGTTGGTCGACGTCGCGGCGCGGTCACCGTGGCGGCTAGGGCTGCCAGACGGTCGCACCGCGGTCAGCTCAACGTGAAGGTCGCGTCGTCGACGTCGAAGGCGGTGGCGCCGTTGCCGGCCGTCTCGCTGGCGAGGAAGCTGACCGTCGCGGTGCGCTCGGTCGTCGCCGTTCCGCTCGACATGACGTACTGCCGCCACTGCGCCCCGCCGTCGAAGGCCAGCGAGAACCTGGTCTTCGGGGGTATCCCGGTGACCGCCAGTCCGACGTTCAGGTAGTCGCCGCGGGTGGTCTCGGTCGTGGTGGTTCGGACCCAGAAGCGGACCGTCAGGTCGCAGTTGGCCGGCACGGTGACGGTGGAGCGCAGCAGGTCGGTACGCGTCACGTCCAACCCGGCGAAGGTGGCGTACGCGCGGCCGGTGTGTGCGGGCCGGGTCGCGTCGCCGAACACGACGATGCGGGGACCGGCCGTCCAACCGGTGGTGCCGCGCTCGAACCCCGGGTTCGCGTGGATCTGCCCCGTGCAGGGCGGGTCGGCGGCTGGCTGGCCGTGGGATGCGCTGCCGGTGGCCAGCAGCAGCAGGGCCGCGGCCGAGGCGGTGGTGACGAAGGCCCTCATCAGTTCTCCCCGCGTCAATACATTCGAGACGGTCGATGCGTATTGACCATGCGTGATGGACGTGAGCTCGTCAAGCCCCTTCCCGACGTCGGCTCCGCGCCGGCGTGGACTGACCGGAGCGCGCCGGCGCTACCGGCGGCGGCGGGCTTCGGCCTCGGTGTCGAGCAGGTCGTTGAGCGTCAGCGCGGAATTGATCAATGAGAGGTGACTGAACGCCTGGGGGTAGTTGCCAATCTGCTCCCCGGTCGCGGCGATCTCCTCGGCATAGAGGCCGAGGTGGTTGCTGAACGTGAACATCTTCTCGAACGTGAGTCGGGCGTCGTCGAGGCGGCCGGAGCGGGCCAGCGCCTCGACGTACCAGAAGGTGCACATGTTGAAGGTGCCCTCGTGCCCGGGGAGACCGTCGGGGGAGTGCACCGGGTCGTACCGGTGGACCAGGCTGTCGGAAACCAGTTCGCGTTCGATCGCCTGCAAGGTGGACTGCCACAGCGGGTCGCTCGGCGTGACGAAACCGACCGCCGGCATGGCGAGCAGCGCCGCGTCCAGCACGTTCTCGTCGTACGCCTGCACGAAGGTGCCACGGCCCCGGTCGTATCCGCGGGCCATGACCTGGTCGTAGATGCGGTTGCGTTGCTCGGTCCAGCAGGCCATGTCCCCGGGGCGACCGGTGCGGGTGGCCAGCCGGATGGCCCGGTCCAGCGCGACCCAGGACATCACCCGGCCAAAGGTGTAGTTGCGGGGGTGGTGGCGACTCTCCCAGATGCCGGCGTCGGGCTGGTCCCAGTTGTGGCAGAGCCAGTCGACGAGCCGGACGGTGCTCTTCCACACCTGGTGCGAGACGCGGATGCCCTGCTCGTCGGCGAGGTGCATGGCGTAGAGCGCCTCGCCGTGGATGTCGAGCTGGATTTGGTCGGCGGCGCCGTTGCCGATCCGCACCGGCCGCGAGCCGCGGTAGCCCTCCAGGTGGTCCAGCACCTCCTCGTGCAGGTCGGAGGAGCCGTCCACCCGGTACATGATCTTCAGCGGGTCCTGGTGGTCGCCGGCCTCGCGGATCCGCTCGTCCAGCCAGTTCATGTACCGGCTGACCTCCTCGGTGAAACCGAGGCCGAGCAGCGCGTGCACTGAGAACGACGTGTCGCGTACCCAGGTGTAGCGGTAGTCCCAGTTACGCGTTCCGCCGACCAGTTCGGGCAGCGCGGCGGTGGGCGCGGCGATCATCGCTCCGGTCGGCGCGTACGTCATGAGTTTCAGCGTGATGGCGGAGCGCTCGACCATCTCCCGCCAGCGGCCGGTGTAGCTGGAGCGTTCAAGCCAGCGCCGCCAGTAGTCCCGGGTCCACTCGAACATGCCCTGGATCTCTTCCGGCGCGATGATGCGCGGCTCGGCACCGCCCGTCTCCAGGACCACCCCGCCGGTGTCGCCCTCGTTCAGCGTGCCGTACGCGACCAGATCGCCGCCCTCAAGGCGGACGTCACCCTGTTCCGAGATCAACCGCCGCACGGGGTCGACCGGGTTGAACGTCAGCGTCGCCGACCGGCTGCGGAAGACGTAGCCGTTACGGTGGCGCTCCAGCTGGTGCTCTTCCCGGGCGTAGTCGAACCGGGGCCGGCACTCCACCCGGAAGCGCATGCTGCCGCGGACCATGGTGACGGTGCGGACCAGGCGGTGCGAGTCGGTGGCCCGCTCGCCGGTGACCGGCATGAAGTCCATCACCTCGGCCACACCGTCGGCGCTGATGAACCGGGTGATCAGGATGGGTGTGCCGGGGAGGTAGAGCTGCTTGGTCACGTACCGCACGTCGTGCGGCGCGATCTGGAAGTAGCCGCCCTTCTCCTTGTCCAGCAGGGCGGCGAAGATGCTCGGCGAGTCGAACCGCGGCGCGCAGAACCAGTCGACCGTCCCGTCACAGGTCACCAGCGCGGCGGTCTGCAGGTCGCCGATGAGCCCGTGATCCTCGATCGCCGGATAGCTGTCCACGTCTCTCCCCGGTTCGGCTGCGTCCTGCGCATCGAACCTAGGGGGAGAAATTGTCGCTTTGGTGAGATTCGCGTTCCACCACCCTGTCGCGGGTCCCCGTGTGCCACGGCGCCGGCCGCGCCCCGACCATGGAGATCGGCCCTCGGCACCGTCACGGCGACCACGGTCGCCGGGACCGTGGCGGCGCTGGAGCGTGACCGACCCGGGACGTCAGTGGTGCGGGCGGCAGGAGGAACGGATGACCAGCTCGGTGGGGAGCCGGATGTGGGTGTCGCGTTCCACGCCGGCGATCAGGTCGATGAGCAGGCGCAACGCCTCGGCGCCCATCCGTTGCAGCGGCTGCATGATGGTCGTCAGCGGCGGGTTGACCAGCGCCGACTCCGGTACGTTGTCGAAGCCGATCACCGACAGGTCGTCCGGCACCGAGAGGCCCATGTCGCGGGCCACGTTCATCGTGGATATCGCGGAGAGGTCGTTACCCGCGAAGATCGCGCTCGGCCGGTCGGTGAGGGCGAGAAGCTCCGCGGCCGTGCCGGCGGCGCTCTCGATCCGGAACCCGCCGACGCGGACGAGCCGCTCGTCCACCGGCACGCCGGCGTCGGCCATCGCACTGCGGAAGCCGGCCTCGCGCAGCTGCGCCGACTTCAGGTCGGTGCGGCCGCTGATGTGCCCGATCCGCGTGTGGCCGAGGGACAGCAGGTGGTTGGTCGCCAGCACGGCGCCGGCGAAGTTGTCCGAATCGACGGTGGGCAGGTCGGACGGCCCGGTGTGCGGGTCGACGGCCACGACGTGGAAGCTGTTCTCGGTCTCGACCACGGTCGGCGTGACGATCACTGCGCCGTCGATGAGAGTGCCGGAGAGGCGGGCGAGCGAGCGCCGCTCCCATCCCACGGCGGCGCCCTCGCCGTCCCCGCTGGAGTAGGCCAGCAGCTGGTATCCGCTGCCCGCGACCTCCTGGGACGCCCCCTTGAGCAGCTCGGTCGAGAACGGCTCGAACTCGGCCACCAGGATGCCGAGCACGTTGGTGCGGTGGCTGCGCAGGCTCTGCGCCCCCAGGCTGGCCTCGTAGCCGAGTTCGTGGATGACCTGCTGGACGCGTTCCACGGTTGCCTGGGCCACGCCGTAACGGCCGTTGACAACCTTCGACACTGTCGCGACCGAGACGCCGGCAGTACGTGCCACATCCGACATCTTGACGCGCTGCTGAAACACCACCCGATGATGATAGGGCCGCCGGCGGTGGCGCGTGGTCACCGACTCGAAAACGTTATCGATACCGATTGACATCAAGTTACATGACTGTAAAACTTCGCCGCAGGCCGAGTACCGCGACTGACTAGTCGAGGAGACATCGATGGCAACGAAGCGGCGTGCGAGTGCCGTCCTGGCACTATTAATGACAAGTGTTCTCGTTGTCGCCGGGTGCAACGGCGGCGGCGAAGAGGCGACCCCTCAGAGCGAGCTGTACAAGGACCCGGTGACCCTGACCTGGTGGCACAACGCCTCACAGGACGGGCCCGGCAAGACCTACTGGGAGAAGGTCGCCAAGGACTTCTCCGCACTCCATTCCACCGTCAAGATCGAGATCGAGGCGATCGAGACAAACCAACTCCAGCGCACCCGGCTCCCCGCCGCGCTGCTGAGCAGCGACCCGCCGGACATCTTCCCCACCTGGGGCGGCGGCGAGATGAGCGAGCAGGTGGAGGCCGACTACCTCAAGGAGATCACCGACCAGGCCCAGGCCGAGATCGACAACATCGGCAGCGCCGCGGAGATCTGGCAGGTGAAGGGCAAGCAGTACGGCCTGCCGTTCCGGATGGGCATCGAAGGCATCTGGTACAACAAGGACATGTTCGCCAGGGCGGGCATCGCGGCGCCGCCGACCAACTTCGAGGAGCTCAACACCGCGGTCACCAAGCTCAAGGCGATCAACGTCGTTCCGATCGCCGTGGGCGCCGGTGACAAGTGGCCGGCCGCGCACTGGTGGTACAACCTCGCGCTGCGCGCCTGCTCGGTCGACACGCTCAAGAAGGCGTCCACGGACAAGAACTTCGACGATCCGTGCTTCGTGAAGGCCGGTCAGGACCTGAAGGCGTTCATCGACACCAAGCCGTTCCAGCCCAACTTCATCGCCACCCCGGGCCAGAACGACCCGACCAGCGCCAACGGCATGCTCGCCAACGGCAAGGCCGCGATGGAGCTCATGGGTGACTGGAACCGCGGCACGCTGGACACCGTCGCCACGGACCCGGCGAAGCTCGCGACGTTCCTCGGCTGGTTCCCGGTGCCGGCGCTGTCCGGTTCCCCCGGTGACCCGAAGGCGGCCCTCGGCGGTGGCGACGGGTTCTCCTGTGCCAAGAACGCCCCGGCCGAGTGCGTCGAGTTCCTCAAGTACATCGTGAGCCCCGAGGTCCAGAAGGGCTACGCCGAGACCGGCACCGGCCTGCCTGCGGCCAAGGGCGCGGAGGTCGGCGTGAAGGACCCCGCGCTCAAGTCCATCCTGGAGGCCACCTCCGGGGCCAGCTACGTCCAGCTCTGGCTGGACACGGCTTACGGCAGCACCGTCGGCAACGCGATGAACGACGCGATCGTCGCCATCTTCGCCGGCAACGGGACGCCTGAGAAGGTCGTCTCGGCGATGAAGGCGGCCGCAAGCAAGTGACCTCCGCCAACCAGATCCGTATGCCCGCCGGCGGCGCTGCCGCGTCGCCGGCGGGCCCCCACAAGGCAGGGCCCGCGTCCGCCCGCCGAGCCGACAACCGCCGCAAGTGGTACGAGATCATCGGGCTCACCACACCGGCTGTCGTCATCTACGTGCTGTTCGTGCTGGTGCCGATGGGCTTCGCGGTCTACTACAGCCTGTTCCGGTGGCGCGGGGTCGGGCCTCCCACCGAGTTCGTCGGTCTGCGGAACTACACCCTCGCCTTCCAGGACCCGATCTTCCTCGACGCGTTGCGCAACAACGCCATCATCGTGTTCGGGTCGCTGCTGATCCAGGGCCCGATCGCCCTGGGCGTCGCCCTGCTGCTCAACCGTCGCTTCCGTGGGCGGGCCGTCTTCCGCCTGCTGGTGTTCGTGCCGTACGTGCTGGCCGAGGTCACCGTCGGCATCATGTGGAAACTGCTGCTCACCGGCGACGGCACGGTCGACGCGCTGCTGCGGTCGCTGGGACTGGGCGGCCTGGTGCACGCCTGGTTGGCGGACCTGGACGTGGTCATCTGGACCCTGCTGGCCGTCCTCACCTGGAAATACGTCGGCTTCGCCATCATCCTGCTCCTCGCCGGGCTGTCCAATGTGCCCGACGAGCTGACCGAGGCGGCGGCCATCGACGGCGCGAGCTGGTGGCAGATCCAGCGGCACGTCACGATCCCGCTGCTCGGCCCGACGATCCGGATCTGGATGTTCCTCTCCATGATCGGCTCACTGCAGATCTTCGACATGATCTGGGTGACCTCGGTGCCCGCGGTGCGGTCCCTCGGCGCATCGGCCACCATGGCCACCTACATGGTGGACAACGGGTTCTTCGCCCGGCTGTGGGGCTACGGCAACGCCGTGGCGGTAATCCTGTTCGTCATCTCCTTCGTGGCGGCACTGCTGTTCCAGCGGTTCCTGCTCCGCCGCGACATCGAGGGCGCCATCACCGGAAGGGCGAAGTGACGATGGCCGTGAACTCGGTTCTCCCCCCGTCCACCGGACGCCGTCAGGTTTCCTGGGGCACACCGCTCACCTACGCGCTCGCGCTCGCGATCGCGGCAGTGTCGATCGCCCCGGTCATCTACGTGGTCATCGGCGGTTTCCGCACCACCCCGCAGATCGTCGCGAACCCGGCCGGCCTGCCCGACCCGTTCGTCTGGGACAACTACGCCAGGGTGCTGACCCAGAGCAATTTCTGGCAACAGGCGTTCAACAGCGCCGTCATCGCCCTCGGCACCACGCTCGCCGTCGTCGTGCTCGGGCTGGCCGCCGCGTTCGTGCTCGCCCGCTACAGCTTCCGCGGGCGGGAGGGGCTCTACACCTTCTTCACCCTCGGCCTGCTGTTTCCGGCCGGGGCGGCGATCCTGCCGCTCTACCTCATGCTGCGTGACCTGAACCTGGTCAACTCCTACTACGCGGTGATCCTGCCGCAGGTCGCCTTCTCACTGCCACTGACGATCGTGATCCTGCGCCCTTTCCTCTCGGCCATCCCGAGAGAGTTGGAGGACGCCGCGGCCATCGATGGCGCGAGTCGGCTCGGTTTCCTCTGGCGCATCGCGATGCCGCTGTCGCGGCCCGCGCTCGTCACCGTTGGCGTCCTGGCGTTCGTGGCGAGCTGGAACTCGTTCCTGCTGCCGCTGCTCGTCCTCAGCGACGTCAACCTGCACACCCTGCCGCTGGGCGTGCAGAACTTCTCCAGCCAATACACCACCGACACGGCAGGCGTACTCGCCTTCACCTCGCTGGCGATGCTGCCGGCACTGCTCTTCTTCACGCTCGCGGAGAAGCAGATCGTCGGTGGTCTGCAGGGTGCGGTCAAGGGCTGAGCGGCAGCGGTACGAGCAAACCAGAGGAAGGCACAGCATGACTGAGGTCCACGCGGTAGTGGGCGGGCCGGCGCCGGCTCAGGCAGGTCCGGAGCACGGCCGACCGGATGGGCGCGACGGCGGGACCCGCCTACGCGATCTCCTCGGCCGAATGACGATCGAGGAGAAGATCGCCCAGCTCGTCGGCTTCTGGGAAAAGGAGGACGGCGAGGCGGTCGCACCGATGCAGGGAGAATTCGGCGAGAACGCCAAGCTCGAAGAATTCTCCCGGCACGGTCTCGGCCACCTCACCCGCACCTACGGCACCCGCCCCGTGGAGGCGGCCGAACACGCGGCCTGGCTGTGGAAGTTCCAGCGCGACCTGGTCACCGGGACCCGGCTCGGCATCCCGGCGATCGTCCACGAGGAGTGCCTCACCGGGCTGTCGGCGTGGAAAGCAGCCACCTTCCCCACCCCGCTGGCCTGGGGTGCCGCGTTCAACCCCGAACTGGTCACCGAGATGGCCGCGGCGATCGGCGCCTCGATGCGGACCCTGGGCATCCACCAGGGGCTCTCTCCGGTGCTCGACGTGATCCGTGACCCCCGCTGGGGCCGGGTGGACGAGTGCATCTCCGAAGACCCGTACCTGGTCGGCACCATCGGCACGTCGTACGTGCGCGGCCTGCAGTCGCAGGGGGTGCACGCCACCCTCAAGCACTTCGCCGGTTACTCCGCCTCGCGCGCCGGGCGCAACTTCGGCCCGGTGCACATCGGCCCCCGGGAACTGGCCGACGTCCTGCTCCCCCCGTTCGAGATGGCGATCATCGACGGCGACGCCCGCAGTGTCATGCACTCGTACACCGAGATCGACGGGGTGCCCGTCGCCGCCGACCCGACCATGCTGACCGGTATCCTGCGGGACCAGTGGGGCTTCGATGGCACGGTGGTGGCCGACTACTACGGGGTCGCGTTCCTGAACCTGCTGCACCACGTGGCGAGCGATCACGCCGAGGCGGCCGAGCAGGCGTTGACTGCCGGCCTCGACGTCGAACTGCCGACCGGCGACGCCTATCTGACCCTGCGGGAGTCGGTGCGGGCGGGCAAGCTCGACGAGGCGCTCATCGACCGCGCGGTGCTGCGGGTACTGCGCCAGAAGCTGGACCTGGGTCTGCTCGACGCGACCTTCGACGACGAGCCGCCCCAGGCGATCGACCTCGACTCACCCGAGCACCGGTCGATCGCCCGCCGGCTCGCCGAGGAATCGGTCGTACTGGTCGCCAACCGGGACGTGCTGCCGCTGCCGGCGGGACGACGGGTGGCCCTCATCGGCCCGAACGCCGACCGGCAGGGTGCGCTCTTCGGGTGCTACTCGTTCCTCAACCACGTCCTCGTCCAGCACCCCGGCGCGGAGACCGGCATCGAGGTGCCGACCGTGCTCGACGCCGTGCGAGCCGAGTTCGGCGGCGACCTCGTCACCTGGGCGCGCGGCTGTGACGTGGACACCGACGACCGATCGGGCTTCGACGAGGCGGTCACCACGGCCTCCGCCGCGGACGTGGCCGTCCTGGTCGTCGGCGACCACGCCGGCCTCTTCGGACGCGGCACGGTCGGCGAAGGCTGCGACCGGGACGACCTGGAGCTGCCCGGCGTCCAGCGGGAACTGGTCGAGTCGGTGCTGGAGACCGGCACACCGGTCGTCCTCGTGTTGCTCACCGGCCGGCCGTACGACCTCGGCTGGGCGCTCGCGCGCTGCGCGGCGGTGGTGCAGGCGTTCTTCCCGGGTGAGGAGGGTGCCGGGGCGATCGCGGGGGTGCTCTCCGGGCGGGTCAACCCGTCGGGCCGGCTGCCGGTCACCCTGCCCGGGTCGGCCGGCGCGCAGCCGTACTCCTACCTGCACCCCACCCTCGGTGCGGGCAACGCGGGGACCAACCTGCTGGCGACGCCCGCGGCGCCGTTCGGCCACGGCCTGTCCTACACGACGTTCGCGTACGGCGAGCTCGCCGTGCCCAGCACGGTGCCCACCGACGGGTCGGTGGGGGTGACCGTGCGGGTGACGAACACCGGCGCGGTCGCCGGCGACGACGTGGTCCAGCTCTACGGTCGCGACCTGGTGGCCTCGGTGACCCGGCCGGTGGCCCAGCTGCTCGGCTACCGGCGAGTCCACCTGGAGCCGGGCCAGTCCGTCACTGTCGAGTTGACGGTGCCCACCACCCGACTGGCCTTCTCCGACCGCACGTTCACCCGGGTGGTGGAGCCCGGTGATGTGGAGATCTGGGTCGGCACCAGCGTGCGGCGGGACGCCCAGGCGGTGACCACGCTGGTTGGTGACATCGTGCCGGTCACCACCGCCTCCCCACGCTGGACCACCACCGACATCCGCTGAAGGCCGGTCCGCCGACTGTCCCCAGTGGGTGGTCGGCGGACCGGCTCCACTCGCGCGGTGGGGGATCACGACCAGGCGGCCGAGGAGGTAGCGGAAGTCGTCGTTGCTGCGGAGCGGCGCCCGCCTGACGTCGCTCGCGGGGCGCAACGGCAGCGCCCGGCACGGCGGCCTCCGGTTGGGTCAGGTCGGCTCCGCCGCGGTCGGTAGCACCGCGATCAGGCCGAGCACCTCGGCGGTGCGGGCCGGGCCGAAGGCGTCGGTGAGGATGGCCGTGAACGCCTCGTCGCCGAGCCCGGCCCGCAGTTCACGCAGCGCGTTGAGATCGAGTGCCGCGTTCGTCGACCCGATCTGCCGGTCGATGGTCAGTGCCTCGACGATCAGCGGGATGCCCTCCGCCGGGTGGCCCTGCTCGACGCGCAGTTGCCCGATCGCCACCTGGTCCAGCGCCACCTCCTCCCAGTTGCCCTGCTCACGGTCGATGTGCAGGCAGGTCCGGTAGCACCGCTCGGCCAGGGCCCGGTCGCCGCGCAGGCCGGCCACCCGGCCGAGGTGGAAGGTGCTGTTGGAGACACCCGACCGGTTCCCCAGCCGTTTCTTGATCGCGATGGAGCGGCGGTAGAACCCGTCCGCGCCGGCGAGATCCTCCTGCTCCTCGCAGACCCGGCCGAGCTGGTGCAGGACGATGGCCTGGTTGGGCTCGTGGCGCAGCACGCGGTAGACCTCCAGCGCCTGCTCGTAGCGGGACCGGGCCTCGGCCAACCGGCGGGTCTCCAGGGCCACCCGGCCGAGGTCCTCGTGGCACTTGGCGACCCCCGCCCGGTGGCCGGCGGCGGCGCAGATCGGCAACGCCCGCAGCAGGCACATCCGGGCGGTGCCGAACTCGCCCGCCTGGGCGGCCGCGATGGCGAGCAGGACGTATCCGCTGCCGAGCGGGGTCGGGTGGGAACCGTCGAACCGGAACCGCAGGTACGCCTCGACCCAGTCGGCCCGCTGCGCCGCCCGCCGCGGGTCGAGGTGTCGGGCCAACAGGTCGGAGAAGGCCGGCAAGCCCAGCTCCAGACGCTGCACGGCCAGCCATTCCAGGGCCGACTGGTGCGGCGGCTCATCATCCCCGCCGATCGCGTTCAGGGTGTGCGGCACCGCCTCGGCAACCCGGCCGAGGACGGTTCGGACGCCGCCGAGCAGTTCGTCGCAGCGGCGCAGCAGCCGGTCCTCGCCGAGGGCCGCGACGATCATCCGGGCGCGGACGAAGCAGCTCTCGGCGAACTCAAGGTCGTCGAGGTCGCGGGCGAGGTGGCCGAGCAGCAGCGTGCACTCCGCGATGTGGCCGTTGCTGCCGACCTCCTCGAAGATCTTCAGAGCGGCGCGGACCCGGGACTCGGCGGTGTCGTAGGCGAAGCGGGCGAGGGCGATCCGCCCGAGCATCACCAGCCCGCTGCCCTGCTCGACCCGGACGCCCAACCGCCCGTAGGTGGTGATGGCCACCTGGATGCACTGCTCCGCCTTGACGAGGTCCCGGGCTTCGAAGGCGAGTACGCCGATCTGGTGGTGGCTTGCCGCTATCCCGTCCAGGTCGTCGAGTTCCCGAACGATCGCCAGCTCTTCCAGGTAACGCGACATGGCCAGCTCGGCGTCGCCGTTGCCACGGGCGATGCCGGCGAGCTGGTGCAGGGTCCGGGCGACCGCCGCGCGGTCGTCGAGCCGGCTCAGGATCGTCAACGCCTGCTGGTACAGCCGGTCCGCGGTCGCCCGGTCGCCCCGGTTGTCGGCGACCAGGCCCAGCTGGTGCAGGAGCTTGCCGACCCCGCTGTCGTCGCCGAGGTCCCGGTAGACGGCCAGCGCCGCCTGGTAGCGCTCCGTCGCCTGCGGGTACTCGCCCCGGCTGAGGTGCACGTCGCCGAGTCCCTTGAGGAAGCTCGCCGAGCGCGCCGAGCCCGGGGGCGCCATCGGCAGCAGCTCCCGCCAGATCTTCTCCTCCCAGGCCCAGTGCCCGGCCGCGTGCAACTCCTGGCAGGCCAGCTCGGAGTAGGCGATGGCCTGGTCGGTCTCACCTGCGGCCAGGTGGTGGTACCGCCCCTCGACGACCCGCCGGATGAAGGTGTGCTGGTCCGTGGACCGGGCCCGCCAGCCCCAGTATCGGCCCGCCCGGCGGTGCGACTCGACCACCGCGTCGCGGCCGGCTATCCGCAGCAGGCTCGCCGCCGTCCACCGGTGCACCAGGTAGCCCCCGGCCACCGGGGCGAGCAGCCCCAGCTGCGACAGCGTCTCGACCGACTCGTCCAGCTCGGCCGGCTCCGGCGGTGGGGTGTCGCCGTCCGCCGGGTCGGCGAGCTGCCAGGCGAGGCCGGTCCGGTCCACCGGGGTGCGGTACACCGCCGCGCCCAGCAGCAACCGGCGGGCGGCCGGAACGGCCTCCAGGCGGGCGAGTAGCCGGGGCAGCAGCACGTCCTCGGCGGCCAGCGCGCCGGCCTCGGCCAGCGGCGCGCCGACCTCTGTCGGCCCGCCGTCCCGGTCACCGCCGGCCGCCGCCAGTCGGCTCGCCACCTCGTCGGATCGGGTGCTGCCGCCGCGCAGCAGGCCGTCGAGGTATTCCAGCGCGCGCGGGTGGCCACCCAGCCGGTGCCACATCCGTTGCTGTTCCGCCGGGGCCAGCCGGCCGACGCCCGGCAGCCGCCAGAGCAGCTTGCGGGTCTCCTGCCAGGAGAGCGGACCGAGGTGGCAGGTTTCCAGACCGGCGACCGGGAACGGGTGCCGGCTGGTCACGACCAGCTCGTGCCGGGACGCCCAGGCGGCGAGGAACGCGGCCAGGTCCGCGTCGGCCAACCGGTGCTCGGCGTCCAGGGCGTCCTCGGCGTTGTCGAGGACGAGCAGCAGCGGCGGACCGCCGTTGCCGGTCGCCGCGAGCCGTCGCCGCCAGTCCTGGCCCGGCTCGGCGAGGGCGACCAACCACTGCCGCACCGGGTCGTCCGGGGCCGACCCGACGCATAGGCTCTCCACCTGGCGGCGCAGCTCGTCGAGGATCCCGTCGACGGTGGCGTCGCCGTGGGTCGCCACGACGACGCCTCCCGTGTCGCGGAACCGCCGCGCGAGTTCCGCGGCGAGACTCGTCTTGCCGATCCCGCCGATGCCGTGGACGAGCACCCGCAGCTTTCCCCGGGACAGCCGGCGCAGGATCTCCCGGCGGCCCACGAAGTCCGTGGGGGCGCGCACCACGCCGTCCCCGACGACCGACTGGCCGGGCGGCGCGGCGCCGGCCCCGCCGTCGCGTCCGCCGGCCAGCCGCAGCCCGTGGTCGGCCAGGAACAGCGTCGGCAGCCACCACTCGGCGGCGGTCGCCAGCTCGCGGCGTACGGCGGAGACCTCCGCCAGCAGCTCCGGCTCGTTCTGGGCGGCCAACCGCTCGTAGAGCCGAGCGCAGAACTCGATGGTGTATCCGTCGCTGACCGTCCCGTTCATCGCCAGCACCGCCGGCGCGCCGTGGGCCAGCAGCGCGCCGGCCAGCCCGGGCAGCTCCCGGTGATCCTGCCGGGCGGTGGAGCAGCCGGCCAGCACGATCAACGGCACGGTCCGGCCCGGCGGCAGCACCTCGGCCAGGAACCGCGCGGCGTCCACGCGATCCTCCGCCCCGGTGGGGGTCTCCAGCAACAGCGCGCCCGGGCGCGCGTGACTGGAGACGTGCAGGACGTGGAACGGCTCCTCGGCGAGGGCGGCCCGGATCGCGGCGGCGCTGCCCCACTCCAGGACGCGTACCCGCGCCCCGTGCCGGTGCCCGGGTTCCACCGCGCCGAGGATCCGCCCGAGTTCCCGCTCGTGGTCCAGCAGCGGCTGGGTGGAGTCGTCCGGGCTCGCGATCGCCGCGAGGATCCGCAGCGGGCCGTCCACCCGGACCGCGGGTACCGGAGTGTCGGGGCCGGTCCGGCAGACGTCGAGGTCGGGGTGCAGCGCCAACGGCTGGTCCTCGCCGGGCAGCACCAGGGTCTCCCAGGGCAGGTCGGCCAGCGCCGGGTCGATGACCTCGATGCCAAGCCGGTGCCGGCCGGGTCGGGCCAGCTCGGCGCGCAGGGCCGGGCCGGGGGCGTCGAGGAAGCGGCGGCCGAGCGCGACGCCGACCTCGTACGACAGCTCCACCGAGGGGTTGCCGCGCAGCCGCCAGAGCAGGTCGGCGGTGCGTTGATCGGCCGGACTCACCGGGTGCCGCCACTGGTTGTCCCGAACGGCCAGGACCACGTCGGTCGCGCTGACGGTCAACCGGATCACGAACGCCCCCTGCGGTCGCCCGGCGGACGACCCGATGCCGGGGCGGATTGCCGGACTGACCGATACTGTATCCATGGCTGACGATCCTGAGGAGCTTGCGCAGATCAACGCCGTGCGGATCAACGACAGCGGCGAGCTGGAGTTCTTCGACGGCCAGCGCTGGGTGCCGTACACCGATCTGCCCGACGACGCGAACGGCCCGCTGGGTGTCGTCTTCCGCGACGACGTCCGATGACCGGGGAGTCGCCGACGAGCGGCGCGGGGCTGGACGCGCTGCCGTCCCCGTTGGACTCGGTCGCGGACAGCCGGGCGGCGGCGCGGTGGATCATCTCCTCGGCCGGCGCGGCGGGCGCGCTGCTGCTCGGCGGCGGCCCGTTGATCGCCGCCGGCAAGGTCACCGACTGGGTGCACGCGGCGTGGGCGGGCGGCGGTCTGCTGGTGACGCTGCTCGGGGTGGCCTGGGCGATCTGGCGGACCAGCGAGGTGCTCGTCCCGCCGATGACCACGCCGGCGTCGCTGACCGGGCCGGAGCTGCGCGGCCTGCGCGAGCGGCTGGAGGCGGAGCCCTGGTACCACTTCGGCGGGTACGCCGATGACGTCGAGGGCCTGCTGCGGCATCGCCGGATCGCCGCGGAGATCGCCGGCCGCCTGCCGACGGCCCCGCCGCAGGAACGGGCCGCCCTCCGGGAAGGGCTCGCCACCGCGCGTCGCAACATCGTCCGGACCGACCCGTACCTGCGCTGGCTGCTCGCCACCGCGCACGCCTGGCAGGTCCGGGAGGCGTTGCGCCGGGCCCGTCGGCAGACCTTCCTGGCCGCCGCGCTGGTGCTGGTCGGGGCGGTGGTGTTCATCGCCGCGACCGCCCGATAGCGCGCCGCCCCGTCGGGCTACGACGGGAGCGGCGCGCCGGCCAGCCGTCGCTCAGTACGGATATCCGGGGATGTTGAGCCGCACGCTGTACAGGCCGGAGTCGCCCCACGGGCCCGACGTGATGAAGAGGGTCTGCCGGTCCGGGCCGCCGAACGCCACGTTGGTCGTCCCGGAGTTGCCGGGCCGGATCGTGCCGAGTTGGGTGCCCGCGGGGGAGTAGACGTGGACCAGGGAGTCTCCGCCCGACGCCCAGTACACGTTGCCGGCGCAGTCGATCGTGCCGCCGTCCGGCCCGCCGATGTAGTTCACGAAGACGCTGCGGGCGCCGATGCTGCCGTCCGGCTGGACCACGTACTTGTAAATCTTGTTCTCGGAGTAGGCGCCCACGTACAGCGCGGTCCCGTCCGGCGAGAGCGCGATGCCGTTGGGTTGGCGCAACCTGTCGTCCACCAGCGACACCTGACCACCGGAGACGCGGAAGACGCTGGTACGCCCGCTCATCTGGTCCGGGCGGTTGCCGCGCTGGAAGTTGGGATCGGTGAAGTAGACGACGCCGTCGGAGCGGACCGCGACGTCGTTCGGCGAGTTGAACGCCCGGCCCTGGTAGTTCGCCGCGACGGTGCTGCGGGCCCGGTCGCTCAGTCGGTACGCGGAAACGCTCCGCTGGTCGTGGGTGGCCGCGACGAGTTGCTGGGCGTCGGCGCTGAGCGCCAGGCCGTTGCTGCCGGCGTTGGCGATGAACGTGTCGAAGGTCGCCGGCGGGGTGAACCGGCGGATCGTCGACGGCTGGACGTTGTACGGCCCGGTGCCGGCGGTCATGTCGGACATCAGCAGGTAGCCGCCGTCGGCGACCCAGACCGGCCCTTCGAGGAAGGTGAACCCACCCCGGATCCGTGGGGCCGTCATGGTGCTGGCCGGCAGCGGTGGGCCGTAACTGGCACCCGTCGGGCAGGCCCCGGGCGGCGCGCCGGGCGGACCGGCGAGCGCGGCGTGGGCGCTGACCTGCTCGGCATTGGCGGCAGCACCGGCGGGCAGTGTGGTGGCGCTGACCGCGAGGTACAGGCCGGCCAGTGCGGCAATGGTGGGACGCCAGGTCATCGAATACTCCAATCGGCGTCGAGGGTTGCGATGGCCGGCGTGCGAGGTCGGTGGCTGGCACGGCGTGAGGGCGGGCCGTCGATGTGGATATTCGGGAGCCTAGGTTATGAACCAGTGACCCGCAGCAATCTTTCGCCGTCGATTCCGAAACGGATCGGGGCTCACACACAAAGACGCAGGTCAATTCCAAAGAGCGCCGCGAAACCCTTCCGGTGCGACCACAGTGGACGAATCAGCCGCGGCCCGGGTCGTCGGGCCGGACCCGGGGAATAGGCTCGGGTCATGACTGGCCTGCTCAGTGATGCCCCAACCGCGGTCAACCCCCTCCGCCAGCTCACGATCGACCAGCTCCGGCAGCGGACGAGCCTCAAGTGGCGGGAGTACCCCGACGACGTGCTGCCCCTCTGGGTGGCCGAGATGGACGTGCCCCTGGCCGAGCCGGTAGCCCGGGCGATCACCGAGGCCGTCGCGCGCGGCGACACCGGCTACACCGCCGGCACGGCATACCCGCAGGCGTTGGCCGAGTTCGCTGCGCGGCGGTGGGGTTGGGACGGGCTGGCCGTGGAGCGCACCGCGCTGGTGCCCGACGTCATGCACGGCGTCGTCGAGGCGCTGCGACTGGTCACCGAACCGGGGGACGCGGTCGTCGTCAACTGCCCGGTGTACCCGCCGTTCTACGAGTTCGTGGCGCACGCCGACCGCCGGATCGTGGAGGCGCCGCTCGGCGCCGACCTGCGGATCGACCTCGACGTGCTGGAGGACTCGTTCCGGCGGGCCCGTGCCGGTGGACGGCCGGCGGCGTACCTGCTCTGCAGCCCGCACAACCCGACCGCTGTTGTGCACAGCGCGGCCGAGTTGACCGCCGTCGCCGGTCTGGCCGAGCGGCACGGGGTACGGGTGGTCGCCGACGAGATCCACGCTCCGGTGGTGGCTGGGGGAGCACGGTTCGTGCCGTACCTCTCGGTGCCCGGCGCGGAGAACGGCCTGTCGCTGATGTCCGCCTCCAAGGGGTGGAACCTGGCCGGCCTGCGCGGTGGGCTCCTCGTCGCCGGCCCCGCCGCGGCCGGGGACCTCGCCCGCGTCCCGTTCGAAGTCAGCGTCAGCACCAGCCACCTCGGCGTGATCGCCCACACCGCCGCCTTCCGCGACGGCGGCGAGTGGCTCGACGCCCTGTTGACGGGCCTGGACGACAACCGTCGACTCCTGGCCGCGCTGCTCGCCGAGCACCTGCCGGCCATCCGCTACCAACCCGGTCAGGCCACCTACCTGGCCTGGCTCGACTGCCGCGCCCTGGGCCTCGGCGACGACCCGGCCACCGCGTTCCTCGATCGTGCCCGGGTGGCGCTCAACTCCGGATTGGCGTTCGGCAGCGGCGGCGGCGGGCACGTGCGACTGAACCTGGCCACCGCACCGGAACTCCTCACCGAGGCGGTACACCGGATGGTCAGCGCCGTCAGCTGAGACCGAACCGGATGTCGGCCGGCTGCGAGCGGTGGGACTTCCGACCGCACTTTGACGGGGACGCAACCTGATGATCGTCCGGTCCCGTCGAGCTTGCGGAGGAGGGAGCCTCGATGGTGGATGCCGAGGGTGAGTTCGTGGAGTACGTCTCCGCGCGACTGCCGAGCCTGCATCGGACCGCGTTCCTGATGTGCGGCGACGCCCATCTGGCCGACGACGTGGTGCAGCAGACGGTCACGGCGCTCTACGTGAACTGGCGCCGGGTCAGCCGGGCCGACAACGTCGACGCCTACGTACATCGGATGCTGGTGCACAAGCTCGTCGATGAGAAGCGGTTGAGCTGGGCGAAGGTGCGGCTGCTGGGGTCGGTGCCGGAGCCGGAACGGCGTTCACCGGTGACGCCGCACGACGACCTGGCCGAGCGGGACAGCCTGCTCGCCGCGCTCGCCCGCCTCCCGCGCGGCCAACGCACCGTGCTGGTCCTGCGGTTCCTGTGCGACCTGTCGCTGGCCGACACGGCCGCCGCGATGGGCTGCTCCGAAGGCAACGTGAAGTCGCAGACGGCTCGGGCGCTGGCGGCCGTCCGCCAGGTGCTCGACGTCACCGAGATGGCAGTGAGGAGTCCGAGATGACCACGGTGGACGATCAGCGGATCGCCGAGCTGCTGCGGTCGGTGCCGGTACCGGAGCCGCGCGTCGACCTGCACCGGGCGGTCCGCGACGGCCGACGTCGCCGCCAGCGTCGGCGCGTCGGCGGGATCGCCGCGCTGACGGTGCTGGCCGGCGTCGGTGTCGTGGGTGCCGTCCAGGTCGGCGGGACCGCCGGTCCGCCGGTTCCCACCCCGCCGGCGCTCGCGGTGTCACCGGCGGGGACCGCGTCGGCCGCCCCGCGCCCGCCGGTGACCTGCCAGGCGTCGTGGTTGCCGCAGCCGGTCGGCGGTCCGGTCGCGGTGGCCAACGCAGTCGACCCCACCGGGCGACACATCGTCGGCGACATCGGGACCGGGCAGGAGGACGGGCGGGTCGTGCTGTGGACCGACGGTCGGCCGGTCGTCCTGCCGGCGGCCGCGCGGCACGCGGCGGCGGTCAACGCCAGCGGCTATGTGGTCGGCACCAACGGCGACGGCACCGGCTGGCTGTTCCGGGACGGGAAGCTGCGCTCCCTGGCCACCCCGCCCGGCTACGACGCGGTGCTCGTGCACGCGCTCAACGGCCGGGGCGACATCGTCGGCACCGCCCGCAGGTCCGACGACTCGCACCAGGCCGTGCTGTGGTCGACGGACCACCCCGAGAAGTACCGGCTGGTCGGCCAGCGGGGATCGGCCGCGACCGGAATCACCGAGGACGGCACGATCGTCGGCATGATGGGCGAGCGGCCCTACCGGTGGACGCCGCAGGGCGTCGGGGCGGCGCTGACGGTGCCCGACGGCTACCCGCGGGCGTCGGTCGACTCGGCGCAGGGCGAATGGGCGATCGGCATGGTCCCCGGCGGCGAGCGGAGCGGCGCCGTGCAGATGCTGCCGGTGCGGTGGAACCTCGCCACCGGGGCGGTGAGCCTGTTGCCCTTCCCGGGGGCGAGCGGCATCGCCGGCAATGGGGAGGTGCTGGTCACCGACGGTGCGCCGCTGGTCGTCGCCCCGGATGGCACCTCCCGTCGGTTGCCGGGTCGACCCGAGGTCCGGGCGACCGCGGCGGGCACGTACACGGCCGAGGGGATCAGCGACGACGGTCTGACGGTGGTCGGGGCCGTCTACGAGAAGCAGGCGTATCGGCCGCTGGTGTGGCGCTGCACCGGCTGACCGCGAGTCACCGGGTCACGTGGTGGTGGACGATCGCGGCGCCCAGGTGCCCGCGGCGCTGGCGATCAAAAGTATCGCCGCTGGTAGGAACGCGACACCGATGCCCAGCCCGAGCAGCAGACCCCAGCCGGCGAGGACGAGCGCGGCCACCAGATCGGCGACCAGAGTCAGCCGACCGACCCGCTGGGCGAGCACGGGCAGCAGCGCCGCGACGACGGGAACACCGAGCAGATAGCTGGCCGCGGTGCCCGAGTCGTCCACCGTGAAGGGAGTCAGCGCGGCGGCCACCAGCACGGTGATCGCCAGGGCCGACCATCTGAGCACCGACCGAGCGTCGGCCGGCTTACGGACCAGGACCACAAGACCGACGAGCAGGACGCCCACGATTGCGCCGACGGTTGCCAGACCGATCATCTCGTTCTCCTCGACCGTCGCGGGAGGCGTTTCATCGAAGACGGCGGATCGTCGTCTCCGCGTCCCACGATACGGCTGGTCGGGCCATCTGCACGAGCTCCGGCCTCCTCCTCGTTTCGGACGGTCCGGGACTGGCGACGTCTGATGGCACCGGTACCGGTGGGCTCGCTAGCGCCGGGCCGCTGCGCGGAGAATGCCGTTGAGGCCCTCCTCGAACAACAGGTCGTCGTCCCATCGGGTGTCGTCGAGATGGCCCGAGGCGTCGAGGGTCGGATAGGCGTTGGCGCTCGCCACGATATGGGCGCGGGCCGCGGCCCTGGTTTCAGGCTCCGTGGTCCGTCGCCAGGTGGCCTCGGTGAGCGAGGTGCCGATGACGTAGTTGGCCAACAGGCGCGTCGCCACCGCGAGGTGCAGCCCGCTACAGCCGCCGCGTACCAGCGCCGATTGCAGAAACTCGGTGCGGGCCAGCACGTTCGGACCGAGCATGGGGCGTCCGACGAGCCCTGCCGCCCAGGGATGGTCCAGCATGGCGCCGCGCCAGGCGCGAGCGAGGACACGGATGTCCTCCAGCCAGTTGTCGCTCGCGTCCGGAACGGGTGCATCGCCGAAGATCCGGTCGACGGCCAGGTCCAGGACGTCGTCCTTCGTCCTCACGTGCCAGTACAACGCGGTCGCCGTCACGTCGAGCCGCTGCGCGAGGCAGCGCATCGTCAGGCCCTCGGTGCCAAGCTCGTCCAGCACGATCACGGCCGCGTCCACGATGCGATCGAGGGTCAGGGGCGGCTTCCGTCGCGCCCGCGACGGCGCCGCTCGCAGCCATACCGGCGGCGCGGTGTGGTCGTCCGGTCGCGCCACCGAGGACGAGGTGGCCATGCCGGGCTCGACGGGGGTCATGGACGCATCCTAAACAGATGGACAGCTAATTTAACGACGGTAAGGTGATTGTCCGTAGGCAAGTTGGAGTGACGGTTGGCGCAAGGAGGTCCCGATATGCCTCTCCTGCGAGTCCATCTCGACAGTGACCGGAGCACCGCCCGTCGGGTGCTGCAACTGCATCAGGAAGGCAGGACCCATCACGAGTCGCGGGAGGCCGCCCGGGAGCAGGTGTGGCGCCAGGGCCACACCCCGGCCGGTGATCCGGTCTTCGTCGGCATCACCAACGGCCGCCGCGACGTGCAGTTGCTCTACGACGTCGAGGTCTACTCCGACGCAGCCCGTTGAGCAGAGCTCAGCCCGCGTCCAGCACCTCCCGCAGCCGCGCGGCGAACTCCTCGGGCTTGCCCGCGTAACCGAACTCGCCGCCGAGGAACCCGCCGTGGTGGCTCGGGAACACCACGGCCTCCTGGCCGAGCAGCGCCGCGAGGCCCAGGGCGGTGCGGGCGGTGTACGTGCCGGCCGACTCCTCGCCGACCGCGACCACGATCCGGGTGGGCGCGGCGGTGAGCACGCCGGCGTCGGGGCGGTAGTCGGTGATCGCCCATGAGTTCTGCGACAGCAGCGGATCGTCGCGGCTGCCGTCGTCGTCGGCGGCCATGCCGAACATCGCCGGGTCGGGAGTGGGCTGGGCGAAGTAGGCATCGGTGAACTCGCCCTGCCAGGACGTCATGGCGATGAACGCGGCCATCCCCGCACCCGAACCCTTCGCCTGGTACGCCTCGTAGAAGCCGGCCCGGGCGCGCTCGGCGGCTGAGGCGTCGGGGAGCACGGCGTTGATCGGCGGTTCGTGCGCCACCAGGGTGGCGACGTCGTCGGGGTGGGTGGCGACCAGTTCGAGTGCGGTCACCGCGCCGCCGCTGCTGGCGAACAGGTCGACCGGACCGACGTCGAGCGCCTGGACGAGCGCGTGCAGGTCGGCGGCCTGCTGCTGCGGGGTGTGGTCGGACCGACCGTCCTTGCGGACGCTGCGGCCCAGGCCACGCGGGTCGTAGGTGAGGACCGTGCGGTCCGTGAAGTGCGGGGCGAGCGCGGTGAAGCCCTCCGCCGTCATCGGCTGGCCGATCAGGAGCAGCGCACGATGGGCGCCGGAGGGAGGGAGCGGGCCGCGGACGTCGTAGACCAGGTCGACGCCGGGAATGACCAGGGTGTGCGTCTGGATGTCCTGCATTCGATGAGACTACGGCCGGCTGGCTGTGTCGGGGTGCCTTGCGGGCGGCGAGCCGGCCCGTCACCCTGCGGGAGCGGGCGGCGGTTGACGGAGCGCGTCGTCGATGATGCCGGGCATCCGCCGGGCCACTCCCGCGAGGAGATCCGCGACCTGCACGCGCGGGTCGTCGCGGGAGTCGACCATCACCAGGCCGGCCAGGGGTGACACCCCGTTCGGCAACGCCCCGGCCCGGTTGACGCCGGCCACCGAACCGTCGCCGTCGTCGGCCAACACCCGCTGGAGGCGGGTCAGCCGGTCGGCCGTCAGGGCGCTCTGTTCGTCGTGGGTCACCAGCACCTGTCGCTGGCCGCCGCTCCAGGACAGGACCGTCTCCGCCAGCGCCGGCAGCAACGGTTCCAGTGGGGGAGGGACCGTGCGGTCGTCGACGTCGAGCCTGGCCACCACGGCCCGCACGTGGCTCGGGTTGAGCCCGTCGAGAACGGCGTCGGCCACCGTGCCGAGCCCGTGTCGCCGCAGCGCGTCCCGGGCCTGAAAGAACCGCCGCACGGTCTGGCCGACCGGAAGCCGCCGCTTCATCCGGACCAGATCGACGAACGCCGACAGGAAGGCACCCCAGTCGCCTCCGGTCGAGCGCCCGGCCTCGTGCAGGGCGAGCGCAGCCGGATGGTGCTCGCGGGCAAGGCGGGTGCCCGCCGCGTACGACGGCTCGGTCAACAGGAAGTCCACGATCCGGGTGACGAGGAAGAACTCCTTGTCGATGAGGTGGACGTGCGCGCGGCCGGCCAGCGCCGCCAGGAACCACTCCAGTGCCTCTTCCGCACCCGAGCCGCGCAGGAACCGGCCGGACTTGAGCTCCTGCGGTGCGAACCGGAATCCGGACCGCAGGGCGGTGATGAGCGCGACCGCCTCGTCGACGGACAGGTCGACGCTCGCGTGCGTGATCACCGGGGCGGTCGAGTGCAGCAGGTTCGTGCCCGAGAATCCCGACTCGTCGCAGGCGATCTCCACCACGGCGCCGACCACCGCCGCGCCGCCCGGCGGCAGTCCACCCTGAAGAGGCGATCTCACCCCCGAGCTCCCGCCATGCCGCCCATGGTCACCCGTGCGCCGGCGGAGAACAACCCGATTGCGTACGGAGCCGTCCGACCGCGTACATCTGATGTATGTCCATCCGGGCTGGTTGTCGTCGGCATTTTTCCGGCGGATCACCGCGCTGTGCCGCGTCGGTCCGCCGCTGCTCACCCGCCTATGCATCTTGCTGACCGGCCAGGGTGGCGCGACATCCATCCATCGATCGACCGTTGCCTATTCTGTGGCCTCGGAGTAACCTTCCCGAAACACATCAGATGTCTGGCTCGCCAAGCCCGGCGTCGGCCTGCTCAGGCAGGGTCCCGGTTGGCCCCACCAAGCGGATCCCCATGTCGAGTCCCACAGTTGTCCCGCTTCGGGGTGGCCGGACTGGTCACCGTTTGGAGGATCGATGTCAGACCTGACCCGACGGCAAGCCCTGAAGATCGGCGCAGCCGGCGCGGGTGGCGCTCTGCTGCCGGTGCCCTGGACCGCCGTGGCCCAGGCGGGCGCGGTGGCGCCGCCGCAGGTGCTGGCCGCCGGGGACCTCGCGCTCTGGTACGACGAAGGGGCCGGCACCGACTGGCTGCGGGCGCTGCCGATCGGCAATGGCCGACTCGGCGCCATGGTCTTCGGCAACGTCGACACCGAGCGACTTCAGCTCAATGAGGACACCGTCTGGGCCGGCGGCCCGCACGACCCCAGCAACCCCAGAGGCGCGGGATCGCTCGCGGAGATCCGGCGGCTGGTCAACGCGAACCAGTGGACCCAGGCCCAGGATCTGATCAACCAGACCATGATGGGCAACCCCGGCGGCCAGCTGGCGTACCAGACCGTCGGCAACCTCCGGCTTGCCTTCGGATCCGCCAGCGGGGCCTCACAGCACAACCGGACGCTCGACCTCACCACCGCCACCGTCACGACGACGTACGTGCTGAACGGCGTTCGTCACCAGCGGGAGGTGTTCGCGAGCGCGCCCGACCAGGTCATCGCGGTGCGACTGACCGCCGATCGGACCGGCTCGATCAGCTTCACCGCCACCTTCGACAGCCCGCAGCGCACCACGGTGTCCAGCCCGGACGGCACCACGATCGGCCTCGACGGCGTCTCCGGAAACATGGAGGGCGTGACCGGCGCGGTCCGCTTCCTCGCCCTGGCCAACGCCACCATCAGCGGTGGCAGCGTGTCCAGCTCCGGCGGCACCCTGCGGGTGACCAACGCCAACAGCGTGACCCTGCTGATCTCCATCGGCTCCAGCTACGTCAACTACCGCAACGTCGGCGGCGACTACCAGGGCATCGCCCGGCAGCGCCTCACCGCCGCCCGGGCCAGCAGCTTCGACCAGCTGCGCAGCCGGCACGTGGCCGACTACCAGGCGCTGTTCGGCCGGGTCACCCTCGACCTGGGCCGCACGTCGGCGGCCGACCAGACGACGGACGTCCGGATCGCCCAGCACAACAGCGTCAACGACCCGCAGTTCTCGGCGCTGCTGTTCCAGTACGGCCGGTACCTGCTGATCTCGTCGTCGCGACCCGGCACCCAGCCGGCGAACCTCCAGGGCATCTGGAACGACTCGCTGGCTCCGGCGTGGGACTCGAAGTACACGATCAACGCCAACCTGCCGATGAACTACTGGCCGGCCAACACCACCAACCTGGCCGAGTGCCACAGCCCGGTCTTCGACATGGTCAGAGATCTCGCCGTCACCGGAGCGCGGACCGCCCAGGTGCAGTACGGCGCCGGTGGCTGGGTCACCCATCACAACACCGACGCGTGGCGGGCCACCGCGGTGGTGGACGGCGCGTTCTGGGGCATGTGGCAGACCGGCGGCGCCTGGTTGTCCACGTTGATCTGGGACCATTACCTGTTCAACGGCGACATCGAGTTCCTGCGGACGAACTACCCGGCCATGAAGGGCGCGGCGCAGTTCTTCCTCAACACCCTGGTGACCGAGCCGACCCTCGGCTACCTGGTCACCAACCCGTCGAACTCGCCGGAGCTCAGCCACCACGCGAACGCCAGCGTGTGCGCCGGCCCCACCATGGACAACCAGATCCTGCGGGACCTGTTCGACGCGTGCGCCCGGGCGAGCGAGATCCTCGACGTGGACAGCACCTTCCGGGCGCAGGTTCGCGCCACCCGGGACCGGCTCCCACCCATGAAGATCGGCTCTCGCGGCAACATCATGGAGTGGCTCTACGACTGGGTGGAGACCGAGCCCAACCACCGGCACATCTCGCACCTGTACGGGCTGGCGCCCAGCAACCAGATCACCAAGCGCGGCACGCCGCAGCTGTTCGAGGCGGCCCGGCGGACCCTGGCGCTGCGCGGCGACGACGGAACGGGCTGGTCGCTGGCCTGGAAAATCAACTTCTGGGCTCGGATGGAGGAGGGCAAACGGGCGCACGACCTGATCCGCTACCTCGCCACCACCGCCCGACTCGCGCCGAACATGTTCGACCTGCACCCGCCGTTCCAGATCGACGGCAACTTCGGCGCCACCGCCGGCATCGCCGAGATGCTGTTGCAGAGCCACGCCGGTGAACTGCACGTTCTGCCCGCGCTGCCGCCGGCCTGGCCGAGCGGACGGGTGACCGGCCTGCGCGGCCGGGGTGGGCACACGGTCGGTATCACGTGGGCGAGCGGCCAGGCCAGCGAGATCCTCATCCGACCGGACCGGGCCGGCACCGTCCGCCTGCGCTCCCGGATCCTGACCGGCACCGTCACGGTGGTCGACACCGCCGACGGGACGGCGGCCCGGACCACCCGGATCGACTCCGACCTGATCGACGTCACCGTGCAGGCCGGACGCACCTACCGGGTCACCAGTTCCGGTGCCACCACACCGACTCTGGAGCAGAGCTTCAGCAACGTCGGCATCACCAACGACAGCAACACCAACGTCGGCAACTTCGACGGCGGCGGGGCTTCGCTCTCCGCGCAGGCCCTGGCGCAGGCCGGCGCCAGCCCGGGTGGCACGGTGAGCCGCAACGGGGTCAACTTCCGCTGGCCCAACGTCAGCTCCGGGGCCGCCGACAACGCCATCGCCTCGGGCCAGACCATCGGGGTGACCGGCACCGGCAGCACGCTCGGCTTCCTGCTCACCGGCACCTACGGCGCGGTGTCGGGAACCGGCACCGTGGTCTACGCCGACGGCACCCGCCAGACGTTCACGCTGAGCACGCCTGACTGGTACGGCGGACCGCACTCCGGGGGCACCGCGGCCATCGTGTCCGCGTACCAGAACCGGCCCAACAACGGCCGCCAGGCCACTGCCGCCTGCATCTACTACGTGGGTGTCGCGTTGCAGAGCAAGGCGGTGGCCTCGGTCGTGCTGCCCAACATCAGCGCACGCGCCGCGACGAACGTGCCGACCATGCACATCTTCGCCATCGCGATCGGGAGCTGACGGCAACGAGTCCCGCTTGGGGGAGCGTGACCGGGCCCGTCCCAACCGGGGACGGGCCCGGTCGCGGCTTGCGGTGCTGCGGTGGCTTCCGGGCTGTGGGCGCAGCCGGCGGTCGGTGGCGACCTGTCGGTCGGCTCCGTCGGGGCGGACGCGGTATTGAGCGGTATACCTCAGAGGTATGAATATGACTCTGAGGTATACCGCTCAACAGCACATCGGCATGCTGGTTCAGCGGATGCGCTCGCCGCGGCTCTCGATCCGGAAGTAGTCGAAGGCGACGTCGAGGTCGGTGGAGGTGCCGGCCCGGTTGAAGGCCAGCAGCCCGGCCTTCGTCGCCTCGGCGTTCAGCGTCTGGGAGCCGATGTAGCGGTAGACGCTTCCGTCGGTGGAGTAGTAGGCGCGGTAACTGTCACCGACCTTGGTCAGTCGCAGCCAGATGGCGCCGTCGGCTCCGACGATCCGCTGAGCGTCGGCGCCGGTGATCTCCAGTGTCGACACCGTGCCGTTCTGCTCGCGCAGGAAGACGATCCGGGCCTTGTGGACAGCCGCGGTAGCGTTGCCCATCTCCCAGGCGAGCTTCACGTAGTTGTTGTCGTCGGCGTACCCGAGAACACCGCCCTGCTCGTTGTTGGTGGCGAGCGGTCGGGAGAAGACGACCCGGGATTCGGCCGTCCAGTCGCCGTCGACATCCTGGAGGGCCAGGTTCCTCGCGGTGTTGGTGTTGCCCTGGAGGTCGCCCTGCTGGGCGGTGACGACCAGGGACCCGTCGGCCAGACGCCGGCTGCTCTCGTCCGGCCGGACCCACTGCCACTGCGGGCCGAGCTGGGTCGAGTCGAACTCGTCGCTGCCGGTGAGGGTGGTGTTCAGGTCGACGGTGTAGACCGACGACGCGCCGCCGTTCGAGACGGTGACCCGTGCCTGGCCGGTGGGGCTGGTCGCCTGCTCGACCGTGACCGAGGCAGCGGGGTCGGCGGCGCTGGCGGTGACCGTCGGCACGGTCGTGGTGCCGGCCGGCCTGAGGGCGTTGTAGCGCAGCACCGTCGGCGAGAAGGACGCCAGGCGCTCGCCGTCGACGCGCAGGGCCGTCAGCGTCGTGTCGGGCACCAGGTTGAAGACGTAGTTCTTCACCAGGGGGCCGAAGAAACTCTCCGTGGTGACCTTGACGACCGCCTGACCGGGTACGCCGGCAGCCTGGGAGATGATCTCGTAGCGGGCCTTCCGGTCGGCCGTGCGCACCGTGGTGATGGTCGGCGATGCCCCGGCCGGAACCGGGATGGTGTACGAGGTGTCCGACAGGTTGAAGCCGCCGAAACTCTTCCCGTTCACCACGATCGTCGCCGACAGCGGCGCGTCGTCGACCGGGATGTCCCGACCGCTGAACTCCTTCCAGTAGTTCACCGAGGTGTCCCGCCAGTCGGCGGCGTCCGCCTCGTGGACCGCCAGCTTGGCGCGTACCTCGGCGAACCGGCGTGCGTCGATCTCGGTCTGGAGCGTGTCCCAGGTCTCCCGCATCCAGGTCACGTACTGCACGCCCATCTGGTAGCGGTAGACCAGCTCCTTCCAGAACGTCCGGCCGCTGTCCATCCGGTGGCCCCACGGCACGTGGTGGAACCACATCAGCAGGTTCTCCGGAACCGAGTCGATGTTCCCGTAGCGCTGTTGTAGGCGGGGGAAGTACTGGGCGGCCAGGTTGCTGCCGGTGGGGGAGCGGTCGAAGCCCAGACCGACACTGTCGGCCTTGTTGTAGTAGATCGGGCTCCAGTCGTCGCGGCCGGCCCAGTCGGCGGGGTCGGGACGGTAGTGGGCGCCCTCGGCGAACTGGTGGCCGATGCCCAGCGGGGTCTGGTAGCTGACCAGCGACTCCCACGACCCCATCATCATCTTGCGGATGGTGTCGACGACGCGCCGGTCGTTGCTCCAGGTCATCCGCGTCCAGTCGGTCGCGATGTCCGCCGCGTCGAGCGTCCAGTCCCACGCCTGGCGTCCGAAGGCGAAGAGGTTCGCCTGGGAGAAGTGGTGCCCCGTCAGGTTGTCGGCGTTGCCGAGGTTGGCGACACCCACGATGGCGGTGTCCGGGTGGTGCTGGGCGGTCCCGTCGACGATGTTGCCGACCAGGCGCTTCTTCAGCAGCTTCCCGTTCGCGTCGGTCGCGTACGTGTCGGTCTTGAGGATCTCCTCGTACATCGGGCCGAGGTAGGCCAGCATCCAGTTCTGGCCGGTGTACTCCTGCGTGATCTGGAGTTCCAGGGCCTGGTTGGTGTTCTCCATCCGACCGAACATCGGGTGGATGGGCTCCCGGGCCTGGAAGTCCAGTGGCCCGTTCTTGGTCTGGAGGAACACGTTGTCGGCGAAGCGTCCCCGGCTGCCGTCCGGCTGGACCTCGTCGTCGATCGGCCCGAACTCCAGGTAGGCCCGCTTGAGCCGGTCGTTGTCGACCTCGGCGTTGTAGACGAACGTCCGCCAGTGCACGGTCATCCCGAGCGGCGCCACCGCGGCGGCGATGGCGTTGGCGCCGTCACCGTGGTCGTACCCGAAGTCCTGTGGCCCCGGCTGGCCCTCGGAGTTGGCCTTGACGGTGAGGCCCATGAAGTCCGGGATCGCGGCCTGGATCTGCTGGGCCCGGCGGTGCCACCAGCCCCGGAAATCGGCGCCGTACGGGTCGAGCTGGCTGTTGGTCAGGGTGTCCGGCGCGAACCGGCTGTCGGTGGGGGCGGTGTAGCGGATCGACAGGCCCAGCTTGATGCCGTACGGACGCAGCGCGTCGGCGAGGGCGGCCTCCTGCGCGATGCGGGCGCTCGTCAGGTACGCGTTGTCGGCGTTGACGTTGTTGATGGTGATGCCGTTGATGCCCAGGGACGCCAGCGCGCGGGCCATGACGAGGTAGCGGTCGAGGATGACGGGCAGATTCCGGCCGGCGCTGGCCCCGGTCGCGGCGAAGTTGAAGATCGCCCCGCTCTCCCCGTTCAGCCCGCCCAGCCCGGAGGCGTTGTTGCCGGCGTAGAGACGCTCGGTCTCCCAGTTGTTCAGCAACCGATGTTTGATCTTCGGTGATTCCGCGACGCGGAGGTGGTCGATGGGTTTCTGGGTCTGCAGGAGCCGGAGGAAGGCGAAGGTGCCGTACAGGGCGCCGAGGTCGGTGTTGCCGGCGATGACGGTGAACCGCGCCCCGCCCTTCGACACCGAGCGGACGAGGTAGCCCTCGTTGCCCACCTTGGCCAGGTCGCGGGTGGCGACGCTGCGGCTTACCAGCGGCGAACTCGCCGGCGTGCCCACCACGACCGCGCCGTCCGGGACGGTGCCGCCGTCGACCGTGGCCACGGGTGTCGGCTGACCGAGCAGCCCGCCCAGGCCGCGTACCAGTTCGTCCCGTGCGGCGCCCAGCGTGGTCTCGACAAGCTTCTCGGTGGAACCGGGAGCCATGGCGAGGTCCGTCGTGTGCCGGTGGACCTTCGTGGCGTCGGCGTTCTCGACCACGATCGCCGTGGCCGCGCGGCGGTAGTCGCGCAGCAGCTTCGCGTCGTCGACCGGCACGTACCGCAGCCACAGGTCGGAGCCGCTGTAGTCGTCCGGTGAGGCGGCCGCAGCGACCGGCGTGGTGGTGGCGACCGTCAGGGTGGCCGCGACCGTGGCGAGTGCCGTGCCCAGCACGATGAGGGTTCGCCGTAGCCGGGGCACCGAAGCTCGGTTCATCGCCATCTCCTCGTTCGTCCGCTGGGGCGTCGTTGCGTCCGTCCCGCGAGCGCAACGACGTTGCTGGATGGATGCGCGCCGATCCTTCCCGGCACGGCTCCGCCTCGGCAACGAGTTGTCGTTTCTTGTCGCGGGGCGGTACGGCCTCACGGCCGGTGGGCCGCCGGGTCGGTCACGGACCGCTGCCGTACCCACGCTGGTCGGGTCCGACCGGGGTTCGGGTTGCGTACGGCCGTCGAGTCGCGAACCACGAGGCGCACCGGCAGGACCATCGGCCGGCCGGTGTGCCCGGGCGCCCCCTCGATCATCGTGAGCAGGTGCCGGGTCGCGGCCGAACCCTCCGCGTAGAGCGGCGCCGCGACGGTGGTGAGCCCGGGTGTGACGATGTCGGCGGCGAGGATGTTGTCGAAACCCACGACGCTGACGTCGCCCGGAACGTTGACGCCCATCCGGCTGAGGCCGCGGATGATCCCGATGGCCATCTGGTCGTTGAAGGCGAGGACCGCCGTCGCGGGACGCGCACACAGCTCCTGCGCGGCCCGCTCACCTCCCGCCATGGTGGGGCTGAACGGCCCGATCTGGCGGACCTTGATCTCCAGTTCCATGCCCGCTTCGAGCAGCGACCGCCAGCGGACGCCGTTGGGCCAGGACGCCTGCGGTCCCGCGACGTAGGTGATGTGGTCGTGCCCCAGTTCGCCGAGGTGCTCGGCGGCCCGCCGCACCCCACGGGGGTTGTCCGTGACGACGCAGGGCACGTCGGCGAGAGCGCGGTTGAGGACCACCACCGGCCGTTGCTTGGCGACCATCCGGATGGCCGAGTCGGACATCCGGCTGCTGGCCAGCACGATGCCGTCGACTGTCGACATGGCGCGCTCGACCGCCGCCCGTTCCAGCCGGTCGGACTCCTGGGCGTCGATGAGCACGGTGGTGTACTCGCCGTCCGTCGCCGCCTCCTGCGCGCCGCGCACGATCTCCGCGTACACCGGGTTGGTGATGTCGGCGATGACCAGCGCGATCATCTGCGTGCGCGACGTGGTGAGGGCGCGAGCGAGGGGATTGGTGCGGTAGCCCAACCGCTCGGCGACCTGCCGGATCCGCTCGGCGGTCTCGGAGTTGACGCGACTCGGTCGGGAGAAGGCACGGGACACCGTGGACGGTGAGACGTCCGCCTCGACGGCGACGTCGTAGATGGTGACTCTCTTCTCGGGCGGCCTGATGTGGTCGGGCATCTTCATGCTCCTCCCGGCTACGCGCCGTGATCATGGTATGGCGGCCGTGAATACTCGGCAATGCCCCCGCAACAATCCAGCTGCCCGATCCGCATTCGCGCGAGGCAATACATGGCAACCCGTTGCCGCCGCGGCGCGCCGGCTGTCTCAATCAGCAGGGATGACACCTGGCGGAGGGAACGGCTCATGGGTATCTCGCGGCGCGGCGCTCTCCTGGTCACGGCATCGTCGCTCCTGGTGGGCGCGGTCGGGTGCGGAGCACCCGAGGCTCCCGGCGACTCCACGGGCGACAGCACCGGCGAGGTGCCACAGCGGCCTGGCAAGGCTGTCACGCTCAACGTCCTCGACGTGGCGGGCAACCTCCAGCTGACCCAGGGGATGATCGACGAGTTCGTCTCGAAGAACCCCGACGTGATCTCCCGGGTGACCTATTCGAAGGCGCCGGCACCCGAGCTGGCTGGGAAGATCAAGGCCCAGCAGGGGGCGGACCGGGTGGACATCGGTCTTGTGCTGACCGGCGTCGACGGCCTGGCCGCCGGGATCGAGCAGGGGCTCTGGATCGACGTGTTGCCGACCTTCCAGGACCGCCTCGGCGGGATGAGCAACTACCTGGCGCCGGCCGCCGCGATGCAGCAGCTTGCCGGCAACGCGGGCGTCACCGTCACCTACTACCCGTCGGGTCCGCTGCTCGAATATCTGCCGTCGCGCCTCGCGACGCCACCCACCAGCGCGGACGCGCTGCTCGCCTGGGCCAGGGCCAACCCCAGGAAATTCCAGTACGCCCGCCCGGCCAACTCCGGCCCGGGCCGGACGTTCCTGATGGGTCTGCCCTACATCCTCAAAGACTCGAACCCCAAGGACCCCACCGCGGGATGGGACAAGACGTGGGCCTTCCTCAAGGAGTTGGGCCAGTACGTCGACTACTACCCGTCCGGCACCACCGAGACGATGAAGAACCTCGCCAACGGCACCGCGCACCTCATCGTCAGCACGACCGGTTGGGACATCAACCCGCGGGTACTCGGCACGGTGCCCAAGGAGGCCAGGATCACCCCGATCGACGGCTTCCACTGGGTCACCGACGCGCACTACGCCGTCATGCCCAAGGGTGTGTCGACCGACACCCAGGCCGCGGTGCTGGCCCTGCTGGCGTTCATGCTCACTCCTGAACAGCAGGCGAAGGCGTACGACGAGGGCTACTTCTACCCGGGCCCGGCCATCAAGGAGGTTCAGCTCTCGTCGGCGCCGCAGAAGAGCCAGGACGCGATCCGGGAGTTCGGTCGCCCCGAGTACGACGCGCTGATCGCCGGGAACCCGACCGAGGTCCCACTCGACGCGAAGAGCCTGGTGGCGGCGTTCAGCCGCTGGGATCGCGAGATCGGTGGCGGGAAGGTCAAGCAGGGATGAGCGCCTTCACCCAGCTGCGGCTGGACGGGGTGTCCCGCCGGTTCGGGGGCCAGGCCGCGCTCACCGAGCTGGACCTGACGATCGAGGCGGGGGAGTTCATCGCCCTGCTCGGCCCCTCCGGCTGCGGCAAGTCGACGGCGTTGAACTGTCTGGCCGGGCTGCTGCCGTTGACGGCGGGGAGCATCTGGCAGGACGAGCGCCGCATCGACACGCTGCCACCGGAGCGGCGCGGCTTCGGCATGGTGTTCCAGAGCTACGCCCTCTTCCCGCACCTGACGGTCCGGGCGAACATCGCCTTCGGGCTGCGCATGCGGCGACTGCCCAAGGAGGAGACGCGCCGGCGTACGGCGGAGGCGGTGCGGCTGGTGCGACTGGAGGACCACGTCGACAAGTTGCCCGGTCAGCTCTCGGGTGGTCAGCAGCAACGCGTCGCCATCGCCCGCGCCGTCGTGTTCGAGCCGTCCCTGGTGTTGATGGACGAGCCGTTGAGCAACCTCGACGCCAAGCTGCGCCTGGAGATGCGTACCGAGATCCGCCGGCTGCACCAGTCGCTGGGGCTCACCACCGTCTACGTGACCCACGACCAGGAGGAGGCGCTCTCCCTGGCCGACCGGCTGGTGGTGCTGCGGGAGGGGCGGGTGCAGCAGATCGGCTCGCCGCGCGAGCTGCACACCCGGCCGGCCAACTGGCACGTCGCCGACTTCATGGGCTACCGCAACCTGTGGCGGGGGCGGGTGGAGCAGTCCGACGGCGCCCGGGCCACCGTCGAGTCGTCCGGTCACCGCCTGCTCGGCGAGGTGGTGGGGGACCTCCAGGCCCGCGCGGACGCGGTGGTCGCGGTACGCCCCGAGGACATCCGCGTCGACGCGCCCGGCGAGACCCGCAACGCCCTGTCGGCGACGGTCGAGGTGGTGGAGTACCAGGGCCGCGAGTTGGCGGCCGAGGCCCGCACCGACACCGGGCTGCTGCTGCACCTGCGCACCGAGCAGCGGATCGCCCCGGGCGACCAGGTCAAGCTCGCCGTCGACCCACAGCGGCTGCTCGTCTATCCCGCCGACGCGTCGACGCAGCCCGACCGCCTCGCGGACGCCTCGGGGGCGACGCGGTGAGCGGCGCCGGGCCCGGGAGGCCGCTGGCGCACTGGCAGCACCGTCTCGCCGAGCGGGGCGTCGACCGTCAGCTCTGGTTGTTGGTCCCGGCGCTGGTCTTCGTCGTCGCCCTGTTCCTCTACCCGTTCTTCTACGGGCTGACCCTCTCGTTCCAGCCGACCAGGGGCGGGCCGTTCAGCGACTACGCCCGGTTTTTCTCCGACTCCTACGAGCGGGGCACGATCTGGATCACGCTGCGGATCGCGTTGCCCGCCGCGCTCCTGAACGTCCTCGCCGCCGTGCCGATCGCCTACCGGATGCGCGGCCGGTTCCGGGGCAAGCGGCTGGTCACCACGCTGCTGGTCGTGCCGATCACGCTCGGCACCGTCCTCACCGCGCAGGGGTTGCTGAACTTCCTCGGCCCGACCGGCTGGTTCAACCGGATCCTGCTGGCCACCACCCTCGTCGACGAGCCGGTGCGGCTGACCCACAACTACTGGGGCGTGTTCTTCTCGCTGGTGATCACCGGCTTTCCGTTCGCGTTCCTGCTGGTGCTCTCGTACCTGTCCGGCATCGACCCGACCCTGGAACGGGCGGCCGCGACGCTGGGCGCGGACTGGCGTCGCCGGTTCACCCGGATCACCCTGCCGCTGCTGATGCCCGGTCTCGCCACGACCTTCTGCCTGACGTTCGTCCTGGCGTTCAGCGTGTTCCCGTCGGCGGTTCTGGTCGGCAACCCGGCCGGGGAGACCCGGGTCATCTCCCTCGCCGCGTACCAGGCGGCGTACGAGCAGTACGACTACCCGTACGCCTCGGCGATCGCCATGATCATGGGTTTCGTCGAGCTGGTCATCATCGCGGTGGTGCTGGCCGCCCGTAGCCGTTTCTACACCGGCTCCACCGGAGGCAAGGGCTGATGGCAACGACCACCCAGGCGCCACCAGCGCGGCCCCCCGCCACCAGCACCGACCGGCGGCGGCGCATCGCCGCGCGGCCGGCCGCCTGGATCGTGTGGGGCGTCGTCATCTTCTTCTTCCTCAACCTGCTGGGCGTCGTGGCGTCCGTGCTGGTCAGTTCGTTCGGCCAGCGCTGGTTCGACACCTGGCTCCCGGACGGCTACACCACCAGCTGGTACGCCCGGGCCTGGGACGAGTTCGCGCTTCTCCAGGTCATCGTCGTGACCCTGGAGGTCTCCGTACTCGTCGTGGGCCTCTCGCTGGTGATCGGCGTGCCGGCCGCCTACGCCCTCGCGCGGCGCTCGTTCCCGGGCAAACGGTTGATCTTTCTCGTGTTCCTGCTGCCCATCCTGATGCCCCCGATCACGTACGGCATCCCGCTGGCGACAGTCCTCTACAAGTTCGGCCTGGCCGGGCACATGTCCGGGGTGGTGCTCGCCAACCTCGTACCGTCGGTGCCCTTCGTCATCCTGACCATGACCCCGTTCATCGAGCAGATCGACCCGCGGATCGAGAGCGCCGCGCGCATGTGCGGCGCGGGCCTGCGGACGGTGTTCCTCCGGGTCCTCACGCCGCTGCTCGTGCCGGGCATCCTCGCCTCCGCAATCCTGGTGCTGGTCCGGACCGTGGGCATGTTCGAGCTCACCTTCCTGACCGCGGGGCCCGACTCGCAGACCCTGGTGGTGGCGCTCTACTACTCGATGTCCGCGTCCGGGATCAGGGCCCAGCAGTCGGTCGACGCCATGGCGGTCATCTACACCTCGATGATGCTGGTCCTGCTCGTCGTCGCGCTGCGCTACGTCAACCCGACCCAGCTCGTGGCGCAGGTCAAGGACGAGCCGGAGCACTGAGGCCGGCGCTGGCCGCCTCGTCGAGGATCTCACCCAGGCGACCCGCGACCGTGATGAGCGCCGGCAGCCTGGTTCGCAGACCGCGATAGGCCGCGGCGAGAGCCGGGTCGACCGCGACGGGCTCGCCGCCGGCGACCCCCGGATCGAGCTGGGTGACCGCCTCCTGAAGACCGGAGGTGTGGCCGATCGCGAAGAGCCCGAGCGCCGCCGCGCCGAGGGTGACGTGGTCGGCCACACCCGCGACCCGGACCGGGCAGTCCAGGACCGCCGCCATCACCTCGCGCCACAGCGGAGACCGGAAGGCGCCCCCGGTCAGGCGGACGCTGCCGATCGGCGTCAGCTCGGCCAGACGGTCACGGACACCACCGAGTTGCAGGCAGACGCCCTCCACGGCGGCCCGGACCAGGTGGCCGCGCGAGTGCTCGCTGCGCAGCCCCAGGAACGCGCCCGCCGGGGCACAGCCCTGCGGCGGCGCCTCGTCGGCCCGCAGGTAGGGCAGCATCACGAGACCGTCGCTGCCCGGTGCGATCCGCTCGGCGAGATCCAGCAGCGCGGGCGCGGCACGGTCGTCACCGAGGACACGTCCCGCCCACCGGACGACGTTGCCGCCGTTGCTGACCGCCCCGCCGACAACCCACGCGTCGTCGGTCAACGCACCGCAGGAGAACGTTTCGACCGGGTCGAAGAGGGGAGCCTCGACGACCGTCCGCAGGGCCCCGGTGGCCCCGAGCGTCAGGCCACCGACGGTCGGGTCGATCGCCGCCGCGCCCAGACTCCGCAACGGACCGTCTCCCGCCCCGACGACGACCGGTGTGCCGGAGGGCAGGCCGACCGCGCGCCCGGCCGTCGGCGACAACCGCAACACCGCCGTCGTGGGCAGGACCGGGGGCAGCTGACTCTCAGACACCCCGGCGAGATCGAGGACGGCCGGACTCCACCCCCGACGGTGCACGTCGAACATCCCGGTCCCGGAGGCCGAGGACAACTCGGTCACCAACATCCCGGTGAGCCGGAGGACCACATAGTCCTTGAGACCGACCCACCACCGCGTCGCCGTGCAGAGGTACGGCTCGTGACGGGCGAACCACAGGAGCTTGCAGAGCGGGTTCATCGGGTGCACGGCGGTGCCCGTCAACCGGTGCAGCTCCCGGCTCTGACCGGACAACCGCAGCTCACGGGCCGCCTCCGACGCCCGCGTGTCACGCCGGGTCAGCAGCGGCGTCACCGGCGTCATCGCCGCGTCCAGCCCGATCAGGCCGTACCGGGCGGAACTCAGCGAGAGGGCGACCACCTCCGCCCCGGCGGTGCCGGCCACACACGCGGACATCGCCGCCACTGTGGCCGCCATCAGCACGTCCGGCTCCTGCACCTGCCAGCCGGGCATCGGCTCCAGCAGGGGGTACTCTCGCGTCGCGACGTGTCGCGCGGTGCCGTCCAGAGCGAACGCGACAGCCCGCACGGCCCTGGTGCCCACGTCGACTCCGACGATCACCCGACGCTCCGGCCCCATCCGCACATGGTCGAGCGGTGTTCGGCGGGCCGGCAAGCGGTTGCGCGCAGTTGTCGTCACTGCGGACCGCCGGGCTCAGACCAGGAACTCCTCCCGCATCCGCGCGCCCAGGTTGATCCCGCCCACCGCCCGAGGGCCGGCCGGATCGTGCACGGCGACGGTGTTGTTGCGACGCATCAGCTCCCGGACCGCGGGCGGCAGTCGCGGCGGGTCCTCCATGGCCGCGAGGACCTGACCGGCGCTGACGATCAGTCGATCGGCCAGGGTGGCGGCGTCGGTGTCCACCCGCACCCGGCCGTACTCCCAGCCGGAGGTGGTCAGGTCGAGCACCTCGAACACGCGGGTCACCAGCGGGTTCGGGTCGGTCACCCGGTCGAGCCGGGGCGCCCGGTTGCCGACCACCGTGACGGCGGCGGCCACCTGCGCGTACGGGTGGAAGCCACACGGCAACGCGAACAGCGGCCAGCGCAGGGCCGGACCGGCCTCCTTCCACAGCGGCCGGTAGTTGCGGCGGTGCACCAGCAGCCGCCGGCCGGTCCGTCGGTGGATCTCCTGGGCCTGGGCCTGAAGGTCCACGTGGGCCTCGTCGGCGACCTGACTCACGATCCGGGTCGCCACCACCAGGCCGTCGTCACTGTCGAGCGAACCGGTGAGCGCGTCGACCTGCTCGTTGAACCGGATCCGCGCGTGGGGGCCGTACCGGGACTGGACGTCGTGCAGCAGCGCCTGCTGGCGTCCCGGGTCGAGCTGGACCTTTCTACCGCCCAGCAATCGACGGAGCCAACGCATGTCGCCTCGATTCAGCAGAGCCGTCGCGGACGGCGGCAATGCTAGTGCGTCGACCCTCCCTCATGTTCCCAAGGGTGGTTGATCGACCCGGCTCTCGGAGACGGCGATCACCGCCGACGGGGCGTGATCAGCCCCGACTCGTACGCCCACACGACCAGCTGGGCCCGGTCGCGGCAGTGCAGCTTCGCCATGGCCCGGTTGACGTGTGTCTTGGCGGTCAGCGGGCTGATCACCATGCGCGCGGCGATCTCGTCGTTGGTCAGCCCGCGGGCGACCAGCTCGACGATCTCCTGCTCCCGGGCGGTCAGCACGTCGCGTCCGGCCGTCGGCACGGCCGGCGGTGGGCCGGCCACGAACTCACTGATCAGTGTGCGGGTGACGGTCGGTGCGAGCAGCGCGTCGCCGCGCGCGACGACGGTGACGGCGTGCAGCAGGTCGGTGGGGTCGGCGTCCTTGAGGAGGAAGCCGCTGGCGCCCGCGCGGAGGGCGGCGAAGACGTAGGAGTCGAGCCCGTAGTTGGTGAGGATGAGAACGCGGACCGCGGCGAGGTCGGGATCAGCGGCGATGCGCCGGGTGGCCTCGATGCCGTCGAGGCCCGGCATCTGCACGTCCATCAGGACGACGTCCGGGCGCAGACACCGCGACAGGTGGACGGCCGAGGTGCCGTCGGTCGCCTCGCCGACGACCTCCAGGTGGTCCTCGGCGTCGAGCAGGGCCCGGAAGCCGGCGCGCATCAGCGCCTGGTCGTCGGCGAGCAGCACCCGGATCATCCCGGCTCCTCCCCGCGGCGGGCGGTCATCGTGGGCCGTCCAGCGGGAAGGTGGCCCGCACCGTGAACCCGTGGTCGTCGTGCGCGGCGGCTCGCAGCGTGCCGCCCAGGGCGCTGACCCGCTCCCGCATGCCGCGCAGGCCCACACCCGGGGTCAGCGGCTCGGCCGGCGACGCCTGACCGTCGTCGGTGACCGCGACGGTCAGCTCCGCCGGGGCGTACGCCACCTCGATGTGCGCGGTCGCGGGGCCGGCGTGGCGGGCCACGTTGGTGAGCGCCTCCTGGATGACCCGGAACCCGGCCTGGTCGACCTCGTCGGGCAGGGTCGCGCGCTGGCCGGTGACGGTCACCTGCACCGGTACGCCGACCGCCCGGGTGCGCTCGGCCAGCTCGTCCACCCGGGCCAGCCCGACCCGATCGCCGTCGGTGGGTGCGCGTAGGACGTCGAGGGTCGTGCGCAGTTCCCGCATCGCGGTGCCGCTGGCCTCCTGGATCGCCAGCAGCGTGGCCGACGGCTCCTCGCCGTGCTTGCGGGCCAGGTGCACGGCGATGCCGGCCTGCACCTTGATCACCGAGATGCTGTGGGTCAGGGAGTCGTGCAGGTCGCGGGCGATGCGCAGGCGCTCCTCCCCGGCGCGCCGCAACGCCATCTCCTCGCGGGTGCGTTCGGCCTCGATCGCCCGCTGCTCGACCTGCTCCAGGTACGCCCGGCGCTGCCGGGCGACGAGCCCGGCGACGTTGGCCGCCACGAACCAGCCGAGCAGCAGGGCCGTCCGCTCGGCGACCAGCTGGCCTGGTCGGCCGGCCGGCGCCATCGAGATGTCGCGGGCCAGGAAGCCACCGAGGAAGGCGAGGCTGGCCACGGCGGCGGCCGACCGGTGTCCCTGCCAGGCGCTGACGTAGACCGCGCAGAGGACGGGGAACGCGGCGGACACCCCGGGGTGCACCCGGACGTGAACGGCCAGCATGGCGACGGTGACCACGCCCAGCGCCACCACCGGGTAGCGCCGGCACGCCGCCAGGGCCATCACCGTGGCCAGGACCAGGACGACGTCGAGCACCTCGACCGGCGCGGCGTCCGGGGTGAGCACGGCGTTGCCGAGCAGGAGGACGCCGAGGGCGAGACCGCCGAGGGCGGACGGGAGGTCACGGCGCATGGTCGCACTGTAGAACGGCCGTCGTCGGTGGAGCATCCCGCGAGCGTGGTACCTGCGGCGTACCACGGGCGCGGTATCCGCGGCGCGGCAAGTGTCTGCGGTGGAACGACGCTTTCCCGGCCCGCCGCCGCAAGCATCGAGCCATGACATACCGCTTCTTCACTCCCACGCCGACGAGGGCGGCCACCGGCCGGACCGCGGCGGTCTACCAACAGTTGCGCGACGACTTTCTCGGGCCGTTGCCGACCTTCCAGGCGCTGTCGGCCGTGCCGGAGGTGCTGGCCGCGACCTGGGCCCTGATGCGGGAGGCGCTGCTCGCCGGGGACGCGCCCCGGGTCGACCGCGAACTCGTCGCGGCCGCGGTGTCCCAGGCCAACCGCTGTCAGTTCTGCGTCGACGCCCACGTGCTGCTGCTGCACGCGCTGGGTGAACCGAGGCTGGCCGAGGCCGTCGCCCAGGGTGAGACGCCACCCGAGCCGAGGTACGCGGAGCTCGTCCGCTGGGCGCAGGCGAGCCGCGGCCCCAGAGCCGCCGACTGGACCAGCCCGTACCGCCCGGAGATCACCGGCACCCTGCTCGCCTTCCACTTCATCAACCGGGTCGTCTCGGCATTGCTCGACCCCGATCTGCTCCCCGGCGGCCTGCAACGGTCTCCACTGGTGCGCTCGGTCGGGGGTCGGCTCTACGCGAGGGCGGCCCGGGAGCCGAAGGAGCCCGGCCGAAGCCTCCCGCTGCTCGACGCCGACGCGACGGCAACACCGGCCTGGGCGGGGGACAGCCCGGTGGGCGTGGCCTACGCGTCGTTGCGAAAGGCCGCCACCCGGGGCGGGGAACTGCTGGGCGACGTGGCGCGCCAGACCGTCACGGCCACCGTGCGCGGGGAGGACGGGCGGTTTCCGGCCCGGCCCGCGGACTGGGCCGTCGACCTGGTCCGGGATGTGCCGGGCACGGACCGCATCGGGACGCGGATCGCGTTGCTGGCGGCGTTCGCGCCCAGCGCGATCAGCCTGGGCGACGTCGCGCTGTGGCGGCTCTCCCACCCGGCCGACGCCGACCTCGTGCGGTTGGTCGCGTACGGGGCGATCACGGCCACCGATCACGTCGCCCAGGCCCTCGCCTCGGCGCACCGCTAGGAGGTAACCCATGCGCAAGGCACTCGTCATCATCACCGCGCTGTTGCTCGTCGCGTTCGCCCTTCAGTTCGTCTTCGCCGCCGTGGGCGGGTTCACCAGACCCGCCGGCGACGACGCGTACGCGCTACACAGCGTCAACGGCATGGCGGTCATCCCGGTGCTCACAGTGCTCACCGCCCTGTTCGCCGCGCTGGCGAAGGTGCCGGGCCGGCTCATCGGGTTGGCGATCCTGCCGATCGGCCTGGTCGTGCTCCAGCCGCTCATCGCCATGCTCGCCGAGGCGTTCACCGACGCGTCGGGCGTCAGCACCCCGCTCGGGCTGACCATCGGTGGGCTGCACGCGCTCAACGGAATCATCGCGGTGCACGTCGTGGTCGGCGTGCACCGGGCGGCGCGAAGGCTGGCCGTCCCGGTGCCGGCCGGCGCCGCTGGGGTGGTCACCCGGGAAGGGGAGCCGGTATGACCACCGGTTCGCTGCTCGCGGCCGACCTCGTGATCGCGCTCCTCGCGGCCGCTGCCTGGCTCGGTGGTGGCGCCGCGTCCGCCGCCCGGCGTCGCCCGCTCGCACTGGGACTGGCGGCCGTCGCGCTGATCGCCACGCTCGCCCGCGGATCACGATCACCGCCCTCGCCCGCGCCGGCTGGTGGTTCGCCGCGGAGAAGATCCTCATCGCCGCCCCGCTGTCGCTCGCGGCGGTGGGCGTCGCCGGTCCGCGGCTGCTGCGGGCCCCGGGCGACATCCGGGCCGTCGCGGTCCCGCTGCTCTTCGCCGGGTACGCCGCGAGCAGCGCCCTGCTCGTGACGATCCTGCACGGCTTTCCGGCGTCGGCGGGGGCGGGGCTGCTCGCGGTCGCCGGGGTCGTCGCGGCGACGGTGGTGGCGTTCCGGGCCGACAACCCGGGAGTGTGGGCCAACCATTGCCACAACCTGGCGCACGCCGATGCCGGGATGACGCCTGCATCTCATGTACCCGTGATCGCGGATGCCGGTAGTTTTCTGCCATGACTGAGGACAGCTTCCGCTCGGTGGCGATCGAGCGCTCCAGCCTGGGCAACTACGTCGTGCGGAACATCCGTGGTGGGTCGGTGTCGTTGGGCACCGGCGAGGACGACAGTTTCACGCCGGTGGAGCTGCTGCTGGCCGCCATCGGCGGCTGCACCGCCGTGGACGTGGACCACATCACCAGCCGCCGTGCCGAGCCGACCGGGTTCACCGTCGCCGTCACCGGTGACAAGATCCGGGACGAGGCCGGCGGAAACCGGATGCGCAACCTGCGGGTCGAGTTCACCGTGACGTTCCCGGAGGGCGCGGACGGCGACCAGGCCCGGGCGGCGCTGCCCCGGTCGTTGCAGCAGTCGCACGATCGGTTGTGCACCGTCTCCCGTACCGTCGAGCTCGGCACTCCCGTCGCGATCGCCGAGACGCCGGGGCCTACCGGAGACTGATCGGCGTTGAGCACGGCTACTCAGGTCCGGTGTGGTCCGTTCGTGTGAGGGTGACGGCATGCGTCGACTAGTGGTGCCGCTGCTGATGGTCCTCGCCGTGGCGGTGGCCTGCGCCGAGCCGAACGCGCAGCCGGCTCGTCCGGGCCCGACGGTCGCGGAGCCGGTGCCCACGGAGCTGCTCGCCGACGGCAGCGTTCCCTGGGCCGACCTGAAGATCACCGACGAGGATCTCAACGGTCGCCCCGCCGCGCCGAGGAAGCCGGCCACCGGCAGCGAGCCGTGCCGTGCGCAGCAGCTGTCCGGCCGGCTCACCAACTGGACGCGGCCGGGCACCAGCGGCGAGAAGCCTCGCGGTTGGGACGCTGCCCTCGGCAAGCTCATCGGCGAAGTGGACGTGCGGAACTCGTCGACGGTGGAGTGCACCCTTGAGGGCGAGGTGCCGACGACCATGTTCGCCGGCGGTCGTGAGATCCCGATGCTCTACACCCATGACATCGACGAGGAGGGCCGCACCCGGGTGGTCGCCGTGCCGGCCGGTGGCCACGCCAGCCTGCGCCTGGACTGGTCCGGGCCGTTCTGCCAGCCCGTCAAGGGGCCGGTGGAGCTGGCGATCGAACTGCCGCACGAGGGCGGCACGTTGCGCGCACCGGTCACCGCCGACGAGCGTCCGGGTTGCCCGCAGGGGGAGGGGGTCCACCCCCGCGCGCGGGGGACGCTGTCCGCGAGTGGGTTCACCGAGCCGGTGGCGGTGTCGAGGCCCCCGTCCTCCCCGCTCGACCAGCTCACCGTCGCTGTCCAGGGGCCGGCGACCGCCGTCGCCGGGTCGCTGCTCACCTTCCGGGTGACGCTCGGCAACCCGACCGACGGCCCGCTGACGCTCGACCCCTGCCCCGGCTACCTGATGGAGCGGTTCTCTCTCGGCGACGCGACCAACGACGCGGTGAACTCGGCTCAGCTGTACCGGTTGAACTGCCGCGCGCTACCGCGGATCCCCGCTGGCGGCAGCACCGAGTTCGAAATGGTCGCCGAGGTGCCGGCCTCGATGCGGGCCGGGCGCGAGCTGACCGTGACGTGGAGTTTCTATCTGCCGCACTTCGTGCAGCGGGGCAACCAGTTTGGTGTGCTCACCCTGACGGTCGCCTGAGGAGCGTCGGGCCAGCCGCACCGGGAAACTGGCATGAGTGAGAACGGGGGATAGATGCTGTTGAGGGTATGGGAGCGCTCCCGTAACATACTTGACGCGGCCTGTTAACGCTCACAATCGGTCACCACGCAGCGACCGCCACCAATGCATAGGCCGCCGTCCCGCGAGGAGGGTGCTATATGACCAGATCCAGAGCAGCCAATGTCGGTCTGGTTGCGGCCGGCGTCGGCTTACTGGTGTCGTCGACAGTTGTCGCGGCGCTGCCGGCCGGTGCCGCGGCCGAGGGTTGTTCGGTGAACTACGCCGTGTCGTCGCAGTGGCAGGGCGGCTTCGGCGCCAACGTGGCGATCACGAACCTGGGTGATCCGTTGAGCAGTTGGACGTTGACCTGGTCGTACGGCGCCGGGCAGACGGTGACGCAGGCATGGAACACGTCACTGACGCAGAGCGGGTCGGCGGTGACGGCGAGGAACGTGAGCTACAACGGTGGGGTCCCGACCAACGGCACGGTGTCGTTCGGGTTCAACGGGTCGTGGACGGGCAGCAACCCCGACCCGACGAGCTTCGCCCTGAACGGCGTCACCTGCACCGGTGGCACGACGCCGACCGACCCGCCGACGGACCCGCCGACCGACCCGCCGACCGACCCACCGACCGATCCGCCGACGTGCAACCTTCCCTCGACGTACCGGTGGTCCTCCACCGGGGTGTTGGCGACCCCGAGATCGGGCTGGGTGTCACTCAAGGACTTCACCGTCGCCCCCTACAACGGCCAGCAACTCGTCTACGCCACCACCCACGACAACGGCACCCGATGGGGCTCGATGAACTTCGGCCTCTTCACGAACTACTCGCAGATGGCCTCGGCCAGCCAGAACGCGATGAACAACGCGACAGTCGCGCCGTCGCTGTTCTACTTCGCGCCAAAGAACATCTGGGTGCTCGCCTACCAGTGGGGTGGGCCGGCGTTCTCCTACCGGACCTCGACCAACCCGACCAACCCGAACGGCTGGTCCGCGGCGCAGACCCTGTTCAGCGGAAGCATCACCGGTTCGGGCACCGGCCCGATCGACCAGGCGGTCATCGGTGACGACACGAACATGTACCTGTTCTTCGCCGGTGACAACGGCAAGATCTACCGAGCCAGCATGCCGATCGGCAACTTCCCCGGCAGCTTCGGCTCCAACTACACGACCATCATGAGCGACACCACGAACAACCTCTTCGAGGCCGTTCAGGTCTACAAGCTCCAGGGCCAGACCCGTTATCTCATGATCGTCGAGGCGATCGGTTCGCAGGGCCGCTACTTCCGCTCGTTCACGGCCACCAGCCTGGGCGGATCGTGGACGCCGCAGGCCACCAGCGAGAGCAACCCGTTCGCCGGCAAGGCCAACAGCGGTGCCACCTGGACCAACGACATCAGCCACGGTGAGCTGCTGCGCACCAACGCCGACCAGACCATGACCATCGATCCCTGCAACCTGCAACTGCTCTACCAGGGCCGCTCGCCGCAGTCCGGCGGCGACTACGGCCTGCTGCCGTACCGGCCGGGTCTGCTGACCCTGCAGCGCCCGGTTTGATCACGCCCGACTGACCCGCAACGGGCGGGCTCGGCGTCACGCCGAGCCCGCCCGCGCCACGCCGGCCCCGGCCCCCAGCCCTCGGTTGGGGCCTGCCTGCCCGGTCCGACGCTTGATCCACTCGGGTTCGTGGAAGTCGCGGTATCCCGGTCGTCCTGACGCCGCGACCTCCTTGAACGCGAGTCGATCAAGCATCGGATCGCTCCCGTGACGGCTGGCTGACGAAGACGGGATACGACACGCCTCATCGGGGCAGCCGGTGGCTGACGAGTTTGGGACGATGCGCCGGTCGATCTACCGACATCACCCGACTCGAAGGGATCCCCCGCGATGGCAAAGGTCATCTCCACGCTGTTCATCTCGGCCGACGGTGTGGCCGAGATCGACCCGGACTGGCACTTCCCGTACTTCGACGAGAACATGGGCCGCGCCGTCACCGAGGACTATGACGCCGCCGATGTGCTGCTCATCGGCCGCGAGACGTACGACAGCTTCGCCGGGGCCTGGCCCGACCGTGAGGCCGCGGGTGGCGACGACGCACCGTTCGCCAAACAGCTCGGCGACATGCGCAAGGTCGTTGTGTCGCGTCAGCCGTTGGAGTTTTCCTGGCGCAACTCGGAGCTGATCAACGGGGATCTCCTCGACGCCGTCACCGCACTCAAGGCCGATGCCGGCGTCCGGGGAATCCTCATCCCCGGGTCGATCTCCGTGGTGCAGCAACTGCTCGCCGCGGGCCTGGTCGACGAGCTGCGCCTGCTGGTGCATCCGGTGGCCGCGCGTAAGGGCCGCAAGCTGTTCGACGAGGGCGATACGGCGTACCACCTGCGACTGGTGGCTTCGGAGGCGTTCCCGACGGGCGTCCTTCGCGTGATCTACGCGCCGGGCACGACGCCGACGCCGGTCGGCTACGACGAAATCAAGGACCAGGTGCCAGCCGGAAACTAGTGCTCGTTTCGGGGACGGCCGCCGCGCCGGCCGTTCTCGGTCCGAAGCCGTCACAGGCCCCTGTGAGGATCGCACCGTGGTCGCGTTTCCGGTGCTTCGCAAGCACGGCATGTGAGTGGAGTGGAACCGCAAGCAGTCTCGGCGGATCCGGGTCACCGGTGCCCGGTGGTATGCGCCGTTGAATTGACCACCACCGATTCATCCCACACTTCGGACCCGCTTTTAGTGAGGGTCATCGATATTGACGGTTGACCTCGACGGCGACAGGATCTCGGGCACCACCACCGTGATCCCTCCTGGGAGGCGCCATGACCCGTCCCCGCCTGCCCCGCCTGCGGGCAGCCACCCGGTTGGCCGCACTCGCCCTCGCCACCGCCGGCGTGCTGCTCACCGTCGCCACCCCCGCCAGCGCCGCTGTGCCCACCGGCCGCTACGTCGCGCTGGGCGACTCGTACACCGCAGGCCCGCTGATCCCCACCCAGGTCGACCTCAACTGCCTGCGATCCAACCGCAACTACCCGTCGCTGGTGGCGGCGTCCGCCGGCTCGTCGTCGTTCGCCGACGTGAGCTGCTCCGGCGCCACCACGGACGACATCCTCTACGGCGGCAGCGGCCAACTGGGCATCACGCTGCCACCGCAGCTCAACGCGGTCACGTCGAACACGTCGCTGGTGACGGTGCAGATCGGCGGCAACGACATCGGCTTCTCCGGCATCATCGGCGACTGCGCGGAGGCGAGCGTGAGCAGCCCGCTCGGGTCTCCGTGCAAGAACCGGTACACCGCCGGAGGTGTCGACCAGTTGCAGGCGCGGATCGTCGCCGCCACACCGAAGGTCACCGCCGTGCTCCAGGCGGTCCGGCAGGCCGCACCGGGCGCGCGGGTCGTGGTGCTCGGCTATCCGGCGATCCTGCCGGACACCGGTTACGGCTGCTGGCCGGTCGTTCCGATCGCCTACCAGGACGTGCCGTACCTGCGTGGCATCGAAAAGTCCCTCAACGCGATGCTGGCCAGCGTCGCCAGCGCCAACGGCGCCACCTACGCCGATGTCTACACCCCGTCGATCGGTCGCGACGCGTGCAAGGGCAGCGGCACCCGGTGGATCGAGGGTCTGGTGCCGCAGAACTCGGCCGCACCCTTCCACCCCAACGCCCGAGGCGAGCAGGGCATGGCCGCCGCGCTGCTGACCAGGCTGAACAGCTGACCGGGCCGTAATCGTCGAGCCCGCCCCGCTGGCAGCGGCGGGGCGGGCCACCCCTGCGGTGCGTCGCGTAGCCCGGCACCTCTCGGCACACGATCACCGGCCACCCGGGTCGAGAGGTGCCGGAGGCCCTCCTCGCTCCGTACGGTGGCCGGGCGCTCGCAGTGCGTGCGCGTGCCGGTCTCCCCGGCAGAGCCGGCGCGGCAATGCCCAGCCTCGCTGTGCTTGAGATCGAGGAGTCCGGGGTACCGAAAGCTATGCCGAATGTGGGGCAAGTCATCGGAGACCGTTACCGCCTGGTCGAAAGCATCGCCAGCGGCGGAATGGGTGACGTGTGGCGGGCGGTCGACGAAACCCTGGACCGCTGCGTGGCGGTCAAGATGCTGCAACCTCGGTTGGTCACCGACAGCGGCTTCGGTGAGCGGTTCCGGCGCGAGGCGCGGGCCATGGCAGCCCTGCGTCACCCAGGTGTCGCCCAGGTCTACGACTACGGTGAGGTGTCCCAGTCCGGAGCGCCGGTCCTCGCCTACATCGTGATGGAGTGCGTGCAGGGGCAGCCCTTGTCGGAGCGGATCGCCGAGGTCGGCCGGCTGGACGTGGCCGAGACGATGTCGATCGCCGCGCAGACCGCCCGTGCCCTGCAGGCCGCGCATGACGCCGGTGTCGTCCACCGTGACGTCAAACCCAGCAATCTGATCATCGAGCCGGACGGACACGTCGTACTCGTCGATTTCGGTGTTGCCGTGACGCAGGAGGCGGCGAGCCTGACCGCAGCGAACCAGATCGTCGGCACCGCCCTGTACATGGCGCCCGAGCAGGTCGCGAAGAACGAGACCACGCCGGCGATCGACATCTACGCACTGGGGGCTGTCGTCTACCACTGCCTCGCCGGTCGGCCGCCGCACCAGGGCGAGAACGCCGTCGCGGTGGCGCTGCGGCATCTCGAAGAGGAACCGTCACCGCTGTCCGAAGACGTTCCGGCGGAGGTCCGGCGTCTGGTCGCCACCGCGATGGCCAAGGAGCCCGCTCGCCGCTTTCCGACGGCAGCGGCCATGGCCAGGGCGGTGCAGACACTCGCGGATCCGTCTGACCAGTTGCTGTCCACTGCGGCCGGGGCGCCCGAGATCGGGGTGCGGACCGAGTTCACGGCTGCCCGGCGGTCGGCCCTCGGCGGCACGGTGAGCCGGGCGGTCACTCCTGGGCCCAGAGCGCTCGCGGTGCTTCTCGGATCGTTGGCCGCGGCGGCTGCCGTCCTGGTGCTCGCCGATCCCATCGGGATCATGCCCGGCCCGACCGGGCGACCGTCGACGCCTCCCGTGGTGCCGCCCGCGGTGTCGCCAACGGTGTCGCCAACGGTGCCGTCGCAGCGGAACCCGGGCCCCGGCGTCGGCGGCGGTGAACCAGCCACCCGCAGTTCTGCGGGCCTGCCGGTTCGAGCGCCCGGCTCCCCGATCCCGACCCCGACGCCCACCCGGGCCGCGGGCGAGGAAACGGTGGACCCATCGACGCCGTCCGGTGGAAGCACTGCGGATGTGCCCGGTCCCACCGCGTCCGAGAGCGCGCCTGCGGAGCCGACGGCAGCTCCGACGGAAGCCCCAACGGGCGGAACGACAGCGCCACCGACCGCGGGGACCACGGAGAACCCAGCGGCGGACCCAACCTCGGAACCGTCGGCGGAGGAATCGACGGCCGGAGGAGAGACCGCGGCGCCGCAGGTGTAGCCGACGGCGGCGACGACCACGGTCTCGCGACTGGACCGTGCCGCAAGACCCGCCTTTGCTCTGCACCCGCGGAAGCGCCATCCAGCGGCAGGCCGGTGGTGCCTCGGCGGGTGCAGAGCAAAGGGCGGGCACGTAAAGCGGGGCCGACCCGAGGCCGTCCTGGACGCCGAGGCGGATGCGGGTTGCCTGCGGAACGCAGTCTGGCGTGGCGGCCGAGGCCGCCACGCCAGCGGTGCGATGTCAGGAACTGGTCGGGATCAGCCGGTACGGCAGGTCACCGTCGGCCAGTTCCAGTTGCCGTTGGCCATGATCGTTAGGCCGAAGTTGTTGCCGTTGCCGTTCGGCGTCGCGGTGACGGTGCCACTGCTGCCGCTGACCGAGGCGTTCCAGCTGTTCTGAACGCTCTGGCCGCCGCCCAGACCGAGGCTGACGACCCAGCTGTTGGTGCCACTGACCGCGACATTGAGGTTGAACCGGTCACCCCATTGCTGGCCGGCGGAGAGCGTCGCGTTGCAGTTTCCGGTGCCTGGATTGCCGGTGGTGGGCCCGGAGGTCGGGTTGCCGCCGCCGCTGCCCTCCCGGACGGTGATGTCGGAGCTTCCGCTGCTCTGGTAGCCCTCGGTGGCCATGACCTGGTAGCTGTGGTTGGTGCCGAGGTTCAGGCCGGCGCGGGCCCAGGCGTCGAAGTGGTTGGCGGTGGTGATGGTGCCACTCGAGCGCTTCTGCTGGCGGACGCTCCAGAACTGGTAGAACGTCTGGTTGCCGTCGATCGACGGGGCGTTGACCCGCTGGCTGCGGAGGATGTCGTAGGTGCCGCCGTCGGTGGTGACAGTGCCCATCCGGGTGGCGCCGCTGCTCGGGTTGTAGCTGCCGAAGTTCTCCACCACGTAGTACTCGATGAGCGGGCTGCGCGTCCATCCGTACAGGGCGAGGTAGGTGTTGTTGTTGCCCGGGTTGTAGCTGCCCGAGTAGGTGACCGTCCGTCGGCTGCCGGTGGCCCAACCCTTGCCGCCGACCCAGTTGTTGGTGCTCCTGTCCCAGCTGCTGGTGTATCGGCCGTCGGCACGCAGCGTCATGCTGGCGTTGCCGCTGTCCTTCCAGAATGAGAAGTAGTACCCGTTGTGTGTGCCGGTGAGGTTCGAGGTGAGGGTCCGGTCGGCCTCGGCGTACGCGTTGGTGGCGGTCATCGTGCCGGCGACGGCCAGGACGGCGGCGCATGCGGCGCCGAGGAGCAACCGCATGCGGCCGCGCCTTCTTGGCATGGTGTGGCTGGTGTCGATCATGTAACTGTTGCCTCCTCTGAGGGCTGGCGGGGGCCAGCGGCGCGGTACGCCTCGGCGGGCTGCCGGTGGTCGGTAGCGGCCACGGCGTCGTACCGATCGGTGGTGGTGGGCCGGTCGTCCTGCACGACGACCGGAGAAGTGGGTCGTGGTGGCTGGTGCTGACGACAATCGAGTGTCGTCGATGGGGACCGTATTAACCCGGCCGTCGACTTGTCAACAATTTTCGGAAACACGGTGGCAACATTGCTGTCGTCATCCGAGCAGCATCCATCCAGGTCAGTAGTCGATCAGAACTTGGGGCGGTTACCGCGGCGTCGCGATGGCGAAGCAACGGTCCGGGTAAAGGTCGGCGAAATTTCCGGAGACTTTCCGGACCAAGGGCACCTGCCATGGTCAGCGGCACGCGCAGACGCTTCCGTTGCCCGACCGGTCAGCGACGCCGACGGGAGTTGAGCCGGGCGGCCTGACGGGTCAGGTGGTCGCGTTCGGCGAGGTTGGGGGCCTGCTGGGCCGCCTCGGTGTACAGCCGCGCCGCCGTCGCCAGATCGCCGTCGCGCTCGTGTAGGTACGCCGCCACCGCCGTGTACCGGGGCAGTGCGTCGTCGACCGCCGCGAGCGCCGTCAGGCCGGCCCTGGGACCGTCGGCCTCACCGACCGCCACCGCACGGTTGAGTCGGACGATCGGGTTCTCCGTCAGCCGCGCGAGTTCGTCGTACCACTCCACGATCTGCACCCAGTCGGTCTCCGCGGCGGTCGGCGCGTCCGCGTGCAGCGCCGCGACGGCGGCCTGGGCCTGGAACTCGCCCAGCTGGTCGCGGGCCAGGGCCGCCTGCAGGATCTCGACGCCCTCAGCGATCGACCGGGTGTCCCAGCGGCTGCGGTCCTGCTCGGCGAGCGACACCAGGCTGCCGTCCGGCGCGGTCCGGGCGGCGCGCCGAGCGTGGTGCAACAGCATGAGGGCGAGCAGCCCCGCCACCTCGGGATGGTCGATCGCGGCCGAGAGCTGTCGGGTGAGCCGGATCGCCTCGGCGGCGAGGTCCAGGTCACCGGAGTAGCCCTCGTTGAAGACCAGGTAGAGCACGCGTAGCACGGTGGCGACATCACCGGGTCGGTCGAACCGCAGCTTGGAGACGGTGCGCTTGGCCCGGCTGATGCGCTGCGCCATGGTCGCCTCGGGCACCAGGTAGGCGTGGGCGATCTGGCGGGTGGTCAGCCCGCCGACGGCGCGCAGCGTGAGCGCGACCGCGGACGACGGCGTCAGCGACGGGTGGGCGCACAGGAAGTAGAGCTGGAGCGTGTCGTCCACCGTGGGGGCCGGTCCTGGCGCCGGCTCCTCGTCGACGAGATCCTCACGCCGACGGCGGGCGGCGTCGGCTCGGGCCCCGTCGAGGAACCGTCGCCACGCCACCGTGGTCAGCCAGCCCAACGGGTCGCGCGGCGGGTCGGCCGGCCAGACGCGGACCGCCTCGACCAGGGCGTCCTGTACGGCGTCCTCGGCCGCCGCGAAGTCGATTCCGCGGCGGACGAGGATGCCGAGGACGCTCGGCGTGAGGCCCCGCAGCAGCGTCTCGTCCATCGGAGTCGTCACTCCGTGATGGTGGGGGGCTCGCTCAAGAACGGGCGCAGCTCCAGCCACTCGTGGATCGGCTTCCCGCCTGCCCCGGGAGCGGCCGACAGTTCCCCGGCCAGCTCGACGGCCCGGTCGTAGCTGTCGACGTCGATCACCATCCAGCCGGCGATGAGATCCTTGGTCTCGGCGAAGGGGCCGTCGGTGACCGGCGGGCGGCCCTCGCCGTCGTACCGGACGAACGCCCCCTCCGGGGCGAGTGCCTGACCGTCGACGAACTCGCCGGTTGCCTCGAGTCGGGCCGCGAAGTCGCGCATGTACCGCATGTGGGCCGAGATCTCCGCCGGGGTCCACTGGTCCATCGGCACGTCGTTCACCCCGGCCGGGGCGCCCCGGTAGTGCTTGAGCAGCAGGTACTTGGCCATCGTGATGCTCCTTGGTGCTGACTGCGACCCATCGTGGTCACGTTCACTCCGGGGACGAAGCCGGTCAGCACTTCTCGACATGGCTGTCCGATTTTTTTCCTCCCGCAGGTTAACCTCGGGTGAATCGTCCACCGTTGGGGTACCTCGGGCGGGGCAAAACTTGATTCGTTCCAAAATAGTGAGCTAGTGTTCGTACCCGTGACGTCCGACTTCGAGGCGCAGCTGCGGGCTGCCTCGTTGCGCGTGACCCGGCCCCGATTGGCGGTGCTCGCGGCGCTGCGCGACCACCCGCACGTCGGCACCGACGCGGTGATCGCGCTGGTCCGCGCGGACCATCCCACGGTCTCCCACCAGGCGGTGTACGACGTGCTGCGCGTACTCACCGACGCCGGCCTGGTGCGGCGCATCCAGCCGGCCGGGGCAACCGCCCGCTACGAGTCCCGGGTCGCGGACAACCACCACCATGTCGTGTGCCGCTCCTGCGGCGCCATCGCCGACGTCGACTGCGTCGTCGGCCACGCCCCCTGTCTCACCGCCTCGGGCGACCACGGTTTCGTGGTCGACGAGGCGGAGGTCGTCTACTGGGGCACCTGCCCCGACTGCGCGACCGAACGCACGCCCCAGAGATCCGCAAGCTCGGAAGGAAGCACATGAGCGACACCCAGGACAACGGCCCCACCAGTGCGCAGGGCGTGGACCAGAAGGCAGCGGCCGGCTGCCCGGTCGCGCACGACTCGGTGACCGCGCACGGCAGCGAGAGTGAGAACCCGGCGATCGACTCGCCGACTCCGAAGACCGGCGGGCGTCCGCGCACCAACCGGGACTGGTGGCCCAACCAGCTCGACCTCTCGGTGCTGCACGCCCACTCGTCCAAGGGCAACCCGCTGGGCGAGAACTTCAGCTACGCCAAGGAGTTCGCCAAGCTCGACGTCGAGGCCCTCAAGCGCGACATCGTCGAGGTGCTCACCACCTCGCAGGACTGGTGGCCGGCCGACTTCGGCCACTACGGCGGCCTGATGATCCGGATGAGCTGGCACGCCGCCGGCACGTACCGCATCGAGGACGGTCGCGGCGGCGCCGGCGACGGTGGGCAGCGGTTCGCGCCGCTGAACAGTTGGCCGGACAACGCCAACCTGGACAAGGCCCGCCGGCTGCTCTGGCCGGTCAAGCAGAAGTACGGCCAGAAGATCTCCTGGGCCGACCTGCTCGTGCTCGCCGGCAACGTCGCCCTGGAGTCGATGGGCTTCAAGACCTTCGGCTTCGGCTTCGGTCGCGAGGACGTCTGGGAGCCCGAGGAGATCTTCTGGGGTCCGGAGGACACCTGGCTGGGCGACGAGCGCTACGCCTCCGAGAAGGAGATGACCGCCGGCGTCGGCTCGACCGAGATGGGGCTCATCTACGTCAACCCGGAGGGCCCGCGCGGTAACGCGGACCCGGCCGCGGCGGCGCACTTCATCCGCGAGACCTTCGGCCGGATGGCGATGAACGACGAGGAGACCGTCGCCCTCATCGCCGGTGGTCACACCTTCGGTAAGACCCACGGTGCCGGCGTCGCCGACAACCACGTGGGTCCGGAGCCCGAGGGCGCCCCGCTGGAGGCGCAGGGCCTGGGCTGGCTGAGCACCCACGGCAGCGGCAAGGGCGCCGACACGATCACCAGTGGTCTCGAGGTGACGTGGACCGACGTGCCGACGCAGTGGAGCAACCGGTTCTTCGAGATCCTCTTCGGCTACGAGTGGGAGCTCACCACCAGCCCCGGCGGCGCGAAGCAGTGGGTCGCCAAGGACGCCGAGGCGATCATCCCGGACCCCTTCGACCCGGCGAAGAAGCACAGGCCGACGATGCTCACGACCGACCTGTCGCTGCGCGTCGACCCGGCGTACGAGAAGATCTCCCGCCGCTTCCTGGAGAACCCCGACGAGTTCGCACTGGCCTTCGCCAAGGCGTGGTACAAGCTGCTGCACCGCGACATGGGCCCGATCGACCGCTTCCTCGGGCCGTGGGTGGCCGAGCCGCAACTGTGGCAGGACCCGGTGCCGGCCGTCGACCACGAGCTGGTGGGCGACGCCGACATCGCCGCCCTCAAGGCGAAGATCCTGGAGTCCGGTCTCACGATCGACCAGCTGGTCTCCACCGCCTGGGCCTCCGCCGCGAGCTTCCGGCACACCGACAAGCGCGGCGGCGCCAACGGGGCGCGCATCCGCCTGGAGCCGCAGCGCAGCTGGGAGGTCAACCAGCCCGAGCAGCTGGCCGCCGTCCTCACCACCCTTGAGGGCATTCAGCAGGAGTTCAACTCCGCTGGCAGGGCGACCATCTCGCTCGCCGACCTGATCGTGCTGGCCGGTTCGGCCGCCGTCGAGAAGGCGGCGCGGGACGCCGGCGTCGAGGTGACCGTGCCGTTCCGGCCGGGCCGCACCGACGCGACCCAGGAGCAGACCGACACCGACTCCTTCCGGGTCCTGGAGCCGCGCGCCGACGGTTTCCGCAACTACCTGCGCGCCGGCGAGAAGACCCAGCCGGAGGTGCTGCTCGTCGACCGTGCCTACATGCTCAACCTGACCGCGCCCGAGATGACCGTCCTCATCGGCGGCCTGCGCTCCCTCGGCGCCAACGTCGGCGGCAGCCGGCACGGTGTCCTCACCGACCGGCCGGGCGTGCTCACCAACGACTTCTTCGCCAACCTGCTCTCCCCGGGCACCCGGTGGAGCGCGTCGAAGTCCGACGAGCACGTGTACGAGATCCGCGACCTGGCCACCGATGAGGTGAAGTGGACCGCGACCGCGGTCGACCTCATCTTCGGGTCCAACTCGCAGCTGCGCGCCCTCGCCGAGGTCTACGCCAGCCAGGACGCCCGCGAGAAGTTCGTGGCCGACTTCGTGGCCGCCTGGACCAAGGTCATGGAGCTGGACCGGTTCGATCTCGCCTGACAGGTAGCACCGACGAGCCCCGGCCGATCCACCAGTGATCGACCGGGGCTCGTCGATCTCTGTGTGCCGTTCGACGCGGCACCAGCGCCGTCCACCTCGATGTCACTCCGGTGCCATTCCCTTTGCGACGAATCCCATGGATGATTTTTCTGTCTCATTGATCAGCTGGCGGACGGGCCCATCCATGGCAAGGTGTTGACCCTGCCCGGGCGGCGGGCGCGGACCTAGTCACGCAGGGAGTCAACGTGGCCCATCCCGACCTGCAGGCCGAGGACATGGACCAGCACGCCGGAAGCCCTGCGATACCCCGGCAGCGGACGGTCCCCGCCCGGGAGCCCCGAGCCGGCGTCGCCAACACCGGCATCGCCTGGCGTCCGCTGCGGATCGCGATGATCGGCCAGAAGGGGATGCCGGCGACCTACGGCGGGATCGAACGGCACGTGGAGGAGATGGCCAGCCGGCTCGCCAGCTACGGGCACGAGGTCACCGTCTACTGCCGCCGGAGCTACGGCGAGACACCCGCCGACGGCTACCGGGGCGTACGGCTGCGCCAGACCCACACGATCGCGAGCAAGCACCTCGACGCCATCGTGCACGCGGCGACCTCGACCATGGCGGCGATGGCCGCGCGGCCCGACATCGTGCACTACCACGGGCTCGGGCCGGCCTTGGTCGCCCCGCTCCCGCGTGCCCTGTCCCGGGCGCGGGTGGTGCTGACCGTGCACGGGTTGGACAACCAGCGGGGCAAGTGGGGGCTCGCCGCGCGGGCGGTGCTGGGCAGCGCCCACTGGTTCAGCGGATACGTGCCGCACCAGCGGGTGGCGGTCTCCCAGGGGCTCGCCGCCCACTACGGCGCCCGGTTCGGCCGCCCGACGACCTACATCCCGAACGGCGTGAACCCGGCCCGACCCGCGCGGACCCGTCAGATCGAGGACCGGTTCGGGCTGACCCCCGGCGGCTACCTGCTGCTGGTCGGTCGGCTGGTTCCGGAGAAGGCGGCCGACCTGCTGATCCGGGCCTTCCGCCGGACCGAGACCCCGATGCGCCTGGCGATCGTCGGCGGGTCGTCGTTCACCGACGACTTCGTGGACCGGCTACGCCGGGAAGCCGGGGCGGACGACCGGATCGTCTTCACCGGGTTCGCCTACGGCGACCTGCTCGCCGAGCTGTACGCCGGCGCCGCGGGCTTCGTCCAACCGTCCCGGTTGGAGGGACTGCCGTTGACGTTGCTGGAGGCGGCCGCGTACGGGCTGCCGGTGGTCGCCAGCGACATCGCGCCGCACGTCGAGGTGCTGAAGTCCGACGCCGCCGGAGGGCGGTTGTTCCGCGACGGCGACGAGGACGACCTGGTCCGGGCGCTGACATCGCTGCTCGCCGACCTGCCGGCTGAACGGGCCGGCGCCGTGGCGCTGGGCGAGCGGATCACCGGAAGATACAGCTGGGACACCGCCGCCCGCGAGTTGGAGCGGCTCTATCTCCACCTGGCCCCGGAGCCGGGCGGGCGGGCCAGGGGCACGAGCCGCGGAAGCCGTTGACCGACCATGCGGCGTTCGCCGGGGGAGCGTCGGATCAGCCCCGCGGAGGACGGAGCATTCGGTGCAACGGCCCCTTCTGCCGTCGAGGTGACAGGGCTAGATTGAACCGATCTTGTGCCGGGAGGACATCGGTTGGCCGCGCCCGGCAGCGGCCGGGCAGCGCCGATTCAGTTCAGTGGGATCAGTGGAACAACAGACGCAGCAGGTCACTCCGCCCCTGACCAGGCGGCTCGACCCGACCCGCCTCCTCACCGGCGGCGCGGCGCTGGCCGCCGCGGTCGTGGCGGTGGTCGCCGGTGTCTCCATGGCGGCCGGTGACCGTAGGGCCATGGTGCTGCCGCTCGCGGCGGTCGCGGGGATCGCGGTGGCCGTCCTCGCGCTGACCCGGTTCGCCGGGTACGTGCTGCTGATGCTCGCGGTGCGCTCCTGCGTCGACCTGTTCAAGCTGACCGGTCCGAGCGCCGGCCAGGCCGACTCCGCCGGAACGGCCCGGGCGGTGGACCCCTCCACCCTGCTCGCGGTGCTGTTCCTCCTCGCCGCCGGGCTCTGGCTGGCCGCGCAGCTCCGCCGGCACGGGCGGCTGCGCGGCTCCCCGCTGAGCTGGGCCATGCTGCTCGTCGGCGCCAGCAGCGTGGTCAGCGCCCTCGGCGCCAGCCGGCCGGCGAACAGCCTGTTGGAGGCGTTGCGGATCCTCACCGTGGTGGTGATGTTCGTGGTGCTGGAACAGCTCATGCCGGACACCGTGGCGATCCGTCGGGTCCTGCTCGCCTGCTACGCCTCGCTGGTGCTGGCGCTGGGCTACACCGTCGTCCTGTCGCTGCTCGGCAACCCGCCGGCCGAGGTGAAGGGCGACTTCACCCGGATCAGCGGCACGTTCAGCCAGTCGACCACGTTCGGCCGCTACCTGATGTTCATGGTGATCTTCGGGTTCGCGGTGTACCGCTTCCTGGATCGTCGACTGCGGGCGTCGCTCGGGGTGCTGCTCGCGCTCTCGCTGCTGTTCCTGCTGCTCACCAACACCCGCAGCGCCCTGCTCGGCGCGGCGATCGGCCTGGTGGTGGTCGCGGCGCTGCACCGCAGCAAGCGGATGCTGGTCACCCTCTGCCTGGTGGCGGTCGCCGGGGTGGCCCTGGTACCCGCCGTCGGGGAGCGGTTCGCCCAACTCGGCACGTCGCGCGCGGTCGGCGGAGACCCGACCGGAAACACCCTGGCCTGGCGGATCGGCTACTGGACCGAGATCGTCACGCTCGCCGACCGGAACCCGGTGACCGGTATCGGGCCGAACATGACCCAGCGCGAGACCGACGAGGCGAAGAAGCCGCACAACGACTTCCTGCGGGCGTACGTGGAGACCGGGCTGCTCGGTCTCGGGGCGTACCTGCTGATGCTGTTCGCATTCCTGCGTACCGCGCGGAGGGCGCTGCGGCGGGCGCCCCCGGGCAGCTTCGAGCGGGGCGTCGCCGTCGGGTTCACCGGCTGCGTCGCCGCGTTCGTGGCGGTCAGCGCCGCCTCCAACGTCATCTCCAACGTGGTCACCCTCTGGTACTTCGTCGCGTTCGCCGCGGCGGCCAGCGTGATCGCCCGCCAACCGGCTCCGACCCTGACCGGCGAGCAGCCACGAGGCACGTCCGTCCCGGTATGACTGAACGACAGCATTGGGGAAAAAGTGGAGATCGTCGACTACCTGCGGGTCGCCCGGCGGCGCCTCTGGGTACTCGTGGGGGTGCCGGTGCTCGCCACCGGCGCCGCGGCCGCCATCGTCCTGCTCGCGCCACAGCAGTTCAGCGGGACCGCGTACGTGGCGGCGCCGGCGCTGGTGGGCGGCGCGGCCGGGACGCAGTACACCGGTACGCAGGCGGCGAACCAGTTCGTCGCGGCGTTCGGCGCGGCGGTCACCTCGCCCCGGGTCCTCGCCGACGTGGCCGGTGACACCGGGGTGGCGCCGGAGCGGCTGCGCGACGGGCTGGCCATCACCCAGGTCGGCGCGAGCAGCCAGTTGGAGGTGACGTACACCGCCGGTGACCGGGCGAAGGTGGCGCCGGTGCTGACCGCCACCACCACCCGGGCGTTGGCCTTCCTCTTCTCCTCCCAGGTCGGCATCGCCACCGGCGAGGTCGAGGCGGCCAACGCCGACGTCACCGCGGCGACCAGGGCGATCGGCGCGTGGGAGAAGGCGAACAAGGTCTCGCAGCCGGACCGGATCTACCAGGCGACGCTGGGCGAGCTGACCAGCCTGCGCCAGCAGCAGCTCTCCCTGCAGGCGGTCGGCAACAGCCGGGGTGTCGCCGCGGCGACCGCCGCGATCACCGCCGCCCAGAAGAAGCTCGACGAGCTGGGGCCGAAGCTCCCCGACTACCAGGCCCTGCTCGCCCAGCGGGACGCGGCGACCAACGCCCTGTCCCAGGCGCGAGAGGGATTGCAGGCGGCGCGGGCGCAGGCCCAGGCCGCCGATCCGAAGCAGGTGACCAGCATCGGCGAGGCGCACGAGGTGAGCCGGATGACGGAGCTGGTGCGCACCGCCCTGCCGGTGGGCGGTGCGGGTCTGCTGCTCGGGGTGCTGCTGGTGGGCGTACTCGAACTGCTCTCCCGGGGTCGTGCCGCTGCCCGGCCGGTGGCCCCGGCGGCGACCACCGCGGCCCCCTCGGCGCCGGCGGAGACCGTGACCGCGGCACGGCCGTGACCGTCGGAGAACGGGCCGCCGGGTGCGCGGGGTGACCGGCCAGCCGCCGGCCGCGCCGGAGGCCGGCGACCAGCAGGTACGCGGCATGGCCCGCGGCGGTGTGCTGAACCTGGGCAGCGCCGTGCTCAGCCAGGTGGCGCTCTTCCTGGTCATGCTGTTGCTGGCCCGGGTCCTGGGTGTACGCGAACTCGGCCGGTACGCCCAGGTCTACGCCGTGCTGTCGTTGCTGGGGCTGCTCTCGCTCTCCGGCTTTCGGGCCGGGCTGACCCGGTTCGTGGCGGTGCACCTCGCCGACGACGAGCCGGCCGCCCTCCGGGGCGCGATCCGGCTCGGGATCGGTATCTCGGCCGTGGCGTCCACAGTGATCGCCGTCGGTCTGGCGGTCGGCGCGCCGTGGCTCGCGCACGCCCTGCACGACCCGCAGCTCACCACCGGGCTGCGGTTGGCGGCGCTGTGTCTGCCCGCCGCCACCGTCTGCGAGGCCGCGCTGGCGGCCACCCGGGGGTGGCGCACGCAACGGGCCTACGCGCTCATCGGCCAGGTCTACGAGCCGGCCGCCCGGCTGGTGCTCACCGCGCTGGCGCTCGTCCTGGGGGCGGGCCTGACCGGCGCGTTCTGGGCACTGGTGGCGGCGAGCTGGAGCGCGGCCGGGTTCGCCCTCGTGGCGCTCGCCCGGATGGTGCGCCGGGTGCCCGCCGCCCGGCCCGCGTACCGGCCGGGCGAGCTGTTCCGGTTCTCCACCGTCAGCTGGGTCTCCTCGCTGTCGTCCACCGGGCTGATCTGGGTGGACGCGTTGCTGCTCGGCTTCTTCGACTACGGTCCCGACGCGATCGGCGTCTACCACGTGGCGACCCGGCTGGTCACGATCGCGGTGTTCGTGCTGGCGCCGGTCAACGCCTCGTTCGGTCCGCACCTGGCGCACCTCTACCACCAGGGCCGGCTGGACGAGGTACGCCGGATCTACCGGGTCGCCACCGGTTGGGTGCTCCGGCTGTCGCTGCCGGCCTTCGTGGCGTTGCTGGTCTTCCCGGAGCAGCTGCTGCGCCTGGTCGGCGGCCCCGGTCTGGCCGGCGGCGCGGCGGTGACGGTCGTGCTGGCGCTCGGCCAGCTCGTCAACGCCGCGACGGGGCCCTGCGGAACGCTGCTGAACATGTCCGGCCGGGTCTCGGTCAACATGGTGGACAACCTCGCGGCCCTGCTGCTCAACGTCCTGCTCAACCTCTGGCTCATCCCGGCGTACGGCATTCTCGGCGCGGCGGTGGCCTGGGCGGTGTCGTTGGCGGCGGTGAACGTCGCCCGGGTCTGGCAGGTGCGCGCCCAGGTGCACACCGTGCCGGTGACGGCGGGCATGGTCAAGGGCCTGGTCGCCGCGCTGGTCGCGATGGGCGTCGGGTTCGGTGTGCGCTGGCTGGTCGGGGGCCCGGCCGCGCAGCTCGTGGTCGGTCTGGCCGCGATCGTGGCGGTGTACCTCGCCGCGGTGCTCGCCCTCGGGCTCAGTCGGGAGGACGTCATGGTGCTGCGCTCGGTGACCCGCCGAGGTGGTCGACGCGCCGCCGACGATGGCAGCGCCGGTGTCGTCGTGGGCAGCGGGGTGCGCTCGTGACCGGCGGCGCGCGGCGTCAGGTCACCGACCGCCTGCGCCGGGGGGTACGCGCGGCGCGGGCGTGGGGGCGCGCGGCGGCGCCGGGCGACCCTGGACCGTTGCCCGACTTCCTGGTGATCGGCGGGCAGCGCTGCGGCACCACCTCGCTCTACCACCATCTCGCCGCGCATCCGCAGGTCCGGGCGGCCAGCGGCAAGGAGTTGCAGTACTTCAGCGTCCACCATGGTCGGGGGGTGCGGTGGTACCGGGGGCATTTCCCGCACCTCGCTCCCGGTGAGCGTACGTTCGAGGCGAGCCCCTACTACCTGTTCCACCCGAGCGTGCCGGCCCGGGTGGCGGGGACCCTGCCGCAGGCGCGCTTCGTCGCACTGCTGCGTGACCCGGTGCAGCGGGCGTACTCGCACTACCTGCACACCCGCTCGTACGGCGTCGAGCCGCTCTCCTTCGCCGACGCGCTGGACGCGGAGGAGGAGCGGCTGGCGCGGGCGACCCGGGGCGGCCCGGACAGCCCTGCCGCGCACCGGGCGTTGCGTAATTATTCGTACGCGGCCCGGGGTCGCTACGCCGAGCAGTTGGACCGGTGGTTCGCGCAGGTCCCGCGGGAGCGGATCCACGTCGCCCGGACCGAAGACCTGCACACCGACCCGGCCGGCACGTACGCCGACGTGCTGAGCTTCCTCGGCCTGCCGGCCTTCACCCCCGAGGCGTTCACCCGGCACACCCGTCGCGTCGAGCACGGCGTCTCGGAGCTGACCCCGGCTCTGCGCGAGCGTCTCGGCGCGTACTTCGCGCCGCACAACGCCCGCCTGACCGCCCTGCTCGACTGGCCCGAACCCTGGCCCGGCTAGCGCCGGTCGGCGGCGGTCACCGTCGGTCTCGGCACATCGACACGCGGCCAGCGAGCGCACGCCGGAGGTCAGCGCTAGCGGACGGTGGCGAGGATCCGGTCCACCGGCTGGTCGGCGCGGAGCAGGACGGGGACGTCGGTCACGGTGGTGCCGCCCGCGGACGCGCCCAGTGGGGAACCCACCGCCCCGGTGCGTCCGCCCGGTGTCGCCGGCACGGTCACCGGCGTGTTCGACGCCGACCAGAGCACCAACGTGCTCTGTCCACCACGGACGAACGCGACCCCGTTCAGCCGGCCGGCCACCGAGGCGGGCAGCGGGGTGACGGTGGCGTCCCGGGCCGCGTCGGCCAGGGCGGCCAGCATCCGGCCGGCCTCGCGTTCGGTGCCGTCCGGGTCGAGCAGGCCGTAGCGGACCTCGCTGCCGGCCGCGTTGTTCGGGTTGTACGCCAGCGGCAACCAACTGATCCCACCGATCCCACCGGCGGCCAGCAGGGTGACCGTCTTGACCATCTCCGCCGCCCGGCTGGCCGGGTCGCCGTCGGCGTCGCGCCAGAACTGCCCGACCTCCCACGCCTGGATCGGCGTACCCGGCGGTGTGGTGGCGCGCAGGTAGTCCAGCAGCGGCGTCACCCCGCTGAAGTGCTCGTAGAAGTGCACCTGCCGGACGTCGACGGTGCGATCGGTCAGCAACGACTCGGTGATCGCCAGGAAACGCAGGCTGCGACTGTTGGTCTCGGTGCCGAGCGCCCGGCGCAGTTGCGCCTCCCCGGTCACCACCGGGATCTGCTGCCCCCGGGTGCCGATTCGGCGTTGGAAGTACGCCTGGTAGGCGGCGAGGGCATCGGGCACCCGACCGGCGCGCACCAGCCGGTCGGCGACACCCATCCCGTACGCGACGCTGCTGATGCCGGAGTCGACCACCCGCGCCTTCGGGTCGGTCGCGCGGATCGTCTCGGCGGCGGCCCGGACCAGCCGCGCGTACTCCTCGGGGCTGCCGGCCCAGTAGCTCGGCGCGTTGACCTCGTTCTCGATGGCGTACTCCCGCACCCCGTACGGGCCGTAGCGCTGCACCACCGAGCGGACGAACCGCTGGTACGCGCCGAGGTCGGTGGGCATCGCCGACTCGGTCTTGTTCGCCGTGCCCCGGGTGTAGCGGGCGGTGCCACCGGTCGCCCAGCACACACCGGTGCGGATCTTCAGGTGCAGGGTGATGCCCAGCTCCCGGCTGCGCGAGGCGATCTCGTCCAGCCCGGCCCAGTCAACCTGCCCCGGGGTCCGTTCGATCTCGCACCAGGAGATCTCCTCGTACGTCGCCGAACCGGCGAGCCGGCGCAGGTACGGGCCGAACTGCTGGTACCGCGACCAGTCCCAGTGCGCGCCGAACGGGTTGCTCACCCCGTCGACGGTGCTGGTGGCTTCGGGTGCCGCCGTCGCGGAGGGGGTGGCGGCCGGTGGCGGATCGTCGCCGTCGGTGCAGCCGGCGGTGAGCAGGAGCGTGGTGGCGACGGCGGTGGCGACGACGCGCAGCCGGCCCGGGCGGGTCACCGGTAGCCCAGCGCGCGCAGGGTCGGACCGGAGAAGACCCAGACCAGCAGGCGGAGGAACGGGTCGAGCTCGCGGCGGTAGCTGCCCACCCGGGAGCCGTAGATCGGCGCGGTGACGCTCGCCGCCGCCCGTCGCCGCTCCGCCTCGGTGGTGTACTTCTGCGCCACGTCGTGCTGCTTGCTGTCGTAGTCGAGGATGCCGTCCTCCCACGGCTCGCCGAGGAACCCGAAGAGGCCCCGCATCGTCTTCTCCGGCTCGCTGACCGCCTGCTCGTACCGCAGCTCGTAGTAGCGGTCCGCGGGCAGGGTGGCGCCGACCGCCCGCGCGGCGCGGATGTAGCGCGGCCACTTCACCACGCACTTCACCGCGGACCAGTAGCCGAACCGTTTGCGGTGCGACACCACCACGTCGCGTCCGTCCCGGATGAGGTGCACGATCTGGGCGTCCGGGAAGACCTCGGTGACGAAGTCGAGCGACATCGCGTACAGCGGGGTCTTGTCGGCCCACCGGGTCTTGCCCCGCGCGGCGGCGTAGTCGGCGTGCACGCCGCCGAAGAAGTCCCGGATCCGGCGCAGCCAGTCCTCACGCGGAAAACCGAACCGGGCCAGTCGTTCCCAGTCCCGGCCGACGATCCGTCGCAGGTCCGGCAGGAACCGGGTCTCCGGGCCGCAGCTGATCCGCGAGTGCGAGTCCAGGACGAGGCGCACCATCGTGGTGCCCGACCGCTGGCACCCGACCAGGAAGATCGGCGCGGTACGGGTTCCGGTGTCAGCCACGGTCGACCGCCTTCGTCGTCTCGGATCGGGCGTCGGCCGCGGCGCGGTTGAGCCGGTCGGTCAGCTCGTCGCAGCGGGCCCGGACGCGCGGGTCGATCGGTAGTCGCCGGTGGCCCGCCGCGCCGGGCGACTGGCGCGGGGCGATGTGCGCGTGCAGCCGGGGATGGTAGGGGAAGTCGAGGAAGGCGCAGAGCCGCCGGACCTGTGCGGCGGGCTGCGCGACGAGGCTGTCGTAGTGGCAGAGCAGCACGTCGGCCCGTCGGTCCAGGCCGAGCTGGAAGACGAGCGAGTTGCGGACGTACCAGAACAGCGCCGCGCCGCTGTGCGGATCCAACCGCTGCGGTTCGTGGGCCCGGATCAGCTCGACGGTGTCGGCATTGAGCCGCTGCCCCTGCCACCGTCGGCCGATGCTGCCGTCGGCGATCGCCCGCAGGGCCCGCAGGTTGGCGTCCCCGAACTTGGCGACCTCGGAGCGGGCCCGGTCGTCGACGTCGCGGTAGACCCAGAGCGCCCGCCCGGGCGTCAGCCCCGGCAGGGCCAGCAACTCGTCCACGCGGTGGCTCTCGCAGAGCGGCTTGACCAGGACGTACGCATGCCGGCTGCGGTGCAGGGCGGCGGTCAGCACCGCATCCGGGCGCAGTTGGAAGCGGTGGAAGAGGGTCCGGTCGTTCTCGTTGCGGACCTCGACCTCGGGGGCGGCGTCCAGGCCCCGGACCAGCATGTTCGTGCCGGAGCGTTGCAGGCCGACCAGGTAGACGGGCATCGCCGAGCCGGGTGTGCGGCCGGCCCGCCGTCGCCACCGCCGCTTCGCCAGGGCCGTGCCGATCCGGTCGACCGGGTTGAGGCGGTCCTCCTCGATCAGCCGTCCGATCCCCTCGGTACGCGCCCAGCGCAGATGCCGCCGGACCCGCCGCGCGGTGTACGCCAGCGCGGAGACCTCGTCGTCGGCTGCCACGGGTCCTCCTCGTCGGGCACCGGCCCGGCCCGACACCAGAGCGGGTGCGACCGGCGGCAGCCAGGCTATCGGGAGATCATGGCGGGAGGCCAGGCTGCGGACCGCACGGGCACACGAAGATCACCCGTTCAGCCACATGCCAAACGTGAGCTGGACTCGTCGACCCGCCCTGCATACCGTGGGCCCTGGCCGGGGCGGGCAGACCCCGGTCATCACCTCCGGGCCCGGTTCGCCCGATCGACGTGAGCAGGGCGAGTCGATGCGCGTGCTGCATGTGAACAAGTTCCTCTACCGCCGTGGCGGCGCCGAGGGGTATCTGCTCGACCTCGCCGACCTGCAACGGGCCGCGGGCGACACGGTCGCCTACTTCGGCATGAGCCACCCGGAGAACGCGTCGCCGCTGCCGTACGCCGCGCGATTCCCGTCCGAAGTGGAGCTGGAGCCGGCGCCCAGCGGGGTGCGGCCCCGCGCGGTGGCCGTTGGCCGGATGCTGTGGTCACCGACGAGCCGCCGCGGGCTGGCCCGGGTGATCGAGGATTTTCGGCCGGACGTGCTGCACCTGCACAACATCTACCACCAGCTCTCCCCGTCGGTGCTCGCCGCGGCCCGCGCCGCCGGGGTGCCGTGCGTGCTGACCATGCACGACTACAAGCTCGCCTGCCCGAGCTACCAGCTGCTGGACCGGGGCCGCCCCTGCCAGGCGTGCGTCACCGGCGGCCCGTTGCAGGCGGCCCGTCGCCGCTGCAAGGACGGATCGCTGTCCCGCAGTGGACTGCTCGCGGTCGAGTCCTGGTTGCACCGGCGGCTCGACGCGTACGACCCGGTGCAGCTCTTCGTCAGCCCGAGTGGGTTCCTGGCCGACGTGATGCGCCGGGCGGGCGTCTACCCGGACCGGTTGCGGGTGGTCAACCACTTCGTCGACCTGACCGGCGTAGCGGCCAAGCAGACGCCCGGCGGCGGTGTCGTCTTCGCCGGCCGGCTGGCACCGGAGAAGGGTGTCGATGTGCTGATCGAGGCGGCCGCCGGGCTGCCGGTCGGGGTCAGCGTGGACATTGCCGGAGACGGCCCGGCCCGCCCGGAGCTGGAGGCGCTGGCCGCGCGGCGGGTGCCCGGCCGGGTCCGGTTCCACGGCCGTCTCGACAAGCCGCGCCTGCACGAGCTGATCCGGTCGGCGGCGGTGGTCGCCGTCCCGTCCCGGTGGCACGAGAACCAACCGATGGCGGTCCTGGAGGCGTTCGCCTGCGGGGTGCCGGTGGTCGCCACCGACCTGGGTGGGCTTCCCGAGCTGGTCGAGCCCGAGGTGGATGGCCGCGTCGTCGCCGCCGACGCGCCCACCGCCCTCGGCGACGCGCTCAACGACCTGCTGGCCGACCCGGAGCGGGCGTACCGGATGGGTCGGGCCGGCCGGGCGAAGATCGCCGCCCGGTTCGCGCCGGACCGGCACCTGGACCGGATCCGTGGGCTGTACGCCGAGGCCGCCGAGGCGCTGCCGTCGCGCCGGCCGGCCGGCCGGACCGCCGCCGGTGGGGGAGCGGCCCGGTGAGCCCGGTGCGGGTGCTCTACCTCGCCGGCAGCGGTCGCAGTGGCAGCACGCTGGTGACCACTGTGCTGGGCCAGGTGCCCGGCTTCTTCGCGGCGGGCGAGCTGCGGTACCTGTGGCGGCGCGGCATCCTGGAGAACCGGCCCTGCGGCTGTGGCGCACCGGTGGCCGACTGCCCCCTCTGGACCCGGGTGCGCGCCGACCTGACCGACGCCGACCCGGCCGGGATCGCCGCCGGGTTGGCCCAGCGGCTGCGGCTGCGCGGGCTGCCCGCGCTGCTGCGCCGCCAGCGTCGGGGGCAGCCGCCGGTCGCGGGCCACCCCGACGACGCGCAGCTGGCCCGGCTGTACGCCTCGATCGCCGCACACGCCCTGGCCGGCCGGCCGGACGGTGTCATCGTCGACTCCTCCAAGCTGCCCCCGTACGGCGCCCTGCTCGGCAACCTGCCCGGCATCGACCTGTACGTCCTGCACGTGGTGCGCGACCCCCGCGCCACCGCGTACTCCTGGCGTCGCCGACGCCCGCTGGACGGGCGCGCCGACGACCAGCTGATGAGCCGACCACCCGTCGGCAAGGCCGCGCTGCTCTGGCTGGTCTGGAACACCGCCACCGTACGACTGTGGGGCGACCGCCGCCGTGCGCCCGGCCGCTACCTGCGGGTGCGGTACGAGGACTTCGTGGCCGACCCGGCCGGCACCACCGCTCGGATCGCCGGCTTCGTCGGCGTGATCCCCGACGAGCTTCCGTTCCCGACACCGGCCACGGTACGGCTCGCCCCCACCCACTCGGTGGCCGGCAATCCGTCGCGGCACCGCACCGGGCTGGTCGACGTGGTCGCCGACACCGAGTGGCTGACCGGGCTGTCCACCCGCGCGTACGCCGTGGTGACCGGGCTGACCGCCGTGGCCCTGACCCGGTTCGGCTATCCGTTGCGCCGCCCGGCGGCCACCTCCGCCGCCGCCCGCCTCGCCGTGGACCCGGCCGTCTCCCCGTCCCCCGCCACCCGGCAGGAAGGCTGAACGATGCTCTCACTGGTGGTGGGCACCGGTCGCTGCGGTTCGACCCTGGTCCAGGAGTTGCTCTCCCGGCATCCCGCGGTCGGCTTCGTCTCCGGCCTGGACGACAAACTCGCCCGGCTCAACCCCAAGGGCAGGTTCAACGGCGCGCTCTACCGGCGCTCGGCGCCGCGCCCGGCGGGGATGACCTCGCTGCGACACAGTCGACGGATGCTGGAGCGGGGCCGGCTCCGGGTGGCGCCGTCGGAGGCGTACCACCTGCTCGACCGGCAGGTGCTCGCCGGCTTCTCCCGACCGTGCCGGGACCTGGTGGCCGAGGACCTGACGCCGTTCGTGGCCCGGCGGCTGCGGGCCTTCTTCGATGAGCGGATCGCGCGGCAGGGCTGTCAGCAGTTGGTGCAGCACGTCACCGGGTGGCCCCGGACCGGCCTGCTGCACGCCGCGTACCCGCAGCTGCGGGTGGTCAACGTGGTGCGTGACGGCCGGGCGGTGGCCAACTCGTGGCTTCAGATGGGCTGGTGGGACGGGTGGCGTGGGCCGGACAACTGGATCTACGGCCCGCTCCCGTCGGACCTGCGTGAGGAGTGGGTCGAGTCCGGTCGCTCCTTCCAGGTGCTCGCCGCGCTGGGCTGGAAGATGCTGATGGACGCCTTCGGGCAGGCCCGGCTGCGTCACCCGGACGACCAGTGGCTGGACGTGCGCTACGAGGACCTGGTGGAGCAGCCCCGCGAGCAGGTCGGCCGGATGCTCGACTTCCTCGGCCTGAGCTGGTCGGCCCCCTTCGAGAAGGGCTTCTCCCGGTACGACTTCACGGTGGGCCGGGCGGAGGCGTACCGGGACGAACTCAGCCCGACGCAGCTCGCCGCGATCGAACGGGTGCTGGAGAAGTCGCTGGCCGAGTGGGGCTACCCGGTCTAGGGACTTCTTGCCGGCACGACCGTGCCGTTGCGCGCGGCGGCGGTGCTATCGACGGACGTCACGAGTGGCGGCTAATCTTTGGCCTCCACATCATCGATGTAAGGAGATGCGATGGCGCGCCGCACTGGCCGACCCTCCTACCTGTTGGACAAGGCCGACGGGCGTCAAGGCCGCACAGCGCGCTTCGCGGCCGTCGCGGGCGTGATCGCACTGGTCACCGCGTTGCTGGGTGGGCTGGTCGGCTACCAGTTGGGCCGTCCGGACGCCACCGAGGCGACCATCGCGAGCATCAAGCAGGACGAGGCGAAGCGGGACGCCCAGCAGATCGTGGAGCTGATCGAGACGGCCCGACGCGTCCGCGACCAGGTCGCGCCGGTCCTGGCCGCCATCAAGACGGAGGCGACCGCCGGACGTGCGCCGGACGCGGCGAAGGCGCGCCAGTGGCAGGAGGTCATGCGCCAGGCGGCCGAGCCGTTCGCCGACCCGCCGTCGGGGACCACCGCCACCAACGTGGCGCGCGGAGGTTTGCGCGGAGCGGTCCAGCAGGCGTCGCTGGCCGTTGACGCCTACGCGCTGGCCGCCGGGGTTCCGGCCGCGCAACGTGGGGCCCTGTTGGACGTGACCGCGCGGCAGGCGGCCGAGGCCGCCACGATCTGGTCGGTCGCGGCGACCCAGCTCGACCAGATCAGCATCGATGCTGGCCAGGGCCACCAACACGTGTTCCTGGACACAGACCCCCACGAAGGGGCCCTCACCCCGGACGGGGCGGCCGAGGGAACCGGTGGCTGAGGCACGTTGCTGCCTGAGTGTCGGGTTTGCCGGCGGCGGTCGGCGTGCCGCGTCCGCCGAGCGATCGCAACGTGATCTGGGGCCGGCGTGCCGGATCGGGTACGGTCGCTTATCGCAAAGTCTATAAACCAGATTGGCTTTCTGTGCAATGGAAGCCGAATCGGAGGGACACAGCCGTGAGGTTCCCAAGCGCCGTCCGTCAGGCCGGCCTCGTCGTGGCCGTCGCCGCCCTCGCGTTGACCGCGGGTTGCGCGAAGAAGGACGACAGTGAGGTCCAGGCCAGCGGCGTCAAGCTGGTCGCGGCGGGCAAGCTGACCGTCTGCACCCACCTGCCGTACCCGCCGTTCCAGTCCAAGGACGCCAGCGGCAAGGTGACCGGCTTCGACGTCGAGATCATGGACCTGGTCGCCAAGGAACTCGGCGTCGAGCAGACGATCATCGACACCCCGTTCGAGGGGATCAAGTCGGGTCAGGACCTCAACACCGGCAAGTGCGACGCGGCCGCCGCCGGCATGACCATCACCGAGGAGCGGCGGAAGGTGATCGACTTCTCCGATCCCTACTTCGACGCCACCCAGGCGATGCTGGTGAAGACCGGCAAGACGTACAAGTCGCTCGACGACCTCAAGGGCAAGAAGCTCGGCGTCCAGGCAGCCACCACGGGCCGTGACTACGCCAAGAAGCTCGAGACGGAGAAGGGCCTGAAGCTCGTCGAGTTCGAGGACCTCGCCGCCCTCCAGCAGGCCGTCGCCAACGGCCAGGTCGAGGCCGCCATCAACGACCTGCCGGTCTGGACCGAGTACCTGAAGAAGAACCCGGGCGGGTTCGAGGTTGCCGCCGAGTTCGACACCGGCGAGCAGTACGGCTTCCCGGTGAAGAAGGACGCCAACCCGGAGCTGCTCAAGAAGATCAACGAGGTGCTGGCCAAGGCCAAGCAGGACGGCACCTACAACACGATCTACGAGAAGTGGATCGGCAAGCGGCCGAGCGCCTGAGCAGCATCGCGTAGTACCGGAGGGCGCGCGTCCCGCGCGCCCTCCGTGTCGGTAACCTCCGGGAAGGCAACGAGCGAACGTGAAGCTGCGACGCCGCCAGCGGGAGCGGCTGTCCCTCGGGCTCCAGTACCTGGTCTTCATCGCCATCATCGCCACGGTGCTCGTCGCCGCGGACTGGGACAGGCTGGCCGACGCGTTCTTCCGCGTCGACATCATCAAGTCGATGTTCCCGACGATCATCACCGTCGCGCTGCGCAACACCGTCCTCTACACGCTGGGCGCGTTCGCCTTCGGCCTGGTGTTCGGCACCATCCTGGCGCTGATGCGGCTGTCCCGGGTGGCGCCGTACCGCTGGGTGGCGACGGCGTACATCGAGTTGTTCCGGGGTCTGCCCGCGCTGCTGGTGCTCTTCCTCGTCGGGTACGGCATCCCGATCGCCTTCCCGGAGCGCGAGATTCCGGGCGGGGTGTTCGGTTCGATCGCGATCGGCCTCGGGTTGACCGCCGCGGCGTATATGGCGGAGACGATCCGGGCCGGCATCCAGGCCGTGCCGAAGGGGCAGATGGAGGCGGCGCGGACCCTCGGCATGTCGCACTTCACCGCCATGCGCACCATCGTCATCCCGCAGGCGTTCCGGATCGTGATCCCGCCGCTGACCAACGAGCTCATCCTCCTCACCAAGGACTCGTCGCTGGCGTACGTGCTCGGCGTGACGGCGCAGACCATCGAGATCACCAAGTTCGGTCGGGACATGCTCAACGACCGGGTGAACGCCACCCCGCTGCTGGTGGCCGGCCTCGCCTACCTGGTGATCACCCTGCCACTGTCGCAGGTGGTACGACGCCTCGAACTCCGCTACGCCAAGGCTCGGTGACCCCCATGACGACCACCCCATCCCGCCCCGCCGTGGAGATCCGCGACCTGCACAAGTCCTTCGGGCCGCTCGAGGTGCTCAAGGGCATCGACTTCGAGGTGGGCCAGGGCGAGGTGGTCTGCGTCATCGGGCCGTCCGGCTCGGGCAAGTCGACCCTGCTGCGCTGCGTCGATCTGCTGGAGGAGCCGACATCCGGCAAGATCTGGGTGAACGGGGTCGAGATGACCGACCCGGACGTCGAGATCGACGCGGTCCGTCGTGGCATCGGCATGGTCTTCCAGTCGTTCAACCTGTTTCCGCACCTGACCGTTCTGAACAACCTCACCATCGCCCAGCGCCGGGTACTCCGGCGGGGTCGGGCCGAGGCCGAGCGGATCGCCCGGGCCAACCTGGAGCGGGTCGGGCTGACCGACAAGGCCGACGCCTTCCCGGCGCAGCTCTCCGGTGGCCAGCAGCAGCGGGCGGCGATCGCCCGGTCGCTGTCGATGGAGCCGAAGCTGATGCTCTTCGACGAGCCGACCTCCGCGCTCGACCCGGAACTCGTCGGCGACGTGCTCACCGTCATGCGCAAGCTGGCCGAGGACGGCATGACGATGATGGTGGTCACCCACGAGATGGCGTTCGCCCGCGACGTCGCCGACCGGGTCGTCTTCATGGACGGTGGCGTGGTGGTCGAGCAGGGCCCGCCGCAGGAGGTGCTCGGCGCGCCGAAGCACGAACGGACCCGCGCGTTCCTCTCCCGGGTCCTCGACCCGACCCACGTCGCGCAGCTCGGTCAACCCGACCAGTCGCCCGCGCCGCCCGGCGTGCCCGACTAGCCGCTCGTACGGGCGCACGACGCGCGACCTTCCCAACCGACGGTTGACGAATGGCAGGTGTCGACGCAGGGACACCTCGACCTTGAGGTACCTGGCGGCCTTCACCGTGCGTTCGGTCGGTCTGCCAGGTCGATCTGCCGAGGAGCGGGATACCTCAGAGGTATGAATATGCCTCTGAGGTATACCGCTCAAAGCCGCATCCGCCCTGACGAAGGTGCCGGCCCAGCCACACTCCGCCGGTGCCACAGGTCGGCGTCCGCGGCCAGAGGTGGCGAGCCTCGCAGCGCGCTCCACACAATGCCCACGCCACGGCCGAGACGTCGACGTCGGTGTAGCCGCGCCCCCGGCCCTGCGTGTCAGCTTCATGTCAATCGACGGACGTCGTGATGTCAAGGCAATCTTTTTGCAATCAGAGCTGTACTTTCGTCGATGGATTACATAAGTTGCTGTCATCCATCGAAAGTTCTGAGTCTTCCGAGCAAAGCCCGCGACGAGCCTCACCCTCAGTCGTGCCACCGCCCGAGCTCGGCGGTCAATGCACCCTGCCCTCGTCGCGTCTTCGCCCGGTCGGGAACGGAGACCCATGGACGATCACGCTGGTGGCCCTCACCGCCACCTGTCCCGCAGATCGCTGATCGCCACCGGCGCGCTCGCCGCCGGGGCGTTGGGCGCAGCCGCGCCAGCGATCGGCACCGCGTTCGGAGGCAGCCCCGCCCGGGCCGCCGCCGGTGTCACCAAAAAGATCACCATCTACGCCGAACAGTTGCCCGGCAACCTGTTCGGGTACGGCCTGGCGCCCGGTCAGGCCACCGTTCCGGGCCCGATCCTGGAGATGTACGAGGGTGACACCCTGGAGATCACCCTGGTCAACACCACCACCCAGCGGCTGTCCATCCATCCGCACGGGGTGGACTACAGCACCGAATCCGACGGCAGCCCGTTCAACGCCTCATTCAACAATCCCGGCGAGACGCGGACGTACGTCTGGCGCTCCCACGAGATGGTGGCCGCGGCGGGCCGGCGGTACATGCCGGGCAGCGCCGGCTACTGGCACTACCACGATCACGCGATGGGCACCGACCACGGCACCGGCGGTGTCGCGAAGGGACTGTACGGGGCGCTGATCGTCCGGCGCCGTGGCGACATCCTGCCGTCGAAGCAGTTCACGGCCGTGTTCCACGACATGATGATCAACAACAAGATGGCTCCGGCGACCCCGATGTTCGAGGCGAACCTGGGCGAGCGCGTCGAGTGGATCGCCATCGGCCACGGCAACCTGTTCCACACCTTCCACCTGCACGCGCACCGCTGGGCGGACAACCGCACCGGCATGTTGGAGGGACCGAGCGACCCGAGCCTGGTGGTCGACAACAAGGACCTCAATCCCGGCAGCTCGTTCGGTTTCCAGGTGCTGGCCGGGGAGGGCGTCGGACCCGGCGCATGGATGTACCACTGCCACGTGCAGACGCACTCCGACGGCGGCATGGCCGGGATCTTCCTGGTGCGCAATGCCGACGGCAGCATGCCGCCGGGCGCCGAGGAGGCGATCCACCGGTTCCAGGGCCACACCCACACGCACGGAAGCTGACCGAACCGAAAGTGGGGACGGGCATGACCCGAAAATTACGACGAACCCTCGCCGCGGTAGCGGCCTTAGCGACACTGCTCCCGGCGACGACGGCGGCTGCGGCCGCACCCCGAACGGCGGCTGCCCCGCAGGCGGCGCAGCCGCAGCAGGCCGCGGTCCTGGTGTTCCACGGCCCGGTGGCCGAGCAGCAGGACCCGGTTTCTCGCGCGGTGGACACCATCAAACAGCTTGGTGCCGTTCATGACATCGATGTCACGGCCACCACGGACCCGGGTGCCTTCACCGCGGCCGGGCTGTCCGCGTACCGCAGCGTGGTCTTTCTGTCCGCGACGGGCGCCGCGCTGAACCGCGACCAGGAGTCGGCGCTGCAGAGCTACGTCAAGGCCGGCGGCGGTTTCGTCGGCATCGCCGACGCCGCCCGCGCCCAGGTCGACTCCACCTGGTTCACCGGGCTGATCGGCACCCGCCCGGCCGGCGCCATCCCGGTGGCCGAGCCGGTGGCCCGGGTGACCGCCAGCGGCGAGAACCCGCCCAACGAGACCAAGGAGAAGCTGACCGACGGCGACGCCAACACGAAATGGCTCGTCCGCACCCCGACCGCGTGGGTGGCGTACGAGTTGAGCGCACCGAAGAAGATCACCGGGTACGCGCTCACGTCGGCCAACGACTCCGCCGGTCGGGACCCGAAGGACTGGACCCTGCAGGGCTCCACCGACGGTCAGAGCTGGACCGACCTGGACCGGCGCACCGGGCAGACCTTCCCGGACCGGTACCAGACCCGCCGGTTCGACATCGCCGCGCCACAGGAGTTCACGCGCTACCGGCTCAACGTCACCGCCAACAGCGGTGAGCCGCTGGTCCAGCTCGCGGACCTGCGTCTCTTCACCGGCAGCACCACCGCCCCGGAGCCGCCCGCGGTGAACCGCGCGGTGGTGAACATCCTGGACCGCAAGCACCCGGCCAGCGCGTCGCTGCCGATGACCATCACCCGGTCCGACCGCTGGGAGAACTGGGACCCGAACCCGATCGGCACCGTGCACACGCTCGCCCAGGTCGAGGAGCGGCACTACAACCCGGGGGCGGCCGCCAACGGCGCCTTCCACCCGGTGTCCTGGTGCCGGGACTACGACGGCGGCCGGTCGTTCTACACCGGCATGGGCCACACCGAGGGCAGCTACGGTGAGGAGGCGTTCCGCACGCACCTCGCCGGGGCCCTCAACTGGACCACCGGTCGGGTACGCGGCGACTGCCAGGCCACCATCGCCGCGAACTACAAGGTGGAGCGACTCACCGCCGCCAACCAGACCGGGCAGCTGGACCAGATCGGCGAGCCGCACGGTCTCACCATCGCGCCGGACGGCACGGTCTTCTACGTCGGCAAGGCGGCCTGCCCGAGCGGCCCGATCGCGGACTGGAACAACCCGAAGGTCGGCCTGGGCTGCGGCACCATCCACTCCTGGGACCCGCGCACCAAGCAGGTCAAGCTGCTCACCACCCTGGAGGTGATGGGCAACCGGGGCAGCGGCTCCGAGTTGGTCAAGAACGAGGAGGGTCTGCTCGGCATCGTGCCCGACCCCGCGTTCGCCGACAACGGCTGGCTCTACGTCTACTGGATGCCGCACGACTCGGTCGACCGGGTGAAGCGGGTCGGTCAGCGGACCGTCTCGCGGTTCACCTACGACCGTCAGGCGCAGACCATCGACCAGACCACCCGCAAGGACCTGTTGCAGTTCCCCGTACAGATCCACAGCTGCTGCCACGCCGGCGGCGGCATGGCGTTCGACGCCAAGGGCAACCTCTACGTCGGCTCCGGCGACAACAACTCCTCCGAGGGGTCGCAGGGCTACGCCGGTAACAACTGGACCCAGGAGTACCAGGGGATCTCGTTCCAGGACGCCCGCCGCACGTCGGGTAACACCAACGACCTCGCCGGCAAGATCATCCGGATCCACCCGGAGCCGGACGGCACGTACACCATCCCGGAGGGCAACCTGTTCCCACCGGGCACCGAGAAGACCCGGCCGGAGATCTACGTGATGGGCGTCCGCAACATCGCCCGCCTCCAGATCGACCCGGTGCACCAGTGGCTGACCGCCGGCTGGGTCGGCCCGGACGCCTCGTCGCCCAGCCCCACCCTGGGCCCGGCGAAGTACGAGACGGCCACCATCATCACCTCCGCCGGCAACCAGGGCTGGCCGTACTGCATGGGCAACCGGCAGCCGTACCGCGACCGCAGCAACACCGACGCGACAGTGCTGACCGGCTGGTACGACTGCGACAACCTGACGAACACCTCGCCGCGCAACACCGGACTGGTGGACATCCCGGCGGCCCGGGACAACATGATCTGGTATTCGCCCGACGGCGGCGGCCCGGTGTTCCCGAAGCGGACCGACGGCAGCGGCCTGCCGACCTACGTGGCGGCCGACGCCACCTACACCCAGCCGTACCTGCGCGGCGGCGGGCAGGCCATCATGTCCGGCCCGACGTACCACCGGAGCCTCGTCGACACCACCAGCGGGGTGGCGTGGCCGGAGCACTGGGACGGCAAGTGGTTCATCGGCGACCAGTCGAACGCCGCCAACCGGGTGGCGGTCACCGTCGACCCGGCCGGCGTGCCGCAGGCCGCCCCACCGGTGTACGCCGAGTCGCTGCGGGCCATCATCCCGGGTGGCAACGGCGACACCCGGTTGCAGAGCTGGATGGACGCGAAGTTCGGCCCGGACGGCGCGCTCTACCTGCTCGACTACGGCGGCGGCTTCTTCAGCCTGCACGCGAACCAGAAGCTGATCCGGATCACCTACACCGGCGGGGCGCCCACCCCGGTGCCGGCGGCGACCTCGACCGCCGTGCAGAACAAGCCGCTGACCATCGCCTTCACCGGTTCCCGCTCGGGCGGCGTCAGCCACCGCTGGGAGTTCGGTGATGGCGCCACCTCCACCGAGGCGGACCCCCGGCACACGTACGCCGCAGTCGGCACCTACACCGCGAAGCTCACCGTCACGTACGCCGACGGTGAGACGACGACGGTGCAGAGCACGGTGACGGTGGGCTGCACGGTGCCCGACGACCGGCCGACGGTGTGGCTCGGCGACACGGACACCGGGGTGCCCAGTCGCACGGTCGGGCAGGGTTGCACGGCCAACGACCTGATCGACGACGAGAGCACCTGGGCCGACCACAACGGTTTCGTCCGGCACGTCACCGCGGTGGCCCGCGCGTTGCAGGACGACGACCTGCTCAGCACCCGCGAAGCGGGCACCCTCACCCGCCTGGCCGCCGCGTCCGAGATCGGTCGGGACGGCCACACCGGCTACGAGCCGCTCTTCGACGGCACCGCGGAGTCGCTGCGCGGTTGGCAGCAGGCGCCGTCGGGATCGTTCGGCATTCAGCCGGACGGGTCCCTGCGCTCCAGCGGTGGCCTGGGCATGCTCTGGCACACCAAGGAGTTCGGCGACTTCTCGCTGAAGTTGCAGTTCCGGGACATCGCGCCGGGCACCGGCCGGGCCAACACCGGAGTCTTCACCCGGTTCCCGGACCCGCGCATCCCGCTCGACCAGCGCCCACCGGACAGCTGCGGCACGGTCGGGTCGGCGCGGACCTCGCAGGCGTGGGTGGCGATCTACTGCGGACACGAGATCCAGATCTACGACGGCGACACCGGTGAGCCGCAGAAGACCGGCTCGGTCTACAACTTCGACCCGGTGCCGCTGGCCCAGGCCGGCGTGACGCCGAAGAAGGAGTGGAACGACTACGAGATCCGCGTCGTCGGGCAGCACTACACGATGATCCGTAACGGTGTGGTGATCAACGAGTTCGACAACACGCCCGGCAAGCAGTCGTCGCGTGCCGGCGACCCGCCGACCGATCTGCGGCAGTTCCTGCGCGGCTTCATCGGTCTGCAGAACCACGGTGACAACGACCTGACCGAGTTCCGCAACGTCCGCGCGCGGGAACTCTAGGAGAGACGATGACCCGACGACTGACGGCCGCGCTGGCGGCGCTCCTGCTCACGGTGATCCCGTTGGCAGCAACGCCCGCCTCCGCCGCCCCGCGCGTCGCCGCCGACCAGGTGTTGACCTGGACCGCCGACGACAGCATCACCCGCTACAAGTCCGCGCCCACCACGGCCGTGGCCGGGGCGACCACGATCATCTGGGAGAACAGCGCGGCCACCGGCAACACCACCGGGATGCCGCACACCCTGACCTTCGACACCAGCACCGAGGGTTACAACCACGACGTCACCCTCAACATCCTGGCCAGCCCGTTCGACGCCAACAACGGCCGCCACCAGGCGACCGTGACGCTGACCCCGGGCCGGTACCGGTACTTCTGCTCGATCCCCGGCCACAGCGAGATGGTCGGTGAGCTGGTGGTCACCGACGGCGGCGGAGGCGGCGACACCACCGCGCCGACCGTGACCGCCGCGGTCTCCGGTGACCAGGACCAGGACGGCAACTACGTTGGCGCGGCCACGGTGACCGTGACGGCCACCGACGCCGACTCGGGGGTGCAGACCGTCGAGTACCAGGTCGACGACACCAGCTTCCACCCGTACACGGGGCCGGTGCAGGTGACCGCGATCGGCGACCACGCGGTGCAGTTCCGCGCCACCGACCAGGCCGGCAACACCAGCGCCGTCGGCTCGGTGGCGTTCCGGATCGTCGAGCCGGGGGAGGAGGACACCACCCCGCCGGTGGTCACGGCCGCACTGGCCGGCGACCGCGACGGCAACGGCAACTACATCGGTACGGCCACCGCCACGTTGGCCGCCACCGACAGTGGATCCGGTGTCGCCACCATCGAGTACGCGCTGGACGGGGCGGCGTTCACCGCGTACACGAACCCGATCGTGGTGAACGCGGCCGGGATGCACATGCTGCACTACCGGGCGACCGACGTCGCCGGCAACACGTCGGCCGAGCAGATGGCCCACTTCACCGTCGTCGAGCCGCAGGCCGAGGACACCACCCCACCCACGGTCGCCGCCACGGTCGCCGGTGACCGCAACGACGACGGCGGGTACGTCGGCGGCGCGACCGTGACCGTCACCGCCACCGACGCCGAGTCGGGAGTGGCAACGATCGAGTACGCGCTCGACACCGGAGGCTGGACGGCGTACGCCGCTCCGGTCGCCGTCCGCGCACCCGGCGCGCACACCCTGCGGTACCGGGCGACCGACACGGCGGGGAACTCCTCCGCCGAGCAGTCGACGACGTTCACCGTGGTGGCCGACGGCACCGACCGCTGCCCCGACTCGGACACCCGGGCCACCGTGATCATCGACGGCGGTGACAGCGGTGTGGCCAACGTGGACGCCGGCGACGGCTGCACCATCAACGATCTGATCGACGAACACGCCGACTACCCCGGCCACGCCGCGTTCGTCCGGCACGTCGAAGCGGTCACCGCCGCGCTCGTGACCGGCGGCACGCTCGACCGGCGGCAGCAGGGCGCCATCGTCCGGGCCGCGGCCCGATCGGACGTCGGCGCATGAGTCCTCGAACCTCATCGACAGGGAGTACAACGATGCCCGGACGTACCGTCGCCAAGCTGGCCACCGTGAGCGCCGTCATCGCGGCCTCGGTGCTGGCCGTGGCGCCCAGCGCACACGCTGACCTGGTCACCCACTGCATCGGCACCGGCGGCGCGGTGACCGTGCCCAACGACCTGCTCGTGCCCGCCGGCGAGTCCTGTGCGTTGACCGGCACCACGATCACCGGCAACGTCACCGTCGCGGCCGGCGGCAACCTGGTGGTGACCGGTGGCCGGGTCAGCGGTGAGGTACGTGTCGCCGCCGACGGGTACCTCGACGCGACCGAGACGACCGTCGACGGCCAGGTGGTGCTCGCCGCCGGGGGGTACGGGATCTTCCTGAAGGACGCCCGCACCGGCACCGTGACCGTGCGGGCGAAGGGCTCCACGACCATCGACAGCTTCCTGTTCGCCGAGGCGTCGACGGTCACCGGGCACGTCAACGTCAGTGCCGGTGAGGTCCGGCTCGACCGTGGCACCCAGGTGCAGCGCAACCTCAGCAGCACCGGCACCTACTACACCGATCTGCATGACTCGTTCGTCGACGGCACGCTGTCGGTGCTCAACAGCGCCACCGGCAGTGTGGTGTGTGGCAGCGCGGTCCAGGGTCGGGCCACGTTCGCCGGCAACCTGGGTGGTGTGCAGCTCGGCCCGAACGGCACCCTCGACAGCTGCGCCTCCGGCGGCTACTGGGGTGGGGACGTGAGCATCACCAGCACCACCGGTGGCGTCACCGTCGACGACAACATCATCAACGGTCAGTTGGCGGTGACGTCCAACGACCCGGTCGCCCAGGTGGCCGCGAACAACCGGATCCGTGGCGGGGTGACCGGTGACCAGGCCGCGGCGACCACCAACCGGTCGGCCCGGGTGGCCGGCCCGGACCGGGAGGACGCCGGCGACCAGCGGGCCGAGATCCGCCGTACCTCGGCGGTGCAGGAGGCCACCGAGGCGGGCGCCGCCCGGCTCTAGACGAGTAGGTCCCAACCCCGGCTGGGGCGGTGGCGGCGGCCGGCGATGACCGTCGGTCACCTCCGTCGGGGCGGATGCGGTAGTGAGCGGTATACCTCAGAGTCATATTCATACCTCTGAGGTATACCGCTCACCAGCACATCGACAGGGCGGGCTAGTGCGTTGTCCATGAACGTTCACCAGGTTGGTGACACGCCGGGTGGTATCCGTCCGGACGGTGTGCTGTGGTCCCACCCTCGGTAGCGGCTGTGTTCGTTGTTGAGGGTGGGGTGGGTTGCACGAGCCCGATTCACGAGAACGGGACGCATGCGTTATTTTCCCCACAGATCTAATCTATTGACGCAATGCGATGTATTAGTCACTGTAGTCGCATGAAACCACGGCTGTTCCTCATCGCCGCACTCGCCGCTGTCGTCGCCACCCTCACGGTGCCCTCGGCCGCCCACGCCAACCCCGACGACAGCAACCGCGCGAGCGTTGCCGGAATCTCCGCGCAGGCCATCCAGGCCGGCCCCGACGACAACAACAACGCAAGCGTTGCCGGGATCTCCTCGCAGGCCGCTGGCTCCTGCCCCTACACGGCCCTGTGCCTCTACACCGAGGGCGATTTCCGCGGCCGCATGTTCGTGATCTACGCCTGTGGCAACTACGCGCTGTTCAACTGGAACGGCTGGGGGTCCGTCTACAACAACCAGACTCCGAGCTACTGGGCCTATCTGCTGGACCAGAACGGCAATGAAGCCCACGGCTTCGTCGACGGAGCCGGCGCAAGCTGGGTGGAATTCGACCCGTACTGGTACGCCAAGCCCTGCTAGTGCTCCGACCATGAACGTTCACGGTGTGGGTCAGGCTGCCACACCATCGGTGCGCAGGTCGGGGTCCGATGCGACAGCGGCCGGTCGCCCCCAGGGGTGACCGGCCGCCGCCGTCGTACCGGGTCGACTAGAAGTTACCGGCCGAGTTGCACTTCACGCCCTGGTCGAGGCAGTTGCGCACCCGGGCGGCGAGCGCCTCGTCCTTCCACGCGTTGAAGAAGTCCGCGTGCATGGAGAACGACGTGCCGGACGCGAGGGTGATGCCGTCCGTGTTCGCGCTCAACGGGTACGAGATCACGAAGGACACCGACGGTACGGGCACCGGGTGGCTCTTCGGGCACGCCCCGGTGTGGTCCCCGTTGGCCATGTGCGCCTTGTGATCGGGGCTGTCCAGGTGCTTGCCGTCCCAGCAGTCCGGGAAGGTGATCTGCCGGACGATGTTCGCGGTCTTGGCGCAGACCGGGAACGTCTTGTCGGCGCTGCGGCCGACCTCTCCGCCGATGCCGGCGCACCAGAAGTGGTTGCCCTGCTTGTCCGGGGTGTCGACCTGGTTCTTGGCGTCACCGGTGATCATGCGTAGGCCGAACGGGAAGGGCTGGGTCTTGCTCGGATCCTTCAGGCGGGAACCGTAGTAGACGGTCACCTCCTTCGGGTCCACGACCTTGCCGTTCTGGTACATCGTCGGCACCCAGTAGGCGGACTGGTCGTCCGGCGAGTTGCAGGTGGTCGCCTTCGACGCCCGCAGCGATTCGGCGGTCGAGTTGGCGTCGGTCGACTTGTTGCCCCAGAACGTGTGGTTGTGCGAGCCGCCCACGAGATTGGGCAGCACGATCGGGTCGTCGCTGTTGTGGTGGCTGGTCGTACAGCCGACGTTGAATTCGGGCACCTTGACGGGGTTGCCGGTGACCGGCTTGGGCTTGCGAGCGAAGAACGCCTTCGTCGCGGCGGCCTGCGCGGCGGCGTCGATGGTGATCCAGCCGCCGGACGCGGTGGGCGGGGCGGCGCTGGTCGCCGGGGTTCCCGGCTTGCCCGGCGCGGACGGGGTGGCCGAGGTGCCCGGTGCGTTCGGCGTGGCCGACGGGTCGCCGGGGGTGGTGGCCGTCGGCGCGTCCGGGCCGGACGAGCCGATGCCGGTGTCGCTGGACGGGCCGGACGCGCCGGGAGCGCCCGGCGCCTCCTTGCATCCGCCGGCGAGCGCCACGCTCACCAGCAGCAGGGCGGTGACGGAACGACGGTGACGAGGGGTGGATCGGAGATTTATCAACGGGGGAGCACCTTTCTTCCGAGCACGAAGAATACGAGTCGCCCCCCTGCTCGTTTCCAACGGAAACGGTTAATTCTCCCTTAAATATCGCTCAGCGATTGCCTGGTCAGGTTTGTGGAGTCGCTGCGATGTCGACTCAATCTCAATTCTCTGATTCTTCTCCAAAAACTGTAATCGAGGGCTGCGGCGGCACTCTGCTCTTTCGTCGAGTCATGTCCGCGCGGCGAAGGGGAAGCGCAACCGACGGCCCGGACCGCGTGCGGTGCCGAACGTTCCCACCTTCGTTGCGTGATTCCCGGAAACAGCGCAGGGTGCCGCCGACGCGGAGAGAATTGCCGCCACGGAGCACACGGAAGCCGGGGGACGTTGGATGGGGTTACGAAGGCGCATGGCACTCGTGGCGGTGACCGTCGCGGCGACACCGCTGGTCATCGGCGGGTGCACCACCGAGCGGAAGCCCGCCGTGCGCCCCGCCGAGCGGGTGGTGCCATCGCCCGAACTGACCCTCACGCCCGCCGACCTGTCCCGGAACGTGCCGCTCAGCGCCGAGGTGGTTCCGCTCGTCACGGGCGGAAAGATCACTGCGGTGCGCATCGTCGACGACACGGGCACGCTGGTCCGGGCGGAGCCACGCGAGGACGGCTCGGCCTGGGTGCCGACCGCTCCGTTGCGGCCGCAGCACACCTACACCGCGGCGGTGACCGCCACCGGCGACTCCGGGCGGACCACCACCCGCACCACCACCTTCACCACCGCGGCGGCGTCGACGAAGCCGCAGGTGACCAGCACCCTGTACGTCGCCGACAGGCAGACGTACGGCACGGCCATGCCGGTGACCATCGGCTTCGATCCGCCCATCGCCAGGGCGGCCCGCGCCGACGTGCAGCGCCGGTTGTTCGTCACCACGAACCCGCCCCAGCCGGGCGTCTGGTCCTGGGTGGACGACGGCAGCCAGGTCTACTACCGGGCTCCCGACTTTTGGCGGCCGGGCACGACCATCAGTGTCCGGGCCGGCCTGGCGGGCCTGCCGATCGGCAAGAGCCACATCGGCGACGCCGACCGCACCGCGACGTCCCGGATCGGACGGCAGGTGGCGCTCGAAGTCGACAACGCCACCAAGCAGATGCGTGTGCTGCGGGACGGCAAGCTGATCCGCAAGATCCCGGTCAGCCTCGGCAAGCGCAGCACCCCCACGTCCAGCGGCAAGATGGTGATCATGGAGAAGTACCAGCACACCACGTTCGACACGCGCGGCGAGCCGAACGGCGGCTACGTGGTGAACGTCAAGGACGCGCAACGGCTCACCTGGGGCGGCGAGTTCATCCACGGGGCACCCTGGTCGGTGTCGGATCAGGGACACCGCAACGTCTCGCACGGCTGCACGAACATCTCGGCGGCCAACGCCGACTGGTTGATGGGCGTCACCCAGGTTGGTGACCTGGTCACCTTCACCGGCACCGAGGTCCGGCTCCAGTCGGGCAACGGCTGGACGGCCTGGAACACCAGTTGGGGCCAGTTCGTCAAGGGCAGCGCTCTGCCCGTACCCGCGGATCTCCGGACGGCCCCGGCGTCCGCGCCGCCCGCGCGTGCGGTCGCTGGTGGCCCGCCGACGCCGGGGCCGGCCGCCTCCGGCGGTTGAACCACCGGCGTCGGCCGGGTTGATCTCGTCGCCGTCGTAGCTGGCCGACATGTCGGTGTCGGCGCTGCCCAGGTGCAGGCCCGTCACGAGGGTCCCCTGGCCGGCGAGTTCCAGTCGGACTCCGTTGGTCAGGCTCCACTCGGCCGCCTTCGCCACGCCGTAGGCGTTGGCCCCGTGGTAGGAGAACCACGACATCGCCGACAGGACGTTGAGAATCCCATGCGAGCTACGGTAAAACCTGACGTTCACGTAAGGGACAAGGTTGTGTGACTGGCGTCATCGATTGGGGGAGGGGTCCATGCGGATCGGGGAACTCGCCACGAAGACCGGGGTGTCGGTGCGGGCCCTGCGCTACTACGAGGAGCAGGGCCTGCTGACCGCCGCACGAAGCACTGGCGGCCAGCGCCACTACCTCGACGACGCGGTCGACCGGGTGTATCTGATCCAGATGCTGTACGCAGCCGGCCTGTCCAGCCGAACCATCCTGGACCTGCTGCCCTGCGTCGACGCGAAGGTCAACACACCACAGTCGCGGGCCATGCTCCGCGCCGAACGCGACCGCATCGATCTGCAGATCACTCAACTTCGGCAGGCGCGCAAGCGGCTCGACGAGGTCATCGCGCTCAGCGAGAGCCCGGCCAGTGGCTGCACCCGAACGGACACCGGCGCCGCGGTGGCGTAGCGGCGCGGCGAGTTCGTCCCCGTCGGCCGGCCGGCCTCACGGCGATCGGTGGCGGCTCAGCAGGGCGGCGCTCGGCGTGTCGAGCTGCTCAGTTGCCAACGATCAAGGAATGGGCCAGCTCCGGGATGCCGTAGTGCTGGTCGAGGACCTGCATGGCCGCGCCCGCGGCGATCACGTCCGCGCCAAGGCTGGACAGGGCCACCCTCGTGCTGAGCCAGTCCGCGCGTCGTACGTCCGCCTGGACGGCTTCGGTGACCGCCGCGAGATAGGTCTGCGAATGCCGGAGGAGGTCCGCGCCGGCCAGCACCACGTGGGCGAGGTCGAGGGTCTGGAGCAGGTTGACGACGCCGACGGCCAGTACGCGGGCGGCGTGTGCGATGTCCCCGGCCTCGGCGGCGTGGTGGTGCACGATCTCCAGGCAGCCGTGCCGGCCGCAGACACAGCGGGGCCCGGTCAGGTCGACGACCGTGTGGCCGAACTCGCCCGCGTTGGTGTGCGCCCCCCGGTGGGCCGCGCCGCCCAGCCAGAAGCCCCCGCCGATGCCGGACTCGACCATGATGAGGGCGGCGTCGCCGAAGGTCGCGCCGTGCCGCCAAGCCTCCGCCGTGATCCCCGCGGTGACGTCCTTGTCCAGGTGGACGGGGAGGCCGAGGTGTTTCTCGGCGATCTCGCGCAGCGGTACGTCGTGCCAGTGCCGCAGGCCGTGAGCGTCCCGGACCAGGCCGTTGGCGCGGTCGAGTGGGCCGATCATGCCGATGCCCAGCCCAATGAGCCGGCCCCGCACATCGTCGATGCCGGCCATCGTGTCGATGCCGGCGCTCAGGGCGTCGAGGAGCTGCCCCGGGGTGAAGTCGCGCGGCAGCGGGCTGACCGCCGAGTGGTGCACGGTGCCGGCCAGGTCGACCAGGACCAGCCGCAGTGTGCGCCGGGCCACGTGCGCGCCGATCGCGTACCGGCTGTCCGGGACGAGCTCGTAGACGACCGCGGGCTTGCCGATGCCTGGACGCCGCACGCCGGCGGGGCGGATCAGGCCGTCGGCGGTCAGCCGGGCGATGACCTTGGAGACCGCCTGTGGGGTCAGGCCGGTGGCCTCGACCACTGTCGCGCGCTCGAACGTGCGAGCGGTACGCCCCACCGCCATGACCAGTGCCTGGTTGTAGCCGCGCAGGAAGGTGACGTCGGCAGTGACGCGAGTCATCTCACCACCCTATTACGCAACGCTGTTGCTAAATTTTTTCGGTGATCGAGTTGAGTAGCGGTCGACGGTTGGCGGCGCTGGCCGCCCTGGCACTGGGCGGCGTCGCGGTCGGCCTGACCGAGTTCGTGGCGATGGGGCTGCTGCCCGACATCGCCCGCGGTCTGCTCCCGCACGAGTACGCGCAGTCGTCCTCGGACGCGGTCGCCCGGGCCGGCTGGATGATCACCGCGTACGCGCTCGGCGTGGTCGTCGGCGCGCCGCTGATCGCCGCGTTGAGCGCGCGCCTGCCCCGCAAGAAGCTCGTCCTCGGACTGCTCGTGCTGTTCGCCGTCGGCACGGTCGCCTCCGCTGTCGCCCCCACCTTCGACCTGGTGCTGGTGGCCCGGTTCGCGGCGGCGCTGCCGCACGGCGCGTACTTCGGTGCGGCTGGTCTGCTCGCGGCGACCCTGATGGGCCCCGGTAACGAGGCCCGTGGTTTCGCCACCGTGCTCGGCGGTCTGACCGTGAGCAACCTGGTCGGCGTACCCCTCATCACGCGGCTCGGGCAGGCGGCGGGCTGGCGGGTCGCGTACCTCGTCATCGCCGGTTTCTTCCTGCTCACCCTGCTGGCGGTGCTGGCGGTCGTTCCGGAGGTCGCCGCGGCGGTCGACGGCTCGCCGGCCGCCGAGTTGCGGGCGCTGCGGACGTCGCAGGTCTGGCTGGTCGCCGCGACCGGCGCGGTCGGTTTCGCCGGCTTCTTCGCGGTGAACACCTACATCGCTCCGGTCACCACCGACGTCACCGGCCTCTCCGCCGCGACGGTGCCGTGGGCGTTGGTAGCGGTGGGTCTCGGGATGACAGTCGGCAACGCCCTGGGCGGCTGGCTGGCGGACCGCGACCTCCAGCGGAGCACGGTCATCGGCTTCGTGGCGATGATCGTGAGCATCGCCGTGTTCAGCCTCGTGGCGTCGACCCGCGTCGGCCTGTTCGTGGGCGCGTTCCTGGTCGGTGCGACCAGCCTCTATCTCGGTCCGGTCCTGCAGGCGCGACTGATCACCGTCGCCCCAGGAGCGCAACTGATGGGCGCGGCACTCAACCAGTCGGCCATGAACATCGCGAACAGCCTGGGCGCGGCGCTGGGCAGCGTCGCCATCGCCGCCGGACTCGGTTACCTCGCGCCGGCCCGGGTGGGCGTCGTTCTGGCGGTCGTCGGGTTGATCCTGGGAGTGGTCAGCTTCGCCGTCGGGCGACGGGTGCGCGAGCGGGCCCCGGTCACCGTCTGACGGGTGCGCGAGCGGGCCCCGGCCACCGTCTCGACCTGGGTGGCCGGGGCGCCCGCGAGGCGCGGTCAGAAGTCGTCGACGCTGACCGTCACCCGGTCGGTGCTCGATCGCCAGTTGGGCACGTTGATCACCTCGTAGCCGCCGCCGCGTTGGCCCACGGTGATCCGCACCAGGCCGAGGTGTGCCGGCGTCGCCGGGATGAAGACGTCCATGCCGGTGATGAAGGTCTGGCTGAAGAACTCCGGCAACGGGGCCGTCAGGTCCGTGACGCCATCGCTGTCGTCGTCGAAGGCGAAGATGCCGATCGTCCGCTTGGCGCGCGGTGTGTTCGCCGCGTTCAGGACATCCCTGCCGTTGATCCAGAGGTGGTCGCCGGCGTCGCCCTGGTCGCCCCACCACTCCTTCTGGCGTTGGATCGTGAGCGCCGTGTGCCGGTCGCTGGTGTCGACCAGGGCGCTGAGGCCCCCACCCGGCTCGCTGGTCGCGAGGCGCACGAACGAGTCCGAGCGCAGGAACGGCTGGAAGTAGAAGTGGTGCGTCGCGGTGCCGGGGCGCACGATGGCGAACTCGTAGCGGGCCGTGGCGAGCACCGGGAGGGGGCCGAACGAGCCGTCGCCACCGAGCGACAGCCGATGCGCGGGCCGGTGGGACAGCCGGCCGCCGGTCAGCGGGTTGACCGGGTAGACCTCGAGAGTCGCACCGGTGACACCGACGTTGCTCGGAAAGAGCACGGCGCGGCCGGAGACCCGGGCGGCGCCGAAGAGTTCGGGCACGATCCGCGTCGTGTGGGGCGTGCGTCCCTGAAGGAACCGGAAGATCTCGCCGAACGACTCCGCCGACGACACGGTCTGGGTGTGGGACTGGTCCGGCAGGCGGACGTTGGTCGCGCCGACGATGGCGCGGGCCGGATCGCCCTCGCCCCAGATCGCGAGAGTGGGCACACCACCCGGCGGGGAGGTCGCGGTGCGCCCGTCCAGGTTGACGTAGTGCGCGACCCGGGCGGCGCGCTCCGGCGAACTGCTGAGGTAGCCCTGCGAGACGAAGGTGCCCAGCGAGTGCGCGAGCAGGTCGACCCGGTCCGCGCCGGTGGCTGCCAGCAGGCGGGAGATCCGTGCGTCGAGCCCCGCGTACACCTGGGGCAGGATCGTCGCGACGTTCGGGGAGTCGTACTCGTGGGCTTCGATGATGTCGATCGGGTAGCCGTTGCTGGCCAGCCGTTTGGCCTGGGTCTCGAACTGCGCCGCCGATCCCGCGCTGCCGTGCACGAAGATCACTGGACGGTACGTCGGTGTGGCGGCGGCTTCGGCGGCGCGTGGAACGGCGACGGCGGACAGGCTGGCCACGAGGGCGACCCCGGCCAGCACGGAGAGCAGCCACCGGCGAGATGTGTGCATCGATCCTCCACCTGGACGGACGAAGTATTTGCACTGCTAGCGCAAGTATCGTGTCAGGACGTGGCGCGATGGTCCACACCTTCCGGTCGAAGCCGGTGTCGCGCAGGGTGAGCGGGCCGGTCAGGTTGCTCGTGAGTGCCTGGTCGAGCCGCTGGCCGGTAACCTTCTCGACGAGCCTGTCAGCCCCATGAACTCGACGTCTGACCCGTCCGAACGTCGACCTCGCCCGGCCCATCGGTTCACACAGGGTCATCTGGCGGACACAGCCGGTTGCCGTTCGGAGCGGTTGTGCGACGATCGGCGGGCATCATGTCGAACGACCGTCCACCGGTCTGTCCGCGCGCGTGGACAGTCACCGGGGAGGGCACACACCCCGTTACCCCCTTGGAGAGCACGATGTCCCTCTCCCCGTCCCGGGTCTTCGCAGAGCTGAATGCTGCTCGACCCCCTGACCAGCCATCCCCGACGATGGGAACGGCCGTCGTGGTCGGCGGCAGTGTCGCCGGTCTGCTGGCCGCCCGGGTGCTGTCCGACCACGCCGACACCGTCGTCATCATCGACCGGGACGACCCGCAGGTGACCGGCGCGCGGCCCGGCGTACCCCAGGGGACGCAGCTGCACGCGCTGCTGCCCGGCGGCCTCCTCCAGTTGGAGCGGCTGTTTCCCGGATTCCGCGACGAGGCACTGGCGCGCGGAGCAATCGAGGCGCCGCCCGAGGCCCGGCGCAACTACCTCGACGGGCGTCTGAAGGTCGTCGTCCCCGACGACGCCGACAGTCTGGCAGGCAGTCGGCCACTCCTGGAGGGGTTGATCCGCCAGCAGGTGCTCCGACTGCCCAACGTCAAGACGATCACCGCCCGCGCCACCGGCCTCGTGTTCGACGGCACCGCGGTCACCGGGGTCCGCTGTGAGGTCGGTGGGGTGCCCGGTGTCGAGCGCGGTGACCTGGTGGTGGACGCCATGGGGCGGTCCAGCAAACTGTCGGACTGGCTGGAGCAATCCGGCTGGGAACGGCCGGTCGCCCGGCGGATGACCGTGCATCTCAACTACGCGACCGCCCTGTTCCGTCGCCCGGAACTCACCCCGGCCTCGACGGTCGTGCTGGCACTGAACACCCCAAGGATGGCGGTGGACGTGGCCGGGGCCGCGTTCTTCGCCATCGAGGACGGCCGGTGGATGGCCATGATGGCCGGTTACGGCACCGACCGCCCGGGGCGCACCGCGGCGGACTTCGTCCGGCGCCTGCGGGAGCAGTTCCCACCGGAGTTCGGCGAGGTCGCCGAGCAGGAAATGATCGGCGACGTCCAGACCTACCACCATGCCGACAGCCGGCGACGGGACTTCCACGCGCTCAAGCGGTTCCCGGCCGGCCTGATCAGCGTCGGAGACGCCGTCGCGTCGTTCAACCCGGTCTACGGGCAGGGCATGACGGCGGCGGCGCTGCACGCGGCCTGCCTGTCGACGTACCTCCGGTCCGGCCCGGATCTGCGGGCGCCCGCGCGCCACTACCTGGCGCTCCAAAAGGTCGTGGTCGACGCCGCCTGGTCGATCTCGACCTCGGCGGACCTGGCGTTGCCCCACGTCGACGGGCCCTACCCGCGCGGCTACCGGCTCTCCAACTGGGCCAGTAGGCAGATCATCGCCGCGACCGTCACGGACGTGACGACCGCCCGGCGGTTCAACGACGTCGTCTCCATGCGCCAGCACCCGCGCTCACTGGCCCGGCCCGGCGTGCTCCTGGGCGCCCTGCGCGCCAACCGGCGCGCACACTGAGCGAGGACCCGGCGGCCTCGCCTGCGAGGCCGCCGGGACAGCCCTAGCGGGGAAGCTTGCGGAGGATGTCGACCACGAAACGGTGGTCGTCCAGCTGTGGCAGCCCGGAGACACCGACCCAGCCCACCACGCCGGTGCCGCGCACCCGCAGTGGCACCGCGCCCCCGGCCGCCGCGTACCGCGAGGCCGGCAGGCCGAACCTCTCGGCCAGTGTCACCTGCTTGTCCTGGCACAGCCGGGCCATGTACAGCGAGGAGTGCTCGAACCGCATCACCACCCGCCCCTTGCGGCGCAGCCAGGCGTCGTTGTCGGCCGTCGACCCCGGCAGGCCACAGTGGAACAACTGGCGCCCGGCCCGCCACACGCCCACCGAGACCGGCAGCCGCTGCTCGGTCGCGGCGGCGACGGCGAGCATCCCCAGTTCGTACGCGTCGGTCTCGGACAGACCCGCGAGCTCCAGCTCGTTCTCCTCGCGCAGCAGCTCGTCCAGCGTCGGCCACGACTCACGGTCAGCTGACATGTTTCTTCTCCTCTGTTGTGCGGGCGATCACCAGTTTGTCGTGCGGGGCGATCACCAGGCGCAGGGCGCGTAGTCCTTCAGGAAACAGCCGTACAGGTCCTCGCCCTGCTCGCCCCGGACGATCGGGTCGTACACCCGGGCCGCGCCGTCGACCAGGTCCAGCGGGGCGTGGAAGCCCTCGTCGGCCAGCCGCATCTTCGTCGGGTGGGGGCGTTCGTCGGTGATCCAGCCGGTGTCGACGCTGGTCATCAGGATGCCGTCGGTCACCATCTCCTCGGCGCTGGTGCGGGTCAGCATGTTCAACGCCGCCTTGGCCATGTTGGTGTGCGGGTGCCCCGGCCCCTTGTAACCGCGACCGAACTGACCCTCCATCGCCGACACGTTCACCACGTACTTGCGCCGGGCCGACGCGGCGGCCATCGCCGGGCGCAACCGGCTGACCAGCACGAACGGTGCCGTGACGTTGCACAGCTGCACTTCGAGCAGCTCGACCGGGTCGACCTCCTGGACCCGCTGGACCCAGCTGTTGACCGAGTCGAGGTCGGGCACCAGCCCGCCGGCGTCGATGGCCGTGGACGCCGCGATCCGTTCCGGTGAGGCCGAGCCGCTGGTCAGTGCCAGCGCGGTCAGCGCGTGCGGGGTGAGCGCGGTCGACTGTGGTCCGGCGGTCAGGCTGCCCACCGGGGCACCCGGCCCGTCCGGCTTGGCGAACGTGATCAGCTCCGGCAGTGGACCGTCCGGCAGGGCCGCGGCCTCCGCGGCGATGAGTTGCGCGTACGCCCCGGGGGACCGGCGGACGGTCTGCGCCGCGTTGTTGATCAGAATGTCGAGAGGGCCCTGGCTGCTGACGTCGTCGGCGAGAGCGATCACCTGGGCGGGGTCGCGCAGGTCGATCCCGACGATGCGCAGCCGGTGCAGCCAGTCCCCGCTGTCGGGCATCGCCGCGAACCGGCGGACCGCGTCGTGCGGGAACCGCGTCGTCACCGTCGTGTGCGCGCCGTCGCGCAGCAGCCGCAGCGCGATGTACATGCCGATCTTGGCCCGGCCGCCGGTGAGCAGCGCGCGCCGGCCGGTCAGGTCGGTACGGGCGTCGCGGCGCTCCCGGTTGAGTGCGGCGCAGGACGGGCAGAGCTGGTGGTAGAAGGCGTCCACCTCGCGGTAGCGCTGCTTGCAGACGTAGCAGCCGCGCGGGTTGTGCAGGAAGCCCGCTGTCTCGCCCGCGACGGAGGACGCGAGCGGAATGCCCTGCGTCTCGTCGTCGATCCGCCCCGGAGCGCCGGTGGCGGTGGCCTCCGTCACCGCCCGGTCGGCGGCGAGGATGGCGTCCCGCCGCTCCTCCCGCCGCCGCTGCTTGATCACCTTGTAGAGGCGCGCGGTGGCTCGCTGCACCCGCACCACGTCGGGGTGGTCGGAGGGCAGCGCCTCCAACGCCTCGAAGACGCTGAGGCAGGCCTCCAGCCGGCTTCGGTCAATACCCTCTTGACCGTTTTCGGTAATGTTGTCCACCGTCATGCGTCGTTGTCTCGTCCCGTATCCCGTGCCGGCTCCAGCCGGCCCGCCCCAAGTCCGACCCGAAACGGTACGCGCCTCACGGCATCCGACGCACCTCGCGGCCCTCCCCAGCGAACTGCGCCTCCCGGCGCTGTCAGTCGGCGTCGACGTGGCCGAGCCGCCAGTAGCCCATGAAGGCCACCGCCCGGCGGTCCAGACCTCGCTCGGCGACCAGGTGCCGGCGCAGGGTACGGATGACCCCGGCCTCCCCGGCCAGCCACGCGTACAGCGGCACCGAGGCCACCTCCTCGGGCACCTCCCACAGGATCTCGGTGTCCACGTCCACGTCCGCCACGGGCTGGGCGGCCGTCGACGCACCGGGGGCCAGCAGTTCCCCGGCCGCGGCGACGACGGCGGGCACCAGCCGGCTGCCGTATCCGTCGGCGCCCCGGGCCAGCCAGCGGACCTCGACGCCGGGGGGTGCGACCAGCGGCAACACGTCGGCGGCGTCGGGTACCTCCAGCACGACCGTGCCCCGGGCGTCGACGGGGAGTCGCTCGCAGATGCTGCTGATCGCCGGCACGGCGGTCTCGTCGCCGGCCAACAGCAGGGCGCCGCCGGTCGACGGCCGAAACTCCACGCCGCCGTGGTTGCCGTCGAAGCCGGCGTCCGGCCCGACCAGGGCGATCTCGTCGCCGACGCTGGCCCGCCGAGCCCAGCGCGTCGCCGGGCCGCTGTCACCGTGCAGCACCAGGTCGACGTCGACCTCGGCCAGGTGCGGTCGGACCGCCCGCACCGTGTAGGTCCGAATCGGGTTGCGCTCGGGCTCCGGCAGCGCCCGCCACTTCGGGTACCAGTCCATCCCGTCCGGCAGGGTGGCCCCGCGCTGACCGGGCCGCGGCAGCGCCAGCTTGATCCGCTGGTCGTAACCGTTGTCGGCGAAGCGGTCCAGGTCCGCCCCGGTGAAGGTCACCCGGGTGAAGGACGGGCTGAGCCGGCGTACCGCGCGGACGGTGACGGCGAACACGCGCCACGGGGCGATGGGCAGGGTCTCGGTCATGGTGCCTCTCTCGACTCGGCCGGCGTCTACCGGGTGCTGCTCGCCACGGCGCGGGAACGCCACAGCAGCCAGACGAAGTACGGGGTGCCGATCATGGCGGTGACCAGGCCGGCGGGGATCTGGGCCGGCGCGATGACCGTCCGGCCGAGGGTGTCGGCGATGCTGACCAGCGCCGCGCCGAGCAGGGCGGCCACCGGGAGCACCCGGGAGTGCCGCCCGCCGACGAGCGCCCGCGCGGCGTGCGGGGCGACCAGGCCGACGAAGCCGATGACCCCGACGGCCGAGACGGCGGTGGAGGTGAGCAGCGCCGCCGCGCCGAGCGCGAGCAACCGGGTGCGTTCCAGGCGGACGCCCAGCACCCGCGGGGTGTCGTCGTCCAGCGTCATCAGGTCGAGTTCCCGGCGGGCGGCGACCACGGCCGGGGTGAGCACCAGCAGGGCGATCAGCACCGGCAGCACCTGGGTGGGCATGCGACCGTAGGTGGAGCCGGAGAGCCAGGTCAACGCCTTCCCGGTGTTCCACGGGTCGAAGGCGACGACCAGGTAGGTGATGACCGCCATGCCGCCCTGCCAGGCGCCGAAACCGATCAGCACCAGTCGGTCGGAGTTCAGTCCGCCGCGCCAGGCCAGGCCGTAGACCAGGGCGAACGCCAGCATCGCGCCGAGCCCGGCGACGCCGGAGACGGCCCACACACCGGCCAGCGGTACGAAGGTGAGCAGGGAGACGGCCCCGAGTCCGGCGCCCGCGGTGATGCCGAGGATGCCGGGTTCGGCCAGCGGGTTGCGGCAGACCGCCTGCACTGTGGTGCCGGCGACCGCGAGCGCCACGCCGGCCAGGACCGCCGCGGCGACGCGCGGCCACCGCTGGTCCAGCACAAAGGTGTACGCCGGCCCGGTGCTGCCGTTGACCCAGTTGACGACGTCACCGAGCAGCACCCAGGTGTCACCGGCGAGCATGCCGACCGTCACGGCGCAGACGGTCAGGACGGCGGTGCCGGCGACGACGCCCCGGTGGAAGGCGGCGGAGCGGACGGCAGCGTGCCCGCCGGGCGGACGACGGGTGGGGCCCGCGTCGCGGTGTCGGCGGGCCAGCCAGATGAGGATCGCCGCGCCGAACAGGGTGGTGACCACGCCGGTGGGGATGTCGACCCCGGCCTGCCCACCCATGACGGCCCGCAGCAGCACGTCGGAGCCGAGCACGATGATGACCCCGGCGATGCCGGACAACGGCAGCAGGATGCGGTGCCGGTGCACCCCCGGCAGCACGGGAGCGAGCAGCCGGACGATCACCGGGGCGCACAGGCCGACGAAGCCGACCGGGCCGGTGAGGGTGACGGCCGCGGCGGAGAGCAGCACGGCCAGCACCATGACGGTGAGCCGGGTACGCCGCACGTCGAGGCCGAGCACGGTGGCGGTGTCGTCGCCGAGGGCGAGGATGTCGAGGCGGTGCCCGAGCAGCACGAGCACGATGACGGCGCCGACGATCACCGGAGCGAGTTGGGTCAGCGCGGTCAGGTCGCTCTGCACCAGGGAGCCGTTCCCCCAGGCGAACAGCCCGATGGTGGCCTGCTCGAACAGGAGCAGCAGCAGGGTGGTCACCGACCCGAGCGCCAGCGCGGTCGCCGAGCCGGCGAGGATCAGCCGGGTGGTGCCGGCCTGCCCACCGGAGGACATCGCCATCACCAGGCCGGCGGCGGCCAGCCCGCCGCAGAAGGCGAGGCCGCCGGCGGGCAGCGCGGGCAGCGAGACGCCGAACGCGGCGACGGCGACGATCGCCAGGTGGGCGCCCGCGTTGACCGCGAGGGTGTCGGGGGAGGCGAGCGGGTTGCGGGCGATCGACTGCAACGCCGCCCCGGCGAACCCGAGCGCCACGCCGATGGCCAGCCCGGCCAGCAGCCGGGGCAGCCGGGAGGCGACCAGGACGCGGGCCGCCTCGTCGTCGGCGCCGGTCGCGAGCCGCAGCAGGTCGAGGGCGCCGACGTTCGAGGTGCCCTGGGTGAGGTGCACCGCGCCGACCACGAGCAGCAGCAGGATCGCGGCGACGAAGGCACCGGCGACGCGGGGCACGGCCAGGCGTCCGCCCGGGGCCGGCCGGGTGGCCGGCTCCGGGCGTGGGGGTGCGTCCAGCACGCTCACACCGTGTACGTCTTGACGAGTTCGTCGATGTACTGCTTGCCGGAGAGCGGACCGCCGAAGGTCCAGACGCCGTTGGGCATCTTGTGCAGGTTGCCCTGCCGCACGAAGGGCAGCGACTTCCAGATGGCGTTACCGGCGAGACCGTCGGCGAACACGTCGTCGCCGTCGGAGGCGTTGTAGAAGAGGTGCGTGTTCGGGTCCTTGAGGACGGTCATGCCCTCGACGTCGGTCTGGCCGAGGCCCCACACCTCGTCGGTCTTGCCGGTCCAGGCGTTGGTGAGGCCGAGCTGGATGCCGATCTGGGAGACCAGCGAGCCCTTGCCGAACATCCGGATGCTGACGGTGCTGCCCTCCTTCCAGCCGTCGGCGATGGCGAACGGCCGGCCGGCGGCACCGGCGTCGGCGATCTTCTTCTTGCCGTCGGCGAGGGCCGCGTCGAAGTCGGCGAGCAGCTTCTCCGCCTCGGTGGTCTTGCCGACCGCCTTCGCGATCATGTTGAGGTCGGTGCGCATCCGGCCGATGTTGTCGGTGGCGTCACTGCCCTTGGCGACCACGACGGGGGCGTACTTCTCCAGCTGGCTGACCATGTTGGCGCCCCGGTCGTCCTCCATCACGATGAGGTCGGGTTGGAGGGCGACGATCGAGTCGACGCTGGGCTCACCGCGGGTGCCGACGTCCTTGACCCCCGGGTCGAGCTTCGCGGAGGTGACCCAGGTGCCGTAGCCCTTGGGGTCGGCGACACCGACGGGCATGACGCCGAGGCTGACCAGCAGTTCGACCTCGCCCCACTCGAGCCCGACGACCCTGGTCGCCGGCGCCTTGAGGGTGATCTCCTTGCCCCGGCTGTCGGTGAGGGTGACCGGGCCGCCGGCCGCCGAGGGGGAGGTCCCGGGGGCGGCGGCGTTCTCGGTGGTGCCGCAGGCGCCGAGCGTCAGCGCGGCCACGACGGCGATGAGGGCGGTGAAACGGGTGCGGGTCATCACGGTCTTTCTCTGCTGTGGATGAGGGGTGTTCAGACCAGGGCGCGGAGCTGGTGCCGCCCGACGGGGCGGGTGGTGACCAGACCGCTGACCGGATCGGTGGTCACCTCGATACGGATCCCGTAGGTCTCGGTGAGGGCGTTCTCGGTGAACACCGTTGCCGGGGTGCCGGTGGCGCGGACCCGGCCCTGGTGCAACAGGACCACCTCGTCCGCCACCGCGGCTGCCTGGTTGAGGTCGTGCAGCACGACGCCGACGGCGACGCCGTGATCGTCCGCGAGGTCACGGACCAGGTCGAGGATCTCCACCTGGTAGCGCAGGTCGAGAAACGTGGTGGGCTCGTCGAGGAGCAGAACCGGGGTGTCCTGGGCGAGGCAGGTGGCCAACCACACCCGCTGCAACTCGCCGCCGGAGAGTTCGTCGACGGGACGGTCGCCCATCGCCGCGACGCCGGTGACGTCCATGGCCCGTGCGATGGCGGCAGGGCCGTCCGGATCCTCGGTGCGCCAGCGCCCCCGGTAGGGGTGGCGGCCGTAGCCGACGACGTCGCGGACGGTGACCCCGCTGGGCACCGGTCGGCTCTGCGCGAGCAGGGTGACCCGCCGGGCGAACTCCCGGGCCGGGAGGCTGGCGGCCGTGACGCCGTCGGCGAGGTGCACTGTGCCGGCCTCGATCGGGTGCAGCCGGGCCAGAGCCCGCAGCAGGGTGGACTTGCCGCTGCCGTTGGGCCCCACCAGTGCGGTCACGGCGCCGGCGCGGAGGTTGAGCACGGCGCCGTGCACCACCGGCACACCGTGATAGCCCAGACGGAGGTTGACGCCGGACAGGCTGCGCTCCCCGTTGACCGACGCCAACTCGTTCTGCATGAGGTTAGGCTAACCTAACCGAAAGGTGGCCTGTCAAGCCGGTCGCGGGGCCATGACCACCCCGGCGGACCGGTGCTCGTCGGGCCCGTGCGCGCGTGGGGGATGCTGGGTCCGTGCACATCGCGACCCTCGGCCCACTCGCCGTCGACGGCCAACCCGTTCGGGGTGAACGGCTCGCGGCGGTGCTCCGCGCGCTCGTCGACGCGCGAGGGCGGGCGGTCTCGGTGAGCCTGCTCGTGGACGCCGTCTGGGACGGCTCGCCACCCGACGACGCGACCGGCGCCGTCCAGGCGCTCGTGTCCAGGGTGCGCCGACTCAGGCTGCCCGTGGTCGCGGTGCCGGGCGGATACCGGCTGCCGGCCGAGGAGATCACCGTCGACGCGGTCGAGGCGCGGGCGCTCGTCGACCAGGCACGCACCGTGCTCCGGTGCGGTGACCTCGGCGTCGCCCGCGGCCTGGCCGATCAGGCGCGTGCCCTGTTCCCCGAGGTGCCGGAGCTGGTCAGCGCCGAGGACACCCGCCTGTTCGCGGAGGTCGCCGCGCTGCGCGCGCAGGCGGCACTCGCCGGCGTGGGCCCGTTCGACGAGGTCGACCTGGGCCGGCTCGTCGCGCGTACACCGCCGGACGAGCCGTCCGCCGCCCTGCTCGTCCGGGTGCTGGCCGCCCAGGGGCGGGAGGCGGAGGCGCTGGAGGTGGTCGAGCGGCTGCGCGCCGACCTGGCCGACCGGTACGGCACCGACCCGTCGCCGGTGATCACGGCCGTCCATCTGGCGCTGCTGCGCGGTGAGCTCACCGCCCCGCCCGTCGCGACGCCGCCCCGACAACCGGCGCGGATCACGCTGCCCGCCGCGTGGCGCCGTCCCATGGCCGCCCTCGTCGGGCGGGAGCGGGACGTCGAGGCCGTCACCGGCGCGCTCGCCGAGACACCTGTCGTGACGATCGTGGCGACCGGCGGGGCGGGCAAGACCCGGCTCGCCGCCGAGGTGGCCAGGCGCACGGCGGCGGCCGGGCAGGCCGTACGCGTGATCGAACTCGCCGGCCTGCGCTCGCCCGACGAGGTGCTGCCCACGGTGCTCGCCGCGCTCGGCGGTGCGGACACCACGACGACCGGCGGCAACCTGGGTCTGGAACGGCGGGTCCTCAGCCCCGAGGAGCGGCTGCGCGCGGTGGCGCCGGACCTGGACGGGCTGGTGGTGCTGGACAACTGCGAGCACGTGCTCGACGCGGTGGCCGTCGTCGTCGCGGACCTGGTCGCGGTGGCCTCGCCGGAGGTCGCCGTGCTCGCGACGAGCCGCGCCCCACTGGGCCTGGTCGGCGAACTGGTACACCGGCTGACCGCGTTGCCGGACGCCGACGCGCTCGCGCTGGTCGAATCCCGGGCCCGGGCCGGTGGAGCGGTGCCGACCTGGGACACCGAGCGGGCGCTCGCCCTGTGCCACCGGCTCGACAACCTGCCGTTGGCGCTCGAACTGGCCGCCGCACGACTGCGGCACATGCCGATCGACGACGTGCTCGCGGGGTTGACCGACCGGTTCGCGCTGCTCGACGACGCCCTGCGCGGCCTGCCCGAGCGGCACGCGAGCCTGTGGGCGTTGGTCGACTGGAGCAGGGAACTGCTCGCCGAGGCCGACCGGGACCTGCTCCAGCGGGTCGCGGTCATTCCCGCGCCGTTCACCGCGGACCTCGCCGCCGCCGTCGCGCAGGCCCCGGACGTCCGTCGCGGCCTGGCGAACCTCGTCGAACAGTCCCTGCTGACCCTGGTCGAGGGGGACGGTCCGCCGCGTTACCGAATGCTCGAAACGGTCCGTGAGTACGGCGAGGCCCGGCTGGACGCGGCCGGCGCCCGGGATCAGGCCATGGCCGGCCTGGTCGGGTGGGCGCGGGAGCAGGCCGTCGCACTGGCCGGCCGCTTCATCGGCCCCGGCCAGGTCGAGGCGCTGCACCGTTGTGCCGCCGAGCAGGACAACCTGGTCGCGGGCCTGCGGTGGGCGATGGGAGCCGACGACGAATCCGCGGCCGTCGACGTCGCCACCGCGCTGTTCCACCTCTGGTCCGTGCGGGGCCTGCACCTTGAGGTCCTCGCCTGGGCGCGCGGGCTGCTGCACATCGACGACCCGCAGCGGCGGCTGCGGTCGGCGATCCTGCGCGGCGCGGCCAGCGGCCGGCCACTGCCCAACGCCGACCGGCTGGCCTGGACGTGCGTGGTGATCAGCGTGAACGCCGGTGTCAGCGCCGACCTGCGGCCCGCCGTGCTCGCCCGGCGGGCGCTGCGGACGCTCCAGGCCGAACGTCCCGCCGAGGTGTCGCCCCGGCTGACCGCTCTCGCGTCGGCGCTGCCCGGCTTCGACGCCTCCGACGTGGAGCAGAGCATGAAGAGCGCGACCGAGATGGTCGCGCACCCGGACCCGTACGTGCAGGGACTCGGGCTGTTCGCGCGCGCGGCGGTACGGGAAAATGGCGGCCTGCCGGAAGCGTCGATCAGCGACGCCGAGCAGGCGTACCACCGCTTCGAGGTCGCTGGCGACCACTGGGGCATGGCCATGGCGGCGGGTGCGGTCGGACAGTTCCTGGTCCCGGGCGGCGATGCCCGATCGGCCGAGTGGCTGACCCGCAGCGTCCGGCACATGGAGTTGGTCGGCGCCACCCAGGACGCCCGGTCGATCCGGGTCCGGCTGGACGTGCAGCTCGCCCTGACCGGCGACGCGGACGCGGAGCGGCGGCTGGGCGAGACGGCCGCGCCGGGCCAGGCCGAGCAGATCGACGCCGCGCAGGCGCTGCTCGGCCTGGCCCACCTCGCCTGGCAGCGCGAGCGGTACGACGAGACGCTCGCCCACGCCGACGAGGTGACGCGCATCCTCGCCAGCTGGGTCGGGCCGCAGCCACAGCCGCGGGTGATGCTCCGGGCGACGGCGGCGATCATCTACCTGCGGGTGGCCCAGGCGGGGCGGGTGTCGGGCAACGACGCCACCGTCCAGGCGGCCGCGATGCTGTCGCTCGCCCGTGACGATGCGCTGACCTCGCGGGACCTGCCGGTGATCGGGGCGTGGGCGTCGGGCGGCGCGGAGTTCGCGGCGTACCGGGGTGACGTCGACACCGCCCGCGAACTGGCCATACTCGCCAAGCGGATCGGCACCCAGATCGAGATGTTCTTCCCCTTCGAGAACGGCGAACGGCTCAACGCCATCCTCGGGGACGAGGAGCAGCGTGAGCCGTTGCTGGCCGCGTGGCGCGAGCGGCCGCCCGCCGCGGCCGTCAGCCGGATCCGCGAGCTGATGGACGACCTGCTCGCCTGACTCAGATCTTCTTGCGGTACGCCCGCAGCGCCAGCGGCATGAACACCGCCACGAATCCGGCGCACCAGGCGAGCGTCCACCAGACATGGTTGTCGAGTGGGGTGCCGAGGAACAGTCCGCGTACCGACGCCACCAGGTGGGTCATCGGGTTGACGTCCACGAACGCCTGCATCCAGCCGGGCAGGGTGTCGGCGCCGACGAACACGTTGGACGCGAAGCTCAGCGGCATGATCAGCGCGAACATCACACCCTGTACGGCACCCGCGGTCCGCACCTTCATCGACACCAGCACCGGCAGCCAGCTCAGGCAGAGCGCGAACAGCACCGCGAGCAGACACCCGGCGATCGCCCGGAACGGGTCGGTCTCGATCCGGAAACCCATTACGTAGCCGATGGCGAGGGTCGACACGGTGACGATGACGTACCGGACGACATCGCCGAGGACCGCGCCGACCAGTGGTGCGGAGCGGGGGATCGGCAGCGACCGGAACCGGTCGAAGATGCCCTTGGCGATGTCGGTGTTGAGGTTGACGCCGATCGCGATGGCGCCGGTGGCGATCGTCTGCGCGAGGATGCCGGGCAGCAGGAACTGCAGGTAGTCGTGGGTCGATCCGGCGACGGCGCCGCCGAAGACGTACACGAAGATGATGAGGAACAGCACCGGTTGCAGGGTGACGTCGATGAGCGCCTCGGGCGTACGCCAGGTCTTGATGAGGCTGCGCTTGGCGAGCGCCAACGAGTGCCGGACCAGCCGGAACGGCCGGGGGTTCGGCGCGGAGTTCGAGAGCGCGCGGCTTCTCGTGGGCGCTGTGTCGGTCAGGGTGCTCATGCCGCGACCTCCGTGGGGCGGGTGGTGTCGTCTTCTGACGCCGTACGCCCGGTGAGGGTGAAGAACACCTCGTCGAGGCTCGGCAGGTGCAGGGAGAGTTCGGTGACCGCGATGCCGGCTGTGGCGAACCGCGCGACGCTCTCGGTCAGGGCCGCGTCGTCGGTGACCGGCACCGCGAGCACGCCCTTGCGGATCTCGTCGGCCTGCGCGCCGGAGCCGACCTGGGTCAGGATCTCCGCGGTGCGGGGCAGCTGCGCCGGATCGGAGGGCCGAACCTCCAGGGTCTGCCCGCCGACCACCCGCTTGAGCCCTTCGGGGGTGTCGTGCGCGATGACCCGGCCATGGTCGATCACCGTGATCGAGTCGGCGAGCGCGTCGGCCTCCTCCAGGTACTGGGTGGTGAGCAGCACCGTCGAGCCGTTGTTGACCAGCAACCGGACCACGTCCCACATGTCCTCGCGCTTGGCCGGGTCGAGCCCGGTCGTCGGCTCGTCCAGGAAGATCACGTCGGGGGAGCCGACGAGGCTGGCGGCTAGGTCCAGCCGTCGCCGCATGCCGCCGGAGTAGGTCTTGGCCGGCCGGTTCGCGGCATCGGTCAGGTCGAACCAGTCGAGCAGTTCGGCGGCCCGTCGCCGGGCGCCGGTGCGCCCCAGCTCCAGCAGGGTGCCGAACAGCTCCAGGTTCTGCCGCCCGGTCAGGTCCTCGTCGACCGAGGCGTACTGGCCGGTGAGGCCGATGCTCTGCCGAACGCGCTCGGCGTCCCGCACCACGTCGAAACCGCTGATTCGGGCGGTCCCGCCGTCCGGGGTGAGCAGGGTGGAGAGGATGCGCACGGCGGTGGTCTTGCCGGCGCCGTTGGGGCCGAGCACCCCGAGCACCGTCCCACGGGGTACGGCGAGGTCCACGCCCTGTAGCGCCCTCGTCTTCCCAAATGTCTTCACGAGGCCCTCGGCTTCGATCACCAGGTCAGCTGTCATGCGCCGAGTCTGCGCGGGCCCGCTGACACCGCCCCGACACGCCGCCGACATCGGCTGACACGGGCTGACATCGGGGCCGAGAGCGAGGGCGGCCAGGGTGTGCACATCCACACCGGCGGTCGGCGTCACGATATGCTGGCCACGGCAGAGCGCCTGCCAGCGCCCGATGTGGTGGCCCACGCCTGACCACATGCTTGGGCCAAGAGTCTCCGACTCCGCGCCGATGTGTCGACTCTCGGCGTGCCGGTCACGCCGCCCGTTCGGTGGAGTGCGTGGGGCTGCACCGGAGGCGTCATGTCTGATCCGATCCCCCGACGGACCCCGGCCCCGGGACGCGCCCGCAAGCGCGCCATCCGCGAGCATGCAGCCCGGGCCGGCGTTGCCTACTCGGAGGCGGCCCGCCAGCTCGAGTCGGTCGGCCTCCGGCCCGGCGAAACCCTTTCCAGGTACGGGCGGACGATCTATCCGATCGGGTCCGACCCGCATCGCCAGCTGCTCGTCGAACGCCGTGAGCGGCGGTCGTTCGAGGAGCGGGTGTCGGACACCAGGCGGGCCGCGGTCCTGCCTCATGGTCGCGCGCAGCACCTCGTCGAGCGGTTCCCGCCCAGCCGGGGGCGTACCGGCAGCGGGGTGGGCTCGCTCTATCACGGCGAGGGCCGCGAGGAACTGCTCGCGATGCTGTACATCGTGATCGTGGCCGAGTCGCCAGGGTTGCTGCCCGAGGTGGGGGACCTCGCCTGGATCGCGGAACTCGGCGAGGACACCGCGCTCGACACGGCCTGCGCCGAGATCGACCGCGAAGCCCGCCGCCTGCTCGACCAGGAGCCACTGGCCCTCTGGTCGAGCATCCAGAAGGCGCTGACCGTGGCCGAACGCATTGTGGACGGGCGGGTCCGCCAGGAGGCAATCCGGCTGACCGCGCTGTTGAGCACGATGATGACACCGCGTCTGGGATACGCGGGCGAGCCGTACGTTCCGGGGTTGCCCGTCGCCGGTGCCCGGCAGATCCTCGACGCGCTGCTCATCGTCGCCGACGACGGACACGCGCCGGGCACCCGGGTACGCCTGCTCACGCAACCGCACGACGCGCGGTCGGCCACGATCATCGGTGCCCGGTGGGGTGCCTCCGGTCCGCCGGTGGGCTATCTCGTGTGGCTCGACGGGGCAACGGCGCCGCTGTCGGCCCGCCCCGACGACCTGATTGTCCTGGCCGACCAGGAGACCACTCCGCGCTGAGCCGGGGCCCGGCAGGGTGGTGCCCGCATCGTCCCTTCCGGGCCCCGTCAGACGCCCCCTGAACAGCGTCGTTGTCTGGACCACCCTCGGATGGATCAGGCGACGGCCAGGCGAAAGACCTGCCGGGAACCGGCCTCCGGACCGGGATCGACGGCCTCGGCAGGGGTGAAACCAAGGCGTTCGTAGAAGGCACGCGCACCGCTGACGCAGGTGCCCGGATGATCGGCGCCGAACGTGACCACTTCGACGGAGCCTGAACCCGGCACAAACGTACGCATCGCCGCTGCCATCAGTGCACGACCAACACCCTTCCCCCCGTGACTGCTCAGCAACGACAAGCCAGTGGACGCGGTGGGTCGGAGCCTTCGCCGTGAACAACAACCCACCCAGGTGATCGGACCCGGAGGAGACAGCAACGATCGCTGTGGACCGACGAATGTGCTTGCGCACCGCGTCATGGAAGTCACGATCCTCGATCATCGGGCCGAACCACACTCGACCTGGGCGGCCAGGCCAAGGAAGCCGATGAAGTCCTGCTCCTCGGCAAGTCTGACGAACACCCGGGCAGTCTGCCAGCAACACCATCGCGTCAGGTGAAGTAGTTGTCCATCAACCCCGCACCACCTCGTCGATCATGGAGTCGTGGTGGGCGACAAAAGCCCCGAACAGCAACAGCTCAGGCACCACAACTCCAAGATCGACAAGGCCAGCTCATCCAAGAACGGCAAACCACGGCTGGCTACGGAACGGTTCGCGACCACGTCAACCGTGTCCGCGCCCACCCAGGCGACAACAAGTCCGTCCGGCGCCTTCTGAGCAGGGCGCGATCTCTTCACCAAGATCCGCCACTAAGCCGTCGGGATCTTGGCCAGCAGGCTCGCCGCGCAGGTCTCCACCGACCGCACCACTGTCATGCGAGCCCTTATTGGCGAAGACACACCGCGCAAACGCTCGCAGTCGAAGCAGAACCCCGTCCTAAGAGGTCTCCGCCACCACATCGACAAGATGATCGACTCCGACCTCGACGTCACTGTCGCAACCATCTGGGAACGACTCGCCAACCAGCCCCACGCCGAGGTGCCACGACGTCCGGTTCGTCCTCGACCGCGTCGAGGACCTCGCCGCCGGCCGCAACCCAGACGCCGAGTGCCGTGCGCTGCCGGCCGGCCTGGGCGCGGCACTCGACCTGCGTCGCATCGGCATGTTCGGCTGGTCGAAGGGCGCCACCGCGACCGCGCTCGTCATGAACACCGATCGGCGCGTGCGGGCCGGGCTGAGTTTCGACGGCCCGATGGAATCGGCCCCACCGGCCACCGACCTGGACCGGCCGTTCATGCTGTTGACCGCGGAGTACACCCGGGCCCCCGAGTCGAGCGTCGCCGAGTTCTGGTCACACCTGCGCGGATGGCGGCTCAACGTGCACGCCGAGGGCGCGGCCCACGGGTCGTACTGCGACCTCCAGTGGCTGATCCCGCAACTGGCGACGATCACCGGAATGCCCGACGAGGCCCTCGCCGGCTGGATCGGCACCCTCGACCCGACCCGGGCGGTGCGGATCCAGCAGGCGTACCCACTCGCGTTCTTCGACCTGCACCTACGCCACCAGCCACAGCGCCTGCTCAGCGGCCCGAACCCGGCCTTCCCGGAGGTGCGGTTCATCGCCTGACCCACGCCGACCTGGTACCCGGGTGTAGAGCGGGCGCTTGGGGAGTGACGGTAAACCGGCGTTGACGGCGGGCAACGCTATTCCGGCGATTCCGATATCCGGCGTTGCCAGTAGATCTGGTGGTCCCACTCGCGGCCGCGTTGCCGGCTCGCCAGCAGCGACTGCGCCAGCGCCTGGGTCAGGTCAGAACCAACGGCCCGGCGAAATCTCGTTCTCGCTGTTCATTCAGCCGGCGCACGTGCGTTACGTACCGCCTGCGCTGTTCGAGGGGTGCCAGGCACCACGGACATGGGCCGGCCGGGCTCCCTCGCGGGGAGCCCGGCCGGTGCGGGTCGACGCCGTCGTAGAGCTGTCCCGAGCGCAGCGGGGGGAGGTGCTGCGGCGGGAGAGGTACGGACAGCGTGACCCCGCTCCGCGCGGTGGTCCACCTGCTCAGCTCGGTAGGCGGCCCCGCGTGGAGACGAAGTGGTACGACATGACGGCGAAACCGGGGTCACGGAGCAGCCGTCGGAAGGCGTGCAGTTGCTGAGGCGACAGCCCGGCGGCCAGCAGGTCCGGTTCCAACTGGCGGGAGTTGGTCTCGTAGAGCGATGTTCCGGTCGACCCGCCGGCCCAGCTCTGCGAGTGGGTGATGGTGTCCAGGTCGGTCAGACCGGCGAGGGCCATCTCGGTGTGCACGTCCTGCGCCCAGCCCAGGTCGGCGCCGTGGTCCTCCAGGACACCCATCATGGCGTCCATGACCTGCGCGAAGAGCTTCGCGGCGTCGTCGGTCGGGGCGGTCAGCACCCGCTGCGGCGCGGTGCAGTCGAACTCCTCGACCACCAGCCATCCGCCGGGCGCCAGCGCGCCGGTGAGCGTGCGCAGGACCCGTCGCCGATCGGGGAGGTGCAGCAGCACCAGCCGGGCGTGGATCAGGTCGAACGCGTCCCCGGGTGGCGGTTCGGTGCGCACGTCGTGCTGGCGTACGTGCAGGTTGCCGTCGGCCACCAGGTGGGTGGGGTCGATGTCGGTGGCCAGCACGTGCCCGTCGTCGCCGACCGCGCGGGCCATCCGCCGGGCCATCGAGCCGCCACCGGCCCCGACCTCCCAGCAGGTCGCGCCCGGCTTCAGGACCGGGCGGGCCAGCCGACGCGTGGTGATCGGATCGAGGAAGGACTCCAGCGCGTGCATCTGGGGAACGGCGTCCGGTGCGCCGTTGTCGAACGTGTACGTGTCATCGCTGGTAGCGGTTGTCATCGGTGTCTACCTCTCCGAGAAGGGTCGGGTTGACTACGGGGTGTCGGCCCAGAGCCGAGGGGTCGGTCGGTTGGCCGGGGGCGGCGCGACGGCGGCGACGCTCAACATCGCCGCCAGTGGGGCCGGATCGCGGCGGGCCTCCGCGGTCGGCCGGTCGTAGACCACCCGGCCGTACTCCAGCACCGCCACCCGGTCCGCGATCTCGATGGCGTGCTGGAGTTGCTGCTCCACGAGCAGCACGGTCAGGCCGTCGGCGGCGAGACCGTTGACGAGTTCGCGGACCCGCGCCGCCAGATCGGGCGACAGGCCCTCACACGGCTCGTCGAGCAGCAGCACCCGGGGCTGGCCGAGCAGCGCGCGGGCTATCGCCAGCATCTGCTGCTCGCCGCCGGAGAGTTCGCAGCCACGGTGTCGCAGCCGCACCGCCAGCCTCGGCAACAGTTCCAGGGTCCGGGCTACCGTCCAGCCCTCGCCGCCGGAGGCGGGGGCCCGCCACGGGGCGGCCGCCAGGTGCAGGTGCTCGGCCACGGTCAACCGGGAGAAGACCCGTCGGCCCTGCGGGACCAGACCGACGCCGGACTGGGCGATGCGATGCGGTTGTCGGCCGGCGACGTGTACGCCGCCGATCTCGATGCGACCGCTGGACGCTCGCACCAGCCCGGCGATGGTGTGCACGAGCGTGCTCTTGCCCGCCCCGTTGCGGCCCACCACGGCCTGGATGCTGCCCGGGCGTACCCGCAGGCTGACCTCGTGCAGGACGGTTCCACCGGCGTAGCCGGCGCAGAGACGATCCACAGTGAGCATCAGGCCACCCCATCGGCGTAGGCCTGCCGCACCAGCGGCGAGGTACGGATCTCGTCCGGCGTGCCGGCGGCCAACGTCTGACCGTCGCGCAACACCGTGACCGTGTCGGAGAGGGCGTACACCAGGTCCAGTCGATGTTCGACCAGCAATACGGCGACCGCCCTGGGCAGCGCCTGGAGCAACTCGACCAGTCGGCCGACCTCGATGGCGGACAGCCCGGCCGCCGGTTCGTCGAGGAGCAGCAGGCGGGGACGACCGGCCAGGGCCATGGCGATCTCCAACTGGCGTCGTTGCCCGTGCGCCAGGTGCCCGGCGGGGACCGCCGCGACGGCGCTGAGCCCCATCTGATCCAACAGCGACCCGGCCAGGTGCTGCGCGGCATGTCGGCGTCCGCCCGGCCACCACCGGTGGCGTGGGATGACCCGCGGCAGCGCGGCCACCACGACGTTCTCCGTCGCGGTGAGCGTCGGAAAGACCGCGGGTCGCTGGTGGATGCGGTTGATGCCCCGCCGCGCCCGGGCCGCCGGCCCGAGCCGACCGATGTCCCGTCCGTCGAATCGCACGGTGCCGCGCTGCGGCCTGGTGGACCCGCCGAGCACGTTGAGCAGGGTCGTCTTGCCGGCCCCGTTCGGGCCGATCAGCGCGTGCCGCTGGCCGTCGTGGATGCACAGGTCCACGCCGTCGAGCGCGGCGAGTGAGCCGTACCGGACGCTGACCTCCTGGGCCTTGAGCAGGCAGGTCATCGGCGCAGCTCCGGGACGGTGGCCTGCTCCTGGGCGGCTGGCGAACCCGGTTGGTGCGCCGGGGCGCCCGACGGGCGCAGCCGGACCCGGGCCCGGCTGACGCCGGTGGGCAGCAGGTAGACCGTCGCCACGAACAGCGCGCCCAGCACCAGCGGCGCGTGGCCGGGCAACGCCCCGAACAGCCAGTCCCGGACGGCGATGACCAACGCCGCGCCCACCAGGGCGCCGCCCACTGAGGCGGTACCACCGATGACGACACCGAGCAGCAGCAGAGCGGACGTGTCGAAGCCGAAATCGGCCGGGGAGATGTACTGCTGAGCGACGACCAGGAGCGAGCCGGCGGCACCGGCTATCGCCCCGGCGGCGATGTGCGCACCGGACAGGTGCAGCGCCACCCGGTGACCGCTGGCGCGCAGCCGAGTCTCGTCGTCGCGGCCGGCGCGCAGCACCAGCCCGGCCCGGGTACGCAGCAGCACCAGCACCGCGCCGATCAGCGTGGCCACGACGACCAGGGCGTACAGGTACCGAGCCTGATCGCTGGCCAGGGCAGGGAGCCCCCAGAACGGACGGACCGCGGGAATGCCGGCCAGCCCGTCCGTGCCACCGGTCACCGACCGCCAGCGCCCGAGGACAATGACGACGAGCTCGCCGATGGCCAGGGTGATCATCAGGACGATCACCCCTCGGGCGTGCACGACCAGCGGCACGGTGAGCGCGGCCAGCAGCGCCCCGGCGCCCGCCGCGACGACGAGCTGCACGACGCCGACGTCGGAGACTCGGCTGCCGACCACGGCGCAGGCGTAGGCGCCCGCCGCGTACGGTGCGGTCTGCCCGAGGGTGGGCATCCCGGCGACGCCGGTGAGCAGGGCCACGCTCACCCCGACCAGGGCCAGCGCCAGTGTCCGGGCGAGGAGCGCTGTGGTGTAGTCGTCGACCACCCACGGCGCCACGACCAGGCCGACCAGGACCAGCGCCGCGATGCCACCCCGGGCTCGCCGAATCACCTCGCCTCTCATGCCGCCCGCCATCTCGCGGCCAGGCCGCGCGCCCGTACGGCCAGCACCGCCGCCATGGCGGCGAACAGCAGAAACGGCGCGGCGGAGGGCAGCAGCGCCACTCCCAGCGTCTGGATCTCGCCGATCGCGAGCGCGGCCAGCAGGGTGCCCGCCATCGATCCGAGGCCACCGAGGACGACCACCACCAGGGAGAGCAGCAGCACGGTGTCGGCGGTGTCCGTGCCGGGGCCGATGATGGGCGCGCCCAGGACCCCGGCCGCGCCGGCCAGCGCACCGGCGGCGGCGAGCACACCGGCCCGGATCCGCGCCGGACTCACGCCCAGACAGGCGACCATCTCCGGGTCGTCCACGGCCGCCCGGACCAGCATCCCGGCTCTGGTGCGGCGCACCACCAGGTAGAGCGCGGCGGCGAGCACCGCGGCGACGACGATGAACACCAACCGGTACGCGGCGTAGCGGTGGCCGGCGACCACCACCGATCCCTCCAGGGCGGCGGGCACCCGGACCTGCGGGTCGTCAGGTCCGAAGCCGGCGACGAGCAGGCTGCCGCCGGCCAGTGCCACCCCGAACGTCAGCAGCGCCTGACTCAGGTGATTACCAGTGGCGACCGGTGTGAGCAGGCCGGCCAGGAGCACCCCCGCCGCGGCCGCGGCCAGCACACCGACGGTGAGGGCCAGGGCCAGGCTCGCCCAGCCGCCGTCGAGCAGCGCCGCGGCGGTGTACCCGCCGATCGCGTAGAGCAGGCCGTGCGCCAGGTTGAGGATGTTGGCGACGCCGAAACAGAAGACCAGACCCGACGCGGCGACGAACACCAGCAGCCCGTAGGCCACTCCGTCCAACGCCGGGATCAGGTACGGGTCGATCCGGTTCGTGCCGGCCGCCACCGCTGTCACCGGCCGACGGTCGCGAGGTCGCCCACCACGGTGTTGGACAGCGCCCGACCGTCCTGGCGGACCTGCCGCAGGTACCACTTCTGTACCGGGGAGTGCGTGGTGGTGGAGAACTGCCAGGTGCCGCGCGGGCTGGCGATCTGGCCGAGTTGGCCGATGGCCGTGTTGATGGCCTCGGGGGTCGGGTTGCTTCCGGCGGCGCCGATCGCCCGGTCCAGCACCGCCGCCGCGTCGTACGAGGCGAGCGCGTAGGTCGTCGGCGAACCGTCGTGCTTCGCCTTCCACGCGGCCACGAAGGCGCGGTTCTCGGCGTTGTCGAGGTCGGGGGAGTAGTTGAGCACCGAGTAGATGTCCCGGGCAGCCTCGCCCTGCGCGTTGAGCACGCCGCCCTCGGTGAGGAATCCGGCCGCGTACAGCGGGATGTCCTTGATCTCGGACTGCGCGTACTGCTTGACGAAGTCGACGGCGGCGCTTCCGGCGTAGAAGGTGTAGACGGCCGCCGCGCCCGAGGCCTTGATCCGGGCGAAGTACGGGAGGAAGTTGGTGGTGGCCGGGAACGGCGTGAAGGTCGTCTTGCCGTCGGCGTTCGCGAGCTTCCCGCCGAGCTTCCCGAACGCGTCGGTGAAACCGCGCAGCTCGTCCCAACCGCCCTGGTAGTCCGGGCCGATCGCGTAGACCGAGCCCTTCACGTTGTCGCGGACGTGCTGGGCGATCGCCTCCCCGGGCTCGTCGGAGAGGTACGACGTGTGCCAGACCCGGGAGACGTCCTTGAGCTCCGGCCGGCCGTTGGAGCCGACCAGTGGCACCTTGGTCTCGTTGAGCACCGGGGTGACTCCGGCGACCGAGCCGCCACCGACGATGCCGGTGAGCGCGGACACCCGATCCTGCTTGAGCAGTTTGGTCGCCGCCGGGACCGCGGTCTGGGCGCCGTTGCCCTCGTCCGCGACGATGAGGTCGACCTGCCGGCCGCCGAGTTTGCCGTCGTGGGTGTCCAGGTAGAGCTGGAAGCCGTCGCGGATCTCCGTACCGACCGCCTGGTACGTCCCGGACAGCGACGCGAGCAGGCCGATCTTTATCGAGCCGCCGGCGCTCGTGCCCGGGGCGTCGTCACCGCAGGCTGTGCTGGTGGTCAGCACGGCCGCGAGCAGCGCGGCGGTGAGGGCACGGCTGCGCCAAGGGGTGGTGAGAAACATGTCTGACTCCAGAGGAAGGGGAAGGGGTCTCCGGCGTGGGGGCGCCGGGGTTGGTCAGCGGCTGCGCGCGAGCGCCGCGCGGGCAGCGGGGGTCAGGGCGTCCCCGATGCGGTTGGCCAGCTCGGTCATCTCGTAGGAGACCTTGCCGACGTCGCACTCGGGGGCGGCCAGCACCAGCAGCGAGGCGCCGTCGTTGAAGGCCATCGAGAACATGAACCCGCCCTCGAGCTGCGTCACGTTGGAGATCACCGCGCCGGCGTCGAAGAAGGCCGCCGCCCCCCGCAGCAGGCTGACGAGCCCGCTGCCCGTGGCGGCCAACTGGTCGGCCCGGTCCGGTGGCAGGTCGCGGGTGGCGGCCACCATCAGGCCGTCGCTGGAGATGGCGATCGCGTGGCTGACCTCGGTCGCGCGCGCGGCGAAGTTGTCCAGCAGCCAGCCGAGATCCTGTTGGTCGGTCACGTGCTCTCCTGTCGCGTCAGTTGTTGCCGAGGTTGATCGGGGTGCGCCGTCGGTTCGCCACGCCCCGCGCGTACGCGGCCATCGCCGTCGCCACCTGCGCCGGGTCGCGGTACTCGGACCGTTGCTGCTGCTGCGGCACTGTCACACCGCCGGGCACGAGGTGCCGTTGCGGCTGCCGTTTGGGCAGGCCGGAGTCGGTGGTCGTGGCGACCTCGGGGGTGTGCGCCTGGGCGGCCGTACGCCAGGCGTCGTCGGCGGGGCTGGACCACTGCTGGCCGTTCTGGCCGTTCTGACCGTCGACGACGTCGGTCTGGAACCAGTGGTTGACCTGTTCGAAGATGAGGAGCTCCTCGGTGGGCGCGTCACCCCGGTCCGGAGGTGGGGGAGCCGGTCGGAAGACCGGTGCCGCCGGCAGGGTCCGTTCGGCCGGAGGGCGTCCGGCGGTGGGTTCGGGGCGCGGCTGGTACGGCGGCGGAGGACTGGTCGTCCGCGCTGCCCGCCGCGACAGCCGGCCGGGTGCGAGCAGGTACTCCTCCGGGGGCAGGGACCGGATGATCGTCGCGGGCAGTGTCGCCTCGGCGAGGATGCCGCGTCGGGGGCCGCGTCGCAGTTGGACGGTGGCGCCCAACCGAGCCGCGAGCTGGCCCACGACGACCAACCCCATCGCCCGTACGGCGGCCACGTCGATGGCCGGCGGGCGGGCCAGCAGCTCGTTGAGCTGTTGCAACCGCTGCGCGGACAGCCCCACGCCCTCGTCGCTGATCTGGACGATGACGCGGTCACCCAGGCTCCGGCCGCTCACCCAGGTCTCACTGCCCGGCGGTGAGTACGTGGTGGCGTTGTCCATGAGTTCGGCGAGCAGGTGCACGACCTCGTCGACGGTCTTGGCGGCCACCGCGACGTCCCCGTCGATCATGCCGAGCCGGACGCGCGCGTAGTGCTCGATCTGGGACAGCGCCGCCTGGAGCACCTGTTGCAGCGGGACGTCCCGCTGGCGTACGCGACCGACACCGACGCCGCCGAGCACCAGCAGGCTGGCGTTGATCCGACCCATCCGGGTGGCCAGGTTGTCCAGTGTGTACAGCTGGTCGAGCCGGTCGGGGTCGGTCTCGTCCCGCTCGACCAGGTCGACCTGCGCCAGGACGGCGTCGACCAGTCGCTGTTCGCGGCGGCTCAGGTGGATGAAGATGTCGGCGGTGTTGGCGCGCATGACGGCCTGTTCGGCGGCGGTCCGCACGGCGGCCTGGTGCACCGCGCTGAACGCCTGACCCAGTTCGCCGATCTCGTCGTCACTGGACGGTTCGAGGGCGGCACTGGACTGCTGGCGGGCAAGCCTCTGCGGGTCGACGGTGGCGCTGCCGGGCTGTTGGAGCTGGGCCACCACGGCGGGGAGCTGTTCGAACGCCACGGCGTTCGCCGCGTCCCGTAGGCGGCGCAGCCGGCGGGTGATCTGCCGCGCGACGGCCCAGGTCACCAACGCGGTCAGGACCAGGGCCAGGAGGACGCTGGCCGCCTCGGCCACGGCCCGGCGGCGCTGGTCGGCGTGCGCGGCTCGAACGTCGTCGCGGACCGCGTCGTCGACCCGGGCGCGTAGATCGGCCAGGCGGGCGGCGCGCGTCTGGGTGGTGGACACCCAGGCGTCGGTCTCCAGTTGCAGCCGCGACCCCGGCTGGGCCCGGGACACCTCGTCCTGCATCCGTTGCAGGGCAAGCGCCTCCTTGCCGGTGCCGGCCTGCTCCCACCAGAGGCTCCACTCGGGCGGGGCCAGCGCCAGGAACGACAGGCTCGACTCGGTGTAACTGGTGCGGGCCGCCGTGATGTCCTGCTGCATGGCCGGGGTCAGCTCGCCACCCGCGACGGCGCGCAGCACGGCCACCTGCTGCTGACCGATGGCCTCGGCGGTCTTCGACAGCGACGCCGAAGCCCGGATCCCGTCGGCGAGTTCAGCGTCCACCACGCCGTGTGAGACAGCCTCCCGGAAGTTGATGAGGTCGGCGATCGCGATGCGGTAGCTGAAGGTCATCGCCGACACCGACGCGTGCGTGGCCGTACGCACCTGGGTGCGCAGCGGGGCGAGGCCGTCCAGAGCCGCGTCGATGCGCCGCAGCAGAGCCAGGTTGGCGTCGTTGTCGCCGGACAGTCGGTCCCGCTGCCCCCGGTAACGGGCGACGGCGTCATCGGTGGCGGCCATCTCCGCGCCGAAGGTGTCCTGCTGCTCCGGCCGGGCGTAGGTGAGCAGGTCGGCGGCGGCGATGCGTTCGCGTTGCAGCCGGTAGGCCAGGTCGCCTGCCTCGGCACCGACCTGCGCCAGGATCTGCAGGTCGCTGGCGCGGGCTGTCTGGCGTGCGCTCTCGGTCAGTGCGAGACCGGCGAAGCCGATCACGGCGACGAGAGGGGCCGCGACGATGAGGCGCATCCGACCGGCTATCTTCCAACCGCGTCGGCGGGTCGGGTAGGGTCTGGCCGCGTGGGACCGGGTGCTCGACGCCAAGATTGACTCCCACGACTCGTCGATGACGGTCTATCCGCACGTTGCCGAATGCAAGTCCCATTCGGCCGGAAGCCGCGCTCGTAGACCAGACCTGGCCGTGGTACAAACTGCCCGTACCAGCATCTGTACCCAACGTCAGCGACCGGTGACGCCGCGCGGTCGGGCCGGATCGGTCGGGTCAGCGCTGGTGGTCGAGGGGCCCGGCCGGCGGGTGCCGCCGCTCCGGGTCGTCCGGTTCGGGTTGGCCGTTGAGCACCTGGCCGATCAGTTCCCGCAGCTCGTCGATCGCGTCCACCACGGCGCCCGGATCGCGCGCGTCGCGCCGACCACGCTGGCGCGGCACCTGCCGATCCAGCCGAGCCGGTTCCGGAGCGCGCGGACCCCGGCGACCGTCGGCGGCCAACTGCTCGGCCGCGACCTGCGGCCACAGCGCGGCCAGCCGGCCGCCGGTGTCGAGCACGTCGTCGCAGCGCTGCGCGAACTCGTGACTGCCGAACCGGCGACCTGACTCGACCGCCGCGACCGTCTCCCGGCTGAACCGCACCAGATCCGCCAGGGCCCGTTGGGTCAGGCCCCGTTGGACGCGACAGTTGCGCAACTCCCATCGGAACCGCTGACTGGCCGCAGAGTGAGCCGAGCTCGACGGGGACGTGTGCTCCATGCGCTCACCTTCGTGGAACGGACTTTCAGCAGCGGACGTCAGATCGAGATTGACCGATGAGCTGAACATTCACAGAGGGCAATTCTTAACCCAGGACGCGATGGGTGTGAAGACGTTCACCGGTATGGATCGACGGGAAAAGCGCGAAAGGTGCCTGCCGGGCCCGTTGCCGGCGTCGGGGTGCGCCGGGTGGAGGCGGGCAACGCCGCCCCACCCCACCCCCGACCCGTCCGCAGGTCAGCGCCGCTGGCGCTGGCGCGCTCTCAGCCGGCATGCACTTCGGCCGTCGCCCCATCCCGTGCCGCGGGCATGTCCGCGGCCGGCGGAACATCGATTCTCGCGAGCAGCGTACGGTGCGCCCGAAACGCGACATTGGGCTTGTACGAGCGATGTTGCTCCGGTGACAGTCGTAGTCCGGGAATGGTTACGGCGAGCCGGCTGAGGGCGATCGCCGCCTCCAGGCGCGCCAATCCCGCGCCGATGCAGAAATGCGCACCGTGGCCGAACGACAGATGATTGCCCACATCGACCCGGTGTGGGTCGAACCGGTCCGGGTCATGAAACGCCGCGGGGTCCCGGTTCGCCGCGCCGATCAACAGCAGGCAACGGGCCCCGGCGGGGATCGTCACCGCCCCCAGGGTGACATCTCGGGTGGTCACCCGGAGCCAGCCGTCGATGGCGGGCGCGAATCGGAGCGTCTCACCCACGAAGGCGGCGACGAGCCCCGGGTCCGCGGTGATCGCCGACCAGCGCTGGGGAACGGACAGGGCCTGATCGAGGGCGTGCGCGAGCAACCCGGCGGTGGTCTCGTGCCCCGCGACCAGGAGATTGAAGGCCAGGCTGGCCACCTCGGGCACCGTCAGTACGGTGTCGTCGTCGTCCCGGTAGGCCAGCGCGCGGCTGATGAAGTCGTCGCCCCGGTGTCCACTGTCCACCCGCTGGCGGACCAGATCTTCGCAGTAGTGCCAGAACTCCAACAGGCCCTGCGCCAGGCGTACCTGCTCGGCCGGGTCCGGCTGCCCCCAGATGAGGGCGATCTGGCCATCCGCCCAACTCCGGATCCGCCCGATGTCGGCGTCGGGCACCCCGAGGATGTCCAGGACCACCAGCAGGGGAAGCTCGGTCGCGAACTCCGGGATCAGGTCGACCTGGTCGCCCTGGCGGGCGGCGAGACGGGACACCAACTGGTCGACCCGGCGCCGGACGATTGCCCCGTACTCGGCCTCGACCCGCTCGGCGGTGTTCGCGAAGGTCGCCCGCAGCGCCCGCCGGGTGCGGGGGTGCGCCGGTGGGTCCGCGGCGGCCGTCGTGGGTGGTGCGTCGATCTGCATGATCACGCTCATTGCCGGCGGGCACACCTCGTAGACCGGGGCGAGGGTGAGGGCGTTGGCGAATGTCGCGGCGTCGGCGAGGGCCCGCCGGACGTGTGTGTGCCGGCTGATCAGCCACAGGCCCAGATCCTCGGCGTAGTGCACCCCGTCGGGATCGTCGAGAATGCGCCGCCACATGCTCGCCGGATCGGTGAGATAGACCCCGGTGAACGGATTCAACCGCATGGAAAGCCTCCTGATGCACGCGGCGCGAAACCGGCAGCGCCCCCATTTGGCGATCCACTTCAGCCGGGCCAATAATGGCGCGCATCTGCCTCTGGCTCTTTACGGTGCGCTGGCCGGCCGCACAAGTCAAGATTGGTTTTCGTCTATTTATTGCGTGGCATTATTGCGTGTTGCAACAGCCGGGCGAACCTGGCCAGATGCAAGTTGCGGCTCGGTCCTTGCCATGAAGTCGACCCCGCCGCACGGTGCAATCAACTCGCCGCTTTCCCTCATGCCCGGGGAAACGACCCCCGAGACGACGAGTGACGCCGCAGTCCGGTCACCGACCCCGACGGAAGGAGCTGACCCGACGGAAGGGGCTGGCGCTGGCGGGAGGAGTTGGCCCCCGCGGCGACGTCCGGGTGTCGCGGGGGGTTCCAGCCCAGGCCGGAACCCCCCGCGCTCCTCGTGTCGTGACGACCCGCTCCGCGTGCAGCGGTCAGGGCGCCCACGGGGTGGCGATGCCCCAGGTGCTGTCGGCGGTCCACAACGTCGGCGTGTTGTACGCGTCGCCACCGGTGCCGTTGCTGAGCCAGACCTCCGAGTTGTAGTGCCGCAGGTACTTGCCTCGGAAGTTGTACGACTCCAGCGACACGCCGGTGCCGGTCAGCCCGGTACGGGCGCACCAGGTGGCGTCGGCGCGCAGCAGCGCGGAGCCGTCGTCCGGCGAGTTGCGGACCCGGGAGTTCTGGTGGCGCAGGTACTGCCCGGGGAAGTTGACCGACTCGAGCGAGTAGCAACCGGTGCCGGCCAGGCCGGGCCGGATGGTGTACGTGGCGTCGGCCTTGAGCAGGCTGGAGCTGGCGGCGTCGACCACCTCCGTGTAGGCCAGGCCGTCCTGGTGGCGTAGGTAGCGGTTGGTGAAGCCGGGCGTGGTCACCTGCAACGATCGGCGGGTGTTGACCGGCAGGGCGACGGGCGCCGAACCGCCGATGGTCTTCGAGGCGTTGATCAGGGCGGCGTTGGCGGCCCGCACCCGCGCCTGGTCCATCTTGATCACCTGCCGGTCGTAGGTGAGGAAACCGTTCAGTTCACCCTCCAGGTCGGTGATCTCGGTGTAGATCGAGGCACTGAGCCCCTTGCCGAGCATCAGGTTCTGGGTGCCCTGCACCAGCCCCACGTACCGGTCGGTGAGGGCGCTCGAACTGGACTGCCACTCGTACGCGAAGAAGCTGCCGCTCGGGCTGTACTCGTGGCCCGGCGTGTGCAGGCCCAGGCCGCCGAACTCACCGAGCACCGCGATCCGGCCGCTCGACGGTACGGGGGAGTCCGGCCCAAGGTAGACGTGCCAGTCGTCGATGTCGCCGTTTCCGGGGTCGCCGAGGGACTGGCAGCAGTTGTGGCCGCTGTGCGGGTTGACCAGACGTGTCGGGTCCTGGTTCTTGATGTTCTGCGCGACCCGCCGGGTGTCGGCGAGGGACCGCTCGCCCCAGCCCTCGTTGTAGGGCGTGTACGCGATCACGGCGGGTGAGCTGCGGTGCTCGTCGACGATCTCGCGTGCCTCGGCCTCGAACTGCGCCTGCTGGGCGTCGGTGGGGTCGACGTCCTGTGCGGTCAGCGATGGAATGTCCTGCCAGACCAGCAGGCCGAGCCGATCGGCGTGGTAGAACCAGCGCTGCGGTTCGACCTTGATGTGTTTGCGCACCATGTTGAAGCCCAGGTCCTTGTGCTTCTGCAGGTCGAAGGCGAGGGCCGCGTCGGTTGGCGCGGTGTACAGCCCGTCCGGCCAGAAACCCTGGTCGAGGGTGCCGACCTGAAAGACGAACTGGCCGTTGAGCTTGGGGCGCAGCACACCGTTGACCAGGCCGGTGGTGATCTCCCGCATGCCGAAGTAGTGCGTGGTCCGGTCCACCGTGGCGCCTGCGGCGTTGCGCACTGTCACCCGGAGGTTGTAGAGGAACGGGTCGTCGGGTGACCAGCGGCGGGCGTTGGGCACCGGCACGGTGAAGTCGGTGAAGCCGCCGGTGGCCGAGCCGACCACGGTGCCGCCGTTCAGCGCCTCGGCGAGCACGCTGTGGCCGCTCACGTCGCCCCGGGTGAAGACCCGGACCCGCACTGTGTTGTTGCTCAGGTTCGGGTAGACGTCCACGCTGCTGATCGAGGCGGCGGGCACCGGCTCCAGCCACACCGTCTGCCAGATGCCGGAGCTGGGGGTGTAGAAGATCCCGCCAGGTGTCTTGGTCTGCTTGCCGATGGCGGGCAGACTGCCGTTCTGCCGGGTGTCGGTGGGATCCCAGACCTTGACGACGATCTCGTTCGTCCCGGTGGTGAGCTGAGGAGTCACGTCGAAGGTGAAGGCGTCGTAGCCGCCGGTGTGCGCGCCGACCCGCACGCCGTTGACCCAGACGGTGCTCTGCCAGTCGACGGCGCCGAAGTGCAGCAGGGTCCGTCGACCCGACCAGTTCGCCGGGATGGTGACGGTGCGCCGGTAGAACAGGTAGTTGCGGTTGTCGTTGGCGGCCCGTTGGATGCCGGACAGGGCGCTCTCCACCGGGAAGGGCACGTTGACCCGCTCGGGCAGGTTGGTGCCGAACTGCGGGGCGTCGTCGGTCGTCGACTGGCGTAGCTGCCACTCGCCGTTGAGGTTAAGCCAGTCCGGCCGCGTCATCTGGGGTCGCGGGTACTCGGGCAGTGGTGTGCCGGCCAGGGCCTGGCTGGTCCAGGGGGTGGTCAGCGGTGGCGTCTTGGCCGGCGCGGCGTACGCCGGCGAGGTTGGCACGCCGAGAACGCCGGCGAGCAGGGCGAGAACGAGCAGCAGTGGCAGGGCGGGGCGGATGGGGACGTGATGTGTCATGCCGTCTCCGGGGGACGAGTTGCCGCGGGCGGTGCAGCCAAGCCCGAAGCGCGTGGGTGGTGGGCATCGGGTGGTCATTGACGGGGGACGGGCGTCAGCGACGGATGTCGGTGGGATTTCCACTCGCCGAAGGGAAGCAGCATATTGACATCCATCATCACCTGTATAACGTTATAGAGCCGCGCCGGGTGTCCCGTCAATGCCTGTTCGTCAATGCCCTGGCGGCCCGCCGGTCACGATCGCGAAAGGTTGGTGGATGGGCGTCAACCTGAAGGACATCGCCCAGCGCGCCGGCGTCTCGCTGGCCACCGTCTCGAACGTGGTGAACGGGTATCGACCGGTGGGGGAGCGGACCCGACAACGGGTGCAGCAGGCGATCGACGAACTCGGCTACAGCCCCAATCTCGGCGCCCGACATCTCCGCCGGGGCCGTACCGGCCTGATCGCCCTGGCGGTCCCGGAACTGACCAACCCCTACTTCGCCGAGCTCGCCGAGATCGCCATCTCGGAGGCCGCCGCGCTCGGCTACACGCTCGTCATGGAGAACACCGCGGCAAACCGGGAGGCGGAGCTGGCCCTCCTGGACGGTTCCCGGCAGCGCATCATCGACGGGCTGATCCTCAGTCCGGTGCGCATCGGTCGGGAGGAGGTGCTGGCCCGGACCGCCGGCAGTCCTCTCGTGCTGATCGGCGAGGGCGTCTACGACGTGCCGCACGACCACATCGCCATCGACAACGTGGCCGCCAGCCACGCCGCGATCCGGCATCTCGTGGCGATCGGCCGCCGCCAGATAGCGTTCATCGGCGCCACACCGGGCGGTGACCGGCAATCAGCCCACCTGCGGGTCCGGGGTTACCGGGAGGCCCTGGTTGCCGCCGGCCTGCCGTACCGACCGAGGTTGGTCGCCCGCACCGACGCTTTCGGCCGACTCGACGGCAAGCGGGCCATGCGTGATCTGCTGACCCTCGGCGACCCGCCGGACGCGGTGTTCGGTTACAACGACCTCGTCGCCATCGGCGCGCTGCGGGCGCTGGCCGAGGCCGGTCACCGGGTACCGGAGGACGTCGCCGTGATCGGCATCGACGACATCGAGGAGGGGCGGTTCACCGCCCCGACCCTCACCACGATCGCCCCGGACAAGAGGGAGATCGGCCGTCTCGCGGTACGCCGTCTCGTCGCTCGCATCGAGGGCGCGGAGGTCGCCGGGCCGCTGACCGTGCAGACACCGTTCCGGCTTCTCCGCCGGGAGAGCACCGGCACCCCGGGCGTCTGACAACCGGTCGCCGCACGCCGGGCGAGATCCATAACGCCGGTGGTACGACCCAGAGGGGATGACCCGCTAGATCCATAAATCTCAATATGATGACCGCTATCTCGACTGCGGTGCGCTCACGAGGCGTGCCACCCTGATGCGGAGGAATGCATGGTTCGCTGGCGTACCCTCACTGGCCTGCTGGCCACCGCGTTGGCCGCGGTGACCGCGGCCAGCCTCACCCTCACCGCGCCGGCCGCCGCGGCCGACAGCCCCGTGACGCCGAACGTCGTCGGCGGTACCCGCGCCGCTCAGGGCGAGTTCCCGTTCATGGTGCGTCTCTCGATGGGCTGCGGCGGGGCGCTGTACAGCCCCCGGCTGGTGCTCACCGCGGCACACTGCGTGGGCCGGACCGGCACCAACACCAGCATCACCGCGACGCTCGGGACGGTCGACCTCCAGTCGTCCAGCCGGATCACCGTCCGGTCCAACTATGTCTACCGTGCCCCCGGCTACAACGGCGCCGGCCGCGACTGGGCGCTGATCCGGCTCGCCAGCCCCGTCACCGGGCTGAGCACACTGCCGATCGCCAGCACGACCGCGTACGACAGCGGCACCTTCACCGTGGCCGGTTGGGGCGCCGCGCGCGAGGGCGGCGGCCAGCAGCGGTACCTGCTCAAGGCGACCGTGCCGTTCGTCAGCGACTCCACCTGCAACGCCAACTACGGTGGCGACCTCATCCCCGCCGAGGAGATCTGCGCCGGCTACGCCAGCGGCGGCACGGACACCTGCCAGGGTGACTCGGGTGGCCCGATGTTCCGCCGCGACGCCAGCAACGCCTGGATCCAGGTCGGCATCGTCAGCTGGGGCAACGGCTGCGCCCGACCCAACTATCCGGGTGTCTACACCCAGGTGAGCTACTTCGCCTCGTCGATCGCCTCGGCCGCGGCGAGCCTCGGCGGCTGACCGTACGACCGAGCGGGCGACCCGGACGACACGGTCCGGGTCGCCCGCTCGCGCCGTCCAGCCCGGTGGGTGGCGAGTGGGCCACCCGACAGATTCGGCGGGCCGTCCCTGGGGCACCGGCCGCAGCGGCGATGATGGGCCGGTGAAGATCCTGTCCATCCAGTCGTCGGTCGCCTACGGTCACGTCGGCAACTCGGCGGCGGCCTTTCCGCTGCAACGCCTCGGGCACGAGGTCTGGCCGGTCCTGACGGTGCACTTCTCCAATCACACCGGGTACGGCGCGTGGCGGGGCCCGATGCTCCCGGCGGCGGACGTGGCCGAGGTGATCGCCGGCATCGAGGACCGCGGCGTCCTCGGCACCGCCGACGCGGTGCTCTCCGGCTACCAGGGCGACCCGGCCATGGGCGCGGTGATCCTGGACGCGGTGGCGACGGTGAAGGCGACCAACCCGGCCGCGGTGTACTGCTGCGACCCGGTGATGGGCGACGCCGGTCGGGGCATGTTCGTCCGGCCGGGAATCCCGGAGTACCTACGGGACACCGTCGTGCCCCGCGCCGACATCATCACGCCGAACCACTTCGAGCTGGACTTCCTCGCCGGCCGTACGACGAACTCGCTGGCCGAGGTGCTCGACGCGGTCGACGTGGTGCGCGCGACCGGGCCGCGGCACGTCCTGGTGACCAGCGTGCTCCACGGCGACCTGCCACCGGACTCGCTGGAGGTGGTGGCGGTCTCCGACGAGGGCGCCTGGGCGGTGACCACGCCGCTGCTGCCGATCAACCCGAACGGTGGGGGCGACGTCACCGCGGCGCTGTACCTCGCGCACCTGTGGACGACCGGCTCACCCGCGACCGCGTTGGAACGCACCATCGCCTCCGTCTACGCCGTGCTCGAGGCGACTCTCGCGGCGGGCACCCGGGAGATCCAGCTGATCGCGGCGCAGGACGTGATCGCCGACCCGCCGGCCCGTTTCACCGCCCGCCGGCTGCGCTGACGGCGGGTCGCGGACCACCGGCTGCGCCGACGACGGACGCGGAGCGGTGGCGGTCAGCGGCCCTCGGGGACGGCCATCTCGCCGAGCAGCGACCAGTCCTCCTGCGGCACGGTGGCGTTCACGATCCGCGGCGTCTCGGCCAGGTACGGCGGCAGGGTCTTCTGGGCCGTGCGGAAGTGAGCGGACTGGACGTGGGCCGCGCCAGCCTGGTCGTCGCGGAACGCCTCGACCAGCACGTACTCGCTCGGGTCGTCCAGGCTGCGGGACCAGTCGAACCACAGGCAGCCCGGCTCCGCGCGGGTCGCCTCGGTGAACTCGGCGGCGATCTGCGGCCACCGGTCGGCGTGCTCGGCCAGGACCCGGAACTTGGCGGTAATGAAGATCATGGCACCAGGCTACCCAGCCGGGCGGGCCCGGGCGATGACCTCCTCGGGGGTCAACGGCGCCTTCGGGTGGTGCGTCAGGCACAGCGGGGTGCGGACCTTGACAAACGAGAACCCCTCCCCGGCCGCGTAGAACTCACCGCTGTTGAGCAGGCCGATGTCCGGCAGCCGCCCGCCCTTGGCCTCGGCGAGCTGCCGGGCCGCGTCAATCTGCGCCGGCGCGTTGAGCAGCCCGAAGAACTGGGTCGTCGCGTTGCCGGAGATCTGGTTGTGCAGACCCTTGGGCGCCTGGGTGGCGAAGACCAGCCCGAGCCCGTACTTGCGGGCCTGCGAGGCCAGCGCGATCGAGCTGGCGGTGCAGGCCGTGGTGCCGGTCGAGGGAGCGAGCGTCTGCGCCTCGTCCATCACGAACAGCCCACCCAGCGGCCGGTCGCCGGCGGGGTGCCGCTTGATCCACGCGAAGAGCGCCATCTGCAACTGGTTGACGAAGCTCTGCCGCTCCTGGTCGGAGGTGAGGCCGACGAAGCTGATCACCGACACCCGGGCTCGCCGCCCCGGCGACGGCGTCAGCAGCAGCCCCGGGTCGGCCGGTGCGCCGACCCCGCCGAAGAGCGGATCGGTGACCATCGCCGCCTTGAGCGCCTCGGCCAACTCCTCGGCGAGCTTCCCGGCCCGGGCCAGCCGACTGACCCCCTCGGGCAGGTCGGTGAGGAACTCGGTGAAGCCGGGCAGGCCCACCATCCCACTTCGCGCGTACGCCTGGAGGGCCTCGGTGAGGACGGCCTTGCCCTGCTGGGCGAGGCGGCCTGAACGGTCGACGCCGGCCCGGGGCGCGAGCGCCTCCACGGCCGAGCGGACGGCCTGGTCGAACTCGTCTGGCCAGTCCCGCAGGGAGGTGAAGTCGGGCAACGGCTGGAAGCTCAGCGGCCGACCGGCGGTGACCCGGGGTGTCCACACCACCACCTCGGTGTGTGTGAGGTAGTCGGTGGCTCGTTCGGCGTCGCCGGGGCCCCAGCCGCTGGGCGGGTCGGGCCACGCGTCGCCGAGCCGGGCGAGGTCGTTGTTGGGGTCGAGCACGATCGCGGAGACCCCCTCGCGGGCGCACTCCTCGACCAGCCGGCGGATGAGCACGGTCTTGCCCGAGCCGGACCCGGCGAACACGACGGCGTGGCGACGCAGCGACTCCAGGGGCACCGTGAACGGGTGACCGCCGTCGACGCTGCGCCCCAGCCCGACGGCCCGGCCGCCGCCGTCGACCACGGGGTCGGCCGGGTCAGCGGGTACGGGCCCGGCCGCCGCCGCACCCGTCGACGCGCCCTCGGGGACGTCGGCGACCGGCACCCTGGTCGAGTCGGAATCGGGGCCGCCCGACGGTGGCTCGCCGTCGTCGGGCGGCGTCGTCGGGACGCTGCCGCGCGTCCCGTCGGGCCCGGGCAGGACCGTCCGGAACAGCTCGGTGCCGCTGGCCGGACGACGGGCCACCAGCCACTCCTGCAAGGCCGTGGACGGCTCGGTCGCCATCACCCGCAGTGCCGCGAAGACCCGCAGGTCCGCCTCCGGCACGGCACACCGCAGGCCGCCGGCCGCGTCGAAGCCGGTCAACACCTCGGTCGTACGCTTCCCGGTCGGCCACGGACCGTTGCGCAGCAGGATCAGCCGCCGTTGCGGCAGGTCCCGGTCCAACCCTGCGAGGGTGCACGCGGCCTTGACCCGGGCGGTGACGGCGATGGCATTGGGATGCGCGATGGCCCGGAAGCACCAGTGCGCCTCGTTCTCGGTGGCCTCGTCGAGCACCTCGATGAGCCGCCCGTGCAGCGCGGGCTTGCGCCCGGGCGGCGGATCGTACTTGTAGGTGGCGCCGGTCGGCGCCTGCTCGGCGATCCAGGCGGCCAGGCCGGCGGCGAGCAGCGGCGGCATGTGCTCGTCCTCGCCGGCCGGGTCGACGGCGGCCGACACGTCCGCGGCCTCGACCAACTCGGCGAAGCGTGTGTCCAACTCGTGCAGGCGGCGCTCGTCGGTCGTGGGGTCGGCGGAAGCGGCACGGGCGGTGCTCACCGTCGGCGTCGAGTCGGCGCCGTCGATGAGCCGGTCGAGCTCGACCACCTCGTCGCTGTCACGGCACCAGGCGATGTGGCGGTCCACCCGGCGGAGCAGGGCGCGCGGCGTCAGGGTGGGTGCGTCGGCGAAGGCGGCGGGGGCGATCGGCCAGGTGGGGTGCGGTGCCACGAAACGCGGGCCCGCGAACGCGCCGGCCAGGCGTTTCGCCACGATCGCCCGCCCGATCTCCGGGGTGGGGATCCGGTCCGGCAGGGTCGACGTACGGAAGCGGTCGGCGACCGGGGTGGGTGCGGTGCGGGTCATCAGCACCCAGGTGTCCGGCAGGCACGAGACGACGACCAGTGTGCGGCGGGTGATGTCGCGGAGCTTGAGCAGGCCGTCGGCGATCGGGCCGAGCACCTTGGCCTGGCCATCCTCCAGCCCCTGATGGTGGTTGAGCAGTGAGGTGCTGGTCTGGGCGAACAGCGTGTCGAGCTGGTCCACGGCGATGACCGTGGGGTCCAGAGTCAGGGCCATCAGCCGGGAGATGTCCTGCACGACCTGCTGCGGGGTGCGGATCGCGGCGCTCAACCCCCACGCCGCCCGCGCGGCCGGGTCACCCGGTTCGGAGATCAGGTGGGCGTAACCGACGTCCTGTGCCTCGAAGTCGATGGCGCCGTGCAGGACGAGCGCCCGGGCGGTGTCCTGGGCGTCCCGCCCGACCTCCCGGTCGCGCTCACGCAGCGCCCAGATGAAGGTGTCGAGCTGCGCGCGGGTCACCGGTCGGGTGCCGGCGACCGCGTCGCGGACCTCCACCGGCAGGCCGAGCTGGGGGGTGAGCCGACGCAGGAAGGTCTTCAGCTGGGTGCCCCAGCCGACGTGGGCGCGGCCCATCCCCTCCACCAGGGCCAGGGCCACGCTCTCCCAGAACGTCTTGCCACTGACCATGTCGACCAGGAAGAAGTAGCCGCCGTCGCGCTGGATCCGTTCGCGGACCGCCCCGAGCAGGTGCGTCTTGCCGGCGCCCGCACGGCCCTGCATGGCCACGCCGAGCGGCATGCTCGTGTCGTCGGTGCGGGCCCGCGCCACCCCGCGCAGGATCTCCGCGGCCACCTTCTCGTGCAGCTCCGGCACGTTGTGTGGGCTGGGTCGCCAGACGTCGTCCGGGGTGACCGCCGGGTTGAGGCTCACCGCTTCCAGCGCGGCCCGCTGGTCGTCGGAGATCATGCCGGGCCGATCGCCAGGGCGTGGTTGTCCTCGTTCCCGATGCGGACGGCCGCGGCCCGGTCCCGTGCGGTCAGTGACTTGGTGTTCGCCACCGGAATGATGCGGACGTCCGCCCGGCCGACCATCGCCCGCAACGCCGCGTCCAGGGCGGCCCGGTCGGTGTCGGCGAGCCGATCCCGGACGTCGGCGAGGCCCACCCAGGCACCCGGCGCGGTGGCCAGCTCCCGGTACGCCGAACGAACCAGCACCTCCACCTCCGCCGCGGACACCGGTGCCACCGCGGCGGGTGCCGCGGTTTCCGCCGGCGTCGATGCCGCCGCCGGTGCGTCGTGCCGAGGCGCGCTGGCCGCCGCGGCCGTTGCCTCGGTCTGCTTGAAGAAATCGCCGTGGCTGACCCGGAGCCGGTCCAGCGAACGGTGCAGATTGGACAGGACGACGAAGAGCGAGCGGGTCGTCGAGCCACCCTGCTTCGGCGGCGGGGAGGCGTGCAGCTGACGTGCCACCCGCCAGCCCTCGTCGGTCAGCTCGTGGGCGAACGGCCGGTGCGACCGGTCGGTGTCCACCAGACCCAGGTCGACGAGCTTCTTGTTGTCCTGGCCGGTCAGTGTGAAACCGGCCAGCTCACGCAGCTCGACGTTGGTGAGTCGGCGCGCCTCGACCATCAGCACCACGAGGGCGTTGATCTGGTTCGGCGTCAGGTGCGGGACGTGCGCCGGGCTCGTCATGATGTCTCATCTCCGTGGGGGTACGTGCCGCCCGCGCGTCGCCGGGCCAGCAGCCGACGGATCCCGTCGACCACCGCCGGCGCGTCGGTGAGCACCTGCTCGTTGGTGAAGCGGAGCACGTCCAGCCCGAGGAGTTGCAGCTGCACGTCTCTCCGCCGATCGTTGGCGAAAGCGATTCGCCCACGATGCTCCGGGCCGTCCACCTCGACCGCAAGACCCTCCACGGGCCAAAACAAATCCAGTCGGTACGCCGCGCCCAGGACGTGCCACTCGTAGGTCTGGTTCCACCGCCGGCCCCGAGCCCAGTCGTGCGGTGCGAGCGCCCGTTCCAACGCCTGCTCGGCGGCGCTGTCACCGCGGGGCACACCCGCGATCGGCGGCCAGGCCAGCACCGTGGACCCCGGCTCGGCGGGGATGGTCGGGATCCGTTCGATCGTGCTGGCCAGCCCGGCGAATCGCGGCGGCAGCGGCACCGGCACCGATCGCACCCGGTCGGCGTGGCGCAGCGGGCCACCGGCCAACCACACCGTGAAACCGCCGTGCCGCACGAACCACTCGGCGGCGGCCACCAGCGTCCGCTCGGCATCCGCAGCCAGGTCAGGCAGGGCCACGACGAGGACGCAGCCCTCCCGGTCGTACGCCTCGGCGATGACCCGGGCGAGCCCGGCGGCGCGTACCCCCGGGGCGAAGCGGGACCGGCCGGTGGGGCGGCGTGGACCGCGCAGCCCACGCTCGGCGAGGTCGGCCAGGAACGGGCCGAAGTGCCGGGAGCGGGCGGCGGTACGGGCCGCGAGGGCACGCACCGCCGCCACACCGAGCGTGCCCTCGCTGTCGATCCGGTCGGCCCCGGTCAGCCAGCGGGGGAACATCGCGAGGGCCGCGGTGTCCAGTTGGTCGAGCAGGGCGTCCACGAGGTCACCGAGAGGACCGACCGCCGTGGGTCGGTAGTGCACGATCGCGGGCGCTGCCGGTGGCAACGGGTCGAGGGCCACCCGCAGCAGCTCCGGGTCGACGCCCGGCAGGTGACTCACTCGCCGCGTCGGCGGGGCGGCCCACCAGGCCCCGTTGGCGTCGCCGTTGGCCCGGACGGGGTACGCCATGCCGGCACCCTACGACACGGGCGTGCGCGACCGGTGACCCCTCGGTGACGGAAGGCGGTGCGGTCGCCGCTCAGCGCAGCCGGCGGATGTCGCCGTACGCGCGGTAGTAGCCACCGCGGCTGGACTCGCGCACCTCGGTCACCAGGTAGCGGGCGCCCGGCTCGCGAATCCCCTTGGGGAACTGCACCGACCAGTCGCGCCGGTAACCGTCGGACAGCACCTGAACCCGCAACCGCCCCCGATCGTCCAGGCACTGCACGACCACGCCCGCGCCCGAGTCGCTGGTCACCTCGACGATCGTCGGTTGCACCGGCTGGGGCGCCTGCCGTGGGGCCTTGATGTCGCGCACCTGGGGAACATCCCCGGCCTGCGCCGCGCGAATCGCCGGCTCGCTCGCGTCGATGCAGGCCAGATGGCCACCGGTGGTGACGACGTAGAGCCGGTCGTCGTGGTACTGCATGGAGTACGCCGAGCCACAGCCGGTGCCGAGCTTCCACAACCGGGTGCCCGCCGCGTCGAAGCAGTAGATCGAGGACTGGCTGTCACCGGCGAAGACGTACCGGCCGCCCTCGGCGGTGGCGCAGGAGAAGACCGGGGCGTCGCAGCGGTAGGTGCGTTCGAGCCGACCCGACTTGGAAAGCCGCACCACCTCGCGGGTGCCCGTCCCGGCGAACACACTGCCGTGCTCCTGCCAGCCGAAGAGCACCGAACCGGTAGTGGTGTGCCACAGTTCCCCGCCGGTACGCCACTCGTAGCCGGTCACGCCCCGCGAATGACCGTGGTAGATGGCGTCGTCGTCACACCGCACCATCCAGGCCGAACGCCCCCGCCCGGGGCGACGCCACAGGAACTCGTCCTCGTGGTCGACGGCGGTGATCCCGCCGTCGGCGTCGGAGACGCCGAGGACCCCGTCGTGGATGTCCAGCCAGTAGATGTCGATCTCCGGTGCGATCGCGTACGCCACCCGGGGCACCTTGCCGGACAGGTCGTAGACGTTGCCGTCGTCGCAGCCGGCGTAGATCCAGGCGTCGTCGGCGACGATGCACTTCACCCCGTCGGGGAGGCGGACCTGGCTGCGCACCTGGGCGTCGTGGTCGAGCGTGGTGATGACTCCGTGCTCGTTGCCGACCATGCAGTGCTGACCGTCGACGAAGATGCCGAAGGCGGGGGCGCCGGAGTCGTAGCGCCAGAGCACCGGGGCGGTGCGGGCGGTGGAGCGGGTGCTGACGATCTGCCGCCGCGACACGGTGCGCTTCTGCCGGACACCGGGGACCGCAGGCGCATAGCCCTTGCGGACCTTCTCCCCGATCTTCTTCGCCGCGGCGGCCCGGGCCCGGGCGTTGTCCGGATAGGCGCTCGCCTTGACCTGCCCCTGGTCGCCGATCCGGCCGTAGCGCACCGTCAGCGTGGCGTTGTCGACGATGACCTCGTAGAACTTGTGCGCACCGTCCACTTCGGACAGTTCGAGGTAGGTCGTCTCCTGGGACATGGGGGGCCTCCGAGGGTCAGCGCGGCGCGATCCGGCCGGCGCGGCGACAGTGACCACACGTTAACCGCGCCCCCCGACAGAACCGGCGTCCGGCCAGCGCAGCGCGTCGTCGCGGAGCACCGCGTGCGCGCCGACGCTCCGGTTGACGATCTGCGTCACCCGCACGTGTGTCGCATCAGTGCAGGCTAGTGGCCACGTGCGGCGGGCAGGAAGGTGCGCGGTGGGTGCCGGGCGCACCCACCGCGCACGTCTCAACCTGGGCGATGTCAACCCGAGGTGCAGGAGCGGATCTGTGGGCGGGCGCTGCTGTTGCCGTTGGTCATCGTGGTGAAGCCGAAGGTGTTGCCGCTGCCGTTGGGTCGCATGGTCATGACGGTGCCGCCGCTGTCCCAGGTGGCGGTGCCGTTCCAGATGGTGGTGACCCGCTGCGGCGCGGTGATGGCCACGACGACCGTCCACGCGCTGGCGCCGCTGACCGTCATCGACGTGTTGTACCGGTCGCCCCAGACGTTCGTGGTCGCGGCGGTCGCGGTGCAGGTGCCGCCGGACGGCGGCGGGCTGTCCGGCGGCGGGGTCGTGCCGTCGGGTGCGACCGCCCGGCCGGTGGACGGTGAGATCATGCCGGGGCACAGGTTGCGGCTGGTCAGGTTGGCCATGATCTGGGGGATCGCGTCGCGGGTGTTCTGGATCCCGTCGTGCATCAGGATGACCTGACCGGCTTGGAGCCGGCTCGCGTTGGCCACGATCTGGCTGACGCTGGCGCCGTTCCAGTCCTGGGAGTCCACGTCCCAGAGCACCTGGCGCATGCCGAGCGACGACGCGACGGACTGCAACGTGGAGTTGGTCTCGCCGTAGGGCGGCCGGAACAGCACTGGCCGGCTGCCGGTCGCCGACTGGATCGCCGAGCTGGTCTGGGAGAGGTCCGACTGCATCTGGGCCTGGCTCATCGAGGTCATGTGGGCGTGGTTCCAGCTGTGGTTGGCGACCCACATGCCGGCGGCCACCTGGGCCTGCGCGGCCGACCGGTTGTTCTGGACGTTCTGCCCGACGTTGAACATGGTGGCCCGTACGCCGTTGCTGCGCAGCACGTTCAGCAGCGCGCTGGTGCTGCCGGTCGGACCGTCGTCGAAGGTGAGGCCGACGTAGCCGTTGCAGGTGGCGGCGCTCGACGGGGTCGAGGTGGCCGCGAGGACCACGCCGCACATGGCGACGGCGGTGGCGAGGACGGCGAGCGCCGCCCGCAACCGCCTCGACCACAGGGCCGTGCTGCTCATCTGGTGCCCCTTCGCGCAAACCCGGACGCGCCCTGGGGTGCGGGCAGCACAGTCCGGACTGGTGTGGATGAGTGGGTAGGTGGAGCCGAAACCGCGACGAAGCCGATCGCATTGACCTCAGTGGATCGGAGTATTGCAGCGAGAATTCCAACGCGTCAACAAGTTCCGGAACATCCTCGGAACAACGCGGGGGGTCATGTGGGGGCTGGCCAGGGATGCATGGCGGCTGTGAGCTTCCGTGGGGATCTCGATCATGTCGATCGATGAGCAAGCGCTCGACATGATCCGGAAAGACGTCGGAATTATCGACGTCGATCGCCGGTTCGCCCCGACGCCAGCCGTGCGAAATAGTAAAGGTTGTGAACAGAAGATGTTACAGTCACCTCGGTCGATGTCCGTTCGGATTTCGGCCAGTGAGGTCCCAGGAAGGAGTGATCACATGACGAGACTGCGCGCGCTGGTCGCGCTGGCGGCACTGATCGTCGCCGGCGGGCTGGTGGCGGTCATCCCGGCCACGGCCGCGTCGGCGGCGGCCTGCTCAGCATCGTGGCAGGCCTCGGCCGTCTACTGGGGAGACGCCCAGGTCGCCCACAACGGCCGCAACTACCGGGCGAAGTGGTGGACCCAGAACGAGGCGCCGCCGGGCACCACCGGCGTCTGGGAGGACCTCGGCACGTGCGGCGGGGGCACCACGCCGCCCACCGGGGGGACCTGTAGCTACCCGAACTGGACCGCCGGGACCTGGTACGCCACCGGGGCGATCGTGCGGTACACCAACGGTTCCTACTACATCGCCGAGCACGACAATCCCGGGTACGACCCGGTCGTCAGCACCTGGTACTGGGAGCCCTACACCTGTGGCGGTCAACCCCCGACCACCCCGCCGCCCACCAACCCGGGTGGCTTCGTGGTCACCGAAGCCCAGTTCAACCAGATGTTCCCAGGTCGCAACTCCTTCTACACGTACTCCGGACTCGTCGCCGCGCTCAGCGCCTACCCGGCGTTCGCGCGCAGCGGCAGTGCCACCGTCCAGCGCCAGGAGGCCGCGGCCTTCCTGGCGAACGTCTACCACGAGACCGGCGGGCTCGTGCACGTGGTCGAGCAGAACACCGCGAACTACCCGCACTACTGCGACTACGGCCAGCCGTACGGCTGCCCCGCCGGGCAGGCCGCCTACTACGGTCGCGGACCGATCCAGCTCAGCTGGAACTTCAACTACAACGCCGCGGGGAACGCCCTCAACCTGCCGCTGTTGACCAACCCGTGGCTGGTGCAGACCGACGCCTCGGTGGCCTGGAAGACCGGTATCTGGTACTGGATGACCCAGAACGGGCCGGGCACCATGACCGCCCACAACGCGATGGTCAACGGCGCCGGGTTCGGCCAGACGATCCGCAGCATCAACGGCTCGATCGAGTGCAACGGCGGAAACCCCGCCCAGGTGCAGAGTCGGGTCACCAGGTACCAGCAGTTCGTCGGCATCCTCGGCGTGCCCGCCGGAGCCAACCTCTACTGCTGATCCGTGGCCGGGCCTCGACGTACGTCGGCCGGACGGGGTCGAGGCCCGGCACATCGGCCGCCGGGCCCGGTGGGGGCGGCGGCCGTTTCGGCGCGATCAACCCGTTGACACGGCCGTGCTGCGCCCGGAACTATCAGCGGCAGTCCACCGCCCCGACGTTTGTTGCTCACGAACTCTTATGACAACGATGTCAGGGCCCGCACCCGCTCCACTCTGCCCAGACGTTCGACGTACTCGACCCGGTTCGAGTCGAAAGGCTCCGTCCCTCATGTCGCATATCCCCCTTGCGCGCCCGCTCACTCCCCGCCTGATCGCGGCGACGACAGCCGCCCTGCTACCGCTGGGCCTGCTCGTCGCCGCGCCCCTGGCGAACGCCGCCCCCACCCCCGCAACGCCCGGCAACTTCAGCTCCTCGTTCGAACCCGCCGACCCGCAGCCCGCCACCAGCACCGTGGAGGTTGGCGCGAACGGAAAGCCGGTCCAGGCCAACCTGAGCGGCAAGGTCGCCACGCTGCCCGGCAGCCTGCTCGGCCAGGTCAGCGCCGTGACCGCGAGCGACGAGAACCAGCCGCGAGAGGTCGCCGCGAACCTCAAAGACGACGATCCGTCGACCAAGTGGCTCGTCTTCCAGTCGACCGGCTGGGTGACCTACCAGCTCGCCAAGCCGGCGACGGTGGTGCGCTACTCGCTGACCGCCGCCAACGACGCGCCGACCCGGGACCCCAGGGACTTCGTCGTCCAGGGGTCGAACGACGGCAGCACCTGGACCGACCTGGACAAGCGCGCCGGCGAGAAGTTCAGCGGGCGCTTCGCCACCAAGACGTACAGCTTCACCAACCCGAACGCCTACGGCTTCTACCGGCTCAACGTCACCGCGAACTCCGGTGACTCGCTGGTACAGCTCGCCGACTGGAACATCAGCGACGGCTCGGACGTCCGCCCGCCGGCCACCCCGATGGTCAGCGTGGCGACCGCCGGCCCGAACGGCGGCTACACCACGAAGCCGGACGCCGGGTTCACCGGACTGGCCGCGCTGCGCTACTCCGGCGGCGCCGAGGGCAACGGCCGGGCGTACGCGACCAACAAGCTCTTCGACGTCACCATCCCGGTCGGGCCGAAGACCCGACTGTCGTACAAGATTTTCCCCGAGTTCACCAACGGGGACGGCCGGTACCCGTCCACCTATGCCGCCGTCGACCTGCGCTTCACCGACGGCAGCTACCTGAGTGGCCGCTCACCCGCCGACCAGCACGGCTACCCGCTCACGGGCGCCGGTCAGGGCGCCTCGAAGGTGCTCTTCGCCGACCAGTGGAACCTGGTGCAGGCCGACCTCGGCACCGTCGCGCGCGGCAAGACGATCGACCGCATCCTGCTCGCGTACGACAACCCGCAGGCCACCGGGGAGACCCGGTTCCAGGGCTGGCTCGACGACATCGAACTGACGGCCACCCCGGCGTCGATCGACGGCTCGAAGCTGACCAACTACGTCGACACCCGACGGGGCACCAACTCGACGGGTGGTTTCTCCCGCGGCAACAACCTGCCGATCACCGCCGTGCCGAACGGGTTCAACTTCTTCACCCCGGTGACCGACGCGACCTCCGACTCCTGGGAGTACGAGTACCACCGGATCAACAACGCGGCCAACCTGCCGATGTTGCAGGGCCTCGCGATCTCCCACGAGCCGAGCCCCTGGATGGGTGACCGCAACCAGATGTCGGTGATGCCGGTCGTCGGCGGCGGGCCGCTCACCGGTCAGCCCGCCACCCGTGCGCTCGCCTTCCGCCACGACGACGAGACGGCACAGCCGAACCTCTACCGGGTCACGCTCCAGAACGGCCTGGTCGCGGAGATGTCGCCCACCGACCACGCCGGGATCATGCGGTTCACCTTCCCCACCGGACAGGCGACCGGAAGCCTCGTCTTCCACAACGGCACGTTCACCATCGGCACGGACGGCACGTTCACCGGCTGGGTCGACAACGGAAGCGGCCTGTCGGCCGGTCGTAGCCGGATGTTCGTGTCCGGTGCCTTCGACCGGGCGCCGACGGCGTCGGCCGCGACGTCGGCCACCTTCGACATCTCCGCGTCGCGGGAGGTGACGATGCGCCTCGCGACGTCGTTCCTCTCCGTCGACCAGGCGCGCCGGAACCTCGATCTGGAGGTCACCGGTAAGAGCTTCGACCAGATCCACGCCGCCGCGACGGCCGCGTGGAAGGACCGGCTCGGTCGGGTCGAGGTGCGGGGCGCCACCGAGTCGCAGCTGGTCACCATGTACTCGAACCTGTACCGGCTGAACCTCTACCCGAACTCGCAGTCGGAGAACACCGGCACCGCCGCCGCGCCACGCTGGCAGTACGCGAGCCCGGTCTCGGCGCCGACCGGCGCGTCAACCCCCACCCGAACCGGCGCGAAGATCGTCGATGGGCAGATCTACGTCAACAACGGCTTCTGGGACACCTACCGCACCGTGTGGCCCGCCTACGCGCTGTTGTACCCGGACGTCGCCGCCAAGATCTCCGACGGGTTCGTGCAGCACTACCGCGACGGCGGCTGGATCGCCCGCTGGTCGTCCCCCGGCTACGCCGACCTGATGACCGGCACCAGCGCGAACGTGGCGCTGGCCCAGGCGTACCTCACCGGGGTCAAGCTGCCCGACCCGCTCGCTGCGTACGACGCGGCCGTCAAGGACGCGACCGTCGCGTCCGGCCGCAGTGCGGTCGGGCGCAAGGGCATCGAGACCTCCCTGTTCCTCGGCTACACGCCGACGTCCACAGGGGAGTCGGTGTCCTGGGCGCTGGAGGGCTACATCAACGACTACGGCATCGGCAACATGGGCGCGGCGCTCGCCAAGGACCCGGCCACACCGAAGTCGGAACGCGCCCGGCTCCAGGAGGAGTCGCGGTACTTCCTGGAGCGGGCCCGCAACTACGTCCACCTCTTCGACCCGAAGACGAAGCTCTTCCAGGGCCGTGACGCCGCCGGCACCTTCCTCGCCGGTGACCCGCTGGACTGGGGTGGCGTCTACACCGAGACGAACGGGTGGAACTTCGCGTTCACCGCCCAGCAGGACGGCCGGGGCCTGGCCAACCTGTACGGGGGGCAGAAGGCGCTGCGGGACAAGCTCGACGCGTTCTTCACCACCCCGGAGAACGCCGACCGCCCCGGTGGGTACGGCGGCATCATCCACGAGATGCTCGAAGCGCGCGCGGTGCGGATGGGTCAGCTCGGCATGAGCAACCAGCCCTCGCACCACATCCCGTACATGTACAACGTCGCCGGCGCGCCGGCCAGGACCCAGGAGACCGTACGGGAGATCCTGCGTCGTCTCTACGTCGGCAGTGAGATCGGCCAGGGCTACCTGGGCGACGAGGACAACGGCGAGATGTCGTCCTGGTACATCCTCAGCTCGCTGGGCATCTACCCGTTGCAGGCCGGGTCGTCCGAGTGGGCGATCGGCTCGCCGCAGTTCACCCGGATGACCGTGCACCGCAGCAGCGGCGACATCGTCGTCAACGCGCCGAACAACAGCGCGGCGAACGTCTATGTGCAGGGCGTGTTGGTCAACGGCAAGAAGCAGCGCGGCCTGTCCCTGGACGTGGCCGCGCTGGTTAAGGGCGGCACCATCGACTTCCAGATGGGCCCCAGGCCGTCGTCCTGGGGCAGCGGCAAGAACGACGCGCCGCCGTCGCTGACCAAGGGAGACGAGGCGCCGAAGCCGTTGCAGGACGTCACCGGCCCCGGGCTCGGCACCGCGACCGCCAGCGGCGGTCAGGACGCGTCGAAGCTGTTCGACGACTCGTCGACCACGCAGCTGACCTCCACCTCGGCGACCCCGCAGATCACCTGGGCCTTCCGGGGCGGCAAGCAGAAGCCGAAGTACTACACCGTCACGTCCGGGGCCGGTGCGGGCGATCCGGCGGACTGGCGCCTCCAGGGCTCCAACGACGGCCTCACCTGGACCACCGTGGACTCCCGCACCGGTCAGGTGTTCCCGTGGCGCAACCAGACCCGCCCGTACGAGATCGACAAGCCGGGACGCTTCGCGCAGTTCCGCCTCGCCGTGACGAAGACCGTCGGCGCGGCGCAGACCACCCTCGCCGAGATCGAGCTGCTCGCCGGGGGCGACCTCGACCTCGGTGGCGGCGACATCACGGTCACCGCCGCGGACGGCGTGCACGCGACCACCGGCGTACCCGTCTCGGTGCCGCTGGCCACGGTCACCGGCGGCGATGCCAGCGGATACCAGGCCACCATCGACTGGGGTGACGGCACGCCGGTCACCGCGGGCACCGTGACGTTGAGCTCGCGGGCCGTCTACCGCATCGGTGGGTCGCACACCTACGCCACGCCCGGCTACCACCAGGCGAACGTCACGGTGACCGACGGCGAGAGCCAGAGCTCCGCGACGGTCGGCGTCGAGGTGGCGTACGCACCGGCCGCCGGCCTCACCGCCGCGTTCGACAACGTCTGCGTCGGTGACGAAGGGGTCCTCGCGGCAGACTGTGACGCCAAGTCGTGGGCGTACTCGCGGGCCGCGCTGGCGGCAGGTGGCGCCACCCAGGGCCAGCCGCAGCAGGTTCCGGGCACCGCGCTGCGGTTCACGCTGCCGGTGATCCCGGCCGGGCAGCCGGACAACGCCACCGGCAACGGGGCGACGGTCGTCCTCGACCTTCCGGAGGACGCGAAGAGCATCTCGTTCGTCGGCGCCGGAACGCAGGGCAACCAGAGCACCACCGGCACGGCGACGTTCAGCGACGGCAGCACGGCCAGCATTCCGATCCAGTTGAGCGACTGGACGCTGGGCGGCAACGCCAACGGCACCCCGTCCTACGGCAACATCATCGTCGCCCGGACGGCGTACCGGTTGCAGGGCACGAGCCGTGACGGCGCCCAGCCGTTCCTGTTCGCCACCGCGCCGTACCAGATCCCGGCGGGCAAGACGCTGGTGTCGGTGACCCTGCCGACGCAGACCGGTGACCCTCGCTCGGCGGGTCGGATACACGTGTTCGCCGTGGCCAACGACGGCACGCCCGCCCCGGCGCTGGCGACCGTCGCCCCGAAGGACCAGACGGCCACCGCCGGGCAGGCCCTCGCGGCGAACCTCGGTACGGTGACCGGCGGCGTTCCCGGTACGACGGGCTACCGCGCCCGGGTCCAGTGGGGTGACGGCACGGTTCCGGACGACGTGACGATCGGCGCGTCCGGCGCGATGAGCGGCCAGCACACCTACCCGCGGGAGGGCACCTACACGGTGCGCGTCACCGCGTGGGACACGCAGTCGAGCAGCACCGAGTCGTTCACCGTGACCGTGGCCCGGGGCGGATCGCAGCCGGCGATCGCGCTGTCCGCGTCCGGCACCGTCACCACCGGTGGCGCGATCACCGTCGACGGCAGCGGCTTCGCCGCCGGCGAGCAGGTGACGGTCAGCGTCGGCACCGACCCGGGCCGGGCCATGAAGGTCGCGGCCTCCGCGACGGGAACAGTTCGTGCCTCGGTGCCGACCTCCGGTGACGCGCAGCCCGGCCGGTACGCGGTCACCGCGACGGGCGCGTCCTCGCGTACGCCGGCCACGGCCACCGTTCAGGTGACCGGGGAGCCGGAGGCGCGGACCTACCAGCCGCGGGTGGCGCTGTTGACCACCTCGGGGCCGCGCGGTACGTCGATCATGGTCGACGGTTCCGGGTTCGCGCCGAACGAGACGGTCACCATCGCGTTCGGAACCGGGTTCGCGGTCAGCACCGTGCGCGCGAACGGTGACGGCGTCATCTCCGGCGCGACGGTCAGCGTTCCGGGTGCGGCGAAGGCGGGCGCGACCAGCGTCACGCTGAACGGCGCGACGTCGGTGACGAAGGTGTCCCGACCGTTCACCGTCACCGGCTAGTACCGAGCCGGGGACAGCGCAGCCGCGTGGGGCGGGCCGTGATCACGGCCCGCCCCACGCCGCGTGGAAATGATCAGCTCTCAATGCGGTGGCAGCAGCGCGTCGACCAGGTCGCGCAGCGGCCCGACCAGGTCCTGTTCGGTGGCGGAACTCAGCGGTTCCAGCTGGATCGACGAGCGCAGCACCGCGACTCCGATGCCGGCGGCGAGGGCCATCTGCGCGCGGAGCAGGAGCTGTTCGCTGCCCGGTTCGCCGGGACGCCACCCGCGAGCCGCCGCCAATTGTTCGCTGGAACGGACCAGGACGCCGCGCCGGATCTCGTCGGCGCCCGCGTCCCCGGATGACCGCAACAGCAGTGAGAGCTGGCTCGACAGGCCCGCCGCGCCGAGGTCGGCGATGTGCCGGGCGATGGCCTCGGGCATCCGGTCGGCCGGCGTCTGACCGGTCGTTCTGCGCAGCTCGTCACCGGCCGCCCGCAGGCACGCCTCGAACAGGCCCTCCTTCGACGTGAAGTAGCGACTGATGAGCGCCACGTTGACGCCCGCGTCGTCGGCGATGTCCCGGACGGTGGTGGCCGCGTAGCCGTCCCGGGCGAAGCGCTGGCGCGCGGCGTCGAGCAGCAGCTGCCGGGTCTCGGCCGCGTCCCGCCGGCGACGCTGGGCCGGTTCGCCAGCGGTGTTGCTGGTCGTGGGGACAGGCGGTTCTGCTGTCACGACGCGTCCCTCCTTCGTTCTGGCTCGGTGGCGGTGCTGTCAGCAGTCGGGCAGCCCGGCGGCGAGGACATCGCTGGCAACGGTGGTGCTCTCCGGCGATATACCACCGGGTCATATCTATACCGCTGAGGTATCGCTCTCCAGACCGCGCCACCGGTCGTCACCCGCCCGCAAGTAAACATATGTTGACTTTCCGGCGGCCGCAACCTCCGGTGCGGCCGAGGGTGACGTAAACGACTGTTGACATGCCTCCCCGGCTGCGCATACTGGCTAAGTCAGCAAACGTTTACATCTAGTTCGGGGATCTCATGACCCACACCATCGAGGAGTCGACCCACCTCGGCTCCGCGCCCAGCGCCGCCCCGCGCGCCAACAGCACCCTTCTGGTGCTGTACCTCTCGCTGGGCGGCCTGGCGTTCGCGGTGCTGCAGTCGCTGGTGGCGCCCGCGCTGTCGACCATCGGAAGGGACCTGGGCGTCTCGACCGGAGACATCAGTTGGGTGCTCACGGCGTACCTGTTGGCCGCCTCGGTGCTGACGCCCATTCTCGGACGTCTCGGTGACATGGTCGGCAAGCGTCGGGTCCTCATCGGCGTCCTCGCGGCCCTCGCCGCAGGCACCCTGCTCGCCGCCCTGGCGCCCAACCTGACCGTGCTGATCGTCGCGCGGGCGCTACAGGGAGCCGCCGGAGCGATCCTGCCGCTGTCGATCGGCATCGTCCGCGACCAACTGCCCCGCGAGAAGGTCGGGGTCACCGTCGGCCTGCTGTCGGCGATCTTCGGGGTCGGCGCCGGTGTCGGCATCGTGGCCGCAGGCCCGATCGTGGAGCACCTGTCGTGGCACTGGCTGTTCTGGCTGCCGCTGGTCCTCGTCGTCGTCGCGTTGCTCGGCGCGATCTTCGGGATGCCCGAGTCGCGGGTCCGCACGCCCGGGCGGCTCGACATGCTCGGCGCGGCCGTCCTGTCGGTGTCGCTGGTCTCGCTGCTGCTGGCCGTGAGCAAAGGGCAGGGCTGGGGCTGGACCGAGCCGAAGACCGTCGGCCTGTTCGTGCTCGGGGCGGTCGCGATGGTGGTGTTCGTCCGGGTCGAGCTTCGGGTACGCGAGCCGCTCATCGACATGCGTCTGATGCGGATTCGCGGTGTCTGGGCCACCGACCTCGTCGCCCTGATCCTCGGCTTCGCGATGTTCGGGACGTTCGTGCTCGTACCGACCCTGCTGCAACTTCCCGCGGCCACCGGCTACGGGTTCGGCAAAACGGTGTCCCAGGCGGGACTGTTCCTGCTGCCCACCGTCCTCATGATGGTGGTCTTCGGTCCCCTCGCGGGTCTGCTGGACCGCCGCTTCGGTCCCAAGGTTCCGATGTTCCTCGGCACGGTCGCGGTCGTCGTCGCATTCGCGCTGCCGGCGCTCGCGCACGGCGCGACCTGGCAGGTGCTGCTCTCCGGGGTGCTCACCGGTGCCGGCATCGGCCTGGCGTTCGCGGCGATGTCCAACGCCATCATCGAGAGCGTCCCGGCCGGGCAGACCGGCGAGGCGAGCGGCGTCAACACCATCGCACGGACCATCGGCAGCAGCATCGGCGCGGCGGTCGTGGCGGCCGTCATCACGTCGAACAGCACCCCTCAGGGTCTGCCCACCGACACCGCGTTCACCGCCGGCTTCTGGGTGTGCGCCGGCGTTGCGGTCCTGGCCGTCTTCGCGGCACTCGCCCTGCCGTCGGCGCGTCGTCGCCACGAACAGGCCGTCGCCGCCGGGGTGGACGACCTTCCGCCCGAGCCGGTCGAGCTGCACCTGTCCCACCGGCACCACTGAGCAGACGCTGACCGGTGCTCATCCGCGCGGGCCGTGTCCACCTCTGGTGGGCGCGGCCCGCGCGGTTGGCGCGACCTCACGCTGCGCGCGGTGCGCCCAGGCGGAGCTGCCAGCGCGTGCCCTGGCTGGTGAGCCGGACGATCGCCAACGGCTCCACGTCCACCTGCCGGTATGCCGCCGTCGGCAGACCGAGGACGTGCACAACCGCGACCCGGATCACCAGTGGGTGAGTGACGGCGATGATGCGTCGACCGGCGCCGCGCTGCTCGTCCAGCCAGCTTCCGACCCGATCCCGTACGGCCGTGACGGACTCGCCGCCGTGCGGCGCGGAGTCCGGTGTGGACAGCCAGTCACGCAGCGCCCGCGGGTGCGTCTCGGCGATCTCGTCAAGCGACCGGCCGGACCAGTCGCCGTAGTCACAGTCGGCCAACGCCGTCTCGATCGTCGGCAGCAGATCGAAGGCGTCGGCGGTCTGCCGGGCCGCTGCCGCCGGGCTGGACAGGCAGGTGTCGTTCACGCCGAGGTGCCCACGCCGGTCCGGACGCGGGTGGGCCTGGGCGAGGGCGGCACGCAGGCCACCCTCGTCCAGGCTGTCGTCGGTGCCGCCGAAGCGGGCCCGGCGCAGAGCGGCGGTGTGACCGTGGGCGACCAGCCGAAGGCTGGTGTGGGTCACGTGCTCGGCAGCGCGGTGCCGGCCCGGCGTCGCCGCTCGTGGTGCATCAGAGCCGCGAACAGCAGGCCGATGCCGGTCCAGAGCACGACCTGGGTGCCGAGCGAGGCCAGCCGGAAATTCCACAGCAGGGTCGCGGGGAAGTCCGCCGGAACCTCCTGGAAGGATGGCATCACCACGTACGCCACTGCCGTGACCAGCAGGAACCCGCCCACGGCCGCGGCGGCGCGCAGCCACGGCGGCGCCTGGGCGCCGACCGACCGGTAGCCCAGCGAGCCGGCCCACACGGCCACCAGCCCCAGCACCACCATCAACAGGTAGGTGACGGTCCGTTGGTCGATGGTGGCCGGGTCGCCGACCGCCGGCGGGTTCGCCGGGTACTTGAGGAACGGCACGATCACCGCGCCGAGCAGCGCCGCGCCGGCCAGCAGCAGGCCCGACCGCCCGTCGTCGTCGCCGCGCCGCCGACGGGACAGCAGGACGTACGCCGTGGCGAGCAGGCCACCCATCGCGGCCCCGAACAGGGCGGTGGCCAGGAACAGGCCGCCGCGCTGACCTGTCCGGCTGACCAGAGCGTCCTCGTGATCGTGCGCACCAGCGGCAGGCTCGGCGTGCGTCGCCGCCTCCTCGATGGCGATGGCCGCCTCGACGTGCGGTTCGCCAGCGACGTACGCGAACGCCCCGGCGAGCAGGCCGGCGATCAGGCCGGCGAGCAGCCCGCGAACGAGGACGGCGACGAACGGGGGAGCGGTGGTGGTGTTCAGTGGCACGGGACACCCAGCAGGTGCCGGCCGTCGTGCATCAACTCGTGCAGGTACATCCCGCTGCGCGACACCGCCCCCTGGTCGAAGGCGACGAGGTAGGCAAGCAGGGCGAGCACGGCAACGGTCGCCAGAGCCGTCCACAGCAGACGTGCACTGCCAGCGGGGTGCACCACCGGCTGGCTGGAAGCGGAGCTAGACATGAATACACGAACCTCCCCAGGGATGACGCGTCCCCATCGCAAGGCTGCGGACGACCGAGCGTCCTGGCTCGCGGCCCCCAGTTGTGGTTGGGGAACCGCTCACAGTGGCGCGACCGCGCCGGATTCACACCGGCTTCCCTCGCGTCGCCGCAGATAGTGGGTCGACGGTATCGGTGCCACCTCAGACGGTCAACCCGGACCCCACGCCCCGCACGCGTCCCCCACCGGTCGGTCAGTGAGCCGGACCAGCCGCACGGTGCCGGCGGATTCGTCAGACCAAAAGGTGACACTGCCGGCGGCCGATTGTGGCGCGCGTTCCGCGACTTGGGAACAGCCTGTTACCGCTAACATGGTCAACCTGCCAGATCGGCTCTGTGGCTCCGGGTCGACTTGGAGGGTTCGATCAGCGGCTGGGCGGGGTGTGGGGTGGACGAGAACGCGCCAGGACGGGGTCCGGTGACGACCGGCGAGGTCGCGCGGCGACCGGGCATCGTCGACGCGCATCACCACCTCTGGGTCCGGGCGCGGCACCCGCAGCCCTGGATCGATCCGCACACCATGGCCGTGATCGACGACGACTTCACGCCGGTCGAGCTCGCCCCGGCGGCCCGGGCCGCCGGGGTCGCCCAGACCGTGGTCGTGCAGTCCGTCGCCGTTCGGTCGGAGACGCCCGAGCTGCTCGGCATCGCGGCCGACGACCCCCTCGTCGCCGGGGTCGTCGGCTGGGTCGACCTCACCGCCGCCAATGTCGACCGCCGCCTCGACCGACTACGGAGGGCGCGGGGCGGCGAACGGCTGGTCGGGATCCGCCACCTGGTCCAGTCCGAGCCCGACCCGTCCTATCTCGACCGCCCCGACGTGCGGCGCGGCATCGCCGCGGTCGGGGCCGCCGGCCTCGCCTTCGACCTTCTGGTGCGCCACCATCAGCTGCCGGCGGCCACCCGGCTCGTCCGTGACCTGCCCCAGGTGCGGTTCGTCCTCGACCACCTCGGCAAACCCCCGCTCGGGCGCGCCGATCTCGGTGACTGGCGGCATGACCTACGGGCGCTCGCGGCTGAGCCCAACACGACGGCGAAGCTCTCCGGGCTGGTGACCGAGGTGGACGGCGCGTCCTGGACGACGGCGGACCTGCGGCCGGCGGTCGAGGAGGCCCTCGACGTCTTCGGGCCGGATCGGCTGATGTTCGGCTCGGACTGGCCGGTGTGCCTGCTCGCCACCTCGTACATCCGCTGGGTCACGGCCGTCGGTGACCTGCTGGCTCCGCTGTCCGAGGACGACCGGGCGGCGATCTGGTGGCAGACCGCCGGCCGGGTGTACCGGCTGGCCCCGTCCTGACGCGGCAGCGCCTTCCTGACTGGGAACATAGCATGTTATCGATAACATGCTAGGGATGGCAGCCGATGTCGGTTTGGTCAGACGTATGTCACCGGGGTGCAGGTAACGATGGCAAAACATGCTCGCAAGACCTTGGCAACATACGTGAATGCGTGGCAAGGTAACGCCTGATCGTGGGAAACATCCGACCTATCTCCCCGGGAGTTGTGCCGGCACCTAGGCGCACTGCCATCGAGCGGGGTCGGGCGCTCACAGGCGTTTGGCTCGTCGGCGGGTCCCCGTCGAATGCCGGCGCCACGCTTGGGGAGGTCAGGTCCGACGATGAGTAGCGTCGAGGCAACCGCCGGCACGCAGCGCGGTGAACTCAGCGACTGGTTCCGGGAACGCATCTCCCACGCCGTCTCCGAGTTCACCGCCGCGACCGCGTTGGTCGTCCTGTTCATCGCCCTGACCTTCGCGAGTCCCTACTTCCTGACAGCGGACAACCTCTTCAACATCGGGGCCCAGACGGCGGTGATCGCCATCATCGCCACGGCCCAGACGATGGTCATCATCACGAAGGGCATCGACCTGTCCGTGGGGTCGGTCGCCGCGCTCGCCGGCGTGCTGGGCGCGATGGTCGTGCGCGACCTCGGCTTCTCGCTGTGGGCGGCGACGGCGGTCGCGATCGGCGTCGGCGCGTTGGCCGGGCTGCTGAACGGGCTGCTGGTGACCGTGGCCCGGATTCCGCCGTTCATCGCGACGTTGGGGACGATGTCGGTGGGCCGCGGCCTCGTCTTCATCATCACCGGAGCGGTCGGCGTCTACGGGCTGCCCCGATCCTTCCAACTGCTCGGCAACGGGCAGATCCTCGGCATTCCGTTCGCCGTGGTGATCACCGTCCTGGTCGCCGTCGGGGTCGCCTTCCTGCTCTCCCAGACCCGCTTCGGTCAGTACACCTACGCGATGGGCTCCAATTTGGAGGCGGCCCGTCGCTCCGGCATCCGGGTGGGGCGACACCTGACCGGGGTGTACGTGCTGGCCGGCGTGCTGGTCGGGCTGGGCGGCATGATCGCCGCGTCCCGGGTCAACTCCGGCCAGCCCAACTACGGCATCTCGCTGGAGCTCGACGTCATCGCCGCCGCGGTCATCGGCGGTGCCAGCCTGTTCGGCGGGCAGGGCCGGATCGTCGGGACCATCATCGGCGCGTTCCTCATCGCCCTGGTCCGCAACGGCGCCGTCCTGCTCGACATCAGCATCCACTACCAGCAGGTGATCGTCGGCGTGATCATCTGGGCCGCCGTCTACTTCGACCAGTACCGCCGCCGGCGGCTGGAATCACGGGGTTGACATGCCATTCCGAGAGTCCGAACGAGGAAGGACACACACCATGGCACACACCACCACCAGCCGGCGGACGCGAGGACGACTCCTGCGCGCGCAGGCGATCCTGGCTGCGGCCGCGGCGACCGCTCTGCTCAGCGCCTGCGGCGGGGTCGAGGTCCGGGACGGCGGCGACGGCGCGACCAAGGACGCCAGCGGCCCGTTGAAGCTCGCCGTCGTACCCAAGGCGGTCGGGGCCGACTACTGGAACACGGTCAAGGCGGGCGCGGAGTGTGCCGCGCAGCGCGCGGGGGACGTCACCGTCCAGTGGGACGGGGTGACCACCGAGACCGACGTCGAGGGCCAGGTCAACCTGATCCAGAACTTCGTCACCAAGAAGGTCGACGGCATCGTCTACGCGGCGACCGACTCCAGCGCGCTGGCACCCGCCACCGACAAGGCGCTTGGCGCCAACATCCCGGTCGCCATGATCGACTCCGGCACCAGCCCGCAGCCGTCGAGTGTGCCCCTCTTCGCCACCGACAACCGTGCGTCGGCAACCGAGGCGGCGAAGCTGCTTGCCACCGAACTCGGCCCCGGCAACCACGAGGTGGCGCTCGTCGAGTTCCAGCCCGGATCGCAGACCAACACCGAGCGAGTCGACGGCTTCAAGGCCGGCCTCGCCCAGTACCCCAACCTGAAGCTGGTCGGCCAGCAGCCGAGCCGCAGTGACGTCAACGAGGCCCGCCGGGTCACCGAGAACATCCTCACCGCCAACCCGAAGCTCGCCGGCGTCTTCGCGGCCAACGAGCCGAGCGTGCTCGGTGCCGCGCAGGCCATCCAGGCTGCCGGCAAGTCCGGCAAGGTGGTCATCATCGGCTGGGACGCGGCCCCGGACGAGATCGCCGGGGTGCGCAACGGCCAGATCTCGGCGCTGGTCGTGCAGAACCCGTTCAAGATGGGCTACTTCGGCGTCGACAAGATGGTCAAGCACCTTCGGGACAAGGCGCCGCTGGCGTCGGCCGACACCGGCGTCACGTTCGTCACCAAGGAGAACATCGACTCGGCGGAGATCAAGGCGGTGCTCGAGCCCAGCTGCGCCAACCCGCCGGTGCAGTGATGGGCGGCATCCCCACGGCCACCACCGACAGCGATCGGCAACCCACCGAGCCGGAACCGCCGGTCCTCGAAGCCCGCGGCATCGTCAAGCGGTTCGGGCACGTCGAGGCGTTGCGTGGTGCCGACTTCACGGTCCGCCGGGGTGAGGTCGTCGCGTTGATCGGTGACAACGGCGCCGGCAAGAGCACCCTGATCAAGACCCTGTCCGGTGTGCATCCGCCGGACGAGGGCGAGATCCGGGTCGGCGGCCGCCCGGTTCAGTTCTCCACCCCGGTCGATGCCCGGCGGGCGGGGGTGGAGACCGTCTACCAGGACCTCGCCGTCGCCGACGACCTCAGCGTGGCCGCCAACCTGTATCTCGGCCGGGAGATCCTGCGCTCCGGACCGCTCGGTCGGCTCGGGCTGTTGGACAAGCGCGCCATGCGCCAGGGCGCCGCCGCCGCCCTCGACGAGCTGGGCGTACGGATCCCCCGGGTCACCACTCCGATCGCGATGCTCTCCGGCGGGCAGCGGCAGTGCGTCGCGGTGGCCCGCGCCATCATCTGGGCGACCAACGTGGTCATCCTCGACGAGCCGACCGCGGCGCTCGGCGTGGTCCAGACCGGGCGGGTGCTCGACGTCGTGCGGCGTGCCCGCGACGCCGGCATGTCGGTGGTGCTGGTGAGCCACAACATGCCGCAGGTGCTTGAAATCGCCGACCGGGTCGAGGTGCTGCGCCTCGGTCGACGAGCGGCCCAACTCCGCGCCGACGAGGTCACCACCGACGACCTGGTCGCGGCGATGACCGGCAGCACCAGCGCGGATCGGGACGAGCGGTGACGGCTGTCGTCCAGCGGGGTGCGCGCGATCCCTCCCGTCCGGTGACCCGAAACGGCGTCGGGTCGCCGCTGCGGCTGAGCCCACTGGGCTTCGGCGCCTCCCAGGGCGGCAATCTCTACCGGGCGACGTCGGATGAGCAGTTCGCCGCCGCGGTGGACACCGCGTGGGCAGGTGGCATCCGATACTTCGACACGGCGCCGCACTACGGGCTGGGCCTGTCCGAACGGCGTCTGGGCGCGGCCCTGCGCTCCCGCCCGCGCGGCGAGTACGTGGTGTCGACGAAGGTCGGCCGGCTGCTCGTGCCGTCACCGGAGACGGCACACCGGCGGGACCCGGAGGGGTTCGACGTTCCCGCCGATCATCGCCGGGTCTGGGACTTCAGCCGCGACGGTGTACGCCGTTCGTTGGAGGCGAGCCTTCGGCGCACCGGCCTGGATCGGATCGACGTGGTGTACCTGCATGACCCGGACGGGCATTGGGAGCAGGCCGCGCACGAGGCGATCCCGGCGTTGGTGGAGCTGCGGGAGCAGGGCGTGATCGGTGCCGTCGGTGCGGGGATGAACCAGTCCGCGATGCTGGCCCGCTTCGTCGCCGAGACCGATGTGGACGTGGTGATGTGCGCCGGCAGGTACACCCTGCTGGAGCAGGGCGCGTTGACCGACCTGCTGCCCGTCGCGCAGGCCCGCCACGTCGGGGTGGTGGTCGCCGGGGTCTACAACTCCGGGCTGCTGTCCCGGGACATGCCGGCGACCGACGCCGTCTACGACTACCGGCAGGCGCCGGCAGAGGTGATCGACCAGGCCCGCCGGATAGCGCGGGTCTGTCAGACGTACGGCGTCACGCTGCCCCAGGCGGCGTTGGCGTTCGTCCGTCGTCACCCGGCCGTGGTCTCGACCGTGGTCGGCATGCGTGACCAGGCCCAGGTGACCGAGACCCTGCGCCGATCCGACGTCGACGTCCCGGATCAGCTCTGGGCGGCGTTGTACGACGAAGGGCTGCTCGACGTGCAGTCGTAGGGGCCGGCGGTCACGACCGAGTCGTCTCGACGTTCGCGTCACCGTCGTCGGGTAACCCCTGCAACGACTCCTCCACACCGATCAGGTGGTTGGCCATCCGGGTGCGGGCCCGCTCCGGGTCGCGCGCCACGAGGGCCTTCAGGATCGCCACGTGTTCGTCATGGGTACGCAGGTCCGCGCCCTCCTCGTGCAGACTCCGCCAGAGCCGGCCGCGGATGGTGCGCCCGGCGAAGGCTTCGATCAGGCCGACGAGCACCGGATTCTCGGCGTGCACCGCGATGATCCGGTGGAAGGCGATGTCGATTTCCATGATCCGCTCGTGGTCCTGCGGTGACCGGCCGATCATCCGGGCCGCCTCGTCGAGCAGGTCCCCCGCCTGGGCCAGGGCCTCGTCGGTGATCCTGGTCGCCGCCAGCCGGGCCGCCTCGCACTCCAGCAGTCGCCGGACGGTGTGGATGTGCCGTGGGTCGCCCTGACCCTGGAAGTCCACCACGAAGCCCATCGGGGCCAGCAGTTGTGGCGCGTCGAGGTTGGTGACGTAGGTGCCGTCGCCCTGGCGGATGTTGACGATGCCGAGGATCGACAGGGCCGACATCCCCTCGCGCAGCGAGCCCCGCGAGACGCCGAGCGACTCGGCGAGGTCCTTCTCGATGGGCAGTCGGTCCCCGGGCCTGAACTGCCCTTCGAGGATCATCCGCTTGATGCCGTTGACCACTTCGTCAGTGCGAGACATGATCCGTTACCTTTCGGTGCGCTTTAGTGAGCGCATGATTGGTCGCCCCGCCTTGCGGTGGAGACGGTCCCGGTCTTGCCGGCGGATGCCGTGCCGGGTTCACGCTTCACAGCCACCTGCCCTCGTGCGCGGGTCTTCTGGTCGGCTCCACGTGCTGCCACCGAGCCACTCCCGGCGGTGTTCAGCTCAGCCGCCAGGGCGGCCAGATTGAGTGCGGCGTTGCGGTCACGGTCGATGACCAGGCCGCACGCCGCACAGTCGTACCCACGCTCGTGCAGGGCGAGCTTGGCTTTCACCGCACCGCAACCCGAGCAGGTTTTCGAGGACGGATACCAGCGGTCGGCCACGAGCAACCGGCCACCGTTCCACCCGGTCTTGTATGCCAGCTGACGGCGGATCTCGGCGAACCCGGCATCAGCGATGTGCCGGGCCAGCCGCCGGTTACGCAGCATGCCCGCGACGTTCAGGTCTTCGACAACGATGCTGCCGTGTTCGCGCGCCAGCCTTGTGGTGAGCTTGTGCAGCCCGTCGCGGCGCAGGTTCGCGACTCGCGCATGGGCACGACCAAGCCGGTCCGAGGCGCGTCGCCAGCGGTTCGAGGGGCGGCAGCCGGTGCGCCGGTCGGGGCCGGACTTCCGCGACGACGCCCGACCGAGAGCCCGCAGTCGGGCCTGCGCCGCGACGAGGTGGCGCGGATTGTCGACCCGCTCTCCGGTGGACAACACCGCAAGGTATTTGATTCCGACATCTACACCCACCACCGAGGCGGGCCGGGCCGGTTGCCGTTCGGCCCGCTGCACCTCGACGGTGAACGAGACATGCCACCGTCCGCCGTCGCGGCGCACGGTCGCGGACATGATCCGTGCGGTGCCGCACTCGACACGGCGGGCGAGCTTGCGGGCGGATTCGTGCAGCTTCAACCGACCCAGCCTCGGCAGCACGACGTGCCGGCGGTCGGGCTCGACGCGGATCGCGCCGGTGGTGAACCGCACCGACGGTGTGCCACGGCGGCGGGACTTGAAGCGGGGGAAACCGACCGGCCTCCCGGCCCGCCCGCCGCTGCGGGAGTCAGCCCAATTCTTCAGGCCACGGGCGAGAGCATCCAGGCCGGTGTTGAACGCTTCTTTCGACACCTCACCCCACGACGGCGCCGCATCAGCCTTCGCGGCATTCCACGCCTTACGCAGCCCGGCGAGCGACCACGGCAGAGACGGCGTCAGCACCTCATCCGGCACACCATAGGAGCGCTCCGCCGCGCGCTGGCCCATGACCGCCTTGACCCGGGCGAGCGCCCAGTTGTGCGCCACCCGCGCAGCCCCGACGTGCGCCCTCACGGCGCGTTCCTGCCCCGGGGTCAGGTCGAGGGCAAACCGGTACGCCTGGACCGTCCTCATATCAGGTCCCCGGTGACCGCCTCGACCGCACGGCGCACACGGCCTGCGGCGGCGTGACGGCCGTACAGGCGGGCACACAGCGAGGTCAGGATCTCAGACACGTCACGCATAAGGTCGTCGTTGACCTCCGCCGAGTCTATGACCAGCAGTTGGGGCCCCTGCGCGGACAGCGCAGCCTCAACGTGCTCGATTCCGAATCGGGCGAACCGGTCCCGGTGCTCGACCGCGATGGCCGACACAGCCGGGTCACGCAACAAGAGGAGCTGTTCGCAGTGCCCGTTGAGCGCTGAGCCGACCTCGGTCACCACCCGATCGACGGCAAAGCGCTGACCGGTAGCCCACAAAGTCACCCGGGCGACCTGCCGGTCCACGTCCGGCTCCTGGTCGGCCGAGGGCACTTGGTCGTACACCACAACCTGCCCAGCGCACGGCGCCGCGCCGGTCAATGGCTCACCGACCATGATCAGCCGGCCGAGCCGGTAGGAAGGAACGGGCAGCGTTCCCGACTCGTACCCGCCGCGCGGTCGCGTGCGAGATACCGGTAGCCGCCGCCCACTCCTTCAAGTTCACACCGCCACTTTAGACAACTTCTGAGCACTCCTGATCGCCAGCGCGCCAGCAGTTGCTGCCCCCTAGCGGCCGGCGGGGGTGGCCTTCCCACCCGCGATCACGTACGCCGCCTCCGGAGATGACACGGTAGTCGGGTCTGTCGCCGCCCAGTAGTGGCCGTCGGGGAACCGGTAGAGCGCGACCGACTCGGGACGCATCCGGGTGGAGTAGCCGGGCTGGCTGGGCAGGACGTATCCGCTGCCCGAGCCGGTGTCGCGGATGATGCACGGATCGGTGAAGTGCTCGTGCAGGTGGTCGACGAACTCGGTGACCCGGTCGGTGAGATCTCCCGAGATCGCGACGTAGTCGAGCACCGACACGTGTTGGACCATCTCGCACAGCCCCACGCCGCCGGCGTGCGGGCACACCGGGACGTCGAACTTCGCGGCGAGCAGCAGCACGGCGACGATCTCGTTGATGCTGGCCAGCCTGCCGGTGTCCAGCTGGCAGAAGTCGATGGCCTCGGCTTGGAACAGCTGCTTGAACATCACCCGGTTGTGGCAGTGCTCGCCGGTGGCGACGCCGATCGGGGCGACGGCACGGCGGACGGCCGCGTGGCCCAGGATGTCGTCGGGGCTGGTCGGCTCCTCGATCCACAGTGGCCTGAACTGGGCGAGGGCGGTGACCCAGTCGATGGCCTGGCCGACGTCCCACACCTGGTTGGCGTCGATCATCAGGTTGCGATCCGGCCCGAGGATCTCCCGCGCGATCGCGCATCGGCGGATGTCGTCGTCGAGGTTGGCGCCCACCTTGAGCTTGACGTAGCCGTAGCCGGTGTCCACCGCCTCCTGACACAGCCGGCGTAGCTTGTCGTCGCCGTAGCCGAGCCAGCCCGCCGAGGTGGTGTAGGCGGGGTAGCCGGTCCGGTCGAGCTCGGCGAGGCGGGCGGCCTTCGTGCCCTCCTTGGCCCGCAGGATGGCCAGCGCCTCGTCCCGGGTCAGCGCGTCGGACAGGTAGCGCAGGTCCGCGATGTCGACGAGCTGCTCGGGGGACATGTCGACGAGCAGCCGCCACAGCGGCTTGTCGGCGACCCGGGCGACCAGGTCCCACGACGCGTTCAACACGGCCGCCAGTGACAGGTGGACGACGCCCTTCTCGGGGCCGAGCCAGCGCAGCTGGGAGTCGGAGGTGAGCAGGCGGTAGACCGCGCCCATGTCCGCTGCCATCGTCGCCACGTCCAGGCCCACGAGGCGCTGTGCCTGGTGGACCGCCGCCGCCGCGACGATGTCGTTGCCCCGGCCGATGGTGAAGGTGAGGCCGTGCCCCGCGAGCGGCGCGCCGACGCCGTCGACGCCGTCGGTGTGCAGGATGACGTAGGCCGCCGAGTAGTCGCCGTCCTTGTTCATGGCGTCTGACCCGTCAGCGGTCAGGGAGGTGGGGAAGCGGACGTCTTCGACGGTGACGGCAGTGATCTGCGGCATGCGCTCCTCGCCCGGCTAGGCTAAAGATCAGATGATCACTGGGAGTATACGGACGGCTGCTCCAGCACGTCAACGATGTCGATCACCGTTGGACCGCAGACATATGATGTATACCGCGTCGCGTCGATCCACCTTGCCGCCCATCGTGCCGGTTGGCGGGCGCGGGCGGTGGCGAAGGTGGGCCCTGAAGGTTGGATGTTGAACCGCGCCGGGAGGGCATTGACGGCGGCTTATGGGCTCGACGTGCGGCGTCATTGCCTCGATACATCAAATCTTTGTCGATTGTCCACACCCGTGCGGAGGGCCCGGTCCCCGTTGCCTGACGTCGGCCGGCGCGGCGTGGTCCACACTTTGGTGACGGTGGTCACCGAGCGGCCGCCGACACGCCCGAGACCGACATGTGGGGTGTGACAACGGCTCCGTCCCTATATATGGTGTCGAGCGCAGCTGGTTCGGCCGCTCATCCAGAGCGGTCGAGGCAACAGGGAACCCGGTGGAAATCCGGGACTGTCCCGCAGCGGTGAGTGGGAACGACCGCCGTCATCAGCACTGGGCCACCAACCGGCCTGGGAAGCGACGGCCAGTAGGAGACCGGCGAGCCCGGTCGTGCCCGCGAGTCCGAAGACCTGCCAGCGCGCCGCGTACCCGCACCCGGGTGGGCGGCGGTCCGAGGCCGCGTGGGACGGCTGACGCCCCCTGACCCACGCCGGGCTGGCGTGGCGTCCGCCGGTGTCTGTCTCCTCACGTCCGGGCCATGAGGTCTCGAACTCCGAGGAGCGAGTGGTGACAGTCACCGAGGTAGTCCCGGCCAGCGGCGACGCGACAGTGCGGCGCACACCGATGCAGGTCCGCAAGCGCGACGGCGGCACCGAACCCGTGGACGTGAACAAGATCGTCCGAGCGGTCGAGCGGTGGGCCGACGACCTGACCGACGTCGACCCGATGCGGGTGGCCACCCGCACCATCAGCGGCCTCTACGACGGCGCGACCACCGCCGAACTGGACCGGCTGTCCATCCAGACCGCGGCCGAGATGATCGGTGAGGAGCCGCAGTACTCGCGCCTCGCCGCGCGGCTGCTGGCCGGCTACGTCGACAAGGAGGTGCGTCGACAGGGCATCACCTCGTTCAGCGCCGCGGTCCGGGTCGGCCACGCCGAGGGCCTGATCGGTGACGACACCGCCGCGTTCGTCGCCGCGCACGCCACGACGCTCGACCAGGCCGTCGACGTGAACGGCGACCGCAGGTTCGAGTACTTCGGCCTGCGCACGGTGTACGACCGCTACCTGCTGCGCCACCCCACCAGCCGACTGGTGCTGGAGACCCCGCAGTACTGGCTGCTGCGGGTGGCCTGCGGCCTGTCCCGGACGGCGGACGAGGCGGTCGACTTCTACCGGCTGATGTCGAGCCTGGCCTACCTGCCCAGCTCACCGACCTTGTTTAACTCCGGGACCCGGCACACCCAGATGTCCTCCTGCTACCTGGTCGACTCCCCGCTCGACGAGCTGGACTCGATCTACCAGCGGTACGCCCAGGTCGCCAACCTGTCCAAGTTCGCCGGTGGCATCGGCATCGCGTACTCCCGGGTCCGCTCCCGGGGAGCGCTGATCCGGGGCACGAACGGGCAGTCAAACGGGATCGTGCCGTGGCTGCGCACGCTCGACGCGAGCGTCGCCGCGGTCAACCAGGGTGGCCGGCGCAAGGGCGCGGCCTGCGTCTACCTGGAACCGTGGCACCCGGACATCGAGGAGTTCCTGCAACTGCGGGACAACACCGGCGAGGACGCCCGGCGCACTCACAACCTCAACCTGGCCAACTGGATCCCGGACGAGTTCATGCGCCGGGTCGAGGCCGACGAGCCGTGGTCGCTGTTCGACCCGCACGAGGTGCCCGAACTGCCCGACCTGTGGGGGGAGCGGTTCGACGCCGCATACCGGCAGGCCGAGGCGCAGGGTCGCTACGTGCGGCAGGTCCCGGCACGGGAGCTGTACGGGAAGATGATGCGGACCCTCGCCCAGACCGGCAACGGGTGGATGACCTTCAAGGACGCCGCCAACCGACTCTGCAACCAGACCGCCGAGCCGGGCAACGTGGTGCACCTGTCCAACCTCTGCACCGAGATCGTCGAGGTGTCCAGCGACGCCGAGACCGCCGTGTGCAACCTCGGCTCGGTGAACCTCGCCGCCCATCTCACCGACGGCGGCATCGACTGGGAGCGGCTGCGCGCCACGGTGCGGACCGCGGTGACCTTCCTCGACCGGGTCATCGACATCAACTACTACCCGACCGCGCAGGCGGCGGCGAGCAACCCCCGCTGGCGGCCGGTCGGGCTCGGGCTGATGGGCCTACAGGACGTCTTCTTCGCGCTGCGGCTGCCGTTCGACTCGCCGGCTGCCCGGGAGCTGTCCACCCGGATCAGCGAGGAGCTGTACCTGACTGCGCTGGAGACCTCCGCCGACCTGGCGCGCGACTTCGGCGCGCATCCGGCGTACCCGCAGACCCGGGCCGCGCGGGGCCAGCTCCAGCCCGACCTGTGGGGCGTCGAGGGTACGCAGACCGCACGGTGGGACGCGCTGCGCGAGCGGGTCGAGGCGTACGGGCTGCGCAACTCCTTGCTGGTGGCGGTCGCGCCGACCGCGACCATCGCCTCGATCGCCGGGTGTTACGAGTGCATCGAGCCGCAGGTGTCCAACCTGTTCAAGCGCGAGACCCTGTCGGGGGAGTTCCTCCAGGTCAACACCGCGCTGGTACGCGAGCTGAAGGCCCGCGGCCTGTGGACCGAGCGGATCCGGTCGGCGATCAAGCGGGCGGAGGGGTCGGTGCAGGACATCGCCGAGCTGCCGGCCGGCGTACGGGAGCTGTTCCGGACCGCCTGGGAGCTGCCGCAGCGGGCGCTGATCGACCTGGCCGCCGCCCGCGCCCCGTTCATCGACCAGTCCCAGTCGCTGAACCTGTTCCTGGCCGCACCGACCATCGGCAAGCTCTCCTCGATGTACCTGTACGCCTGGAAGGCCGGGCTGAAGACCACCTACTACCTGCGTTCGCGCCCGGCCACGCGGATCCAGCAGGCCACCGTCAGCGCTGTCGCACCCGTCGTCGTCGACGCGGACGCGCTGGCCTGCTCGCTGGAGAACCCCGAGTCGTGCGAGGCCTGCCAGTGACCGCCGACGCCACCACCGACGCCAGCACCACCGACGCGAGGACCACGCACATGCTGCTCGACCCCGGGATGGACCTCACGCTCCGCCCGATGCGCTACCCGCACTTCTTCGACCGGTTCCGCGACGCCATCCGCAACACCTGGACGGTCGAGGAGGTCGACCTGCACGCCGACCTCGCCGACCTGGACAAGCTGTCACCGGCCGAGCGGCACCTGGTCAGTCGCCTGGTGGCGTTCTTCGCCACCGGCGACACGATCGTCGCGAACAACCTGGTGCTCAACCTCTACCAGCACGTCAACAGCCCCGAGGGTCGCCTCTACCTGTCCCGGCAGCTGTTCGAGGAGGCCGTGCACGTCCAGTTCTACCTCAACCTGCTCGACACGTACGTGCCCGACGAGACCGAGCGCTTCGAGGCCTTCGCGGCCATCGAGAACATCCCCTCGATCCGCCGTAAGGCCGAGTTCTGCTTCCGCTGGATCGACTCCCTCAACGACCTGCGGGAGCTGCGGTCCCGTGAGGACCGGCGGACGTTTCTGCTCAACCTGATCTGCTTCGCCGCCTGCATCGAGGGCTTGTTCTTCTACGGGGCGTTCGCGTACGTCTACTTCCTGCGCTCCCGCGGCCTGCTGCACGGCCTCGCCTCGGGCACCAACTGGGTGTTCCGCGACGAGTCCATGCACATGGCGTTCGCGTTCGACGTCGTCGACACCGTCCGGGCCGAGGAGCCGGACCTGTTTGACGACGACCTCGCCGACCAGGTTCGCCGGATGCTCACCGAGGCGGTCGAGTGTGAGGTGCAGTTCGCCGAGGACCTGGTGGGCCACGGTGTGCCCGGTCTGACGTTGGCCGACATGCGGGAGTATCTCCAGCACGTCGCCGACCGCCGCCTGGCCCAGCTCGGCATCGCGCCGCACTACGGGTCGAGCAACCCGTTCGGTTTCATGGAGTTGCAGGACGTGCAGGAGCTGTCCAACTTCTTCGAGCGGCGGGTGTCGGCGTACCAGGTCGGGGTGACCGGCACCGTGGCCTTCGACGACGACTTCTAGGCGGCGACCGGTCTCGGGGCCTGGCGTCGCCCGGCGGCTACCCGGCAGCCCGATGCCGCCGACCTCGCTGCCCGCTGCCCGCTCCGCCGCGGGCGCGGGCGGTGCTCCCGGAGGCATCACTGCGATAAGCGGTATACCTCTGAGTCATACATATGACTCAGAGGTATACCGCTTATCGGAGCGCGAGATGCCGGGCAGCCCCCGTGGTCGGACGGTCCCCCGACGTGAGACTCCCCTCGCGCGGGGGCGCGGTGGGGCGGACCACCGCCTCGGCCCGCAGGCACCGTCACCGTCGGCTGGCGCAGGCGACACACGTACGCGCGGACGGGCGGGCGACGAGCCGCTCCGCGGGAATCGGACGGGAGCACCGTTCGCACACGCCGTAGCTGCCGTCGTCGACCCGTCGCAGCGCGACGTCCAGCTCGGCCAGGCGTCGGCGGGTGGCGTCCAGGACGGCGGTGAGCTGTGCGCGTTCGAAGGCGATCGTGCTGCCCTCGGGGTCGTGTTCGTCGTCGGCGTTGGACGACCGGGACGCCTCGAAGAGGCCCCGCAGGTCGCCCTCCAGGGCGGTGACCTGAGCCTCGGTCTGCTCGCGCAACCGCAGCAGTGACTCGCGGACCGCGCTGGAATCCCTGTTCATGGCCGTTCCACCGTACTGCTTGCCTACATGAAGTTGCGGGTGTGCAGGGCGGAGAGCGCCGCCGCCTCGTCGGGCCGGAAGCCCAGGCGGACGAGTCGGCGCTGACGGCCCTGATCCATCGCGTGTTGCAGCGCCTGCACCCGGTCGAAGCCGGCGGACACGTCGTCCGGATGCCAACCACCCGCCGCGAGCAGCACCAGCGCGTCGAAGACGTCCGCGTTGAGCCCTGCGGTGTCGACCAGCGCGTCGTGGCGGCGGTGGATCGCCGCCCGCAGCCGGTCCCGCAGCAGGGGATCCAGCTGCGCCTGATGCTCCAGGTGCGCCATGCCGAACACCACGTGCCGACGCTCGTCCTGCCGGGCGAGCCAACAGATCCGGCGGGTCACCGGGTCCGGGGCGTTCTCGTGCAGGAACGAGAGCAGATCGACGAAGCTGCCCTCGCCGAGCACGGAGAGCAGGAAAGACGCCAACGCGAAGTCCGACTCCGCGACGAGCGTGAACAGCGACTGCCGGCCGCCAGCGGACGACGTGCCCATCTCGGCGCCGCGCAGCAGCGCCCGCCGGCTGAAGACCTCCATGTGCCGGGCCTCGTCGGCCATCTGCACGGCGAGCAGCTGCACCACCTCCCGAAAGTGCGGATGGATGCGCCCCACGAACCGGGCCGGCACGACGAGGGCGGCCTGCTCGTTCTCGACCAGGTAGGTCATCACCTGCACCACCGCGGCCTCGACGTCGGCAGGCAGCGCGAACGGCTCGTCCCACGGCACCGCGGTCTGCGGGTCCCACTGTCGCGCGGCGGCCTGCGCGTACAGGTGGGGGGCGATGTCGGCCCACACCAGGTCGCGGTCGTCCAGGTCGAACCGGGCCTCGGGACCGCCGGCTTCGAGGAGCGCGCCCCGGGCGCCGAGCCCCCACCGCGCCGGTGGACGGCTGCTGAGCGCCGACGGCAGAGCCGGCCCGGCCCGCTCCGCGCCGAACCAGCGGTCGTCATCCGCCGAACCCCGGACCACCACCGCCACCAGCTCGCTCCGGTCGCCCCGACCCGGCCATTCGACCCGATGGCCCCGGCCACGACACCAGGCGGGCAGGTGTACGCGCAGCGCCGGGTCGCGGCCGGAGACCGCCAGCCGGCCGCCGGGCGGCAGCCCGGACAGGGCGCGCTGCACGAGCAGGTGCGCGCCCCGGCCGAAGCCCAGATCCCCCAGGTCGACCTCGGCGACCGGTGCCGTGTTCACGGCCGGTAGTCCGGGGCCGTCACCCGCCCGTCGGGGGAGTAGAAGCCGTTGGCGTCGACCGCGCCGGCGAGAGCGCCATACCCGGTGGTGCGGCCCTCCCGCCAGGCCGTCAGCCCTTCCAGGTCGAGCAGCGGACGCACCTGCGGATCGGCGTACGACATGCCGAGCAGCAGGGTGCCGAAGAGCCGAACACCGTCGGACTCCGGCGCGCGGACCGTCATGTTGCAGTGGTCGTAGCGTGCGGTCTGCGCCACGATCCGGGTGCCCTCGGACGGTAACGTGCCCTCCTGGACGAACGCCAGATGGTTGGCGTCGATCATGCAGGCGGCGTCGACCTCCCCGGCCATCAGGGCGCGGGCCGCGTCCCGCTCGCCGCCGATGTGGTCGCCGTGCAGGCCGACACCCACGTCGAAGCGGCGGACGTCGACCGTGACTCCGGCCGCCGCGAGGTGGCCCAGCGGAATCAGCGTCGCCTGTGGACTGTCGATGGCCCCGACGGCGACCACCCGTCTGGCGAGGTCCGCGAGCTGGCGCACCGGCGAGTCCGCGCGAACCACCACGATCGAGGTGAGGTCCTGGTCGGTGTCGCGCATGGTGAGGGCGCGGACGGCCGTGCCGGTGGCGGCCGCCAGTCGCTCGGCTCGCAGCCAGGCCAGGGGAGAGTTCCAGGCCGCGTCGATCCGCCCGGCGACGAGGTCCTCGACCTGTCGCTCGTAGTGCGAGTAGAGGACGAAGTCGAAGTCCAGGCCCTGCCCGCGCAGCCAGGCGCGGAACCCCTCCCAGATGGTCACGACCTTCGGGTCGTACGCGACCGCGCCCATCAGAACGGTTGGCGCCGGCATCAGCGGTTGGCCTCGTCGAGCAGCGGCAGCCCGGTGGCGATCCGACCGACGAAATCGTGCAGCGCGTCGGTGGTCGGCGCCATCACCCGGGCCGCGCGGGCGTCCCGGAAACGGCGCTCAAGGCCCAACTCCTTGCGGAAGGCGCTGCCGCCGCAGAGTTGCATCGCGCCGTCGGTCACGTCGGCGACGGTCTCGCCGGCGAGCGCCTTGACCTGGAGCACCCGCAGCATGGCGTCGTCGCGGCCGGACTCCAGCGCGGTGAGTGTGTCGCCCAGGAAGGCGCGCAGCGCGCCGGTGCGGATCATCAGTCGGGCGAGGTCGCGTCGGGTGACGGGCGCGTCGCGCAGGGCGGCACCGGTGTGCGCGAGCGTGGTCCTGGTGAGATGCCGGCTGGCCTCTGCCACCGCGCTGTCGGCGAGACCGAGGCAGAAGGCGGCGTTGAGCACCAGGAACCAGGGCAGTACCGCGCCGAGCGCGGTGTCGAGCCCGGCCCCGTCGGCCGCCATCCTCGCCGCCGACGGAACCCGGAGCGCGTCGGCGGTCATCGGGCGAGAGCCGTTGCCGCGCAGGCCCAGGCCGTCGAAGTCGCCGGTCACGCTCAGACCGGCGCTGTCGGCCGGCACCAGCCACAGCGTCATCGGGCCGGCATCGCGGGTCAACGGAAGGCTCGACCAGACGTAGCTGTTGGCCTCACCGGCCGAAGTGACCCAGCTCTTACGGGCGTCGAGGCGGACCGTGTCGTCGTCGGCGGCTGTCGCGGTGCCGGTCGGCGACCAGAAGTGGCTGCGCGAGCCGTACTCGGAGAACGCCAACGTGGTGAGGTGATCGCCGGTGGGGATCGCCTCGCGGACGTCGCGCGGGCCGTGTGCCTCGATGACGGCGGTCGCCGCGTAGTGCATGAGCACCACCATCGCGGTGGACCCGCACTCGGCGGCCAGCCGCTCGATGACCTCGGCGACCGCCCGCATGCCGTGGCCGCCGCCACCGACCTCGGTCGAGGAGGCCAGGCCGAGCAGGCCGGCCGCGGCGAGAGCGTCGACACCCGTACGAGGGAAGGCCCCATCCCGGTCGACGATCGGTGCCTGCGGGCGGATCACGTCGTGGATCACCGTGCCGAGCGAGTCCGTGGGATCGGTGGCGGTGTGGGCATTGTCGACACTGATCGTCACGCCGTTACCCCTTCGGGAGGCCGATGGGACCGCCGCCGACACTATCCGAATCGGAAGACGCAGCGCGAGCGCCGGATTGCCGTCTGGCGCGGGCGTTGTCCCGGTGAGATCGGCCGTGCCCGTCGTCCCGGTCGATGCGAAGTTCCCGTTCCAGTTCGGTGATGACCGCGCGCAGGTCGTCCAGTCGTTGGGTGAGCGCGATCCGGTCCACCTCGTCCGGTACGCCGTCGCCGTCCTCGTCGTACCCGGGAGCCAGCCGCTCGGTCATCTCCAACCGGCGAGCCTCCTCCATGGAGTTCACGATGACCGCGATGAGGATGTTGAGCAGCAGGTTGACGGTGATGACCACATAGCTGACGTAGTAGAGCAGCGTCCATGGTGAGATGACCATGCCCTGCTCGATGAGGTCCGGCAGCGTCTCCAGCGACAACAGCACGAACAACGTCAGCAGCGACCGACCGATGTCGCCGTACTCCTCCGGGTACCTGTTGCCGAAGATCAGCCAGCCGGCCATCCCGTACACGTAGAGCGTCACCACGGCCAGGGCGAGGAACCCGGTGACGCCGGGCAGGCTGCGCCACAGGGCGGAGACGATGGTCCGCAGACCCGGTGAGAACCGCACCAGGCGGACCATGCGGGCGACCCGCACGACCCGCAGCAGCGCCGGGTCGCCGTGCAGGCCCGGGATGAAGATCGCCGCGATCACCACGAAGTCGAAGACGTTCCAGCCGTGCCGGAAGAAGTCCTGTGGGCGCCTGCCGTAGGCGGCCAACCGGACGGCGATCTCGACGACGAAGACGGCCCGGAAGAACAGCTCCAGCCCGTGCAGCGCGGTGCCCGCCGGGCTCAGGTCGTCGTACGTCTCCAAGCCGAGAACGATGCCGTTGGCGAGGATGACCACGACGATGGCGATCTCGAACGGGCGGGACCGGGCGAGCCGGTCGCAACGGTCGGCCCACCCCGAGCGGTGCCGCGGTGCAGTGGCCGGCTCGCCCCGAGGGGCGGGCACGGGTGCGCCACTCACCAGTCGGCCGGCTCGATCAGGCGCGCCGCCGCGGAGGCCCACCTCCGGCCGTCATCGTGGCGGTGCGGAAGGTGTGCGGGCATACCCATCAGCCTAGCCAAGATCAATGACGCTGGGCGACCGCGACTGTTCAGGGCCGACTCGCCCGCTCCGGTGCCGCCGGCGTCGCGAAGAAGTCGGCGAGCGGGCCGACGACTCTCGGGTGCGCCCGGTTGACGGCGTCGTGGCCACTGCGCGGAATCGTCAGCGTCCGGGCGCGCGGCAGGGCGCGGGCCAGTGCCGCGTTCTGCTCGACGTAGTACGGCGGGCCGTCGGCGCCGCAGGCCAGCAGTACCTCGGCGCTCACCGCGGCCCACCGGGTGGCCGGGCCGTCGTGCGCCAGGGTCAGGGCCGTCTCGTCCAACGTCATCGGTAGTAGCTCGCCCATCGTCCGGCCGATCGGCGTACGCATGAACGCGCGGATGATCGCGATCCGGACGCCGAGCGGGAGCCTCCCCGCTGCCAGGTGTGAATTGATTCCCCCGGTCGTGATGGCGAGGGCCCGAGCGGTGTCACCGGTCTGTGCTGCCGCCTGGGCTGCCGCCAGCCAGCTCAACGGAAAGCTGCCGTTGATCGAGACTGCGGCGTCGTAGAGGGCGAGCCGGTCGATCGGCAGTCGGAGCGCGGCTTCGAGCGCCATGAGACCTCCGGCGCTGTGGCCGATGACGTTGCCGGCGCCGGTGTGCTCCAGCACCGCGGCGAGGTCGTCGACCTCCTGGTCCAGCGTGTAGGGCATCGACCTCGGTGGTGCGTCGGCCCGCCCCCGTCGGTTGTACAGGTGCACGGTGAACCGATCGGCGAGCGCCGTGGCCAGCCGCCGGTAGATGTCGATGGTCACGCCACCGCCGTGCACCACCACGATCCCTGGGCCCGCGCCCGTCGAATGCAACGCGATGGTCGCGCCGTCCCGTGCCCTGACCCGTTCCATGTTCGGCCCATCCCTTCGGCGCTGACATCAACTGCGAACGACGTTTGCAGTTTACAGTAGATCAGTGAGCGACACACCCGCGAGCGGCGGCCCCGACCGGCAGTCGATCTGGAGCAGACCCGAACGCGGCAGCCGCGGGCCCGCTCCGGCGCACAGTCGGGACAGCATCGTCGTGGCTGCCATCGCTCTGGCCGACACCGAAGGGCTGGTCGCGGTGTCGATGCGCGCCGTCGCCGCCGCGCTCGGCACCGGTGCCGGATCCCTCTACCGCTACCTGTCGTCCCGCGACGACCTGCTGGACCTGATGACCGACCGGGCCGTGGGGGAGCTGCGCCCGTACCCACAGGTGGAGGGCGACTGGTTGGAGACGATGGTGCTGCTGGGGCGGCGCCAGTTGGCGCTGTTCGGCGCCCACCCGTGGCTGCTCGACGTGATTCACCGGCCCTCCGGCATCGGCCCGGAGAGCCTGGCCTGGTTCGACAACTGCCTGCGGGTCCTGGAATCCGTGCGCTGCCCCGTGGCCGCCAAGTTCGAGGCCATCGCGATGATGACCGGCGTGGTGAGCCTCTTCGCCCGTCGCGAGTCCGCCGCCGGGGCGTTCAGCTTCGCCGGGGTGGACCTCGCGGCGTACCCGCACCTGATCGCGGCGTTCAGTCAGCCCGCCGGACCGGCGCCCCGGGCGGACCTCGTCGAGCGGACCCTGCGCAGTCTGCTGACCGGCCTGCTGCTCGCGGAGCCGACCGAGGCGGGCTGACCGCCTCGGCGGACAGGTGGTGTCTGCCGTTCTCGCGTCACCACGACGCCCGCTGGTCTGGGTTCAACCCGTGGTGGTGAGGTATCGGCGGTAACAGGTGACGGCGGCCAGCCTGGGCGTGCAGGTCGCTGCGCCGCGTGGTGGGCGACGGCGGCCTGGGTCCGTCGCCCGCTTCGGCGATGACCCCGGTCAGGCCCGCGCGGCCCGGATGGCGTCGCGCAGCGGGGTGCTCGGCCGGCCGAGCAGCCGGCTGAGGTCATCGCTGTCGGTAGCCAGCTCGCCGTTGGCGATCGAGTGGTCGAGCGCGGCGACGAAACCGGCGGTGCCCGCGTCCAGGCCGACGTTCTCCAGGGCCGAGGCCAGCTCGGCGGCGGACATGTCCTGGTGGACGACGGTGGTGCCGGTCACCTCGGTGACGGCCTCGGCCAGCTCGTCGAAGGTGAACGCGGTGCCGCCCAATTCGTAGACGGCGTTGCCGTCCTCCTCGCGGGTGAGCGCCGCCACGGCCGCTCCCGCGTAGTCGGCCCGGGTCGCGGCGGAGATCTTGCTGCCGCCGGTCGCGCCGAGGATCGTGCCGGACCCCAGGTACTGCGGCAGCTGATCGGTGTAGTTCTCGGTGTACCAGCTGTTGCGCAGCACGGTGTGGGTCAGGCCGGACGCGGCGAGAACCTCCTCGGTGGCCTTGTGCTCCGGGGCGAGCGGGTTCGCGGTGGTGTCGGCTTTCAGGATGCTGGTGTAAACGAGACGCTCGACGCCGGCGAGCTTGGCGGCGTCGATGACCGCGGTGTGCTGCGCGACGCGCTGACCGGGAGTGTCGCCGGAGATGAGCAGCAGGCGGTGTACGCCGGCCACGGCGCCGGGCAGCGTCGACGGGTCGTCGTAGTTGGCCTTGCGGATCTCGACCCCGCGCGCGGCCAGGTCGGCGGCCTTCTCCGGGCTGCGGACGATGGCGGCGATCTCGGCGGCGGGTACGCCGCTGTCGAGCAGTTGCTCGATCACCAGACGGCCCAGTCGGCCGGTGGCGCCGGTGACGGCGTAGGTGGGCATGGGAACCTCCGGAGGGGTAGTGACAAAGCAGTAAGCACTTACGAATCTATAGCACTAACCAAAGGTGGGTATGAGATAGGCTGGTGAGGTGAGCGACATGCCGGCCCAGGACCCGGCGGGGCCTACCCAGGAATTCGTCAGCGATGTCTTCGCGCGGGATTGCACCTCCCGTGCCGCCTTCGAGGACGTCACCTCGAAGTGGGCCTCGCTGGCCCTGTTGGCGCTCGGCGAGGGCCGCTACCGGTTCAACGCGCTGCGGCGCCGCATCGACGGGGTCAGCGAGCGGATGCTCTCGCAGACCCTGCAGACCCTCGAACGCGACGGAATGCTCACCCGTGAGGTGCTCACCGCGATCCCACCGCGGGTCGAATACTCGCTGACCCCGCTCGGCGCCCGGGTCGCCGAGCAACTGCGGGGCCTCGCCGATCTGCTGGAGGCGTCGGTGCCGGAGGTGCAGACCGCCCGCGACAGCCACGAACGTGACCGGGCCTAGCTCGGGACGCCCGACGAGCGCCGGTCGACGCCGCGCTAGTTGGTGTCCTGCGCGCAGATCGTGGTCATCTCAGCCAGGTAACTGGCCAGCGTCGGCAGTCCGGCCTCGGCCCGGCGCCGCTCGACACCCGGCTCGTCCCTGATCGGAGTCGCCGGGACGGGGCCGTCCGGTCCGCAGCGGATCTGTGTGCCGTACACCTGGGGCTCGCCCTTGCCCGCCGCGACCCGGTCCTCCAGGTAGGCCAGGTTGCCCGGCGAGGCCTGGCGGGCGGCCACCGCCGTCCGCAACAGGCCCAGTGCCTCCTGTTGAAAGCTCGGATCCTGGTCGGAGTGCTGGGCGATCGCCCAGGCGGCGTTGCCGCCGTCCTCGCCCACGAGGGCGAAGGTCGGCCAACCGTGGCTACGGATGATTTCCTTCAACCGGACGGTGCGGGCCTGGTCGGAGTCACTCTGCGGCGTGCCCTCGCGGTCGGCCTGGTCGCGCTTCAGCATCGCGATCAACTCGTCGTGCAGCGCCTTGTCGAAGGAGGCGGGGGAGGGGGTGCCCAAAGCTGCCGGCGGCGCGCTGCTCGGTGGGTCACCGGTCGACCTGGACGAGGTGCCACAGGCGGCGAGGGCCAGCAGTGCCACCAGCGGCACCGTGATCGGCGACGGGAGCTTCACGTCGCCGATTGTGGTCGGGTCGTGGCCACCCCCACAAGACGCGGACCGGGGCCGGGTCTCAGGTGTTCAGCGTCTCGCGTGGCGGCACACCGTAGCTGGCGTGGTATCGCGCGGTGAACCTGCTGTGGCTGGCGAACCCCCACCGACTGGCGATCGCCGAGACCGTCTCCTGGCGCGGGTCGGCGCGTACCAGGTCGTGGTGTGCCCGAACGAGCCGGATCCGACGCAGATAGGCCATCGGAGTGGTGCCGAGATGACGGCGGAAGGCGAGTTGCACCGCCCGGAGGGAGACCCCGGCGGCGCCGGCGATGTCGGCCGCGCTGATGTCCCGGTCGGCGTGCTCCTCCAGAAACGCGATCGCCCGTCGCAGCGTGGCGGTGGTGGCGTCGTTTCGATCCGCGGTGGTCGGTTCGGTGACGGCGGTGTTGGGGAAGACCGTGAGCGCCGCCGCGGCCAGCATCCGGGCGGCGTTGCCGATCACCAGTGATTGCGCCCCGGCGGCCGGGCTGTTCAACACCACGTCGCGCACGAAGTTGGTGGTGTTGCGCCACTGCCGGGCGAGGGCCGTACTGGCGGCACCCAGTTCGGTGAACTCGATCCGACCGGGCCGGCGGGCCGGCGCGGTGGTGGCCACCTGCGCCAGCACCGACAGGTCCAGGACGCAGAGTTCCACCTCACCGGGATGCCAGCGGACGACGCACGGCTCCTCCGGCCTGGTGACGAGGAACACCTCGCCGGGGCCGAAGCGGTGAGCCGACCCGGCGCAGGAACGATCGACGCGCGCGGTGCGGGTGCGACCGATGACCAGCCCGCTGAGGGCGCTGGCCCCGATTTCCAGGTGGCTGCTCTGGCGGGTGGTCGCGATGGCGAAGGGGCCGGTGTCGACCCGGTGGTGGGTGAGCCGGTATCCGTTCCTGCTCTGGATACGCAGTTTCGGGTCGTACGTGGCGGACAGGAATTCCTGGATGGCCGCCGGGTCACGGCTGTCGAACCGGTGGGTCTGCACTGGCGATGACGTCATCCGCTGTCTCCGTCCGGTGGAGGTGCCGCCGGGTGGTGGAACGGGTGCCGACGGCAGGATCGGAACGTGCCGGGGTGCTCGGCGGTGACCCGGCACGTCGCTGGCCGGCGGTGCGGTGAGGTGGAGCGTCGCGAGCGGGACGGCAGCGACCGGTTGAGGCGTCGGATCTGGTCTGACCATTGAGGACTTCAGGTACGCAATATCTGCAGATGGGAATGTCACCATACGACAATCACCGACGTGCCGTCCGGTGAATCACTGGGATGTGTCGGCAGCTCGACTTCGTTTTTCGGCTAACGCACCGAATGGTTCTACGTCTGCTGTCCTAGCCACCCTCGCGGCCGACAGCGAAATCTTGTTCATGATTCGTCGGAGGACGACCGGTCCACTGCCGGGACGCCGGCTTACGGAGGGGGGAAGCGTTGGACAGTACTGATCCTGACCGCGTCGTTCGGCTGGCCGTCGCCGAGGCGCTGGCCCGGGTGGCGGACGAGGACAGCCTGGGTCTGGGCGAGGGTGACGCGCTGGAGAGGCTCGGGGGTGGGCTGCGTGAGGTGCTGCGCCGCGCACTCGACGACCGGGTGCCACTGACCACGCCGGACTTCGTCGACCTCTGCCGTGGCCTGGGTCTGAACCGTGACGCCTTCGACCTGCTGGGGCACTACCTGATGACCGCGTTGCTGACCCGGCACGTCGGACCGGACGCCCTGATCCGCGTGGGGGCGCTCTTCGGCACCGTCGGACGCTACCTGCCCGGCGCCCGTCCGGTAGCCCACCGCAACGAGGGCCCCGCCGTGCGGCGGCGCGACGTGCGCTCGGACAACAGCGTCGTCGGTCGGTACCGCCGCGCCAAGCTGCCGGAGCACCTGCCCAACCCACCGAGTTGGACCTGCACCGGATGCGGCCGCGAGTGGCCCTGCGCCACCAAGCAGAGCCAACTGCTCGCCGAGTTCGGTGGAGCACGCGCCTCCCTCGCGGTCTATCTCGGCTCCTGCCTCGTCGCCGCCGCCCAGGATCTGCCCACGCTGCCGCTGCCTCGGGTCCGGCTCCGATTCCTGGGCTGGCTGCCCCGGGCCCGGATCTGACCCGGCCGTCGGCGGCCCACCGGCCGTCCGGCGCCCTGACCCGGTCGGTCGACGCCGGTCCCGACTCGACACCCCGCGCGGTCGTGGGGTGACCCGATGCTGCCCTGCGCGGCGCTGCGCGCAGGTCGGAGCAGGGTGTTCATCGTGAGCACCCGCTGCGTACGGCGGGTGTTCACCGCCCTCTTCGAGGCTCCTTGATCGAAAGAGCATTCGCTTGATCGAGGAGAGGCTCTCAGGTGAGAGACAAGCATCCCGAAGAGACCGAGCACGCGCAGCTGTCCCGGCGCAAGCTGGTCAAGTACGCGGGCGTCGGCGCGACGCTGGCAGCGGCAAGCCCACTGGTCGGTGCCGGAGCGGCGTGGGCCGACGAGGACCGCCGGCCGGGTGACGACGACAAGACCGACCGGGGTAACTCCACCCACCGGGTGTGGCGCGCGGGCGACCACCACATCCACTCCGAGTACAGCGGCGAGTTCGACACCACGAAGTCCCCGATCGTCTTCCACAAGGGCGCGGACGCGGTCTACCCGATCGTCACCAACGCCATCATGGCGAAGAACTTCGGTCTGACCTGGGCGATGTGCACCGACCACGGTGGACCGACCCACTCGAAGGTGAACATCGAGCAGGCGTACCCCGACCTGCTGCGGTCCCGCAAGCTGGTCCCCGAGGTGCTCCAGTTCTGGGGTATGGAGTTCGACGCGCCCTCGCTGGACCACCACACGCTGATGATTCCACGCCACGACGACGAGGCGAAGCAGCTCTTCGAGCTGGAGAGCCGGTTCGCCAAGTACGACGCGTTCCCCACCGACCCGGCCCGTGACACTGAGGCCAGGATGGTGGAGTTCCTCAAGGTCGCCCGGGGAATGCCGCACAAGCCGCTGGTGATCGCCCACCACGCGTCCCGTTCGGCGCCCGGTCTGGGCGTCTACGGTCAGGACACCCCGCGCGAGTTTCGCAACGGCAACAACGCCGCGCCGGATGTCTACATCGGCTTCGAGGGCGCGCCCGGGCACCAGGCCGCCCCGCTCAACGGTGGCAAGCGGGGCGGGTACGGCAACCACCCCACCTACGGCGGCTTCGACCAGATGACCGCTCGGGTCGGCGGCCTGTGGGACTCACTGCTCGGCGAGGGTCGGCGCTGGTGGATCACCGCGACCTCGGACTCGCACGTGCACTGGACCCGCGGCGGCTCCGACTTCTGGCCGGGGGAGTACAGCAAGACGTACGTGCACGCCCGCCAGGACTACGGCGACATCATGGACGGTCTGCGCAACGGCCGGATCTGGGTCACCACCGGTGACCTGATCCGCAGCCTCGACGTCACCGCCACGTCCCAGGGCAGGACCGCCGAGGTGGGCGAGACGATCACGGTGAACCGTCGTAGCCGTACCGATGTCGAGATCGAGATCACGTTCCGCCCACTGGGTGGGGTGAACGCGAACGGCGACCGGCCCGAGGTCCGCCGGGTCGACCTGATCGTCGGCCAGATCACCGGCCCGAGCGCCAGCCTGGACGCCGACACCAACCCCACCACCACGGTGGTGGCCCGGTTCGGCCCGCGGGACTGGCGTCGCCACGGCGACAGCTACGTCATCCGGCACACCCTGCGCAATGTCGAGGCGGACACCTACGCGCGGGTGCGGGGCACCAGCACCGACGAGGCTGAGCCGCTGGCCGACGGGCTGGAGAGCCCGTGGGACGACCTGTGGTTCTACTCGAACCCGGTGTTCGTGCACGTGCGCTGACCGGGCGCGGTAGTGACATCGCGGACCCGTCCGGCACCGCTCGACCGACGACGTCGGGTGGTGCCGGACGGGCCGCCTTGCCTGCCGTATCCGCAGGTCAGCCGGGCCTGCGGCGGCTGGCTCGGGGGGTGGCGGTTCGGCCGCTTCGCACCGCCGCCGCGCCGGTCCGGCGGGCAGCGGGCGCCGCCGGCGCCGGATCGGCCTGCACCTGCGTCACCACCTCGCAGAGATCGCGCAGCGGGTCCATCGCCTGGGTCGAGCAGGCGACCTTCTGCAGCAGTGCCCGCAGCGTCGCCGACTCGGTCGGCGTGAGCGCCCCCAGCAGGTGCGACTCGACCTGCCGCAGTGCCAACCGCCGCTGCTCCCAGGCGGTACGGCCGGCGTCGGTGACCTCTACCAGCCGGTTGCGCCGGTCGGCCGGGTCCGCGCGACGGGCAACGAACCCGGGCCGCTCCAGGTCATCGATCAGGTACGTGAGGACGGTGCGGTCGATGCCGATCTCCTCGGCGATCGCGCCCTGGTTTCGGGCCGGCCCGTTGATCGCCGCGGTGAGCAGTTGGTAGCCGCGCGGGCCACCGGGAAAGTCGGTGAGCGCGTGGTCGGCCGCCCGGACGTAGCCGCGAAAGACGATGCCGAGCATCCAGCCCAGGTCGTCGTCGAGCGGATCGGGCCGGTCCGGCCGGTGAGTGGCACCCGTCATCCCCCGACGATACCGCAGTCACACAGACCTTGCTGGCGGCAGATGTTCTGTGTGACATAAGGTTAAGGTCACGACGCATCGCCCGAGACGTCGGCGGAATGGGGAGGCTCGCAGATGAGCGACTACGGCCACGACCTGGTCTTCGGATCCTTCGTCACGCCCAGCGCCGGCAATCCGGACCGCACGGTCGGCGTCGCCGTACTGGCCGAACAGGTCGGACTGGACCTGGTCACCTTCCAGGATCACCCGTACCAGCCGGCGTTCCTCGACACCTGGACGCTGCTGAGCTTCGTGGCGGCCCGCACCAGCCGGGTGCACCTGGCGGCGAACGTGACGAACCTGCCACTGCGCCCACCGGCGGTGCTCGCCCGCAGTGTGGCCAGCCTGGACCTGCTCAGCGGTGGCCGGGTCAGCCTCGGCCTCGGAGCGGGGGCGTTCTGGGATGCCATCGAGGCGATGGGCGGCCGGCGGCTGACCCCGGGCCAGGGCGTGCGTGCGCTGGAGGAGGCCATCGAGGTCATCCGTCAACTCTGGGACGTCGAGACGCGCGGTGGAGTGCGGGTCGACGGCGAGTTCTACCGGGTGGTGGGCGCCAAGCGTGGGCCCGCTCCGGCCCACCCGGCGCCGATCTGGCTGGGTGCGTACAAGCCCCGGATGCTCCAGCTCACCGGTCGTCGGGCCGATGGTTGGCTGCCCACGCTGGGCTACCTTCAGCCCGGTGACCTGAGCAAGGGCAACGCGATCATCGACGAGGCCGCGCAGCAGGCCGGCCGGTCCCCGCAGGACGTGCGTCGGCTGCTCAACATCGCCGGCGAGTTCTCAACCGTCGGGCGCGGCCCGCTGAACGGGCCCGCCGAGCAGTGGGCCGAGGAGCTGGCCGAGCTGGCACTGGGGGAGGGCGTCGGCACCTTCATCCTCGGCAGCGACGACCCCGACGACCTGCGCCGGTTCGCCGGCGAGGTGGCCCCCGCCGTCCGCGAGCTGGTCGCCGCCGAGCGTGACGGCGGGGTTCCGCAGCGTACGCCGGCGCAGCCGGAGCCGGCGGCGCCCGCCGCGCCGCCGGTCCGGCCGAGCCGCGCCACCGCGACCGGTGGCGCGTTCGCCGTGGTGCCGACGCCTGACGACGGGGTACGGCGAAGCGAGCAGCGGGTGTGGGACGAGTCCACCCGACCCAGCGGGCCCGCACCCGACCCGGAGCGCACCTACACCCCTCAGGAGCAGGCCACCGGGGCGCACCTCGTGCAGATCCACGACGGCCTGCGCGCCGAGCTGGCCCAGATTCACGACCTGATCGAGCAGGTGGCGGCCGGCGAGATCGACGCCGGCGCGGCCCGGTCCCACATCAACACGATGACCATGCGGCAGAACCGGTGGACGCTCGGCGTCTACTGCGAGTCGTACTGCCGCATCGTCACCACCCACCACACGATCGAGGACCAGTCGTTCTTCCCCCGGTTGCGGGCGCGGGACCCCCGGCTCGGCCCGGTGGTCGACCGCCTCGAGCAGGAGCATCACGTCATCCACGACGTGCTGGAGGGCGTCGACCGGGCCCTGGTCGCGTACGTCGGGTCTCCGGACGGTCTCGCCGAGCTGCGGGCCGCGGTGGACCTGCTGACCGACGCCCTCCTGTCGCACCTCAGCTACGAGGAGCGGGAACTGGTGGAGCCGCTGGCGCGGCTGGGCATCGCCTGATCAGCGCGGCACCGCCACGGCTCGGGGTTTGCCCCACCGGGATTTGAGAGGTTACTCTCGAAACATGTCTCTCAAGAATCCATACGGGGATTTCGAGATCACCGAGCCGCAGGCGCTGCGGGCGCTGGCACACCCGGTACGGCTGGCCATCCTCGACCGCCTCCAGCGGCACGGCCCGGCCACCGCCACCGGGCTCTCGCCGCACGTCGGCGCCACACCGTCGGTGGTCAGCTGGCACCTGCGGCACCTCGCGACGTTCGGCCTGGTCGTAGACGCGGAGGGCACCGCCAGCAAGCGGGAGCGCTGGTGGCAGGCGGCCGCCCGGGGCTTCCGCTTCGAGGTGCCCGACGATGCCGAAGGGCAGGCCGCCGGCCGTCAGCTCCGTGGCGAGATGTTCGCCCGGGCCGCCGAGGCGCCGCAGCAGTGGCTGCTGCACGACGAACCCCGGCTGGAGGCGCAGTGGCGCGGGGTGGCCGGCGTCGCCGACACCCGGTTCGTGGCCACCCCCGAGGAGCTGCAACAGCTGGAGGCCGCGATCGAGGAACTGCTCGCCCCGTACGTGCGGCGCAAGGACGACGACACGGCGCCGGCCGACGCGCGGATCGTCCGGATGCTGCGCTACCTGCTGCCCGAGCCCGGCGACGACCCGGCCGCATCGTGACCGCCACCGCCACCGTGCCCCCGCCGGCCCTGCACCGCGACCGGCGGTTCCGTACCTTCTGGATCAGCGAGACGGTCTCCCAGTTCGGCGACCGGGTCAGCGAACTGGCCCTACCGCTGATCGCCGTCACCCTGCTCACCGCCACCCCCGTGCAGGTCAGCGTCCTCACCGCGCTGATCTGGCTGCCCAACCTGCTGGGCCTGTTCCTGGGTGCCTGGGTCGACCAGCGCACCCACAAGCGGCGACTCCTGATCATCGCGGACCTGGTCCGCGCCGCGGTGCTGCTCAGCCTGCCGGTGGCCTACCTGTTCGACGCGATCACCCTCACCCAGCTCTACCTGGTGGCACTGCTCACCGGCCTCGGAGCGGTGCTCTTCGCCATGGCGCGTCAGGCGTTCTTCGTCGCCCTGGTGCCGCGATCGGCGTACGTGGACGCGACCAGCAAGCTGAGCATGAGCCGGTCGCTGTCCTTCATCGCCGGCCCCGCCGTTGGCGGTGGGCTGGTCCAGGCGCTCAGCGCGCCGGTCGCGATCCTCGTCGACGCGCTGTCGTTCCTCGGCTCCGCGCTGCTGCTCGGCCGCATCCCGGTGACCGAGACGCCTCCGCCGCCGCGTCGAACGTCCACTCTCGGCATGGTCCGCGAAGGGCTCGTGCTGGTGCTGCGCCACCCGGTGCTGCGGGCCGCCCTCGGCTGCACCAGCACGGTCAACTTCTTCACCTTCATCGCCGGTGCCCTGCTGGTGCTCTACGCCAGCCGGGACCTCGGCCTGTCGGCCGGCGCGATCGGCATCGCCCTCGGGATCGGCGCGCTTGGCGGGTTCGCGGGCGCGGCGCTCGCGCCACGGATCTCCCGCGCCATCGGATTGGGCCGTACCGCCATGATCGGCGCGGTGCTCTTCCCCGCGCCGCTGGCGCTGACCGCGCTGGTGACCGGACCCACCTGGACGAAGGTGGCCATGCTGGCGGCCATCGAGCTGGTCTCCAGCGTCGGGGTGATGCTGATGGACGTGAACCTCAACGCCCTCCTCACCGCCGTCACACCCGACGACGCGCGAGGACGCCGGGCCGGTGCCTACAGCGCCGTCAACTACGGCATCCGACCGCTCGGCGCGCTGGTCGGTGGCGCGTTGGGCACCACCATCGGGCTGCGACCCACTCTGGCCATCGCCGGCCTGGGTGGCGTGCTCGCCGTGCTGTGGTTGCTCGCGTCGCCGGTGCGCCACATCCAGACCCTCGATGCGACCTGAGGGCCGCGGCGGCGCTTGATCGTGCCGCGGTAGGCGGCACCCACCCGGACGAGCGGTATACCTCTGAGTCATAAACATGCCACTGAGGTATACCGCTCGTTGGACTGACCGTGCGGCTGCCCTGTCAGCAGCTCGGTCTGCGCTGACCCCGCTGGCGCGGGTCAGGCGGCCTCGGCCAACAGGATCCGGGCCAGCTCGACGGGCTGGGAGAACATCGGCCAGTGGCCGGTGTCCATGGTGACTAGTCGCCAGTGATCGCTGGTCAGCAGTTTCGCCACCGTGTCATTGGGCTCAGGCCCGTCGAGCAGGCACTTGACGTACGTCGCCGGCAGCTCACCCAGTGGGCGGCTCAGCGCCGCCGGCTCGGTCAGCGTGGCACCCGGGTGCGGCGTGGAGCTTTCGATCAGCCGGGCGATCTGCTCGTCGGTGAGACCCTGACCGTCGAAGTCGGCCGCGCCGAGCGGAGCCCAGTAACCGTTGTTCTCGGCGAGCTGTGCCTCGAAGGCCGCCTGGCCCTGCCACCAGCCAGAGGCGAACGACCCACCGTCGACCGGAACCTCGGAGTCCACGAAGACCACCCGGCTCAACCGGTCGCCGATCCGCTCGGCGGCCTGGCCCACCGGAATGCCCGAGTAACTGTGCCCGACCAGCACCACGTCGCGCAGGTCGCGGCGCTCGATCGCGTCGACGATGTCCTGCACGTGGGTCTGCTGCCCGGCGGGCACGCCCCGCTTCTCGGCGAGACCGGAGAGGGTCAACGCGTGGGTGCCGTGGCCGGCATCCCGAAGTGGTGCCACCACCTCGTCCCATGCCGACGATCCCAGCCACGCCCCCGCCACCAGTACGAATTCAGCCATGGGCGGGACCCTAGCGGCACCCTCCGACACCCCCGACGCGTCAGGACCAGGGGCGGGCCTCGGCGGCGACGAGCACCGGCAACACGCAGAGCAGATGACCGCCGGGCGCCGCCCTCAGGCGTGGTCCAGGGCGGGCGGCCCCATCTCGACGGGCATCCGGTAGATCTGGACCGGGTAGTCGACGGCCGAGTGCCCGCCGTTGAGCCCGGGGGTCAGGTGTAGCTGGGCCGCCGGCATCCAGAGCCGGGCATCGGCGTCGAGCCACATCGCGTCCACCCAGGCCAGCCGGGGGTCGGCGACGAGCGTCCGCACGCTGCGGTCGGGTGCGAGGACCAGGACGCGCCGCCGGTCCAGGTCGCTGAGGTAGATGGCGCCGGTGGCGTCGATGGCCGTGCCGCCGGTGCTGGGGGTGTCACACCACCGTTCGACCCGCCGGGCCAGCTCGTCTGTGGACGCCGACGGGTCGTCCAACCAGCGGGTGGCGATCCGGGACATCCCGCCGGAGGCCGGTTGGTAGTAGAGCCAGCGGCCGTCCGGCGACACCTCCAGCTGATCGACGTGCAGGCGTACCTCGGCACCGTCCGGGTCACGCAGCACGCGACCGTCGGCTACCACCGGGCCGCCCGCCGTGCTCGGATGCCCGTCCAGCACCCGTCGCGGCCGGCCCGAGTCGAGGTCGAGCACGATGAGGCCCGCCGCCCCGGCGTCGCTGAAGTACGCCACCCGGCCGTTGAATCGGACGTCGTCGACGTAGCTGTCCGGGTGCACCGCCTCGTCGAGGTGGTAGACCCGCTCCACCTGGTCACCATCCGGGTCGACCGCGATCAGCCGAGCGCCGCCCGGCACCTGTGCGCCGCCGACCTGCGGCGTACCCGAGTCGACGATCCACAACCGGCCGTCCGGGCCGGCGCGCAACCCGTTGACGTGCACGAACGCCCCGTCCGGCGGCTGGTCAGCGCGGTTCCACGCGGCATCGGGGTACGGCTCACGCCGGCCGTCCGGCAGCGCCTCGACCACCTGCGCGCCGGGCCGATCCGCCGACGGGTAGCTCAGGAACACCCGCCCCCGCACTGTGGTCACGCCCGTGCACACCCGGTCTTCCTGAAGCACCGGCGTCAACCGGTGATCCTCCTCGGTGGGCAGCGACGACATCGGCCCGCTCCTCACCCGCCCGGTGGCGTCCTCGGCTCCAGCCGGTAACCGACGGCTACGGCCATCCGGCGCGGTATCCCCGGAGCGTGCCGGCCGAAACCGCCAGTCGCAGGACACCGCCGGCGCCCAACCGGCGGCAGGGTGCCCTCGGCGCTCAGCCGATCGGCCGTGCCGGGGGGCCGACCTGGGCGGCGAGCCGCTTCGGGGCCATCACGCAGTAGCTCTCGGTGAGCAACTCACCCACCTCCTCCCAGTCGGTGTCCCCGTCCAGGACCATGCCCATCACGTTCGGACTCCAGTCCGGTTTGTAGAAGGGGTGCCCCGTGGCGAGGAGCCCGGCGATCTCGTCGAGTGGCGACCGGAAGGTCAGCAGGCAGGCCGGCTGATCGAGTGCGGCGGCCCGCGCGTGGACCGGCTGGCGATCGGGGTCGACGGTGAGCACGTGGGCGATGGTCCGCTTGCGAATCCGCCAGCGGGTGCCCACCCAGGCGGGCTCCTCGTAGGTCTCCGGCAGCCCGAGACAGATCGGCCGCAGCCGGTCGAGGACCTCGGGCGGGACGTCTCCGGGTGCGGTCACGGACAACGACGCTAACCGGTCGGTGTGACACGTTCCGCTCGTCCCACCCCGCCCGGGCCGGTGGTGCCCGCCCTGCCGATCCGCGAGGATGGGCGGGGCGACAGTGGGCCGTCGCCCCGGCCCGACCCGCCCCCGTGCCCGCTGAGGAGTGCCGTGCCGTCCACCCTGCTCTCCCGCCGTGACCTCGACTTCCTGCTGCACGAGTGGCTGCGGGTGTCCGAACTCGTCGAGCGTCCCCGCTACGCCGAGCACTCCCGGGAGACCTTCGACGATGCCCTCGACCTCGCCGAGCGGGTGGCCACCGAGCAGTTCGCCCCGCACAACCGCGCAGCCGACCTGGCCGAGCCCACCTTCGACGGGCAGCGGGTGCGGTTGATCCCGCAGGTGCGTGCGGCGTTGGACAGCTTCGCCGAGACGGGCCTGCTCACCGCCGGGCTGGACGCCACGGTCGGTGGCCTGCAACTGCCGCACGCCGTCGCGGCGGCCTGCTTCACCTGGTTCCAGGCGGCCAACGTGGCCACCTCGGCGTACCCGTTCCTCACCCTGGGCAACGCCAACCTGCTGCTGGCGCACGGCAGCACCGAGCAGGTGGACACCTACGTCCGGCCCATGCTGGACGGCCGGTTCTTCGGCACCATGTGCCTGTCCGAGCCGCACGCCGGCAGCTCACTGGCCGACATCACCACCCGTGCGGAGCCCCAGGCGGACGGCACGTACCGGCTCTTCGGCACCAAGATGTGGATCTCCGGCGGCGACCACGAGCTGGCCGAGAACATCGTCCACCTGGTGCTGGCCCGCATTCCCGGCGCGCCGCCCGGGGTCAAGGGCATCTCGCTGTTCATCGTGCCCAAGGTGCTGGTCGGCCCGGACGGGTCACTCGGTGAGCGCAACGACGTGGTGTTGGCCGGGCTCAACCACAAGATGGGGTTCCGGGGCACCACCAACACCCTGCTCAGCTTCGGCGACGGCGGGCACACCCCGGCCGGCCGCGCCGGGGCGGTCGGCCACCTGGTCGGCGCGCCCCATCAGGGTCTGGCGCAGATGTTCCACATGATGAACGAGGCCCGGATCGGGGTCGGGGCGGGCGCCACCGCGCTGGGTTACACCGGCTATCTCAAGAGCCTGGCGTACGCGAAGGAGAGGCCGCAGGGCCGGCCGGTCGGCGCGAAGGACCCGGCCGCCGCGCAGGTGCCGATCATCGACCACCCTGACGTACGACGGATGCTGCTGGCTCAGAAGAGCTACGTGGAGGGGGCGCTGGCGCTGGTGCTCTACTGCGCGCGGCTGCTCGACGAGCAGAAGACCGCCCCGGCCGAGGTCGACCGCGAGCGCGCGCACCTGCTGCTGGACGTGCTCACCCCGATCACCAAGAGTTGGCCGTCGCAGTGGTGCCTCGCCGCCAACGACCTGGCGATCCAGGTGCTGGGCGGGGCCGGTTACACCCGCGACCACGACGTGGAGCAGCACTACCGGGACAACCGGCTCAACCCGATCCACGAGGGCACCCACGGCATTCAGGCGCTGGATCTGCTGGGGCGCAAAATGACCATGCAGGGCGGTGCTGGTCTCGCCCTGCTGACCACGACGATCGGTGACACGGTCGAGCGGGCCCGCAAGGTCGGGGGAGAGGCGGCCGAGCTGGCGGGTCGGCTGGCCGCCGCGGTGGACCGGGTCACCACGGTCACCCGTCGACTGTGGGCCGACGGTGACCAGGTGCTCGCGCTGGCCAACGCCAGCGCCTACCTGGAGGCCGTCGGGCACGTGGTGATCGCGTGGATGTGGTTGGAGCAGGTGCTGGCGCTGCCGGCGGAGGGGGCCGGCGACGCGTTCCACGCCGGCAAGCGGCAGGCCGCCCGCTACTTCTTCACCGTCGAGTTGCCCCGGACCGGCCCGCAGTTCGACCTGCTGGAGAGCCGGGATCGGACCACCCTCGACATGCGCCCGGACTGGTTCTGACCGGACGGGTCAACGTCGTCGGCTCTGGTGCTGCACCGCCTGCCGTCCCTTGACGACGCCCCAGACGATCACGATCACCAGCGCGATCAGACCGATGATGATCAGCCAGCGGACCGCCTCGAGGAGCAACCCGAGCAGGATCAGCACACCGGCGACCACGCCGACGACCCAGAGCAGCGCATGCATGTCGACCTCCCGTAACCGGCCGCGCCTGGTGCGGCCGGCCGGCTACACCTTCCCCGTCCGGCCGACACCATGCCGATGGAGACGAGCTCAGCCCCCAGTGCGCGCCACGTAGACGGTGTTGGCCGACTCCCCACCGGTCAGCGGGTTGGCGAACGGCACGACGTGCGCGCGTACGTCCACGAACACCTCGGCGAGCGCCGCGGTGAACTCGGCGTCCGGCGGGTCGTCCGACCACAGCGCGAAGACGCCCTCGGGGCGCAGCAGCGCGGCCAGCCGGCGCAGACCGGCCGGCGGGTAGAACGCCGCGTGGCTCGGGTGCAGGACGTTGCGCGGGGAATGGTCGACGTCGAGCAGCACCGCGTCGAACCGCCGACCGGGCACCTCGGTGTCGAAACCGGTGTCACCCGCCACCGCCGCGAAGAAGTCGGCCTGCACGAACCGGGTCCGCGGGTCCTCGGCGAGCCCTGCCGCGAACGGCAGCAGCCCTCGCCGGTGCCAATCGATCACGTCCTCGATCGCCTCCACCACGAACAGTGAGCGCACCCGGGGGTCGCCCAGCGCCGCGCAGGCGGTGTAGCCCAACCCGAGACCGCCCACCACCACGTCGAGGGAGTCACCGGCCACCTCGGCGAGACCGAGCCGAGCCAGCTCGATCTCCGCGACCGGGAAGAGGCTGGACATCAGGTACTCGTCGTCGAGCTTGACCTCGTACACCTCGACCTGGAGTGCCGGGTCCCGGCGTCGGCGCAGGCTGATCGCGCCGATCGGAGTCTCCCGCCAGGCCAGCTCTTCGAAACGCGCGCCCACGGGTGCCCTCTCGCCGCCGGATTCGTCCACGGATGGTACCGGTTGCCCCACCACGGGTGGCCACGCAGGGTCCACGCCACATCGACGCAGCGCATATCCTGTGCCCGGCCGATCCACCGGAGGGGACTCATGCCGTCGCGGCAGGACCAGCTGCACTCCTACCAGTTCAGCGTCCAGCGGGCCGTCGCCGCCCTGGTCATGCGGGAGACCGACCCCGCGCAGTCGCCGTTTCGGCGGCTGGCCGGCGCCGGCCTGGCCAGCGTCCTGGTCGCGGCGATCGGGCTCGGTGGTTTCGCCCTCTACGGCCTGTTCGCCGGTGGCGGCAAGGGGTGGCGCGACCCGGGCGCGGTGATCGTGGAGAAGGAGTCCGGCGCCCGCTTCGTCTATCGCGAGCAGAAGCTGCACCCGGTGCTCAACTACGCCTCGGCGCTGCTCATCGTCGGCGCGGACCGGTCGAAGACCGTGCTGGTGTCCCGACGCACGATCGACGGGGTGCCGCGCGGGCTGCCGTTGGGCATCGCCGACGCCCCCGACTCGCTGCCCGCCCCCGGCCGGCTGGCCGCCACGGCGTGGACGGTCTGCTCGACGGTCCCGGCCGGCGCGGGCGTCGAGACGCCCCGCTCCGCGCTGCTGATCGGCACCGAGCCCGACGGCGGTCGGCCGCTGGGCGACGACGCGCTGCTGCTGCGCCACCCCGACGGCGGGCTGCACCTGGTCTGGCACCAGCGGCGCTACCTCGTCCGTGATCCCAGCAGGGTGCTGGCGGCGCTGGCCACCACCCGGGCTCAGGCGGTTCCGGTGGCGCCGGCGCTCCTCAACTCGCTGCCCGCCGGCAACGACCTCGCCCCGCTCGCCCTGCCCGCGCTGGGTCGGCCCGCCACCCGGGTGCCGGGTGCCGCGATCGGCACGGTCTACCTGGTGAGCAACTCCGGTGGCGGCCGGCAGTACGCGGTGGCGCTCGACGCCGGCCTGGCCGGCATCACCGAGTTGCAGGCGGGGCTGTTGCTGGCCCGCACCGGCCAGGGTGAGCCGGTGCCGATGACGTTGGGCCGGTTCGCCGCGCTGCCCACGGTGCCCGATCTCGCCCCGACCGGCCCGAACGCCCCGCCACCGACCCCGCCCCGGCTCGCGGCCGGCGACGGCGGCGCGCTCTGCACCCGCGTCGGCGACGACGGCGGGGTTGGTGAGGTGCGCTGGGGCGTACCGCTGCGGGACCTGACGGCCGTGCCCCGCACCGCGCCGACCGGCGGCGCGGTGCTGGCCGACCACGTGGTGGTGGAGCCGGGCCGCGGCGCGGTGGTCGAGGCCGCGGCGGCGCCCGGCGCGACCGGCGGCGCGGTCTCCGTCGTCACCGACCTGGGCCGACGGTACGTGCTGGCCGACCGGGAGGTCCTCCCGATGCTCGGCTACCGCGACGTGCGGCCGATGCGGCTGCCGGCCGGGCTGGTCAGCCTGGTGCCCGCCGGCGCCACCCTCGACCCGGCCGCCGCCCGCGCCGTCGCCGCCCCAGACTGACCATACAAAGCCTGCCGGCGACGGGGCGGCGTGGCGGCCCGAAAACAACGCGCGGAGACGGTGTCAGTCGGCCGGGCGGCGCAGGACGGTGACCGCGAACGGGGCGTCGTCGCGCCACGGACGCAGGTCCCAGGTGGCGAAGCGCTGCTCCACGCGCAGCCCGGCGGCCACCGCGTCGGCGTCGAACGCGGTCAGCGGGTAGCCGCGCTCGGTGCCGAAGCCCACCGTCAGCACGCCGTCGGGTCGCAGGTGGGCGGCCACCCGGCGCAGCACGTCCGGTTCTGTGCCGACGGCGACGAAGGCGAGCACGTTGCCGGCCAGCACCGCCGCGTCGAACGGCTCCGGCTCACCCAGCGCCGGTAGATCCAGCTCGGCGAGGTCGGCGACCAGCCACGTCGGGCCGGGATAGTCGGCGCGGGCAGCGTCCACCAGCGCGGGGTCGGCGTCCACCCCGACCACCGTGTGTCCCCGCTCGGCCAGCGCGGCACCGACGCGGCCGGTGCCGCTGCCCGCGTCGAGGATCCGGGAGCCGGGCGCGACGAGGGCGTCCACCAGTCGGGCCTCGCCGGCCAGGTCCGCACCCTCGGCCACGAGCTTGCGGAACCGGTCGATGTACCACTGTGAGTGCTCGGGACCGGTGTCGGTCGCCCAGCGGGTCGGGTTGGCCATGAGGCCACCGTAACCGGGCCGGTGGGAGCCCGGCGGGCGACCCGGACGAGACGCTCAGCCCTTCTCCGCGCCGCTGGTCAGCCCCTCGGTGAGCAGCCGCTCGCTGGCGAAGAAGAGGATCACGATGGGCAGAGTGAGGACGACCGACCCGGCCATCAGCACCGTCTTGGGCACCTCCACCCCGTCGGCGAGCAGTGACAACCCGAGCGACACCGTCCACCGGTTGGGTTTGTCGACCAGGAACAGCAGGGCGAAGAGGAACTCGTTCCAGGCGATCATGAAGTCGTAGAGCGCGACCGCCATGATCGACGGCATCGCGAGGGGCAGGCTGACGCGCCGGATGATGCCGAGTCGACCGGCGCCGTCGATGGCGGCGGACTCCTCCAGACTGACCGGGATGGTCTCGAAGTAGTTCTTCAGCATGTAGACCGACACCGGCAACGTCTGCGAGATGTAGACCAGCACCAGACCGAACAGCGAGCCGCGTAGGCCGGCGCGGGTGAAGACCACGAACAGCGGGATCGCGATGACGATCGACGGGAACAGGTAGACCGCCAGGAACAGGAAGTCCACCTGCCGCCGGCCGAAGAATCGCAGCCGGGCCACCGCGTACGCGCCGGGGATGGCGACCAGGAGGGTGAGCACGGTCGCCGCGACGGCGACCAACCCGCTGTTGCGGATGAAGGTGAGGAAGCCCTGGCCGCCGTCGTCGGTGGCCTTCAACACCTCGGCGTACGTGGCCACGGTCAGCTCACCGAAGCCGACCACCAGCGCGCCGGGGTCGAGCAGCAGCCGCTCGATGGGGCGCACCGAGAGCACCAGCATGTAGTAGAAGGGGAAGACGGTGATCAGAAGGAAAACGGCGACCACCAGACGGCGCAGCCAGCGCAGGCTCACCGTCTCGACCACGTCCCGGTCCATCAGCTGACCCTCCGTCCGAAGAAGCGCAGGTAGATCAGCACGAACACGATGAGCACCACGGCCAGCACGACCGCCTGCGCGGCCGCGGCCCCGATGTCGGTACGGGCGGTGAGGAACTCGTACACCCGCACGCTGACCACCTCGGTACCGGCGGCACCGCCGGTGAGCAGGTAGACGTCGTCGAATTTGTTGAACGTCATGATGAAGCGCAGCACGCCCAGCAGGGCGATCACCGGCAGCAGTTGGGGCAGCAGGATGTGCCGGAACCGCTGGGTGGGGGTGGCGCCGTCGACGCGGGCGGCCTCCTCCAACTCGCCGGGGACCGCCTGGAGCCGGGCCAGCAGGAACAGGAACGCGAACGGGAAGTACCGCCACGCCTCGAAGACGATCACCGTGGCCAGCGCGGTCGACTCCTGGGTGAGGAACGGCACCGGGGCGTCCCAGCCGAGCAGGCGTTGACCCCACGCGTTGACGATGCCGAGCTGTGGGTCGAGCATCACCTGCCAGACGAACGTCACCGCGACCACCGGTGCCACGTACGGCAGCAGCATGGACGCCCGGACCAGGGTGCGGCCCCGGAACGGCCGGCGGACGACCAGGGCGGCCACCAGGCCGAGCAGGATCGACCCGACGGTGCCGCCGATGCTGTAGATCAGCGTGACCCACAGCGTCTCGGCGAAGCCGGGGGTGTGCAGCACCCGGTCGATGTTGTCCATGGTGAACTCGCCGAACAGGCCGGTCTTGCGCAGCGTGGCGAGCCGGACCCGCTGGAAGGCGAGCACCAGGGTCCACACGATCGGGATGCCGATGACCGCGATGGTGACGAGCAGGGTCGGTGCGACCAGCGCGAGCCCGGCCCGGGATTCGCGGCGGCGCAGGGTCAGCGGTCGGCGTCGGGGTGGCGCCGGCCGCTCCCGGGTGGGGGAGCGGCCGGGGCCGGGCGCGGTGGTGGTCAATTGACGCCCGCCTTGATGGCGTCCACGTCCTTCGTGGCCCGGCTGGCGATGGCCGCCGGGTCGGACTTGCCGGAGACGAGGTCACCCAGCACCTTCGGCACCGGCAACTCGCCGAGCATGGCGCCGACCAGCTTGCCCTGCCCCTGGCTGAGGCCCCACCGTCCGAAGGTGTCCGGGCTGCGGCGCAGCGTGGCGAGCACCTCGTCGCCGTACACGTCGGTGAGGGGCTTCTTCGCGTCCACGCCCGCCTGGCTGGTGTTCCAGGCGGTCAGGTACGCCTCCGGCTCGGTGGGGGTGCCCTTGCGCACCGGGAAGCGGCCCTCCGGGGACATGCCGAACCAGCGCGGGTAGCCGTCGCTGAGCATGAACTCCACGAAGGTCTTCGCCGGGTCGGCCGCCGCGCCGTCCAGCACGGCCCAGGAGCTGATCTCGCCGTACTGGGCCGGTTCGGTGCCGTTCGGGCCCTTGATCGCGGTGACGAACCCGCTGTTCTTCGCGAGGAACGCCGGGTCCGCCTGGCACTGGGGGCAGGTCGGCTTGGCGTCGTTACGCAGCCCGGCCAGCTCGTCGAGGATGAACGGCGACCAGATCACCATGGCCGCCTTGCCGGCGAAGTAGGTGGCCCGGGTGGTGTCCACGTCCTGCGCGCCCTTCACCGAGCTGGTGCGGATCAGGTCACCGTAGAAGCGGAACGCCTCGACGCACTGGGGCGAATCCAGCGTGACCTTCCCCGAGTCGTCGGTGAGCTGGCAGCCGTTGGCCAGCGCCAGGTGCTCGAAGGTCTGCTGGGTGAACACGTCGCTGGGGGCGGTCGCCGCGGTGATTCCGGCGACTCCGCCGGTGTTCAACCGGGCCGCGGCGGTGGTGATCCGCTCGTACGTGTCGGGCGCGGGCAGGCCGGCCGCGGCGAACAGGTCCTTACGGTAGACGAGCAGCTGCCCCCACCCGTCGCTGGGCACGGAGAGTTGTTTGCCGTCGTCGGAGGTGAGCTCCAGTGCCCGGGGGGAGAACGTCTGCTTGCCCAGCGTGTCGACGACCTCCGCGTTCGCCGAGGCGTGCAGCAGTTCGTTGCCGGCGAGCGTACGGATGCCGGCGAGGGAGACCGACCCGACCACGTCGGGCAGGTCGCCGGCGGCGGCGTTGGCGGCGATCAGGGACGGGAACTGGTCCTCGTTGACGGTCACGAGATCGACCTGGATCCCGGTCTTGGCGGTGAAGTCGGCGATGATCGCCTTGGTGGCGGTGACCCGGTCGGCCACGTCCTCCAGACTCCAGACGGTGATCTTCTTGCTGTTGCTGTCTGGTTCGTCGTCGCCGCAGGCCAGCAGGGTGGACGTGGTCAGTGCCAGGATCAGGGTGGTGGCGAGTATCCGCCTCGGAGGTGCTGACATCGATGGCACTCCTCTCGAAGGGTACATGAGGGATCCAACACCTTCGATTGATCAATAGCAAGACATATCGCGATTTTTTGTTATCCTGGAGCCCAGTGCTACCGGGATGTGACACATGGGCAACTGGGTGGTCTCTCTCGCCGGGCCTCGACGCATCAGCCTCGAGCCCTGCCCGCCGGATCCGCTCGGCCCCGGCCAGGTCCGAGTCCGCACCTGCTACTCGGGCATCTCCGCCGGCACCGAGCTGACCCTCTACCGGGGCAGCAATCCCCGGCTCAGCAAGGACTGGGACGACGCCGCCCGGATGTTCGTCCCCCGACAGACCCCGGTGCCCTACCCGTTGATCGGCTTCGGCTACGAAGAGGTCGGTGAGGTCGTCGAGGTCGCGCCGGACGTCACCGACCGGCATCCGGGGCAACTCGTCTGGGGCATCTGGGGGCACCGGGCCGAGGCCGTGCTCGCCGCCGACGCGGTCCGTGCCCTCCCCACCGGGCTGGATCCGCTCGCCGCGGTCTTCGCCCGCCCTGGCGCCATCGCGCTGACCGCCGTGCTCGCCGGTGACCTGCACCTGGGCGACTGGGTGGGCGTCTTCGGGCAGGGCGTCATCGGGCTGCTCGCCACCCGGCTCGCGGTGCTCTCCGGGGCCCGGGTGGTGGCCGTCGATCCGGTGCCCGACCGGCTGGAGCACGCCGCCCGCTACGGCGCACGGTCCACCGTGGACGCCACCGTCACGTCCGCCGCCGCCGTGCTGCGCCAGGCCACCGACGGCCGGGGGGCCGACGTCTGCCTGGAGTTGTCCGGCGCGTACCCGGCGCTGCACGAGGCGATCCGCTCCACCACCCACGCCGGCCGGGTCGTGGCCGCCGGCTTCTACCAGGGCCAGGCCGACGCGCTCGGCCTCGGCGAGGAGTTCCATCACAACCGCATCCAGTTGGTGGCCGCCCAGGTCTCCGGGCCCACCCCCGCGCCGAGCATGGCCGGCCGGTGGACCGGAGACCGGGTCGCGCAGACCTTCATGGACCTGGTGGCCGACCGCAGCGTCGACCCGCTGCCGCTGGTCAGCCACATCGTCGACGCCAGCGCGGTCGCCGACGCCCTCGCGCTGCTCGACCGCGGCGCCGGTGACGTCCTCCAAGTCGTGCTGAGGTTCTAGATGACCACCATCGCGCTGGCCTGTCAGGAACAACTCCTGCCGGGCGCCAACCTGATCCAGAAGTACGCCCTCGCGGCCGCCCTCGGCTACCAGGGCATCGAGCTACGCGGCCGCGGCGACCTCGCGTTCGCCCGCCGGCTGCCCGAACTGCGCCGGGCCCGCGCCGCCGGGGTGGTGATGCCCACCGTCTGCGTCGAGATGGACCACTTCATCGGCGACTTCGACCCCGCCCGGTCCGCCGACGCCGTCCGCAATCTGCGCTCCCAGCTCTCAGTAATCGCCGAGCTGGGCGGTGTCGGGGTGATGACCCCGGCCGCCTGGGGGATGTTCTCCCGGCGACTGCCGCCGTTCGAGCCGCCCCGCCCGCCGGACGGCGACCGGCAGGTGCTCCTCGACGCCCTCGGCGAGCTGGGCCAGCACGCCCGGGCCGAGGGGGTCACCCTCTTCCTCGAACCCCTCAACCGGTACGAGGACCACATGGTCAACCGGCTCGACGAGGCGGTGGCGCTCTGCGCCGCGCTCGGGCTGCCGTCGGTCCGGGTGGTCGCCGACACCTTCCACATGAACATCGAGGAGGACGACGTGCACCGCGCGCTGCGCGCCGCCGCGCCGTACCTCGGGCACGTGCAGGTCAGCGACTCCAACCGGTACCAACCCGGCGCCGGGCACCTGGACTGGCCGGCGTTGGTGCGTACCCTGCTGGAGCTGGACTACCGAGGATGGCTGGCCCTGGAGTGCCGACTCCGCGGCGACCCGGTCCGGGCCCTGCAACAGGCCGCCACGGTGCTGCGACACGCGCTGCCCCGGCGGGCCGCCGCGTGACCGCCGACGCCGGGCCGACCAGCGTCGGCGCGCCCGCGGAAGCCGGAACGGCCGGCGTCGGCGCGCCCGTCGACGCCGGAGTGACCCGCGCCGACGCCGCCCGCCCGGGTGGCCCGGCCGACCCGAGCGGGCTGCGTCGACTCGCGGTCGACACGCTCGACGCCAACTGGGAGCACGACCACACGGTGCCCTCGCGCACGCTCTACCCGCACCAGTGGAGTTGGGACTCCGCGTTCATTGCGATCGGGCTGGCCCAGGTCCGCCCCGACCGCGCCTGGCGGGAGCTGGCCAGCCTGTTCCGGGCGCAGTGGGCTGACGGACGGGTGCCGCACATCGTGTTCAACCCGGCGCTGCGGGTCGGCGCGTACTTCCCGGGGCCGGAGATGTGGCGCTCGGCCGACGTGCCGGGAGCACCGACGGTAGCCACCTCCGGCCTGGTCCAGCCGCCGGTGCACGCGCTCGCCGCGTTGCTGGCGTACCGGCGGACGCCCGACCCCACCGGGCTGGCCGCGCTGCGCGAGCTCTATCCCGCGCTGGTCGCCCAACAGCGCTACCTGGCCGACCGACGGGACGTGGCCGGTGACGGACTGGTCTGCATCGTGCACCCGTGGGAGTCCGGGTTGGACAACAGCCCGGCGTGGGACGAGCCGATGGCCGCGGTGCCGGCCGAGGCGGCCGTCATGCGCGCGTACCGTCGGCACGACACCACGCACGTCGACGCCGCGCACCGCCCCACGGACCTGGACTACGCGCGCTACCTGGCGATCGTCGCCGCCTACCGCGAGCGCGGCTACTCCGATCGCGACCTGGCCGCCGGTCACCCCTTCCTGGTGGAGTGCCCGCTGTTCAACGCGGCGTTCGGGGCCGCCGAACACGCCCTCGCCGAGATCGCCGCGCTCGTCGGCGACGACCCCGAGCCGCACCGGGCCCGCGCGGCCCTGATCACCGAAGCCCTCCTCCGCCGGCTGTACGACCCGGACACCGGCGTGTTCCAGCCGCGTGACCTGCGCACCGACCGCCTGGTGAGCGCCCGTACCGTGCTCGGGCTGGCCCCCCTGATCCTGCCCGACCTGCCGACCCGGCACGCCGACGCGCTGGTCGTCGAGGCGCGGTCGGCGCGCTTCGGGGTGGCCCGGTGGATGGACCGGCCGCTACCCACCTACGACCGCACCGCACCCGACTTCGAGCCGCTGCGCTACTGGCGGGGGCCGAGCTGGCTCAACATCGGCTGGCTGGTCCGGCGTGGGCTGCTCACGCACGGGCACCCGGAGCTGGCCGCCGGGCTGCGCCGCTCGATGATCGGTCTGATCGCCGAGGCCGGCTGCCACGAGTACTTCCACCCGGACACCGGCGCTGGGCTGGGCTCGCCGGCGTTCAGCTGGACCGCCGCGCTGCTACTCGACCTGCTGGCCGACTGAGCGCGGTGCCGGGTGGTAGCGTCCCCGATCCCGGCGGCCAGAAGGAGCAGCGTGCGCGAGATCGACAAGGTGGCCTGGATGGCCTGGCTCGGGTACGCGGACCGGCACCGCACCTCGCCGGTCGACCAGATCATCTTCGACCACCTGCTGGCCGAGGGTCTGCTGGCCTAGCGGCAGTTTGTCGCGGCCGGCCAGGGGTAACCGCCCGAGCGTGACCGAAGGCGACGGGTTCCCGTACTTCATCGACGCGGTGTCCCAACGGTCCGGCCTGCCGGCTGAGCAGGCCGCCGTGCTCGCCCGCGCCGTGCTCCAGACGTTGGCCGAGCGGGTGACCGGCGGCGCGTCCGACGATCTCGTCGGGCACCTTCCGAATCAGGTCGACGGCTACCTGACCGGCCCGGCTCCGGACACGGCCCCCGGCCCTGCCCCGGGCGGGGCCACCGGCCCGGATGCCGGCGCCGATGGTTTGACCACCGGGGTGGGCCTGGAGGTCGGCGGTGCCGCCGCGACCCCGATGGACGCCGGCCCGACGGAGTTCCTTCGTCGGGTGGAACAGCGGGCCGGGGTGGACCCGGCCACCGCCCGGGCCGGAACCGGCGCCGTCTTCGCCACCTTGCGGACGGCCATGACGGTACGGGAGTTCCGGGAGATGGTGGGGCGCCTGCCGCGCGACGGCGGGTTCTGACCTCGCCTCGGCCCGGCCAGACGGGGGTCAGCCGAGGAGAGCGCTGGTGACGTCGGACCGGTTGAGGGCCGCCACGCACCAGGCGAAGTGGCCGTCCTGGCCCGTCGGGTCGTAGGCGTTCGCCGTGATCAGCGAGTAGGCGGCCCGGTAGACGAGCAGCGCCGAACGGTCGCACCCCAACCGCGCCTCGACCCGGTCGAGGAGATCGCGTTCGACCTGCGCCGCCTCCGGCCCGTACATGTCGAAGATCGCGGCGGTGACCGCCGCGTCGAACGTCGGGTCACCCTCGGTGGTCAGGAAGCCCCAGTCCAGCACCGCGCTCGGCCGGCCCGAGGCGTCGACCAGGATGTTTCCCGGGATCAGGTCACCGTGCAGCACCGCTCGCCGGCCACTGTCGACCTCGACCAGACGGCTGGGAAGCGCCGCGGCTTTCCGCTCGAAGTCGGCGACGGCGCCGCTCAGCACCGGCCGGAAACGCTCCACCCGGCGATCGGCGAGGCGCGCGAGTGCGACCGCGAAGCCCTCCCCGGCGCTGAACAGCGGGGTGTCCTCGCCCAGGACGGCCATCTCCCGGGCCGCCGAGAGACCACCGCCGGCCGCGAGCGCGGCGACGATGTCGACGACAATCGCGTACGCGTCCTCGCGCGACACCGCGCCGGCCGCGAGAGCCTCGGCCAGGGTCCTTCCGGTCAGCCGCCGCTCGATGGTGACGACCCGACCACCCACCGATTCCACCTGCGTGATCCGTGGCACCTGGAACGCCAGCGGTTTCGCGGCCAGGGCGTCGTAGAACGCCGCCGCCCGGCGGGACGACTCGACCGAACCGGCGAACCAGATCTTCGCCACCCGAGAGTCGCCGACCTCGTAGACCGCGCCCTCCATGCCCTCGCCCAGCAGCTTCGGGGTGGCCGTACCGATCCACTGCCGGAGCACCCCGGCCACCTGGGTCTCCGCTAGGTGGCTCACTGCTCGGGCACCTCCTCGGGCTCGGCGACCCAGGCGGAGAAGACCGGCAACCCGTGCCACGGGCCGGTAACGCCGTCGGCCCGGGTGTCGGTGGCAACCGCCACCACCGCGTACGGGTGGCCGAAGCGCAGCTCGGCGGTGCGGGCCACCCCCTCCGGCGGCAGGCTGGTCAGCCCGAACATGCCGGTCACCGCGGCCGCCTCGAAGCCGTACCGGTCGAACCGGGCCACCGCCGTCTGCCGTGCCTCGAAGCGTTCCACCGGAAGTGCCATCGCCGTCGCCAGCGTGGCCGCCACGGCCCGGAAGCCCAGTGCCGGGGCGGTCAGGTCGTGGTCGCTCCGCGCCGACCAGCAGGGGAGGACGGCGTGGTGTCGCTCTTCGCGGCCGTCGCGAGCCCGGGTGCGTACCCGCTCCTCGGTCAGCGTCCACAGCGGAGTCTCGCCGAGCGGCAGGTCGAACAGCGAGCGGCTGCCCGCCGGTTGCGCGCCGTCGGCCGCGCCGGCGCTGAGGTCGTACGCGACGGCCAGCACCTCGGCCGGTGGCACCTGCGGTGCGGCGGCCACCGAGAGGACCACCAGCCCCGCGCCGTCGGTCGTCTGGGCCGGCGCGGCGTGCACGATCACGTCACCGACCCGTGCGGTGGACACGATGGCGCCCCGGTGACCGTGGCTCGGACTGCGCAGCGCCCGCCGCAGGTGGCCGGCCCACGGGCTGTCAGCGCCGAGCGCACGTGCGTCGGCGACGTCGAACGGGGTCGCCCAGGACACCCGGGTGGCCAACGCGCTGGCCAGGGCCAGCACCACGTCCGGCCCGACCCGCAGGGGAAACGCCTCGATCAGGCCGAGGGTGTGCTCGCGCGCCCAGGCGTCCAACCCGGCCTGATCGGGCAGGACGCCGACCTCGGTCGTGCGGGGCAGCGCGGCCCGCCACGCCGCCGGCCCGCCGTCGCCCTGCCCCGACCGGTGCCAGAGCGCGGTGGCGGACCCGACCAGCGGGTGCGGCGCGTCCAACAGCGCTCGGGCCACCTCGGCCGCGCTCGGCAGGTCGGTGCCCAGGGCGCGCGCCAGCTCCGCGGCTGCGGCGTCCTCGGCGGCCGGGTCGGCGTCGACCGCTGCGGTGGCACCGACCGCGAGCAGCAGCCAGGCACCGAGCGGGGAGGCGACGTGGTGCCGGTCGCCGGCGGTGGCGTGCAGCCGCGCGGCGTACCCGGAGAGCGGCCCGTGCAGATCGGTCCTCATGCCCCCACTCTGCCCGCCGGGCTGGCTCACGACCACAGCTCGAACGGCTCGTCGATCTCGGTGCCGGCGAGGAAGGGGGTGATCAGCCGGGGGAGCTGCCCGGGGTAGAACCGTTCCCGACTGGCCACCACCTCGGGCAACGGCCACCAGCGGAAGCCGAAGTAGTCCTCCCGCTCGTAGTCGAGCCGGTCTGCCTCGTCCACGTCCGGGCCGGGGCCGGCCAGCCGTACCGCGATGACGACCTCGTCCTGGACGTGCCGCACCTGGCGGTGCAGGAAGCTGGCCCTCCGCCGCCAGGTCGGCGCGCCCACCTGGTCGACACTGATCACGATGCCGGTCTCCTCCCGCAGCTCCCGCACCGCCGTGTCGCGATAGGTCTCACCGGGGTCCATGCCGCCGCCTGGCAGCTCCCACCAGGTGCCCAGCCGTGGGTGGTCCGGGTCGTGGGTGTGGAACAGCAACACCCGGTCGGTGCCGTCGGTGACCACCACCCGCACCGCGCGTCGCTCCAGGATCGGCAGGTCGCGGGGCAGCTCGTTCATCCGGCCAGTCTGTCGTACCGCCCGCTTCGGTGGCGGGTAGGCTGCCCGCCGTGGCTGGTCTGTTGAGGAATTTCGCGGCGCGTATCTCCCGGGTCGGTGCGGTGATCCCGTCGCCCCGGCGTACCGGGCCGGCCCCCGCGCAGGTGGCCCGTCGCCGTCAGGTGAGTGCGTTGCAGCGTCGGGAGCTGACCTACGCTCCGGAGCGGGACGGTCAGGCCGACCCGGGCGAGATCGTCTGGACGTGGGTGCCGTACGAGGATGACCCCCGCCAGGGCAAGGACCGGCCGGTGCTGGTCGTCGGGCGGCACAGTCGGACCCTGTTCGGGTTGATGCTGTCCAGCCAGAGCGAGCGGGACGGGCAGCGGCACTGGTTCGCCCTCGGGCCGGGTGAGTGGGACCGCGACAACCGGCCGAGCTGGGTCCGGCTGGACCGGGTGCTCACCATGCGCGAGGACAGCATCCGGCGGGAGGGCGCCGTGTTGGATCGGCCCCGGTTCGACCGGGTCGGGCAGGCGTTGCGCGCCGGCTACGGCTGGCGCTGACCGCGCGACGGGCTGCCCCAGAAGTGGGGAAGTCCGACAGTGACGCAGCTGCCCGGCCGGTCGGCAAAATTGGTGGGTGGCTGGCCCGGTCACTGGCATGGTGTCCGCATGGTGCAGGACGTCGCGCGGCAGGTGGCCGACCAGGTGCGGACGGGCTTTGGTCTGCGGCTGTCCACGATGGAGCGAGTCACCCACGGCGCGGACCAGCACGCACGGCTGTGGCTGGCTCAGGCCGTCGACGGCGGTCGGTACGCGGTCAAGCTGAGCGGTGGCGGCACCCCGGCCGGCCTGGTCGTGACGGCGTACCTGGCCGAACAGGGGGTGCCGGGCATCGCCGCGCCGCTGCGGGCCGACGACGGACGGCTCTCCCTCGACCATGACGGCCGCCGCCTCTCGGTGGTGCCGTGGGTCTCCGACCAGCGGGCGCTCGACGGCCCGATGACCGGCGCGCACTGGCGCGCGTACGGCGAGGTGCTGGCCGCCGTGCACGCCGTGCCGGTGACCGACGAACTGAGCCGGCTGCTACCGGTGGGCGGTGCCGCGTACCCCTCGATCGTGACCGCGACCCGCGCGGTGGCCGCACGGCTGCGCAACCCGGACCCGGTCGACCTCGCGAACCCGCTGCTCGCGGAGCTGGCGGGGGTGTGGTCCGCGGTGGCCGACCGGCTGGAGGCCCTGATCCGCGAGGTTGAGCGCCGCGTCGAGCAGCGCGACCGACCCGGCGCGAACGTCGTCTGCCACGGTGACCCGCACCTGGGCAACCTGCTGCTCGGTGGGGACGGGCAGGTCTGGCTGATCGACTGGGACGACGCGGTGCTCGCCCCGCCCGAGTGCGACCTCATGTTCGTCCTCGGCGGGGTGCTCGCCTTCGCGCCGATCACTCCCGAGCAGCAGCGGGCCGCGCTCACCGGCTATGGCAGGACCGACGTCGACCCGGTGCGCCTGGCCTGGTTCCTCGCGGTTCGCGCGCTGGACGACCTCAGCGACTGGACCCGCCAGGCGTTGGACCCCGACGCCGAGGCGGCCGACCGGGACCGGGCGGCGCGGATCGTGCGGGGGCTGGTGTCACCGGTGGGTCTGGTCACCCTCGCCGACGCGGCGGTGCGCGGTCTGGACCGGCGGCGCGCAGTGGACGCGGCGTCCGGCCAGGGCGGACAGGAGGAAGGGCCGGGCTGAACGGTCAGCGCTCCCCGAGGAACGCGCTGTCGACCAGTTGGCGGGGCGACCGGGCGCCACCGAGGCTCTTCGCCTGGTACATGGCCGCGTCGGCGCGGCTGAGCGCGTCGGTGAGCTGGGCCGGGCCGGTCACCGGGGCGAGCCCGACGGACGCGGTGACCCGGACGCTGCACCCGCTCAGCCGGATCGGCGCGGCGACGGTCTCGCTGAGCCGGCGGGTGGAGTGCTCGATCCAGCGCCGGTCGACGGTGGGGCTGGAGAGCAACCCGGCGAACTCGTCGCCGCCGAGGCGGGCGACGAGATTGTCCCCGGCGAAGCCGGCGAGCCGCTCGGCCACACTGATCAGCACCTGGTCGCCGGCGGCGTGCCCGTATCGGTCGTTGATCTGCTTGAAGTCGTCCAGGTCGAGCACCACGGCGATCAGCGGCTGGCCGGCGGCGTCGGTGAGCAGGGCGGCGGCCAGGCGGTAGAAGGCGCGTCGATTGGGCAGCCCGGTCAGCGGGTCGTGGCTGGCGGCGTGCCGTTCGGCGGCCAGTTCGGCCTGGAGGTGATCGATCTCGGCCTCGGCGCGCACCGCCCGTCGGCGCAGTTGCCAGGAGGAGAGCAGCGCGCCGGCCGCGCAGACGCCGGAGGCGACACTCATCGGATCCGGCACGAACCCTCCCATCGCCGCGACCGCCTCCAGTCTTCGGTTGACGCGGCGCGCCGCGTCGGGCCCAGTTTTGCCTGATCGTTGCCCGTGCGAGGGTCACTCAAAGTGAACGGATGGGCACCGATCATGTGCGTTATCATGCTCGCCGTCGGATGCAGATGCAATAGCAGATGCACGTGCAGAACCGTCCAATGTCGATACCGCACCCCCTCGCCGTCACCGCTCCTCCCACGGCCACCGGCGGGCTCGTAACAGAAAGACGCCCCCATGCAGCAGCCACCCAATGGCGTACCGATCCACCAGTTGCCTCCGCTGAGCTGGCAGAAGAGCCGCCGTAGCAACCCGAGCGGCAACTGCGTCGAACTCGCCGAACTGCCCGAGGGAGCGGGCATCGCGGTCCGCAACTCACGACACCCGGAGGGGCCGGCGCTGATCTACACGGTCGATGAGATCGCGGCCTTCGTTCTCGGTGCGCGGGACGGCGATTTCGACCATCTGATCAACTGACCGTCCGGGGGTGGGTCGTCCCGGTGACGGGACTTATTCACCGGCGCGGAGGAGTTCATCTCACTGTCGGTCCATGGCATGCTTACACGTCGGCCGGGCCGGGGCGCCCGGCCGTCGTGGGTCGGTGTCCGGAGGTCCGCACGTGACGATGGTTCCCGCCGAGGGCGGCCCGACAACCGGGCCGACGGTGCTGCGCATGCTGCTCGGCGCCCAACTGCGCCGCCTGCGAGAGTCCAGCGGGGTGACCCGGGAGGGCGCCGGCTGGGAGATCCGCTCCTCCGAATCCAAGATCAGTCGGATGGAGCTGGGCCGCGTCGGCTTCAAGGAGCGCGACGTCGCCGACCTGTTGACCCTCTACGGCGTCACCGAGAAACACGAGCGCGACGCGCTGCTCAAGCTCGCGCGGGACGCGAACAGCCCCGGCTGGTGGCACCGCTACGGCGACGTGTTGCCGTCCTGGTTCCAGTCGTATCTGGGCCTGGAGGCCGCCGCCGCGCTGATCCGCAGCTACGAGGTGCAGTTCGTGCCCGGCCTCCTGCAGACCCGGGAGTACGCCCGGGCGGTCGTGCTGCTCGGGCACGGCGCGGCCGGCCCGGGTGAGATCGACAGGCGCGTCGCGCTGCGGATGCAGCGTCAGCAGTTGCTGCACCGGGAGAACCCGCCGCAGCTCTGGGCCGTGGTGGACGAGGCGGCGCTGCGCCGTCCGATCGGCGGGGCCGAGGTCATGCGCGGCCAGCTCACGGCGCTCATCGAGGCGACCAAGTCGCCCCACATCCGGCTCCAGGTCATCCCGTTCGCCGCCGGTGGCCACGCCGCCGCCGGGGGTGCCTTCACCATCCTGCGCTTCGGCGACCAGGAGCTACCCGACATCGTCTACATCGAACAGCTCACCAGCGCCATCTACCTCGATAAGCGCGACGATCTGGATTACTACGCGGTGGCGATGGAGCGGCTCTGCGTCGAGGCCGAGCCGCCGGAGCGTACGGCGGAGATCCTCGGCGGCCTGCTGGACGACCTCTACCCGGCCTGACTCTCGACCGCGACGGCCCTGGCGCGCTCGACGACCGTGGACGGACGTCAGCGCGGGGCCCGGTCGCCCGCCTGCCCGGACCGTAAGCCCCCGTAACCAGGACTCCCCGCGCACGTATTGACCCACGCCGACCGGTCGGGCTAATCTCTGTATCGATACAGACTGGATCGATACAGAGAGGTGCCGGTGAAGCCAACACTGCAAGCCGTGGCCGACGCCGTCGGCGTCTCCCGCAGCACCGTGTCCAACGCCTACAGCCGCCCCGACCAGCTCTCCGCCACCCTGCGCGAGCGGATCCTGGACGCCGCCCGGCAACTCGGCTACCCCGGTCCCAACCCCACCGCGCGCTCCCTGCGCCGGGGCTTCGTCGGGTCGATCGGGGTGCTGTTCACCTCGCGACTGTCGTACGCCTTCACCGACCCGTTCGCGGTCCGCTTCCTCGCCGGTGTCGGCGCGGCGGCCGAGCGGCACGGCACGAGCATGCTGCTGGTGCCGCTGCCGCCGGCGGTCACCGACGCTCGACGGGCGGTGGAGAACGCCGCGGTCGACGGGTTCTGCGTCTACTGCGTCGCCGACGAGGAATGGGCGTTGGACGTGATCCGCCAACGCGGGCTGCCGTTCGTCAGCACGGCCGCCCGCGATGACGCCGGCGCCGACGAGCGGTTCGTCGGCATCGACGAGCGGGCCGCCGCGCGCAGTGTCGCCGCGCACGTCGCCGGGCTCGGGCACCGCCGGGTGGCGCTGCTCGCCGACTCCGTGCTGCCCGACGCGCCGGCCGGCCCGCTCACCCTGGCCGGGGTCGACCAGGTGCCGCATCCGACCACCCGAGGTCGGCTCATTGGGTTCGCCGACGCCTTCGCCGAGGTCGGCGTCGGCTGGGCCGAGCTGACCCTGGTCAACGTCCCCGGCAACAGCCGGGCGGCGGCAGCCGCGGCCATCGCCGGGCTGTTCGACCATCCCGCACCGCCGACCGCCGTGCTGGCCGGCTCCGACGTGCTCGCGCTCGGTGTGCTGGACGCCCTGGCCGCGCGGCCGGCCCACGCTCGTCCAACCATCTCGGTGACCGGCTTCGACGACGTCCCCGAGGCCGCCGCGGCCGGCCTCACCACCGTCCGGCAACCGGCCGAAGAGAAGGGCCGGATCGCCGCCGAACTGCTGCTGGACCCGCCCGCGGACACCGCGGCCGGTCACGTGTTGCTGCCCACCGCACTCGTCGTCCGGGCCTCCACCGGACCTGTCCCGAGGAGTTGACCATGGAACTTCCCACCGGATACATCACCGCGCTCGACGCCATGAACCGACACGTCAACTCGGCCCGACCGGACGCTCCGGTCCAGGTCGAACACCCCCGCCGGGCCCTGCTCGCCCCGACCCGGCGGGCCACCGCCCGCGCCCTGCGCCGGCTCGCCGACCGCATCCAGCCGCGCCCGCTGCCCGGCACCCCCCGCTGCTCCTGACCCGAACCAATCCCATTCCGGCACGCACGGGACGAACAGTGTGGGGCCGGGCACGCAGAGTGGTCGAGGGCGGCGTTGCCAGGCAGACTGGTGAAGCCATGTCACCGCTCATGCCCACTCTCCGCCTCCACGACCGCTACGTACTGCACGAGCGGATCGGTCTCGGTGGCATGTCCGAGGTGTGGCGAGGCGACGACGAGGTGCTGGGGCGGCCGGTCGCGATCAAGGTGCTCGCCGGGCAGTTCGCCACCGACCCACAGCTGCGGGCCACCATCCAACGCGAGGCCCGCGCGGCCGCCCGGCTGACCCACCCACACGTGACCCAGGTGTACGACTACGCCGAGGCGACCCTGGCCGGTGGCGTCGTGGTCCCGTACCTGGTGATGGAGCTGGTCGACGGTCACAACCTGGCTGACCGGCTGCGGTCCGGGCCGCTGCCCTGGCCGGAGGCGGTCCGGGTGGCCGGGCAGATCGCCGCCGCGCTGGCCGCCGCGCACCGCATCGGCGTCGTGCACCGCGACGTCAAGCCCGGCAACGTCATGCTCACCGACACCGGCGCCAAGGTGCTCGACTTCGGCATCGCCGCGCTCGGTGGCCTCGACAGCCAGTCCGGCGAACCGTTGATGGGCACCCCTGCCTACTTCGCCCCGGAACGGTTGACCGCCGGGCCGCCCGACCCGGCGAGCGACGTGTACGCCCTCGGCGCATTGCTCTACCGCACCCTCACCGGGCGGGCGCCACTGCCCGTGCAGAGCTGGGAGGACGCGCTGGAGGTGCACCGGCGGGGCACCCCGGTGCCGCCGTTGCGGGTGCCCAGCCTGCCCGCCGACATCGCCCAGCTGACCGTCGCCTGCCTGGCCGCCAACCCGGCCGACCGGCCGAGCGCCGCGCACCTGGCCCGCCGCTTCGGTGCCGGTCAGCCGGTCGAGCCGCCCACCGAGCTGTTGCGCATCCGGCCGGCCGTCCACCCGCCCACCCTGATCGACCGCTCGGTGGTGGCCCGACCTCTCCCGGTTGCCGCCGCGCCGGCCCGACGTCGATCGCGTCGGCCCGCCGCCGCGCTCGTCGCTGCCGTTCTCGCCGTGCTGATCGGCGTCGGCGCCCTGTTCGCGGGGGACCCGTTCGGCAACCCGGGCACACCCGACCCGGCCGAGATCGCCGACGCGCCCTCGACCTCCGCCTCCGCGCCCACGACGCACTCGCCGACGCCGTCCGCACCGTCCTCGCCACCCGCCGCCAGCACCGCGCCGCCGACCGCCGGGCAGCAGATACCGGTCAGCTTCCGGGAGGTGACCAGCGAGTTCGCCGCCGTCCTGGCCACCGCGGTCGCCCGCGGCGACGTCGACCGCAAGACCGCCGAAGATCTCCGCGACGACCTCGCCGACCTCAACCGCACCAGGGACCGCGCCAAGCGCGTCGCCGACCTGCGGGACCACATCGCCGAGCTGGTGCGGCGGGACCGCCTACCAGCGCAGACGGGCGCCCGACTGGACGCTCTGCTCACGCGGGTCGACAGCTTCTCCGGCGGCCGTACGGACGACTGATACCCCCGTCGATACCGCTGGCATGATGTCCCGATGCGGACACGTCTGATCTTCGTGCGACACGGCGAGTCGGTCCACCAGTTGGAAGGGATCATCGGTGGGCCACGTGGCTGTCGGGGCCTCACCGCCCTCGGCCACGAGCAGGCACACCACCTGGCAAACCGGCTCACCGCTGAGGTCGCCGCCGACGGGCCGGTGGCGGTCTACTCGTCCGTGCTGCGCAGGGCTGTCGAGACCGCGCAACCGATCGGCGCGGCGTTGGGCGTCCGGCCCGTGGCCGACTGTGGTCTCTGCACCTGGCACACACCCCCGTACGCCGACGGCCTGCCGACCGCCCTCTTCCGCACCGACCACGCGGTGCCCGGTGGCGGCGTGTTCCGACCGTTCGAAGAGGGCAACGAGAGCTGGGCCGAACTGGTGGTCCGGGTCAGCCGCGCGATCATGGAGATCGCCCACCGGCACCGGGGCTCCACCGTGATCCTGGTCGGCCACAGCGAGACCGTCGAGGGCGGGTTCCACGCGCTCGCCGCGCAGCCGGTCTTCCGGGCATTCGACCTGGACGTGCCCCCGGGCTCGATCACCGAATGGACCACCGACCACGACCCCGGCGGTTGGCCGCCGGCCCGCTGGACGCTGCGTCGCTTCGCCGACACCGGCAGATGATCCCGGCCATGCCGAGGGCGACCGGCTCGGGCCTGCGGCGACGCTATTCGGCGGCCAGGATCTGCTCGCGCAGGATCTCCGCGTGCCCGCAGTGCTGGGCAAGCTCGCGCAGCACGTGCAGGTAGACCCAGCGCAGCGGCAGCGGGCCGCGCCGGTTGCCGCGAAGCAGGTCGTCGAGGCCCAGGCCGGACGTGGCGCGGCGGGAGGCTTCGCAGGCTTCCCGATGCGCGCGCTGAACGGTGGCGATCGTGTCGCCGTCGTCGAGGATGAACGACTCGTCCGGCGTGGCCGGGATGCCGATCTCGGCCCGGGGCCGACAGGTGACGGCCTCGTCGAACCAGACCTTCTCCACGAACGCGGCGTGCTTCACCAGACCCAGCAGCGTCGTCCGGGACGGCACCAACGACCGGCGCGCCTGCTCCTCGGTCAGCCCGTCCAGGTAGCCGTTGAGCGCCCTGCGGTGCTCGTCGATGAACGCCTCGAACTGCGCCTGAGCCGACTGGCCGACGACATCATCGGCGAAGGTCGGAGGAAAGGAGGTCATTCCGGAAGCATTTCAAGGTCATCGCCGCCGCGCAAACACTCATGGGCCGACCGCGACGCGGTCGCCGTCCGCCACCCGCCCGGGACGGACCACAGTGGCGTACGCGCCAACACACGGCTGGGGGCCTACTCCGGGCAGCGGCTCGATCCGGTTGAGCCGGGCGGGCACCCGCAGCGCCTCGGTCTCGCGGGGCAGCGGGCCGTGCGCGAGCGTCGGCACCGCGCAGCGCGGCGTCGGGGCGAGCACGGTGAGCACCAGGTCCGGGCCGATGCGCAACTCCCGGCCGACCCAGCCGTTCTCGGCGAAGGCATCCGGGTCCGTGTCGAGCACCAGGTTGGGCCGGTAGCGTTCCACCGTCCCCGCCCCGGGCGGGAGGTGCCCGGCGATCCGGTCCAGGGTGGCGGTGGTGACCAGGTGGATCGGAGCGAAGTCGAAGAAGGTGCCGGGCAGCACCGACCCGAGCCGGCTCTCGTCGGCCGGGACCTCGTCGGTCAGGCCGGCGGCGAGCACCGCCTCCGGGTCGGACCGCAGCAGGGTGGCGCCGGCCGGTACGGCGTCGACGAGGGTCACCGGGCAACCCGTCGCCGCGCTGAGCGCCCTGTCGACGTGGGGGTCCTGGGCCGACAGTTGTCGGCCGTCGGGCAGGGTGATCCGTACCGGATCGGTCGCCCCGCCGGTCGCTCGTAGCGTGAGCAGGCCGCGCCAGCGATGGGGTTGCTTGGCGCTGGCCACCCGCCCGCTGGTCTGATCCAGCAGGGCCAGCACCCGGTCACCCGCGACGCCCGTCGCACCGATGTCGGCGGTCGGGATCCGCTCTCCGAGCAGCGACTTCACCGGGTACCGCCGCAGCTGCACCACTCGTCCGGAGATCATCCCGTCACCCTAACCGCGCCTGCCGCCGCCACGGCCGGGCCGAGTGAGGCTGACGCTGACCGACTCGCCGGGGTCGGTGCCCGCGCGGGAGTACACCTCGCCGTCCGGCGTCCAGACGCCCGAGCACCCCGCTGCCTCGCTGTAGCCACCGCCGGTCGACCCGGCGAAGCTCGCCACCGCCACCCAGACCCGCTGCGCGGTGGCAATGCGGTACGCCCGCCCATCTATCACGGCGGCGTCGCGGGCCTGCTCCAGGACGCTCGCCGCGTACACGTCGATCCCGAGCGCGGCCGTCCGCTCCGCGTGCGCGGCCACGCCGGTGTCCTTGCAGATCGCCAGCCCCACCCGCCAACCGTCCACCTCCAGCACGACCGGGGTGTCGCCGGGCCGGAACCGACGGGCCTCCGCGTCCCCCAGCCAGATCTTCCGGTACGCCACCGTCGCGCCAACGTCGGTCACCGCCAGCATCGCGATGTGGTCGCCCGCGACCGGCGCACCGACCAGGGCCACCGCGTTCGTCTCGGCGCACGCCTCGATAAGCGGCACCAACCGCGGGTCGTCGACCGACACGACCGGCGCGTCCAACTCGTACCCGGTCAGTGACAGCTCGGGAAAGACCACCACCCGGGCACCCGCCGCGCGGACCGCGGCGGCGTGCGCCCGCGCGTTTGCCGCGACATCCAGGGGTACGCACGGTGGCTGCGCCACCGCGAGCCGTAGCGGGGTGCGGCTTTCCGCACCCCCACCGGTGTGGTCGACCCGCGCGGCCGGGCGGTCGGCCCCATGGTCGGCTCTCAGGATGACTTCGTAACGTGGGCGCATGATTCGAACGTCCCACGCCGTGTTCGCCACCGGAACCCCCACCGCCGCAGCGGAACCACCGCAGGATGGGATCGTCGGCTACGTCACTGACCTGGTGGAACGACTCGGCGGGCCGGGTGCCGGCCTGGCGGTGGCGTTGGAGAACCTCTTCCCGCCGATTCCCAGTGAGGTGATCCTGCCGCTGGCCGGGTTCGTCGCGGCGCAGGGCCGGATGAGTCTGGTCGGTGCGATTTTCTGGACCACGCTGGGCTCGGTGCTGGGTGCGCTCGCGCTCTACCTGATCGGCGCGGCGCTGGGGCGCGACCGGATGCGCGCCATCGTCGCCCGGCTCCCACTGGTCAAGCTCAGCGACGTCGACCGGACCGAGGCGTGGTTCCTGCGGCATGGCGTGAAGGCGGTCTTCTTCGGCCGGATGATCCCGATCTTCCGGAGCCTGATCTCGATTCCGGCCGGCGTGGAGCGGATGCCGGTGGCCACGTTCCTGCTCTACACCACGCTGGGCAGCCTGATCTGGAACACCACCTTCGTGCTCGCCGGTTACCTGCTGGGCGACAACTGGCACCTCGTCGAGGGCTACGTCGGCGCGCTCCAGAAAGTGGTGATCGTGGTCTGCGTGGCGGCGGCCGCCTGGTTCGTCGGGTCCCGCGTGCTGAAGGCCCGCCGTGCCGCGCGGAACCCCGAGCCGACCGAACCCGAGCAGAGCGCACTGAACGCGATGCCGGACCCGGGCGGTCGCGGCACCCTGTACCGAAGCGGGTCGTGGGCCTCGGACGAACGCTAGTCAGCCCTCCTCTGGTGTCCTTTGCTCTGCTGCACCCCACGCGACACCCGCGGTCGCCTGCGGGCGCGTCAGATGACGCAGGGCGAGGGAGAGCAGATTTGGTGCGGAAGGCGGGCGAGGTGGTGGGGGAACGGCGAACCGGCGGGTGGTGGGATCGGTTGCGGCTGCCGGTCGGCGTCGCCGTCGGAATCGCGACGGCCGCCGTCGAGTTCGTCTTTCTCGCCGTCGCGGCCGCCGCATTCAGCGTGAGCGCGGTCGCGCCTGCGGCCGGCCCTCGGGTCGCTGGCCTGACCAACCGGTACGGCGGGTGGCTGGTGCGGATGGAACATCGCCGCCTCGCCAGGCTGCTCGCCGCGACGGACGTGCCCGCGCCGAACGCTGTGCCGACCCGCCGGCAGGTCGGCTACCTGGCCGCCCGACTGCTACCCGGCGCACTCGGCCTGCTGGCGTACGCCGTGCTTGGCGTCGGCGTGGTGCTGGCCGGGATCGTGCTGCGCGCGGCGGTGCGCGGAGAGCTGACCCTGCTCGACGCCCTGTCCCAGATCGCCGTCGGGGCGGTCCTGCTACTGCTCAACGTTCAGGCCGTAGCCAGCATCGCCGCGCTGGACATCCGGCTGGCCCGACGGCTGCTCGGCCCGGGAAGTCGGGCGGAGCTGACCCGGCGGGTCCACGAGCTGACTACCAGTCGGGCCGGGGTCATCGCCGCAGTCGACGCCGAACGGCAGCGCATCGAACGCGACCTGCACGACGGCCTCCAACAGCGGCTGGTCGCCCTCGGCATGCTGCTCGGCCGGGCCCGGCGCGCCCGCGACGCCGACCGTACGCACGCGCTGCTGGCCCAGGCGCACGAGGACGTGCAGCGTGCCATCGAGGAGTTGCGCGAGGTGGCGTGGCGGGTCTACCCGTCGGCACTGGACGGCAGCGATCTGGGCGAGGTCCTGGCCATCGTCGCCCGCGGCTCGCAGGTGCCGGTGCGGATCCGCTGCGAGCTGCCGGTCCGCCCCGAGCGGCAGATCGAGACGGTGCTGTACTTCGTGGCCTGCGAGGCGCTCACCAACGCCGCGAAACACGCCGCCGCTACCCTGGTCACGGTCGATATCGGGGTACGGGATGGGTGGATCCGGATGCGCGTGCACGACGACGGCGTCGGCGGGGCGCAGCCGACCGGGCGCGGGTTGTCCGGGCTGGCGCGCCGGGTCGCCGCGCTGGACGGCCGGCTGAGGGTGACCAGCCCGACCGGCGGTCCGACGACCGTGCTGGCGGAGTTGCCGTGCGACTAGTCCTCGCCGAAGACTCGACGCTGCTCCGGGAGGGCTTGACGCGGCTGCTCGCCGACGAGGACCACGAGGTGCTCGCGGCGGTCGGGACCGCCGACCAGCTTGTCGAGGCGGTCGAACGGTCCCGTCCCGACGTGGTTGTCACCGACGTCCGGATGCCGCCCACCCACACCGATGACGGGCTGCGGGCCGCCCTGGAAATCCGTCGTCGGTGGCCCGACACCGGCGTCCTCGTGCTCTCCCAGTACGTGGAGCGGCGGTACGCCGGGCGGCTGCTCGCCGACCGCCCCGAGGGGGTCGGCTACTTGCTCAAGGACCGGGTCGCTCAGGTGGACGACTTCCTCGACGCCCTCGACCGGGTCGCCGCCGGAGGCACCGCCCTGGACCCGGAGGTGGTCCGTCAGGTGGTGGCCGGCTCGGAGCGACCCGACCCGTTCGGTCGGCTCACACCGCGGGAACGGGACGTACTGCACGAGATGGCCCAGGGACACACGAATCTCGCCATCGCCCAGCGGCTGCACGTGTCGCAGAGCGCGGTCGAGAAGCATGTCAACGCCATCTTCGACAAACTCGACCTCGCCCACACCACGGGCTACAGCCGACGAATCCTCGCGGTCCTGCGCTACCTGGGCACCTGACCCGCCCAGGGATCGGGGGCCGGGCACGCGAGCGCCGGCCGGCTCGGCTGATCAACTCGGGTTCTTTGATGTCGGGGGGTCCGGGCGTCCGGGATGCCCCGACTTCCGTGAACCCGAGTGGATCACGCGGGTGAGGGGCGATTCGACACCGCAAGCCCAGTGCTGTCTGGGTGGTTTGCCCGTTTGTGGGTGTTGTGGGTGTTGTGGGTCGTGGCCGGCCGCACTCGTGGGCCGGAATCATGGCGGGGCCGGGGTCGTTACATACCCTGACGATCGCAGCACCACCGACCGGCCGACCCGCAACCGGGGTCGCGCAGGTTGGAATGCCAGCCTCCGCCGGGTCGTTACAGTCCGAACGAACGACCGCAGGCACCGCCTTGATGAGGGTGTCGGCAGGTGGGCCGCCCCGGAATGACCTCGGCCTACCGGTCGTTGCAGTCCCCACGAACGATCGCAGGCACCGCCGCGATGGGGGTGTCGGCGGGTGGGCCACCCGGAATGACCTGGGCCCCCCGGTCGTTACACAGGGACCCGGCGCCACGAGCCCCCGCTCGTCAGG